>CAZOXY010000121.1:0-1547 GCA_964583955.1 uncultured Chloracidobacterium sp. | reverse complement strand
CGTGGAAAAAATATCCTAAAAGTAAAATCTGAATATTTGTGCAAGTATGGCATTACTGCCCGACAATTTAATGCCATACGCATAGGTCTGGAGGGTAAAATTCGATCGGTAAAGGCCATTCAGCTGGAAAACTTGAAGATGATTTCATCCAAAATCATCAAAACAGAGAAAATCATTGCGCGTATTCAAAAAAATAAAAAGCATATTAAAAATGCAGACCAGGTCTTGCATCAAAAGAAGCGTTCTCTGGCAATACAAAAGCATCGGCGCGATAAACTCGAAGAAAATATTAAATGCGGAAAAATAAGTCTATGCTTTGGCGGAAAAAAGCTATTTAATCGTCAATTTCACCTCAAAAAAAATGGCTATGTCAATCATGTGGATTGGAAAAAAGACTGGCATCAGTCTCGCTGTCAGCAATTTTTTCTATTGGGCAGTAAAGATGAGACGATGGGTAACCAAAGCTGTGTTGCCACACTGAATGCCGATTCAAGCATTCATCTTAGCGTTCGTGTTCCTGACCATCTGGCAAGCACTTATGGAAAACATATTGTCTTAGACAATATTCAGCTTCATCATGGAAAAGACGATATTTTGGCAGCCCTGTCTGAAAATAGGTTGCGGAAAACGCTGGCATCCAAGGCAGGAAGAAATGAACAGGGTGATTTATTTAAACAGCATGGCGTATCGATTAATTATCGTTTTGTACAGGATGAAAAAAGTTGGCGTGTTTTTATCACCATAGAAAAGCCCCAAGTTACCCTTAAAACGAATCAGCACTTGGGTGCTATTGGGGTGGATATCAATATTGGACACCTATCGGTGACAGAGATCGATTCAAAAGGTAACTATTTGAACGCCTTTGATATTCCTTTAAATACTTACGGTAAATCTCGAGCACAAAGCCTTGCTGTCATCGGTGATGCCGTCTCAACACTGAGTGCCTTTGCGCTTAAAAAACAAAAACCAATGGTGATTGAATCGCTTGATTTTTCAGAGAAGAAAAAAGATTTAAATACGCAAAATAAAAAAAGAGGCCGGCAGCTTTCTGCTTTTTGTTATGCCCGCATTTTGCAGTATATTCGAGCCAAAACTTTTAAGTTGGGTATCGGCCTACAGGCAGTAAACCCCGCGTACAGCTCTGTGATAGGGCGAGTGAAGTTTGGTAGAATCTACAATAAACTATCGACTCATCAAGCGGCCGCATTGGTTATTGCGCGTCGTTTATTTAAGTATTCTGAACGTTTGCCCCATTGTTGGGATCACATTCCTGATAATACAGGGGGTCATCTTACCCTACCGATGCTTGTAAAGATATCGTGTAGGCATATATGGCATACCTGGGCAAAAGTGATGAAACACTTACAAAAGGCGCTTGTAGCGCAGTATCAAAAGTTCAAGCAACGGGCAGGTCCCTGCTTTGACAAGGGAATAGATGAAGACGATCTAATCCCTTTTTGATACGCCTATTTGAAACACTAGGCTTTAATCGTTGCGACAACTGCTTGCGCAACGTACTTACAGAAAATCAGTCAAAAGATAATGAT
>CAZOXY010000120.1:1013-1574 GCA_964583955.1 uncultured Chloracidobacterium sp. | reverse complement strand
TTGCCTGTATCAATATTTACACTTAAAGGTTGTATGCTTCCATAGCACGATCCCGGCATGTTTACACAAACGATAAAGTAATCTTTAGGGTCGAATAGTTTTCCATCTCCAAAAAAGCCTGGCCACCACTCCAAAGGATTCGCATTTGCAGTAAGCGCATGAAATACCCAGATCACATTGTCGCCTGAAGCATTTAGCGTACCGAAAGTAGTGTATGCTAATTGAACCTCAGATAGTTTTGATCCCGACTCAAGTATAAACTCTTTTTTATTTGTAAATAATTGTTCTTGCATTGTTTAGTTGGTCATTAGTTGATTTGGTAGATTAGTCATTAGTACATTGGTCATTAGTCGTCTCCAATGACTAATGACTAATGACCAACTTTGCTACGCTCTTGAACCCGGTGTTATTTGTTGGAAAGCCTGTTCAAAGTCTGCAATAATATCATCAATATGTTCAATTCCAACAGAAACTCTTACTTGTCCCGGAGTAACTCCGGCAGCTAATTGTTCTGCTTCGGTAAGCTGCTCATGTGTTGTGCTGGCGGAATGAATTACTAAT
>CAZOXY010000120.1:0-1003 GCA_964583955.1 uncultured Chloracidobacterium sp. | reverse complement strand
AAAGACTTGCCAGCTTGAGGTTATCAATAAATGCTTTGGCTGCTTCCAAACCTCCTTTTACTTCAAAGTTTAATACTCCGCCAAAACCATGCTGAAAGTATTTTTTTGCCAAAGGAAAATATTTGCTGCTTTCAAGACCCGGGTAATTTACACTTGCAACGGCAGGTTGTTTTTCTAACCATTTCGCTAGTGCTAAAGTATTCTCAACATGTCTTTGTACCCTAAGCGATAATGTTTCTAAGCCTTGTAGTAGCAAGAAAGAATTGAAAGGAGATATTGCTGGTCCGAAATCACGTAAACCTTCCACTCTTGCTCTGATAATGAAAGCAATATTAGGCAGACCTAACGGATTATTTTCTCCAAACACATCCCAGAATTTTAATCCGTGATAACCTTCACTTGGCTCTGTAAATTGCGGGAATTTACCATTTGCCCAATTGAAGTTTCCACCATCTACAATCACGCCTCCAATACTGGTGCCGTGCCCGCCAATCCATTTTGTAGCAGATTCTACCACAACGTTTGCTCCATGTTGTAATGGTTTGAATAAATATCCTCCTGCGCCAAAGGTGTTGTCAACAATAAGTGGAATGTTGTTAGCCTTAGCTACTGCTGCAATCTTTTCAAAATCGGGAATATTTAATTCCGGGTTACCAATGGTTTCCAGATAAAGCGCTTTGGTATTTTTATCAATCAGTTTCTCAAAGCTTGCAGGATCGTCACCTTTAGCAAATCTAGTTTCAATACCTAAACGTTTGAAAGCAACTTTGAACTGGTTATAAGTTCCGCCATATAAAAATGAAGTAGTAACAAAGTTGTCGCCTGCCTGTAAAATATTGTTTAACGCAATAAACTGAGCAGCTTGTCCCGAACCTACTGCCAGTGCAGCAACACCACCTTCTAAAGCAGCAATACGTTTCTCAAAAACATCAGTAGTCGGGTTATTGATACGGGTATAAATATTACCAAACTCTTTTAATCCAAACAGGTTGGCTGCTTGTTG
>CAZOXY010000119.1:0-2005 GCA_964583955.1 uncultured Chloracidobacterium sp. | reverse complement strand
TGCCGTAACGCGTGCCAAGCTCAACGACCTCGTCCTTGAGTTCCTTTGTCTCGCCGTTCAAGCGTATCTGTTCCACCAGCCAGCCGACACGCCGTGTCGCCCATAAACGCGGCAAAAAATCGTTCTCGGTCGCGCGAACCGGAAAATCAAGCCCGCCGTAACTGAACGTGCGGACCTCATTGCCGGCTTTGCCCTTAACGATAAAAACGGCGTTTTTCAGGTCGGACTCGTTCTTATACCGCCCGATCATGACAAGCTGCATTCCTTTGAAAACATCACCCAACTTTCGCGGATAGACGGTTTCCGCACGAAGTGTGCCGAGGTCTATTTCAAGATCGGAAAGCACCGGCGAACTCACACGCGAAAAGAAATTCGACACCTTTACCTCAAGGTCTTCTTTGGGCTGAACATAATCGGAGATGCCGCCGTTGTCGCTGCCCAGTTTGTCGAGCAACGCGGTGTTGACGTCATAGCCAAAGCCGAACGGGAATATCCTGACATCGACGTTCTTTTCCTTTGCAAGATTGGCGAGTATCTTTTCCTCAGCCGTTTCGCCGACCGTCGGCAAACCGTCGGTCATAAAAACAAGCATCTTTGGCCGCCCGCTTTTGTCAAACTGCTTCAGCGACGCGATAAGCGTGTCATTGATGTTCGTTCCGCCGCTTGGCCGGAGTTTTGCGACAAATTCCTCGCCGCGTTTTTTGCCCGCCGCGTCGGCTTTGATCAGGCCCTTTTCCATCAGGTGTTCCTCGCCCGCAAAATTGATGACGTTGAATCTGTCGCCGTCGCGCAGCGTCCTGATGCCAAAAAGAAGCGCCGAACGCGCCTTTTCCATCTTGCCCGTCTCTGCCATCGAACCGCTCGTGTCCAGAACAAAAACGATGTCCTTATTTACGACCTCGCGTTCCGATATGTCGTCACGCGGCGACAGCATCAGCAGAAAATATCCGTCCTTTCCCGGTTCGCGGTAGGTCATCAGCGAAGCGCTCAGATCATCGCCCGAAACGCCGTAAAAAAGCTGAAGGTCGTTGTCATTGTCCTTTGTTTCAAATGAAACGGTCGCTTTTTTATCACCGCTTTTACTGACCTCGACCGCATGTGACGGCGAATAGATGTTCCGCAGTTCCTTGTCGCCGGATATGGTTATCTTTCCCGAAACGGTTCCGAAACTTTGCGGCACATTTGCCGTTCCCGTGTTGCTGCGTCCGCGCCAGAGGTTTCGTCCCGTGCCGAGCGGATAACGATATGCGACCGTTCCCGAATCCGCCTTCAACACCTGTGTGTATGTCAGTTCCAGCTTTTTGTCCGAACGCGGCGGTATCGGGAAAATTGACGCCTGGAGCAGGTTCTTCCCGGCGTATTCCAGCAGTCCCGGATCGCGCTGGGTGCGGACGATCTCGTCATATATCTTTCGCGCCTCTTCACGCGAACGTACCTCGCCGACCAGCTTTTTGCCGTCTTCCCAAATGGCAAATTCCACAACTGAAGCCTCGTCCGGTATCGGGAAGAAATATGTCCCTTCCAGCGTATGCGTTGTGTCATTGCGAAATATCTGTTCGACGTGCGTAGTTGCCACCTGTCCGGTGATCTTTGTATCGAGCTTTATCGATTTGACCGGTAGGACGTTTGGCAGAGGTATCGGCCTCGGCAGCGGCGGCCTCGGCGGCCTGCACGGCCGAACATCGCAGATAATAGGCACGATCGTGCCTTGGGCCATCGTCGCGGCCGCGCAAAAAAGCGTCAGAAACGCCATGCAGCCGATCCCCAGAAGGTTTTTAGATCTCATTTTTCTCTCCGTCATTTATGAAAACCGGACAGCTCTCACACAGTTGGACATCTTAGGAACGAAGAAGGTTGCGGCAACTTGCAATAAATTTCGGGAACCTTTTGTAACTTTTTTGGTGTCTTAGGTGTGGTAATATCATCTAAACAGTCTCTGGCCGCATAAAACTAGTGTCACGTCACGTTTGAACTGTCGCAAGTTTTAGGTATACACTCTCCTCAG
>CAZOXY010000118.1:0-2158 GCA_964583955.1 uncultured Chloracidobacterium sp. | reverse complement strand
TGTGAAAATAGCCCGCCGATTTATCGGCGGGCTATTTTCGATTGTCCCTTCGGGACAAAATGCCGCGTTTTGACTCAGACTCTAAAGCTGGAGGCAATTGAAAAGATATTTTTAGAAACCCTCATCTTCCTCATCCGCTTCCGCGACCGTCGGCCTTTCAGAGCATAGACGGGCCGAGTTTATCACCGCTATTGTCCGCAGATAACGGTCATCCAGCGCCTTCGCGTTCGACAGCGTCATTCCAAAATCAGCCTCGCCCATTTTTCTAAATGTGTCTTCTATATTGAAACCCGGCGCGGTCAGTACGGCAAAGAATGTGTATTTTTCGCCCTTGATGATCCGCATTATCGAGCTTGAGGACATGTCGGGGTCTTTCTGACGGTTCAGAACTCGGACGGCCTCAGCCAGTTCCTCCATCGCAAAACTGACATTCATCTTTTCGTACTGATGCGCCAGGCCGAGCAGTATCTTTGCCTTAACGGGCGATTCGTCCATTGTCCGGGCGAGCTTTGCCACCTCGGCAAGTGTCTGATAGGCGGAGGCGGCGTCATTTATGCTTTCAAGCTGTGCCTTTGCCAGATCAAAGGCGAGGATCGCTCTGTGTTCCAGTTCCGGCACGCGTTGTGCGTATTTTTCGGCATCGGCGAAACGGTTTTCCTTTATCGCCAGGTTCGCCCTTGTGTACCAAAAATAGCTTGTCGAAGAGACGCGCGGCGAATCTTCCTTTATCTTGTCCAGCCACGGCTCCAGTTGTTTGAAATTGTCATCCGTCCTTTTGCCCCAGAATGTGACGAGGCCGATTATCATCGAATCATCGAGCTTGCCTTCCTTGTCGGCTTCTTCCAGCAACGCGATCCTTTCTTCAAAACTCAACGGCATCTGGCTGGTATAACCGGCCCGCGTATCCATGTTCTTTTTGATCTCTTCGGTCATCATCGAAGCAGCCTGCGATCTTGCTGCCGAATATCGCGACAGCAGGAATGGCAGCGTTGTCATGATATGCGGCTCAAGGTCGTCCAGCGCAGAGGCCATATAAGCAACCTCCGGCAGACGATATGATTCGCCGGGCGGCTGCATCCGCAACTGAGGATCGTTTGCGTATGCATTGATGCGGTTAAAAAACACTTCGATAAATTTTCTTTGCAGTTCCACATCAGGCGTTAGATCGGGCGGCGGTGTGTTGGATACCTGATATTTATCGATCCCGATGGAGCGGTCAGAGGCGAAAGGATATCCGGCGAGGTAAAGCAGCCGTTGCGGTGGTTCATTCTGATAACGCATCAGCAATTCCTGATACAGTGCCGATGCCATGCTCAGGTTCTTTTTCCCGACCGAATAGAGGGTGTGGAACCAATGCTGATCCAGTTCATATTCCATTACGCGGCGAAGCAGATACCAGCTTATGTCCGGGTCGGTGTCGGCATTTTCGGCGGCTATCCAGAGCAGTGTGTTAAGCTCCCGTGTCTTGTCAAATCCTTTACGGTCTTTAGCTGCCTTTTCAAATTCTTTCAAGATCTCTTCGACCAGTTTTTGAGTCCATTTGCTGTCAAATTTTGCGAGGGCACGCACAACCTCAAGCCTCATATCAGGAGGTATGGTCATGATGCCGTCTTTTTGTTCAGCTGATCGCATGCCCCGTTCATTATAATCATCGACCGCGAGTTTGTACGCTTCGGTGAAATATTCGCGTGCCGCCGGTTCGTCTATTTTCCATGCAAATTCCGCCGAACGGATAAGTATCTTTATTCGCTTTTCCGGTTCGCGGACGGCGCGGCTTTCCGTGACCTGTTGTGATGCGAGGAATTTTGCGTATTCCACATTGCACAGGTCGTTTTCGGTGTTCAGTTCCTGAGCGTGAGCGCAGAGGGAAATAAGACCTATACAAAAAGCAAGAACCAGTGCTTTTGAGTTTGTCATGGCGAATGATACTCCCGAATTTTCCTTAAGTTTCTGTTGACATTTTATGCGATGCATTTCGGCAAAGCTTAGCCACGTCGTTTACGGCGTGGTAAGGGCGGAATTTTGTCCCAAAAGGGCGTTTACGCCCTTACCGTATGCTTCCATCTCAATGGCAGGCCCGTGAACGGGCCGTGCGTTGAATCACCGATCTCTCCACGCCGTAAACGGCGTGGCTATGCTAAAACACAAAAATACAACA
>CAZOXY010000117.1:0-2221 GCA_964583955.1 uncultured Chloracidobacterium sp. | reverse complement strand
GCCCAAAGCCCAAAGCCCAAAGCCCAAAGCCCAAAGCGCAAAGCCCTAATGCTTCAACACCACAACACGGTCGGGCGGCAGGCCGACCATACATTCCTCACCGACATCAAGGCCGACAAGCCGCGGCACCAGAGCTTCCAGCCGCAAACCGCCCGCGTCAAGCCCGACGCGTGTATGCGGCCCGAGGAATTTTGCACCGGTGACGGTGGCCTTGAGCAGATTGTCCTCAGGAAAGGATGCTCCAAATGATATGGAGATATTTTCCGGCCTGATCGAAAGCATCACATTGCGGTTTATGGCCCCGAGGCCGCCGATGTCCGTTTTTTTGGCAAACACGCGGTGTTCACCGACAATGGTCTGAAATTCGGGCAGATCTGCGTTCTTTGATGACAGCCGCCGCGCCTCGAACAGATTATTGTCGCCGGTTATCCTGGCTATCTCAACGCTTGCGGGCTGCTGATATATCTCAGCCGGAGAACCTGTCTGGCCGACGTAACCGCCCGCAAGCACGACGGCGTTGTCGCAAAGCTCGAACAGGCTGTTGAAATCATTCGCCGCATATATCACGGTCTTGCCGGCAGAGCGAACGGCTTTGATGGTTCGCTCTGTGACCTGATGTCTGGTCACGGGATCGAAAAAGCAGAACGCGTCATCCAGCAGGATCAGTTCGGCGGGGCCGTTCACCGCCAGGTCTATCGCATCTTCCTGACGTTTTGCAATATCGACCGTGTCCGCCTTTGCTCCGCCTAACGCACGCTGCCAGAACGGGCTGGCGGGAATGGTCGGGATGAACGCGAGGCGTTCGTCCGCAAGGTCGGAAACACTTGTTCCGTCAAATGCGATCGTGCCGCCGTTGGCGGTTTCCAGTCCGGCCACCAGCCGCAGAAGCGTCGTTTTTCCGCTGCCTTTGGCGCCGAAAACACCTGTTATCTCACTCCTGGCGGCGTCAAAAGAGACGTCTCTCAAGACCCATTCAGGGCCGTGCCTTTTTGAAAGAGTGTTGACCGAAAGCGTCATAGAAAGGGCAAAAAATGGAACTTATATGCGAACAATTCGTGCAAACAAAAGTATGCTGTTGTCATCCGAATAAAGCAAGTATAAACTTTGATACCGGCGTTTACGCTGAAAGAGATGGCAAATACTAACAGGTCTATTACCGGAAAATTGGCCAGAGCCGGCGGATGGCAGCTTTTCAAACGCGGCGCAAAAATGCTTCCTTTTGGCGGCACGGTCGTCGTTCTCACATTGGTCGGGACCGACATTCGCCGAAAGGGAGTTGTCAAAGGCGTGATAAATTCCGGCCTTGACGCGCTACCCGTTGTCGGGCTGGTCAAGAACGGCGTCGAGCTTTTTACGGGTGATTTCATTCCGGACAAACCGGAAAAGGAAAAACGCAATGGTCACGGAAAAATTTAAGAAGGATCTTGGCATTTTGGCCGCAATGACCGCTTTGGCTTTTGTCTGTCTGGCAGGCATTGATGACGCATCGGCACAAACGCGAACGCCGACGCGGCCGGCGGGACGGGTAACGCCGACACCCACGCCGAGGCCGCTTTCCGGCGAGGCGATCATCATCAGCCGAGCGGAAGACCTTGCAGCGGAGGACAGGCTGGATGATGAGGACGAGCAGGAAACGCCGACATCCGATACGGTCGAGGAACTTCGCCTTCGCATAGCCGCGCTCGAATCGGCAAAGACAAAGGACACTGACGCCATTCAGCGCCGGTTGATGCTCAATCTGGACATTCTTTCGCGATCAGAACAGCGTTCCGATCTGCTCCGCAAACAGCTTTTTGAAATGATCGAGAAAGAGAACAGCGTGATGAGCAAGCTGGATTCGCTCGAATTTGAAAGCCGACCGGAAATGATAGAAAGGTCGGTCGCGATGGCGGGTTCGCTGCGGCCTGAGGAATTGAGAGAGAGCAGAAGCCGTCAGCTTGCTTCGGAAATGACAAATCTGCGAAGCCTGCTCACGGAGATCAGGCGAAACCGTTCTTCGCTGGAACTGAACCTGCAAAAGGCGGAAGACCTGACGGAACGACTTCGTGAGCGCGTGGAACGCGAGATCGAAAAAGCCCTGAGTGAGATAGAAGACGACCGGCCGTGAGAATCCAAAGCGCTGTCGAGCGTGTCCGAACGGCGGAAATAAGAGAATGCGGTCTATCAATTGCCAATGGCTTAAGAGGCGGTGTCAAAACTCAAAATTATGGAAATAGATCCC
>CAZOXY010000116.1:0-2792 GCA_964583955.1 uncultured Chloracidobacterium sp. | reverse complement strand
GGAAGACTTACCGATCCCGGTGACATTGCTCATGCCTCGCAGCTAGTATTTTACGACACGGATAACGGCTGGATGAGAACCCCCTCTCGTCTGCTGAAAACAAATGACAGCGGCAAGACATGGAGGGAATTCTCACCGCCATTTGACCAACGCCGTGATGCAGGCTCTATCATAAGATTTTACCCAAAAGATAGCAGTAGCGGATGGATAATATTTGTTTCTGGAACGACTGGTTATACAGAGGACGACGGTGCGACATGGGAGTTTGCTCATTTTGGAGAAAGAAAGTGGGATACCAGGAGTCTTTCTTGCAGAAAAGACAGAATATGCCTCATAGGAACCGGAGGAGACGGACTGTTTTCATTTCCCTACGACAACAGCGAAGGGCCGCAGCGGATTGGCGGAAATTTGAGTTCTTATTTGATACGTTCGATCTCATTTTCCACAGATGAAACAGTTTGGGCTGTAGGAAACCGATTCGTAAACAATCTGGATGAAAGAGTTAAGGGTATCCTAATAAAGTCTGAAGATGAAGGAAGAACTTGGGAATTTCTTAAAACACCGGATGAAAACGATGGGTATGAGAACAGATATGTTCATATCCATTTCACAGATCAGGAAAACGGCTGGCTGGTAGGAGAAGACACTGTTTACAAAACAACAGATGGTGGCAAAGAATGGCAAAAGGTGGTCAAATTTGATTAAGGATGTCGGACTTGCCCGCGATGATTGGCGGCAAGTTGCTGTCGGGTTGGTAAAAACCCGGTCGCTACCGCTCCCGGTTCTGACTTGAGCGAGCATCCCCAATGCTTCCATGCTTCTCCGGTCAGAAAAAACACACTCCCTACCGGTCGTGTTTCCGCCTTTGGGATGAGCCTTTTCGCTTATTCTGAATCACTCATCCCTTGTTGTACCGGGAAATTCTTTCCATCATTCTCAAGGATCTGCCTCAGGTCATTTTCGTTGAGGCGGTATGTTTCATTGCAAAAGCCGCAGGTCATGACGGCTTGTTTGTCTTCGGCGAGGATGGCCTCGACCTCTTTGCGGCCGAGTCCGGCGACCATCGCGCCGGCCTTTTCAAATGAACAGGTACAGGCAAAAGAGACTTCGCGCTCCTCAAGCACCTCAAGATCTATAATGCCCAAAGCCATTTTTGCAAGGTCGGCAGGTGTCGCTCCTTCGCGTATCATTTCTGTGACGTGCGGCGCATGGCGCACCGTGTCCTCGATCATTGTTATGATGTGTTCGTTGGCTCCGGGCATCATCTGGATCATGATGCCGCCTGCCGCCGTGACAAAAGGCTCCGTGTTCCCCAGCAACACGCCCAGCATCACCGCCGAAGGTATCTGTTCGGAGTTTGCCAGATAATATGCGAAATCCTCGGCTATCTCGCCGGAAACTATCGGCACAGAACCGACATACGGTTCCGGGCGGAACCCGATGTCAAAACCCGCCTCGCGAATAACATAGAACGTGCCGCTGCCGACAATGCCCGCAACGTCAAACTTGCCGTTTTCCTTTAGCGGCGGTTCGGCGACGGCGTCTTTTACAAAACCTCTGACGGTTCCCTCTTTGGTCGCTTCGGCGGTTATTGCCCCGACAGGCCCGTCACATTCGACCTTTACCGTCAGGCGGTCAAAATCCTTTATCGTCGAACCCAACAGCAGCGTTCCGGTCAGCATTCTGCCCAACGCGGCAGAAACCGTCGGCGATGTGCCGTGCCGCCGAATAGCCTCCGCGACCATGCCGGTTGTCGTCGCCGCAAGAACGCGCACAGTGCCTTCGGCAGCGATGCCGTGTATCAGCTTGTCCATATTTTGAGTTTGGTGGATATGGTCAGGCCAAGTCAAATCATCCTGCCGACACAACACCAAACCCCATAAAAGTTGACCCTAAACCGTTTGCGGTGATAATCTGTTGATTTGATATTGTCCGCTGCACTTTTCTCGGCATTTTCCCGGATCGGGACGGTCAATATCGCTTCACTGTCTAACAAACGAAGCCCGACGATAACTTGCCGCAAGGCCGCATCTGCCGCTGGCCCGCACTATGTGGAAAGCCGTTTTGCTTTCAACGACAAGGGGAAACTTATGAGCAATTCATTCAAACGTCTTTTTGGTACCGCCGCCGTTCTGATCATGGCCGCCGGTTCACTTCTCGCCGGCGGTGAGGAAACCAGGCCAACGCGTTCCTCACAGCCGCTTGTCATCAAGGGCGTCGCGTGGGGGCCCGACAACAAGGCAGTTGAAGGGGCCAAGCAGCGGATAGAAAAACACCCGAACGTTCAGGCGGAACTGCGCGGTTCAAAATACATGATGCTGTCGTTCGAGTACATCGAAGACCTGCCGGCGGAAAAAAATGCCCCGACCCCTGCACCGACACGATTTCGCGTCATCTTTTATAACTATACCGAAGACGTGACCGTTATCGCCGAGGCCGGTTTTAACGAAAAGGAACCGGTCACTGTAAGGCGTGACATGATCGACCCCTGGACAACGCCTGAGGAAATAAAGGCAGCCTATCAGGTGATCCAACATGACGCTGCATACATTGCTGCCAGCCAAAAAGGCCCGGTGGAAATGTATGAACCGATGCCGGCTATATCAAAGGTCAAAGGTGAAAGGCTGGTGAACATCGGCATCAGAAACGCCGACCTGTCCCTGAACGAGATCGTCGGCGTCAGCTTTAAGAACAACACGGTCGTCAGATATGAGAACGGAGTCCCTGAAACAACGCGGATGACCGCCGGAACCTGCGGCGTTCCTTCAGGCGGCGGCGGAACCGGCCCCGGA
>CAZOXY010000115.1:0-4237 GCA_964583955.1 uncultured Chloracidobacterium sp. | reverse complement strand
CAAGGACGGTGTCCGCATTCGCCTCAGCGGACAGGATTCGGGCCGCGGCACGTTCTCACAGCGTCATGCGATGATGTATGACACCAAGACCGGTAATATCTGGTCGCCGCTTGGCGACATCCGCACCGAGGCAGATCCGCTTGCCCGATTTCAGGTCTTTGACAGCTCGCTTTCAGAGAACGCGGTGCTTGGTTATGAATACGGCTATTCATTAAAGGCCCCGGACTTTTTGGTGATGTGGGAAGCTCAGTTCGGCGATTTCTCCAATGGTGCCCAGGTCATCATAGACCAGTACATCTCTGCCTCAGAAGACAAATGGAAGGAACGCTGCCGCCTGGTGATGCTGCTCCCGCACGGTTTTGAAGGCCAGGGGCCGGAACACTCCTCCGCCCGTCTGGAAAGATACCTCCAACTGTGCGCCGAGAACAATATGCAGGTTTGCAACCCGACAACGCCGGCACAGTATTTCCACATGCTGCGGCGACAGGTGATGCAGAGCAAGGTACGCCCCCTGATAGTGATGACGCCAAAAAGCCTGCTCAGGCTTCCGGCGGCATCGTCGTCGATCGAGGAGCTTTCTTCGGGCGGATTTCAGCCGGTCATTGACGACGCGGCGGTCGATGACCGTTCAAAGGTCAAGCGGATCGTCCTCTGTTCAGGCAAGGTCTTTTATGACCTCGAAGCCGCGCGGCAGGACGCGAACGACGGAAAGGTCGCCATCGTCCGGGTTGAACAATTCTATCCGTTCCCGGGCGAACGGCTTGCCGAGGTGATCGTTTCGTATCCCAACGCGAAGCAGCTTTTCTGGGTACAGGAAGAACCGAAGAACATGGGCGGTTGGTCATTTATGGAGCCGCGTCTGGAAGAGTTAAAGCCTGAGAATATTGAGCTGCGGTATGTCGGACGCGTTCCGTCCGCTTCGCCCGCAACCGGTTCCTACGCTATCCATGAACTGGAGCAAAAGGACATCATTGACCGCTCGCTGATAGCCGATTCTGATGAGATCTCGGCAGCAAGCGAGCCTGAGGTCTCGGAAAAACTGGCCCCGGCAACGGCATAGCACGCTGCATATATTTTTCTGAAAGGCGGGAACGGATCATTATCTTTTCCCGCTTTTTTGGACGGCACTGACCGCCCGAAACGACATCTAACTGACGGTATTTATGAGACATCAGAGCAAATTTTCCATCTTTCTCGCCTTCACCCTTACATTTATGGTAATGGGCTGCGGCTCAAGCGAAAGCGTCGCCATTGAACCGATGCCGTTCGCGGACGTTTCGGTCACGCCAACGCCGGTGCCGGAGAAAGACCCTAATTTGATAAGCATAGCTGCGGTCGGCGACATCATGCTCGGCTCTCCGTTCCCGAACGATACGCGGATGCCGCCAAATGACGGAGCCGATATTTTAGCCGCCGTCGCACCTATACTGTCCGCCGCCGACATCGCATTCGGAAATCTGGAAGGCCCGATGGTTGACAGCGGCGAATCAACAAAATGCCGTCCGCCAAAGCCCGGACAGCCTGTTCGGTGCTTTGCATTCAGAATGCCGACACGCTATGGAAAATACCTGAAGGAAGCTGGATTTGACGTGCTTTCGCTGGCGAACAATCATGCCCTGGATTTTGGCACGGCCGGTTCCTCAAGCACCCGCCGCACGCTGGACGAACTCGGTATCAAACATGCCGGAAGCGATAAGCTGCAATATTCAACTGCCTATCTTGAGGCCAGGGGAAAGACCATCGCGTTCATCGGGTTTGCCCATAACGCCGTCGTCCCGAATGTCAACGACCTCGTTACTGCCCGCCGCCTTGTGGCCGAAGCCGACAAAAAGGCCGACATCGTCGTCGTCTCATTTCATGGCGGGGCCGAAGGCACCGGCAACCAGAACGTCCCTCAAAAGACAGAACTGTATTTTGGCGAAAAACGCGGAAATCTGCCGCTCTTTTCGCGGACTGTGATAGACGCCGGGGCCGATCTGGTGTTGGGACACGGGCCGCATGTTCTTCGCGGTATTGAAATGTACAAAGGGCGTCTGATCGCTTATTCGCTCGGCAATTTTGCGACCTATGGCTGGTTTCGCCTTGAGGCTGAAACGGCGCTGACAGCGATACTTGAAGTGGAACTGGACGGCGAAGGCAAATTCGTCAGCGGCAGGATACATTCAGGAAAACAGGAAGGCAGGGGCATTCCGGTCATTGACCGCTCGGGCGAGGCGATAATGAAAATAAGATCGCTTTCTAATGCCGATTTTCCAGCAACGGCCCCAAACATAGCCGATGACGGAACCATAACGGTGAAATAAACCCGCCGAACATTGGGAAAACGCCTTGGCTTTTTCAGGCCGCGTTATTTTTTCTTCTTTTCTATCTGTTTGATTATCCTGGCTGCTCGGTTGCGGGCCATCAGCGGCAGACGTTCGTCATTGGTCAGTTCATTCAGGAACGGGATGAGGCCGTCCGGATCGGCGATCTGATCGCGGCCTACCATCAGATCCAGCCTTTCCATCAGCTTTGGCGATTCGAGAGGCTGATTTTCGCGCGACAGGTTGATGTCAAACTTCCAGATGTAAAGATTGGATATCCTGCGATATTCCTCGACAAGCTGTTTGGCAAATTTGTTCGTCGTCCAATTGTATTTTGCGTTGCGGTTCCGGTCTCCCTGTTCTACGGTGACAGACGACGTGCCGAGATGGGAATAATCCTTTTCGTACTGATAGTCTTCTGCTGAGTTCAGAAAGTCCATATCGCGAAGCACCGCCCTGATCCTTTCCAGCGTTGCCTCGCTCAAGCTGATCGGATCTTCCAGCCCCTCGTCATGGTCGCGTTTGAAAAACGTGATCGTTCCCTTTCCGCCGTCGTTGTGGTTTATGACGATACGTGAGATGACAAAATCCGGCTGGCTGAATTCATACCGGTATATCGTGCCGTTCCCGACCGGTTCAGGCTCCGCTGTCAGGGCGGGGGCCACGGCCTTTTTAGGCTCGGCGGCTCTTTGGTTCTTTTTTGTCTGAGCCGAGGCAGACGCGGAAAACGCCGTCACCGCAAGCACCAGAATTATAAAGCCATTTAGGGATCTCATCTTTGCGAATATAAAAAGCAGCAATGCGGCAAATCGTTAATTGTATAACAGAATGCCGTTGTTTGATGAGAAAAGAATGTGAAAAGTTCGCAGCAGACCGTTCGGCTATTCAAATTTCACCGAAACCACCTTTGAAACGCCCGCTTCCTGCATTGTCACGCCATAGAGCGCGCGGGCCGCTTCCATTGTGCGTTTGTTGTGGGTGATGACGATGAACTGGGTCTTTTCCGCCATGGTCGCGATCTGATCGACAAAGCGTCCGACGTTGGCTTCGTCAAGCGGGGCATCGACCTCGTCCAACAGACAGAAGGGCGACGGCCGATATTTGAAAATGGCAAGAACAAGGGCGATGGCGGTCATCGCCTTTTCTCCGCCGGAAAGAAGCAGGATGTTCTGGAGCCGCTTTCCGGGCGGCTGCGCGACGACCTCGATGCCCGCCTCAAGGATGTCATCGGATTCGAGCAGCGTCATTTCACCGCGTCCGCCGCCGAAAAGCTCCTGAAAGAATGTGCTGAAATTGGCGTTTATCGCCTCGAACGCATTCCTGAACCTTTCGCGCGAACGCTCCTTTATTTCCCTGAGAGCTTCTTCCGCCGAGGCAATGCTTTCCACGATGTCCTGCCGCTGTGACGTAAGAAAAAGCAGCCGTTCCTCGGCCTCGGCCAACTCCTCGACCGCAAGCATATTTATCGCCCCAAAGCCTTCAAGCCGTTCGCGAAGCGATTCGACATGCTCTCTTGATCCCTCAAGCTGAAAATCGTCGGGCAGTTCCTCGGCCTTCATCAGTTCGCTAAGGCTTGTGTTCAATTCCTGTGCGCAATTTTCGTGAATATTGCGAAGATGGGTCGATACCTCGGCCTGCCGCACCTCAAGCGCCGCTCGTTCGTTCATCGCTTCGGCGGCCAGGCGGTTGAGGTTGCCCAATTCTCCGCTGGCGGTGTCTGCTGCCTCACGCTCCGCCGTTACTGCCATGATCGCCGCGTCCACCTCGGCCTTTTCGCGTTCCAGATCCGCCCCGGCGCCCGATATGCGTTCAGAGATCTCAGAGACCGATCCGGTCAGTTCCACTATCTTCTGCTCGGTCGCGGCAAGTTCTGCCTTGAGAACGCCGATGCGCATTTCGACCTCTTTTTGCTCGGACTCAATGCGTTTCAGAGC
>CAZOXY010000114.1:0-5454 GCA_964583955.1 uncultured Chloracidobacterium sp. | reverse complement strand
TTCTTTCTTTGCTTAGAAAGTTTCCTCTATAATCACTCTTAACTACCATAGACCCAAAAACTAATAACTGTAAACTGTGTAACTATTAACCGTTAGGACGGTTATGAATCTAATAAATTTATGAGCGAAATTATTGGGGTTATCGGTGCGGGGACGATGGGCAACGGCATTGCCCAAACCGCCGCCAACGCGGGCTTTGACGTTGTAATGTGCGACATTAAGCCGGAGTTCGTTGAACGCGGACTGGCGACGATCGGCAAAAGCCTGGATCGTTTTGTTAAAAAAGAAACGATGACCGAAGAGCAGAAGGCTGAGGTGCTGTCACGTATCAAAATCACGACCGAGCTTTCGGATCTGAAAGACTGCACGCTGGTCGTTGAGGCCGCGAACGAAGATTTTGCCGTGAAAAAGCAGATATTTGAGCAGCTTGACACCATCTGTTCGCCGGACGCGATATTGTCTTCAAACACCTCGTCCATTTCGATAACAAAGATCGCGGCCGTCACAAAACGTCCCGAAAAGGTCATTGGGATGCACTTTATGAATCCGGTTCCGCTGATGAAGCTGGTCGAGGTCATTCGCGGCATCGCCACCAGCGATGAGACGTATCAGAAAGTCCGGGATATTTCTGAAAAATTGGGCAAAACTTCGTTAGACTGTGAAGATTTTCCCGGATTTGTCGCCAACCGCATTTTGATGCCGATGATCAATGAGGCGATCTATGCTCTTTATGAAGGCGTCGCCACCCGCGAAAGCATTGACGGCATAATGAAGCTTGGGATGAATCATCCGATGGGGCCGCTGACACTCGCGGATTTCATCGGCCTCGATGTCTGTCTCGCGATATTGAACGTGCTTCACGACGGCCTCGGCGATCCGAAATATCGTCCGTGTCCGCTGCTAAAGAAATACGTCGATGCCGGCTGGCTCGGCCGCAAAAGCGGAAAGGGGTTTTACGATTATTCCGAATGACCTTTACAGTGTGCGGCTTGGCAAATAAGTGTCAGCGGTCTCTTAAACAGTGGAGGAACTCATGAAAAGAACGGTCTTTCTATCCTTATCGATTCTGCTTGCGGCGTTATGTGTCGCCGCTCAAAACTATGATCAAAAGCCGCCGACATTGGAAGTGAACGGCTCCGCTGAGATCTTTGTTCAACCGGATCAGGTCTCTATCTCGCTGGATGTGACTAGAACGGACAAGGATCTTCAGGTGGCCAAGGAACAGGTAGATTCGACCGTTTCAAAAGTACTCGCCCTGACATCGTCATTTGAGATCAAACCGGAAAATGTTAAGACGCATTACATCTCCGTCGAGATGAAATATAACTCGATCCGCGACCCGCAAAGGCGCATTTTCGACGAAGACGGCGATGAGATAGGCACGCGAGTATTCATCGGATATGAACTGTCCACCGGCGTTTCTGTACGGATCACGGATATTGGCAAATTTCAGGGCTTTCTGGATGAGGTATTGAAGACAGGTATTTCTGAGGTAAGCAGCGTGCGTTTTGAATCCTCTGAGCTTAGAAAATATAGAGATATGGCTCGGGATATGGCAATGAAAGCAGCACAGGAAAAAGCCTCGGCCATGGCTCGTGCTATCGGACAAGAAATTGGAAAGGCCATATTTATAAAAGAAGGCCGCGTGGCGGATCAGACAAATTCCAGATATAGCAGCAATGTTTACGCCAATACGATCCATTCTGACGGCATCAATGTCTCCAGGGTCGAAAAAGAAGGTCTGGCAACTTTTTCACCGGGAGCTATCAGCATCAGCGCGGAAGTATCGGTCATATTCCTATTAAATTAAACTGACAAAATGCGCTAAACCAAATCTTCCCTTAATGCGTAAGACATTTGATACAAGCCCTGAGGAGCAATTTATGCAGAAACTTTTTGTGACCCTATTCTGTCTGGCAGCGTCGCTGGCTGTCTCCGCACAGCTCAAGGTTCCGCCGATAGAGCTGAAGGAACGGACGCTTGTAAACGGGCTGCGTGTGGTTTCGCACCGCGATACGTCAAGTCCGACCGTTTCCATTCACGTCTGGTATGACGTTGGCGGCAAGAACGACCCGCCGGGCAGATCGGGTTTTGCTCATATGTTCGAGCATATGATGTTCAAGGCGACAAAGAACATGCCGAACGAAAAGATGGACCGCCTGACGGAAGACGTTGGCGGTTTCAACAACGCCTCGACATGGCCTGATTTTACGAATTATTTCGAGGTTGTGCCGTCAAATTACCTCGAAACGCTGCTTTGGGCTGAATCAGACCGCATGGTCAACCTCAATGTTGACGACGCGAGCTTCAATTCCGAACGCGATGTCGTAAAAGAAGAATACAGGCAGGGCATTTTGGCCCAGCCTTATGGCCGCTTTTATTGGCTGATGGACGAGCTTAGTTTTCAAAAACATCCCTATAAAAACGGGGTCATCGGAAACCTGGAACAGCTTGACGCAGCCACGCGGGCGGACGCTGAAAAGTTCTATAAGGATTTCTACCGCCCGGACAACGCCGTGCTGATCGTTGTCGGAGATTTTGATCAAAAACAGTTCGATGAGTGGGTCGATAAATATTTTGGAGCCATAAAGAAACCCGAAGGAATCATTCCGCGTGTCACCGAGGTCGAACCGGAATGGACGACGGAACGCCGCTACAATGAGACCGGCCCGATAGTGCCATTCCCGGCAACGGCATTGCTATATCGTGCTCCGCGGACTTCTGATGCTGACATTCCCGCTCTCCGCCTGGCGGCGGCAATAATGTCCGGTGGTGAAAGTTCACGTCTCTATCAATCTCTTGTGCGGAATCAGCAGATCGCTCAGGATGCAAGTTTTGACCTTGAGCTTAATACCGAAGGCGGAAGGATGGGATTTGTGGCGATAGGCTCCGACAAAAGCACCTCCGAGGCTCTGGAAAAAGCTCTTTTGGCTGAACTGAAAAACATTCAGGATAGGGGCGTCTCCGCGACGGAACTTGAAAAAGCAAAGAACCGCGCTGTTGCCGGAGCGATCAGAATGCGTGAGACCAATGACGGCAAGGCAAATGCCATTGAACGCTCGGTCGCATATCTGGGCGATGCAAAGGCGGTCAATAACGAGGTCGCAAAGCTTCAGGCTGTAACGGCTGCCGATATTCAACGCGTAATGAAAAAGTATTTCAAGGACGACAACCGCGTGGTCATCTATTACAACCAGGCGAAACAGGCGGAGGGCGAAGACGATGACAAATAAAAAGTTTATACAAATGCGGAACGCGAAATGCGGAACGCGGAACTTCGGACACAAGACATTTAGACTGAGGTGTCTCCCAGTCTCCTTGTCTCCTTGTCTCCTCGTCTTCCTGGCTCTGTTCCTCTGTGTCTCTGCGGTTAATTTATCGGCGCAGGAACCGAAACCCGGCCCGGCTAGAACGGTGAATATTCCCGCCGTTAAGGAAACAAAGCTAAAGAATGGTCTTACTGTCGCTGTAGTGGAGCGTCGCAACACCCCACTTGTTTCTGTAGGACTTATGGTAAACTCCGGGTACACGTCGGATGATATCGAGACTGCCGGACTTGCTCAGACAACTGCTACATTATTGACGAAAGGAACCAAAAATCGCACCGCGACACAAATTGCAAGTGAAGCTGAGTTTTTGGGCAGCAGTATCATTGCGGTCGCTGGAGCTGACGAGACCAGCGTCTCATTTTTGTCAACATCAGATAAGTTGACAAAAATGATGGACATTTTTGCTGACGTGGTGTTAAGACCTTCGTTCCCCCAAACTGAAATCGATCTCGCGAAATCTCAAGCCATTGATGAGTTGACATATAATCTTACTCAGCCTGGATTTCTCGCTCACTACGTTGCATCAGTTTATAGTTTACATCTAACTCCTTCAGGTGGTACTCCTGCAAGCCTGGAATCTCTGAATCGAGAAGCAATTGTTGATTATTACAACGAGGCTTTTTTGCCTGATGGAGCAACTATACTATTTGTGGGTGACATAGACTCAAAAACAGCGTTTGCCATGTCCGAGCGCTATTTTGGCTCTTGGAAAAAACGATTAGTTGATGAACTAGAAGAGACTCCAACAATAATATCGATCGACGAAAGTAGTGAATCAGTGAATCAACGAACAAAGGAGTTTGCATCGAGACCATTACTCAACCGGATTTTGGTAATAGACCTTCCAGAATCAGGTCAAGCCTATGTTTCATACGTAAATCATATTCAACATGGCGGTCGTATAGTTTGGAATGACAAAGTTGATCATGGTGAATACAGTAAGACATACTTTCCGGCACTTGTCTTGAATTCCGTCTTGGGTGGCGGATATTCTTCACGGTTGAATAATGAGATCAGAATAAAACGGGGCCTGAGTTATGGTGCGGGAAGCAATATATCCTGGAGAGCTTATGATTCCAGATTTACAACTAGAACTCAGACTAAAAATGATTCAGCCGCTGAAGTGGCAGAGTTAGTATTAGCAGAATTGCAAAAGCTAAAAACAGGTGAGGTAGGTACTGATGAATTGATTCCACGGAAGGCGGTTTTAACTGGTAGCTATGGTCGCAGCATTGAAACAAGTAATGGAATCATTGGAGTGTTGGCAGGCCTATATTCAAATTGGCTTCCACCAAATGAAATGAATAACTACATACAAAAAGTTAATGAAGTTACCGGTGACCAAATAAGAAGCTATGCGGTTAATAACTTTGCGGGAGGCGACATTATAATCGTCGGTGACTATTCGATCTTTAAGGACGATCTGGCAAAGCGGTTTCCGAATATAAAGCCGGAGGTGATACCGGCGGCGGAATTGGATATAACAAAACCGGGCTTGCGTAAGTAAGGCGGAAACCCGAATGGTAATGAGGGTGAAAACACGGCCGATGTAAATAACACACTCCCTAACGGTCGTGTTTCCGCCCTTGATCTTTATGCACAAGAATCTTCGTTCCTTTATCGACACGCTAAAGCGGGAAGGCGAGATCGTCGAGGTCTCGGCACAGGCCGACCCGTATCTTGAGATCGCCGAGATACATCGCCGCGTGATCGAAGAAAAGGGAAAAGCTCTGCTTTTTACAAATGTAAAAGGATCGCAGTTTCCGGTCGTCACAAATCTTTTCGGAACCGTAAAGCGTATCGAGCTGGCTTTTGGCAAACGCCCGCAGGAATTTGTAAGACGAGCGGTTGAGATGGTGGAAGTGCTGCTTCCGCCAAAGCTCGGCAAGCTATGGGAATACCGCGACATGGGCAAAACCGCCCTCAAACTCGGCACAAAACGGGTCAAAAATGCACCTGTCCTTGAAGTAAAACAGCCTGAACCCGATCTTGAAAAACTGCCGTTCCTGCAGCTTTGGCACGAGGACGGCGGCCATTTCAACACGCTGCCGCTTGTCTATACTGAAAGCCCTTCGTCGGGCAAACATAATCTCGGCATCTACCGTATGCAGAGATATGACAAGAC
>CAZOXY010000113.1:0-6309 GCA_964583955.1 uncultured Chloracidobacterium sp. | reverse complement strand
TCTTGTATTCGGCCATCGCGTATGTGTTCAGCCCGCCCGCCATTTCCTTGCGTTCATACAGCGTCACGTTGTAACCGAGCTGAGCCAAATATGCGGCGCCCGAAAGCCCCGCCGGACCTGATCCGATGATGCCGACGGACAGGCCGTTCGGTTCGCCTCGCTTCAAAACGCTGATGTTGTTTTTGAAAACGTGATCGGTTGCGTGCCTCTGCAAACGGCCTATCTCAATGGGACGCTGAAGCAGCGTCTTTTCAACGCACGCCCCCTCACAAAGAACTTCGACCGGACACACCCGCGCACAGGTCGCCCCGATAGGATTTGCCTCAAATATCACACGGGCCGAACCTTTCAGATTATCGGTCGCGATCTTTCTGATGAACGATGGAACGTCGATATGCGTCGGACACGCCTGCATACACGGCGCGTCATAGCAATAAAGGCATCGGTGAGCCTCCGCCGCCGCCTCGGCGAACGTCATTGCCGGGTTGATCTCGGCAAAATTCCGTTCTATCGAAGCTGTATCGCGTTCTGCATCAGAGGTTCTTTCCATCACGTCAGTTGGTTTTTACGAAATACTTGCCGTTGAATGTATATGTAATAAATTTGTCCGTGACTCTACCATACGGCGTTTTTTCTTCTTCGATCACGACCGGAAATTTGAAGCTGCCGCTTTTTTCGTCAAAGAAAACGAGTTTGATCGGACGTTCTGGACGATTGACCACGGAAAAGAAATTGTACTCAAAAAAGATCGAATCCGTCAGCCCTTTTTTCGTCTGAATGAGCTTCGGCTCCGTATACAATTTGCCGTTTTTTAGCAGCCAAACTTCAATGAACTGTCCGTTGTGCGAAGTCGAACCGATGAATGTAGAAATGGGCATATAGACCGTCCCGCCTTTCACCGGCATCTGAAAAATATCGTGTACGAATGCCCCAACGCCTCGTTCGGAGATGTCCGTCGCGAAAGGCTCAGCATATACCTTCACGCTCTTGCCGGATCGATACTGAAAAACCGAATAATAATCATGCATCGTTCCGCCGCACTCACAGTCCCACGAATACGAACGAAAGTTGCCGTCCTTTGACGTACGGATGGTCATTTCCTCGGAAAGCCGCGAAAAGGAAAACGCCAATACGTCAGAGCGTTTTCCGTATTTGCGGAGCTTGTTGTAGATGGCTTTGTTTTCTCGCGTTTGCACTTCGTCATCGCCGCTGCCCGTGTAGCTTGAAGCTTCGTTCAACACCTTGAAATGAGCGAGAAGTTCGTCTTCCATCGTCTGCGGTGTTTGTGCCGCGGCCGTTCCAGCGGTCATTAAAACAAACAATGTCAGCAATATTCTTTTCATTATTTGCCACCTTATCCTTCGGTAATTGCACCGTATGTTTCTGGCCGCCGGTCTCTGAAGAACTGCCACGTGTTTCTTACCTCGCGGATCATGTCCATGTCCAGATCGGCGATGACGAGTTCGTCCTTGTCGCGCGAACCTTCGGCCAGTATCTGACCGCGCGGATCGCAAAAATAGCTTGTGCCGTAAAATTCGCCGATGTTCCACGGAGCCTCCGTGCCGACGCGGTTCACCGCACCGACAAAATAACCGTTCGCCACGGCGTGGGCGGGCTGTTCCAGCTTCCACAGATATTCGCTCAGGCCCGCGACCGTCGCCGACGGATTGAAAACGATCTCCGCGCCGTTCAGTCCCAAAACGCGCGCGCCTTCGGGAAAATGCCGGTCATAGCAGATATAAATACCGATCTTGCCGACCGCTGTGTCAAAGACCGGATAGCCCAGATTGCCCGGCCTGAAATAGAATTTCTCCCAAAATCCGGGATACAGATGCGGGATGTGGCTCTTTCGGTATTTGCCGAGATACTTGCCGTCCGCGTCGATGATCGCCGCCGTGTTGTAATAAAACCCGGTCTGTTCTTCTTCATAGACCGGAACGATCAGCACCATTCCGTGCTGTTTCGCAACCTCTTGCATCATCGTGACCGTTGGGCCGTCCGGCACTTTTTCGACGGCCTCGTACCACCGCACGTCCTGTTCCGCCATAAAATACGGCGTTGTGAACATCTCCTGAAAACACAGTATCTGAACGCCCTGCCGCGCGGCATCTTCGACAAACTTCATCTGATTGTCGATATTTGCCCTCTTTATCTCTTCTATCGGAGCGTCTGTCTGGGCGACATTATGCGCCTGCAAAACGCCTGCTTTTATTATCCTGGACATATTTTATTGCTTTATGTTGATCGTAAGTTTATTTGATTCAACGGATTTTGAACGCAGGGCTTCTGATCCTCTGAGGTCGATCGCCGTAACCTTGAATGCTATTGAAAAATAAAGTGAATAACGGCCTTTTTTCACTTCAGAAAAGAGATCACTCATAGGATAAACGCTTGATATTTGGTGGCCCCAGCAAAGGCCTGCAAGATCAACTTGAAATTCCTTTTTCTCTCCGGCTTTCAGAGAAATATTGTTTTTATCAACAAAGATCTCTACAACACCATTTTCTCTTTTTATATTGTTGTTCACCAAATCATTTTGACAATTAGCGGTATTTGGTAAATAGCTCTTTACAAGTCCAAAAGGAGAGTAATAAAAACCATTTGCCATCGTCGGCTCACGGTTGCCACGAGTTCCGTCATCAAGTCTAAAACGTAGGCGTGTCAGTAATTCCACTTCCTTGGTAGATATATTTTCTATTTTTATATGAACTTTCGCCGGCGAACCTTTTCTCCATTCGGTTTGCTCCGATTCAATGGTCAAGACAATATCAGGAACATCCTGTCCGGATGCCGGTAACACTCCGCATACCAGAAGAAAAAGTGTTAGGATCAGTTCTACTTTTAGTACTTTTGACATAAATGACCTATTACGTTGGTTTCAAATTTAGGTATAGCGACAATTAGTAATTGTTTGGGTTCTCGACACTCAAGCCCTCTATCAGAGCGACCACGTTCAATTCATCGTCGGCCGAGACCAGTATGAGTGGCGATAAGTTTCGACTCGACCTATCCCGATCGGTAATGAGAGCACAGGCAAGTTGAACAGCATCATATCCGCGAAGTGCGTGTTGATCGCTCAAGCGAAATGCTTCACGCCGAACGGCCTGAGTCAGTTTGACCTGAACGAGATCGCTGCTAAATATTCTTTGCCATCTCGTGATGGCTTTTGCCGCCTTCGACGGATTTAGGGTTTCCCCCTTTCTTCGCCTTGAAATTCCGGCACAGACTTCTATCTCGGTTATTTCCGCGGCAAAGATCAAATTCCTCGCCGACGGACGCATTAGCCTTAAAACGAATTCGGTTCCTTTCTCTTTTGCAAACCTCTTCACAAACGCGGAGCTGTCGAAGTAGTAGGCCGCCATTATCTTCGCTCCCTTATCACCTGCTCTGACAACGGTTCGCCTTCTAGTTCAAAAGGTTCCAGTTCGTCAAACTCTTCGTCAGTTTCATCAAATGTTGGAACATTATTTATCGAACCCTTTGTGTATAAATACTCGATAAATGCGCGCTCCTCGGGGTCTAAGCGGTCTTCTTCTTTAAGGATGCCGCTTATCCCTTTCGAAATTTCCTGCTTCGCATCGTAGGGCAACTTTTCTATCTCTTTTAGTATCTCCGCTGTTGTCATCATAATGTTACCTGCCTTTACGGATTTTACCATAGCAATTTAACTGCAATGCCCTGACTTGGATGATCGACAATTTAGGCATTTCCTCGCTCTGTCGTAGGATCGGTTCATGCGGTTTCAGGTTCCTGCAAAACGCCTGCTTTTATGATCCTTGACATCTAAAAAACCTCATTTGGGTATGGTCCGCCGTGTGTATGCCGTCCGTTCTTCTTAACCAGATTATAGCGTAATAGCCCGCAAAAAGCCTTATCTTTCCCGATACCGATTACGGCGTGCCGCACCGCTCGCTCCAGATTTTTCTTGATTACCTATGGTCAAAGAGGCACAATAAAGGTCTGAAACATTATTGTTATTGATCGCGGAAAGCGGTACTGCCGAACCCGGCGGTGTCGGGCGAGGCTCCATTCATTGGGCTTTCCGCTGAATATTGCTTGGGAGGGATTATGACTTTTTTTGACACAATTATCGATTCGGTCTCGGAACGTTACGGACTCGGACGCGGAACTGTCAGCAGGCTGCTTGCCGAGCTTCTTGGGTTAATATCAAACAAGGAATACGGTGGTTTTACCGGATTTCTTACGGCTTTTCAAAACAATGGCCTGGGCGATGCCGTCGATTCGTGGGTCGGCGAAGGCGACAACACGGCAGTCACCGAGGGGGAAGTAGAGAACGCTCTCGGCAACGACATACTCACATCGCTGGCGTCCAGGGTCGGCATCGGCCGCGAAACGATCCTGCCCGCCCTGACCGGAATGATACCGCTTGTCGTCGATAGGCTGACGCCGGACGGTGGGCTGCCGAGCGAAGAGAGCCTGATGGCGACCATTGCCGGATTTTCGGCGGAACCTGAACCCGCCAGACGCCCCGTCGCGGTCGAGGAGCCGGACCCGATCGCTCCCGCGGACGGATCGGACAGGCTTATCTCGTGGCTTCTTCCGTTGATATTGCTTGCCATTCTGGTTGCGCTCGGCATTTGGTTTTGCGGAAAGAGTACGCCGACATCCAATGTCAACACCGCCGTGAATGACAACGCGAACCTCACACCGGCGAATGCCAATGCAAACACGACGGCCCCGGCGGTCGAGTCCAGCTTTAAGCTCGAGGCACGGGACGGAAAATACATCGCCACGGGCGTTGTGCCTGACCAAAAGACGTTCGATGACATCAAGGCCGCTCTTGAGGCCCAGTTCGGCGCCGCAAATGTAGATCTTTCCGGGCTGAAAATAGACGCCGCCGCCAAACCTTTTCCGACAGGCTGGTGGGAAAATTTCACAAAACTTCTTCCCGATCTCAAGGATTGGAAAACGGGTGTGCTGGCATTTGCCGGCAATGTCATCACAGAGGCGAACGGCCTGCCCGCCGCCGCTGTCGATCAGATAAAGACGCTGTTCACCGGCTGGAAACTTCCTGATGTTTTCGGCAATGTTGCGGAAACGGTAAGGGAACTGGCCGAGGTCTCGCTTCCTGACGGAACGAAACTAAGGGCATATCCGGGCGGCATCGAGGACGAACTGGTCAAATTCATTCAGTCAGATGATTACAAGAGCGGAACGAACGACAGCCTGAAAGACAGATGGTTCAATTTTGACGATCTTAATTTCGAATTCGGAACGACGAACCTGACATCCGAATCGAAACGTCAGTTGGACAACATCGTCGCGATCCTTAAGGCATTTCCCGATGTCAAGATCAAGGTTGGCGGCTACACCGACAAAAAAGGTGATGATGCCGCAAACCTGAAACTTTCTGACAGCAGGGCAAAAGCGGTTCAGGCCGCTCTGCAAAAAGCCGGTGTCGGCGATCAGGTTCCCGAAGCGGAAGGCTACGGCGAACAGTTTGCCACCGTTGACGAGAACGCCAGCGACAAGGAGCGCGAGATCGATCGAAAAACGGCGATCCGCCTTCTGAAATAATGGAACGCGGGCATTCTTGCCCGCATCAAAACCCGGTTGCAGAAGCCCGCACGAGGTAAGGGCGTAGTTCTTATCAGCTGCGGCCGGCCGATCTACCCGGATATTTGAAAAGTGAACTCTCACTCACTTTTCAAACATCCTAAAAAAGAGAATTACCATGGCAGAAACAAAAACAAAACAGATATCGTTGGGCTATGACGCCCCTGATTTTACTTTGCCCGACACGGTTTCGGACAGGGAACTTTCCTTGCAGGAACTGAAAGGCGATCAGGCGACGGTCGTTATGTTCATTTGCAACCATTGCCCGTTCGTCAAGCACGTCAACAAAGAGCTTGTCCGTCTGGCGAACGATTATTCGCCGAAAGGCGTGTCGTTCATCGCGATCAATTCCAATGATGTTGAAAATTATCCGGACGATTCGCCTGAGAATATGAAAAGAACGGCAGAGGAACTCGGTTATCCGTTCCCGTATCTTTACGACGAAACGCAGGATGTTGCAAGGGCATATTCGGCAGCCTGTACACCGGATCTCAGCATTTTTGACAAGGATCTCAAATGCGTTTATCGCGGCCAGCTTGACGATTCGCGTCCGGGCAACGACATTCCGCCAAGCGGAAAGGACATACGAGCCGCTCTGGACAACATCCTCGCCGGCGAACCCGTCAGCGCCGACCAGCGTTCCAGCATCGGCTGCAACATAAAGTGGAAATAGCAGTGTTGCCGAGCGTCGTCGGTATGGCTCCGGCAGAACTGCTGTCGGAGCATTATATT
>CAZOXY010000112.1:5024-6340 GCA_964583955.1 uncultured Chloracidobacterium sp. | reverse complement strand
GCGACACAATTTTTTGAACACACCATCGCTCCTCATTTTCATCTCGGTGCCGAGGTCCATTCCGACCATGTTATATCGACCGGTTCGGCCTATGCGGGCATCGGCGGGCTGTTGATCCATACATTTTTTGACGGCGTTTCCATCGCCGCCGCGGCCCAGATCGATCAAAAGGTCGGCCTACTCGTTTTCGTCGCCATTTTCCTGCATAAGTTCCCCGAAGGATTTACCGTAGGTTCGATGATGGTCTCCGCCGGAAAAGGGATCCGCGAGGTTTTGACCGCCACGTCGATAATCGGGGCCGCGACACTACTTGGCGTGCTGACGTTTTACGTTGTCGGCCTGTCGATCCAGGGTTCGGTCGCATACGCAATGCCTTTTGCGGCCGGTGTGATGCTCTACGTCGCCGCCAGCGACCTGATACCCGAAGTAAACCATCACGGCGGCAAAAAACCGCTTGTCTCGCTCTCGGTCTTTGCCGGCGTGGCGATGTTTTTCGGGCTGCATTTCATCATTCACGAACTGATCGGACACTGACCTGAAGATCCCTGAAAATCTCGGAACAAACCTGACAGTTATTTCGTTAACAGTATCGGAGGTGTTAAACGGATATGCGTAAACCAATGGTTGCGGGAATTCTGAGTCTTCTGATACCGGGCCTCGGCCAGATATACAATGGCCGGGTGATAGTAGGAATAATATGGTTGTTCATAACCGGTTTTTCGTGGATAGGTTCCGCGGGACTGCTTGGTTGGGTCATCCATCTGATAGCGGCATGGTGCGCATACAGCTATGCCAAGGATAATCCTGTGCGTGTATAAGTTCCCTCTAAATTCAGTCCTCCTTTTGCCCGCTGTTCGGTAACAGCGGGCCTTTTGCGTTCGCAAAAACCAGCCGATTCGGATAAAATCTCAACATACATCATGAGTCTGGACAGCTTGCACCGACAGGATGATGGTGTTCGATCTCTAGCCTCCGCCCTTATTATGGCCAAAGAAGGTTTGCCTTTTGTTCTGATCCCGGCTGTCATCGCCATGCTGATGGCGTATCTGCAGTTGTGGATAATTGCCGCTGTTTTTGCTGTGCTGGCCGCGTTCATGGCATATTTCTTTCGCGACCCGTATAGAAATGTCCCGACGGAACCGGATATTGTCGTTTCAGCCGCTGACGGCAAAGTGACCCGCATTACCGAAGACGAGAACGGAAAGCTCGTCAGCGTGTTCCTTTCGCCTCTTGATGTGCACATCAACCGGTCGCCGATAGCGGGGATCGTCGAAAAAGCGGAACACATTCCCGGAAGAAAAGGCCCGGCAACAGAT
>CAZOXY010000112.1:0-5014 GCA_964583955.1 uncultured Chloracidobacterium sp. | reverse complement strand
GAATTCTTTGACCATCGAAAATGATGATCTGACGGTCGTCTGCACACAGATCGCCGGACTGGTCGCCCGCCGCATTGTATGCTGGAACGGTGTCGGAGATGAATTGGAAAGAGGCGAGAGATTCGGCTTGATAAAATTCAGCTCGCGTACCGATATTTTAATGCCGAACAACGTTGAACTTGCCGTAAAGATCGGCGACCGCGTGGTTGGCGGTGAGACCGTAATCGCCAGAATAAAGCAGGCCTGAAAAAATATCTATGGAAAATGAAGCGCCGCAACCCGTTCACAAAGGCATTAAAAAAGGGCTTTATGTGATACCGACCGCATTTACGGCGGCCAACATCGCTATGGGTTTTATGGCGGTCCTTTGGTCCATTCGCGGCTTTAACCTTTCGTTTACCGATCCGTTGAAGGCCGCCGGTTATTTTGATTACGCCGCTATAGCCATCGGCCTTGCCATTTTGTTCGACACGCTGGACGGACGCGTGGCGCGAATGACAAGAACGGCGACCGAGATCGGCGTTCAGTTCGATTCGCTCGCCGACGTTCTTACATTTGGCATTGCTCCCATCGCTCTGATATTCAGCTGGGGATTTGCTCCATCATTCGGCGAAAGCTCGACCGAATATGGTTTGGGCATTTTCCTGCTTTTCATGTATCTGATGTGCGGAGCGTTCAGGCTGGCGAGATTTAATTTACAGGCCACGCGGCCTCGCGTCCTCAAGGAAGGATCGCCCAAGCTGGACAAAAAGAATTTCGTAGGGCTGCCGATACCGCCCGCCGCCGGGCTGATGGCCTCTATCGTTCACTTTTCACCGACGCCGCTGAATTTTCACGGTGAAGGAAACGCTCAATTTTATGCAATGCTGATGATGGTGCTGTTGGCGATACTCGGCATTCTGATGGTCAGCACACTTCGTTATACCAGCTTTAAGACCACCGGCACAGGACGCAGCAACCTCTATTTGCTGCTGCTGATAGCCGCCATCGGTATGCTTATCTGGCTTTATTCACGCTACATGCTGTTGATCCTGTCCACAGCTTATGTTTCGCATGGAATGATCTGGTTCCTGCTCAGCCAGCTTCGGCGAAGCTCCGTAAAAACCGAGGCGGAAGCTTGACCGTTGTCCCTTCACTGAGGGAATGCGGCGACGCTCCCGCGAGAACGTGAACGCCTGTGATGGGGACGGCGGGCTTCTTCATCCTCGATATCATCATCGTAGGCCTTTCGTGACGCCGCCAGCATCGCCATCAGTATCAGGAACAGGATGGAGATCGCCGTTGTGTGAAGCACGAAATCAAAAATACTGTGAACCAGTATCGCAAAAATTCCGGCTGCTGACCCGACGGCAATTCCCCGCCTGAAAGTGTTCTCAACGCTCACCGCTTCGCGTCCCGTCTGAAAAAGAACAAAGAGAAATCCGGCTCCGATGACAAGCCCTATCAGTCCGGCGTCGGCAAGGACCTGTAAGTAATCATTGTGCGCCTGCTCGACCCTTTCAAACCCGCTCATGTTGTCATAAGGCGTGTAGGCGACTCCAAAAGCCCCAAATCCCGCACCGAAAGGCAGGTTCGCCTGTATCACTTTCAGCGTGACGGCCCAGATGTTCGAGCGGTCAGCCGAAATATTTTCTGACATTGTGGTTTCTGCGATCCGTGTAAGGGAACTCTCACCGCCGACAAAGAACGAACCTCCGATAACGGCGGCGATCAGAGCTCCCGCCAATCCCATCCTGACCAGGACGTTTTTCTTCCTCTTTGCGCCGATGGTGAGGATGGCGGTCAAAAGCACCAGTGCCAGAAATGCAACCAGCCCGCCGCGCGAACCGCTTAAAAGCAAAGCCACGCCCATCAGGCCGATGGCGGTTATGTAGAGAAGGCGTTTATCGCGTCCGACGGCTCCGGTAAACAGCAGGCCGAGCGGCAGGGCGGCCGTCATTTCCATATAGGCGGCAAAATTATGCCTGTTGACAAATGAGCCAAATGGCACGGCAGCGTAAGGACTCTTATAAACTCCGTAGATATTCTCTGGGCTGAGTACCGATTGCAGGATAGCAAAAAAAGCAAAACCGAATCCGAAGATCGTTATCACCGTACTCAGACGACGGATCCTTTTTGCGGAATCCAGCAGCACAAGCGTCAGTGAAAGAAAAGCCCCCAATGCCAGAAAATGCACGGCTGAAAGTTTTGTTAAGAAAGGATCGGCTGAAATAGTTGCCGGCATATCGGCAACGCCCGCAATTTCTGACGATGCTCCGAACGGGATCACCTGAATAACCGCATAAGCAAAAGCCGCATAAATCGGTATTTGAAGCAGGCTGGTGCTAAAGCGCATCGTGCCTGTCTGTAAACCATCGACCGCCCACAGCAATGCCATTACCGCGATGAGAACATACAAAAGTATGATCACCGGCTGGTGAACGCCGCCGTATGCGAGGGCCGAAAATATCAGCGTCACACACAACAGCACGAACGATGTCTTGTTGGCGGTTGTCATTAGCTGTCACTCTGCTGCCGCGGCACCGGAAGATCCGCGTTCCAATACAAAATCGTCATACCACAATATTCCTGAGATCGGGCAGGCATCACCGCAATACACCCTGTTGGTCCTGATGACGATGCCATCGCAGTTCGACGGCGTGGTAAATGTCACGGTTCGCTCCTGCCAATCAAAGGTTCCGCCGTCAAACGGCTGGGAAGAGGCCAACGGAACATCGTCGTTGGCGTTTATGATCTGGATCAAAGGCGGCCCGCCGCTCTTTAGATTCTCTACCCGAACCCAGAATCGCAGAACGTATGCCGTGCTTGGCTGTACGGCAACAAGCTGGGCGGGATTTGCCGCCTCGATGCCGATATAATTCTTAAATGTGACCCGCATACTGCGGTTCCCTGACCGTTTCACCGAACTGTCGGATGAAACGTCCATCTTGCCGTCGGCACGGTGATGCTTCCACCCGAAAAGAGACTCGTCTGCGGACGACACCCCTTTTTCCATATCGCCGTTGGTCACTGTCTCGGCAGCGGAGTTGGGGTCGATCCCGGACTGGCGTGAGAATTCGACCGCCTCGCGAAATTTTCGCTGATCGTGCAGGCCCTGCGCTATCCTGCGAGGAACCTGCGGATCGGCCTTCTTCTGTTCGTCGGTGAGGAGGTTCCAGTTCCTCAACGAGTCAGCCGAGGCACCCCGCTGTGCGTAGAACGTTGCCAGGCTTCGGTAAACGGCGGGAGAATCATCGGCAAGCCGTTCGACCACTTCAGGGTCTTTTCCATAAAAGTCCCACGCCAGCGAAAATACCTGTTCACGATACACGCTGTTCTTTTCCGTGGTGGCCTTAAGTTTTACAAAAGCCTCGTCGATACGGCCGCGTCTGAGATAAAAGTTCCCCAACTGCCATTTGGGAAATGAATAGGCCGGGGCCAGTTCCTCTGCCCGAAGAAAAGCCTTTTCCGCTGCATCGATCCGCTCTGCCTGTTCGTTTGCCCTGCCAAGTTCGATCCACCAGCGAAAATCATAAGGCGCAAGACGGACAATGTCTTCAAACGAATTAGCAATATTGTCCGCAGCTCCCGGATCGAATGCCTGTCTTTCCTCTGACACCTTCAGCCAATGCGTCATCGGGTCAGCGGGAGCAAGGCCTATCGAAAGCAGGGCCATCGCCTTCGTGTCCGGACGGTTCAGTTCGGTTTCCTCGGCAAACATTCGTCCGGCACGCCATGAAACGGCGATCCACAAAAAAACAAAAAGACAGGCAATGGTTGCGGCCAAAACGGCCCAACCAGTCAGTTTTGATATGCGAACTATCCTTATCTGTCCCGTCATTTTCCGATCTGTTTACTGAGCAAAGAACTCGGCTATTGAATCGACGACATATTCCAGCTTGTCAGCACTCAGTTCCGGGTATATCGGCAGAGCGAGCGTGTCAGCCGCTGCCTTTTCCGATTCCGACATATCGCCTTTTTTATAACCAAGATAAGCAAAACATTCCTGAAGGTGCAGCGGTATCGGATAATAGATGTCAGTTCCGACGCCTTTTTCCGCCAAAAATGCCTTTAACTCATCACGCCTTTCCCGAACGCGAATAACGAACTGATTGTATATATGTTTGCGGCCTTCAAGCTCGGTCGGCACAGTCACAAGCTCAAGCAATCCCGTATCGGCGAACACCTGCCGGTAGCGATCTGCATTTTCCCTGCGCCTGTCGGTCCAGCCGTCCAAATGTGGCAGCTTTACCCTGAGTATCGCTCCCTGAAACCCGTCAAGCCGTGAATTGAGGCCGATCCAGCGATGATGGTAGCGTTTTTCCGCTCCGTGAACGCGAAGGGCCTTTAGCCGTGACGCGATCTGCTCGTCGTTGGTCGTCAAAATGCCGCCGTCGCCCATTCCGCCCAGATTTTTTGACGGATAGAATGAAAAACAGCCGACATCGCCGATAGAGCCGGCACGACGTCCGTTTTCCTCGGAACCTATTGCCTGAGCGGCGTCCTCGACAAGGCGAAGGCCGTGTTTTGCGGCAATATTTTGCAAAGCCGTCATATCGGCGCATTGTCCGAACAGATGCACAGGCTCGATCGCCTTTGTCCGCTCAGTGATCTTTGCCTCGATCAGCGAGACATCGAGGTTCATATCGACAGGGTCAATATCGACGAACACCGGCGTCGCCCCGACGCGTGTGATGGCGCTGACCGTGGCAAAAAAACTGTAAGGCGTGGTTATGACCTCATCGCCCGGGCCGATGTCAAGTGCCATCATCGCCAAGACCAACGCGTCGGAACCCGAAGCGCAGCCTATGGCATAAGCGGCGTTGCAATATTCCGCCAGTTCTCTTTCAAACTCAGCGACCTCGTCACCGAGAATGAATGCGTTGGCATCCAAAACCCGGCCAAGGGCAGCTTCGACCTCCGGCCTCAGAACTTCATTCTGCTCTTTCAGATCAAGTAAAGGTACTTTCATTTAAATAAAGGGTCATGACTAGATAAGTCAGTGATATTTGAAAATATTCAAAAGGAGCGAGTA
>CAZOXY010000111.1:0-6413 GCA_964583955.1 uncultured Chloracidobacterium sp. | reverse complement strand
TAAATACGAGGACATCGCCCGTCCGCCGCTGATGCGCAACGACCTGCTCGATAAGCCGGTCGATGAGCTTGAGCTGTCCGTGCGTTCGTATAATTGCCTTAAGAATGCTGATATCCGTTCGATCCGCGATCTTATCAAACGCAGCGAAAAGGATATGCTCCACACCAAGAATTTCGGCAAAAAATCCCTGACCGAGATCAAGGATCTGCTGCACGGTATGGGACTCGATTTTGGAATGGATTTTGACGAGCAGGGCAATCCGATACCGGGTTCGGGCGGAAGGGATCTTGATTAACAGTAAATGGGACATATAGGTCTTATACGACGTATGTGTCCTATTGGTATTTTTGGAAATGAGACATTTAAAAGCACATCGTAAATTGGGCAGAACGACGGAACATCGCATGTCGATGCTCCGCAATATGGCGACGTCTTTGATAAACTCTGAAAAGGAGCATATCGTGACGACGGTCCCGAAAGCCAAGGAACTGCGTCCTTTTGTTGAAAAGGCGATCACGCTCGCGAAAAAGGCCCAGAACCTGAACGGCGACGACTCCAAAGCCAAGGAAGTTCACCTGAGGCGTCAGGCGGCAAGGTTCTTTCACGCCGGAAACTCGACGTTCAAACAGGAACAGAGCCGTTTTCGGGGTAAAAAGGGCGAAGCAAAGGAAACGATCGAAAGAACGGCCGGCGTCAAGGCCGTGCAGAGACTGTTCGGCGAACTTGGCGTCCGTTACAAGGATCGTTCCGGCGGTTACACGCGTATCATTCGCCTGGGCCGACGCTCCGGCGACAATGCCGAACTGGCGGTCATCGAACTGGTGGATAATCCCCGCGAACTCGCGGCAAACGGATAGTCCGGTCTATTTGGGGGCAAAGCCAAAATGGGAGACAATATGGCCTCAGCACCTGCTGGTGATAAGAACCTGAAGGAAGAAGAGGTTTCTGACATGGACACGACCGCTTCATCATCGTTCGATCTGGACGAGATCCGTCAGTTGGCCGATCTTGTAAGTGAGTACGGCTTTACGGATTTCAAGTTCGAAAATGAGAACATCAAGATCCGCCTGAGTAAACAGGTCGCGGTTTCGTCGTATCAGCCCGCTCCGGTCGCGGCTCCTGCCGCACCCGCTGCTGTTTCGGCACCGGCGGAAAAACCGGCCGAAGCTGCTGCCGACCCTGATGAAGGGCTGCACAAGATAACATCGCCGATAGTCGGCACATTCTATCGAGCTTCGGGGCCGGACAAGGAACCGTATGTCAAGGAAGGCAGCACGGTCACGCCCGATTCCGTGGTTTGCATAGTTGAGGCGATGAAGCTGATGAATGAGATACAGGCCGAGGTTTCAGGCGAGGTCGTTCGCGTCTATGTTGAGAACGGACAGCCCATTGAATATGGCCAGCCCCTTTTTGGCATCAAAAAATAGTTATTCACCGCCGAGACGCGGAGAAGCAGAGAATAATTCAGAGGATTTTCATATATTCCTTCTTCGTTTTCCAACTCTGCGGCTCCGCGTCTCAGTGGTTTAAAGTACATGGCTGTAAGAGAAATTCGCAAGATACTGATAGCAAATCGCGGCGAGATAGCCTGCCGCATCATCTGGACCTGTAAGGAAATGGGCATCAAAACGGTGGCCGTTCATTCCGAGGCTGACCGCGAGGCTCTCCATGTCAGATACGCTGATGAGGCCATTTGTGTCGGCGGCAATCCTTCGGCGGAAAGCTATCTCAACATTCCCGCCATCATCAGTGCGGCCGAGATAACCAATGTCGATGCCATTCATCCCGGCTACGGATTTTTGGCGGAATCGGCCACGTTCGCAAAGATCTGTGACGACTGCAATATCAAATTCATAGGCCCGAGTGCCGACGTCATTGCCATGATGGGCGATAAGGTCGAGGCCCGCAGGACAATGTCCGCTGCCGGTGTTCCGATCCTGCCCGGCAGCCCCGATCCGATAGAATCGACCGAGGAAGCCGCAAAACTTGCGCGCGAGATAGGCTTTCCGGTCATAATCAAGGCGGCTGCGGGCGGCGGCGGCAGAGGAATGCGGATCGTCCGTTCCGAAGACGAACTGAGCGGCAGCCTGGAAACGGCACAAAGCGAGGCTCTTGCCGCTTTCAAGAACGGTTCGGTTTACATCGAACGCTACATAGAACGCCCACGTCATATCGAGATACAGGTGCTTGCCGACGAACACGGCAACTGCGTTCACCTTGGCGAAAGGGAATGTTCCATTCAGCGGCGCCACCAGAAGCTGCTCGAAGAGGCTCCGTCGGCAGTCCTTACGCCGGAACAGCGTGAAACGATGGGGGCCGTCGCCGTAAACGCCTGCAGGAAAATAGGTTATTCAAGCGCCGGAACATTCGAGTTCCTGCTGGATGAGGACGGGAGTTTTTACTTCATGGAAATGAACACTCGCATCCAGGTCGAGCATCCGGTCACGGAAATGGTCACGCTGGCAGACATCGTCCGCAACCAGATACGCATTGCTTCGGGTGAGGATCTTCAATATGAACAAAGCGATGTTCAAATGGTCGGACATTCGATAGAGTGCCGCATAAATGCCGAAGACCCTGAGAAATTCACGCCAAGCCCGGGCAGGATAACCGTATTCAATATTCCCGGCGGGCCTGGTGTTCGCGTTGACACGGCCGTTTATCCGGGTTACGTCGTGCCGCCCTATTATGATTCAATGATCGCAAAGCTCATTGTTCACGCCAGAACCCGCGAGCTTGCCATCGCCCGTATGCAGCGCGCCCTGGACATGATGGTCGTCGAAGGCATAAAGACCACGATCCCACTCCACAAAAAAATAATGGCCGACGAAAGGTTCCGAAGCGGAAATTTTTCGACTAAGTTTATGGAAGAGTTTAGTTTCGGCACTTAAAACTGAAGTATTATGGCCAATAGGTATTTTGTTGAGGTTTTTTTGATACCTGTGCTAATATAACGGTATCAGTCAAGAGGTCTGACTTTATTTCAGGCCGTGGAAGCTTGGTCTTCCCTTGGCTGTATTTTTATGTATTTGCTATACGCGGATGAATCTGGAGCAGCCACTGACGCGGGCCAGCAATACTTTGTATTGGCTGGATTCTGTTTATTCGAGCGTCAGGGTTATTGGATAGCTCAGGAACTTGAGAAGATCGCTGAGCGTTTTGATCCGGCTGACCCTTCTTTGGTCGAACTGCACGGAAATCCGATGCGAACCGGTAAAGGGATCTTTCGACGCTTTCCCAAAGAAGATCGGATGACGGCTATACGAGACGCGATCGCAATATTTGGCAGGTCACACCCAGGCAATCGGCTCTTTGCAGCGGTCGTTCGCAAGGAAGTAATATCACCTGACGACCCAGTTGAACACGCCTTCGAACAGATCGCGAGTAGATTTGATCATTACCTGGGCCGATTGCACAAAGCCGGGGACACGCAACGCGGGATCATTATTTTTGATAAATCGACCTATGAATCGACGATTCAAACTCTTGCCACCGATTTTCGGACGGTAGGGCATAAATGGGGTGTTTTGCGTAATTTATCCGAGGTGCCGCTTTTTCTTGATTCCAAAGCATCCAGGCTTATTCAGTTGGCCGATCTGATCGCGTATGGCCTATTTCAGAAATTTGAACATAATGATGATCAATTTTATGAATTAATGAAAAAGAAGTTTGATTCTGAGGGCGGGGTCACACACGGACTATATTTAAAGCAATGAGAAAACAGCTTTTACGGCTTTTGTGAAATTGCCGTTAAAGACTGAATATGTTAGAGTTATTACATTACTTGGTAAAGCCAAGTGGATTGGTTTTTAAATATTCGCGGTTGTCGGACATCGTTTCCGGAGTTACTGCGTACAAAAGGAGAGGCTATTTTTGAGCCGGCTATAAACATGGCTACAGCAAAAGAAACAAAAGAACAGATACTAACGGATTATAAGACCCATGGCAGCGACACGGGGTCTTCACAGGTACAGGTCGCGCTGTTGACACAGCGCATCAATGAATTGACCGAACATTTCAGGTTACACAAAAAGGATAATCACTCCCGTCGCGGCCTGCTCAAAATGGTCTCGCGAAGGCGCAAATTGTTGGATTATCTCAAGCGTAAGAATATTAACGAATACCATGAGATAATCAAGAAACTTGGATTGAGAAGGTAAATTCAAAGGGGAAAAGTGAAAGAGTGACAAAGGGAAAAAGTGGAAATGGGTTCCTGTTGTTGAGAGGACTTGCTAATTATAGACTTTTCTAGCTTTTTCACATTAAAACTTTTACACTTTTTCACCTTTCGGCTTTTTCACTTTACTGATTGATGGCTTCGGGTCATTAGGACCGGACGTTTTCCGAAGAGTTTGTATATGACAGCTGAACGTGACAGCGAAATTGTCTATTCACAGATAAGAACGTCGAATAAAATTCATATCTCCACTGGCGGCGGGGCTTCACGAAACAGCTCTGGCCGCCTTTGTTTTGAGGAAAATAGATGACACAGAAGAAATATTTGAAAGAATCAATAAAAGTTGGCGGCGAAGAATTGATCGTTGAAACAGGAAAGGTCGCCAAACAGGCCGATGGTTCGGTCGTAATTCGTTATGGCGATACAATGCTGCTGGTGACGGCGGTGAGCATGAGAACGGCAAAGGAAGGACTGGATTTCTTTCCGCTGACGGTTGAGTACCGTGAATCAAGTTATTCCGCCGGACGCATTCCCGGAAACTATTTCCGCCGCGAAGGCCGTCCGAGCGAAAAAGAGGTTTTGACATGCCGCCTGATCGACCGTCCCGTGCGTCCGCTGTTCCCCGACGGCTACAGGTTTGAGACGCAGATCGTCGGAACCGTCATTTCATCCGACGGCGAAAATGATCCTGACGTGATAGCGATAACCGGAGCGTCGTGTGCCCTGTATCTCTCGGACATTCCGTTCGAAAATCCGATCGCGGGCATTCGCATCGGCCTTATCGACGGCAAATACATCGTCAACCCGACATTTGAAGAACGCCGCGAATCTGACCTGAACCTTATTGTTGCCGGTACCGAAGAGGCCATTGTTATGGTCGAGGCCGAAGCGAACGAAGTTGCCGAGAGCATCATGCTCGAAGCGCTGATGCTTGCCCATAAAGAGATCAAACGACTCTGTTTGTGGCAGAAGGAATTGGGCAAGGCCCTCGACTTCAAAAAGCGTGTATTCGAACCCGGATTTATTGATGAGCATGTTGTTGCGGATGTCGAAAAAACGTGGACGGATAAGCTCCGTGCAGCTCTGGACACAACAGGCAAGGACAAGCTGACGAGCTATGCCGAGATCGACGCTCTTAAAAAAGAGGTCATCGAAAGCTATCCTGAAGATGATCCGGGAGCAAGGGCTGCAGCCGGCAAGGCTTTCAGCCAGTTGAAGGAAAAGATCTTCCGCGAGGACATGCTTGTCAATCGCCGTCGGCCGGACGGACGCAAATTCTCGGAGATACGTCCCATCACATGCGAGGTCGGCTGGCTGCCGCGCGTTCACGGCTCGGCACTTTTTACACGCGGCGAAACGCAGGCCAATGTCACCACAACGCTCGGAACGAAAATGGACGAGCAGTATATGGATGACATTGAAAAAGGCGAAGTGAAGCGGCGCTTTATGCTCCACTATAATTTTCCGCCTTATTCGGTTGGCGAAGCAGGCCGCTTTGGCGGAACATCGCGTCGCGAAACAGGCCACGGCAACCTTGCCCGTCGCGCCATCGAGGCGGTCTTGCCTGACGACGGAGACTTTCCTTACACCCTCCGCATCGTGTCTGACATCACAGAATCTAACGGGTCGTCATCAATGGCGTCGGTCTGCGGCGGCATTCTCAGCCTGATGGACGCCGGTGTCCCGATCAAGCGTCCGGTTGCCGGTGTTGCGATGGGCCTGGTGATGGAAGGCAACCGTTACGCGATCCTTTCTGACATCGCCGGAGCCGAAGATCATTACGGCGACATGGATTTCAAGGTGACAGGTTCAAGCGAGGGCATCACCGCACTGCAAATGGACATCAAGGTCGCGGGCATCAACGCCATGATCCTTCAGGAAGCTCTCGAACAGGCTCGAAAGGGCCGCATGCATATCCTCGGCATAATGGAACAGGCGATCGCCGAGCCGCGTGAGGACATCTCAAAATACGCTCCGCGCATCATTACGCTCAAGATACATCCTGACAAGATCCGCGACGTTATCGGCAAGGGCGGTTCGGTCATTCGTGCCCTGACGGAAGAGACGGGCGCCAAGATCGATATTGAGGACGACGGAACGGTCCTTATCGCCACCGCCGACGGAGCGGCCGCCGAGGAGGCCATTGCCCGCATCAAGGCGATAACGGCCGAGGCCGAGGTTGGAGAAACCTATCTCGGTACCGTATCGCGTATCGTTGATTTCGGAGCGTTCGTTG
>CAZOXY010000110.1:0-6447 GCA_964583955.1 uncultured Chloracidobacterium sp. | reverse complement strand
TAGCCGGGAGCGATGTCGGTCGTCAGCGGCCCGAGCGTGTAGAACGGCGCTTCGCCGCAGACCTCGAGCTGCTTGTCCATATTCTCTTTGATCAGGTGCATCGGCACATGGCCGGGGCCTTCGATCATCGTTTGGCAATCCATTTCCCAGGCGATCTTGGTCAGTTCACCGAGCGTGTCGAGTTCCGCAAATTGGGCTTCGTCATTAGCGTCGGCTATCGAACCGGGACGCAGTCCGTCGCCTAAGCTGAACGAAACATCATACGTTCGCATGATCTCGCAAATTTCTCTAAACCTTGTGTATAAAAAGCTTTCCTCGTGGTGGGCGAGGCACCATTTCGCCATTATCGAACCGCCGCGTGAGACTATGCCGGTCGTGCGTTTTGCGGTGAGCGGAATGTAAGGCAGCCGCACGCCCGCGTGGATCGTGAAATAATCGACGCCCTGTTCGGCCTGTTCGATCAGCGTGTCGCGATAAATTTCCCACGTCAGGTCTTCGGCTTTGCCGTTCACTTTTTCCAATGCCTGATAGATCGGCACCGTTCCTATCGGCACAGGCGAATTTCGCAGTATCCATTCGCGGGTCGCGTGGATGTTCTTCCCCGTCGAAAGATCCATCACCGTGTCGGCGCCCCACAGCGTTGACCAGCGCATCTTTTCGACCTCTTCCTCAATAGATGACGCGATGGCGCTGTTTCCGATATTGGCGTTTATTTTAACAAGGAAGTTGCGGCCGATTATCATCGGTTCCGATTCGGGATGATTGATGTTTGCAGGAATGATCGCGCGACCGCGCGCGACTTCGTCACGGACAAATTCTGGTGTAACAAATTCGGGGATCGATGCTCCGAAAGATTCACCGCGATGCTGATGGTTTAATGAGGAGCGGTCGCTTCGTTCAGCGACGCCGGCAAAATGCCGGCGCTCCATCCGGCCTAAATTTTCGCGGATGGCGACAAATTCCATCTCCGGCGTGATGATGCCGCGCCTTGCGTAGTGCATTTGGGTGACATTGCGACCGGGTTTGGCCCGCCGGATGGGCCTGTCGTGAAAGGACGTAAGGGACTCAAGGGACGTAACTGACGTATTGGCCTCAAAATACTTTCCCGCAGCTCGGCCAGTCTCTCCCGTCTCCTGTCTCCCGTCTCTTGTCTCTTGTCTTTCCTCGACGTCGCCGCGAGCGATGATCCATTCGCGGCGAAGCGCGGGCAGGCCGTCGCGGACATCGCAATTAACGTTCGGATCGGTCCACGGGCCGCTCGTGTCGTAAACACGGACGGGCTGGTTTTCCTCGATGCTGCCGTCCATCGCTTTTGACGGCGTGAGCGAGATCTCGCGAAAAGGAACGCGTAATGGCTGTGAAATCCGATCGCTGCCCCCGGTTCTGACATGCTCAATATATATCTTCTGCGATGCGGGCAGCCTGACCGTGTCGCTGGTCTGTTCGGGTGTTGTCGCGGTTGAGTGTGTAAGCGTTGTTTCGCGCTCGCCGGTGCGAGCGCCGTTGGTGGTCTCTTTCATCGTTTTTCTCCCTTCGTCGGTATTAACCGCAGCAGGTTCTAAGGATAATGCCCGTTACAGACATATCTCAGCCGCTCGTGCGGCCCTCCTGAAAACTCTTGTGCAACACCATTGTTGAATATATTGCTGAAAATCACAACAGATGCGAACACCGGAGCGCGATAACAGATGAGAAAATGCAAAAACCGTTCACACATTCCGAAATATCAGAAAGCGTGTGAACGGTCTTTGGCTCAGATGCGTTTGCGGGCAAAGCCGCTGTGGGTGCCGATCAAAGGATCTCTTTCGGCTTGATCTGCGGCACCTTGGTCAGGTCTATCGCATAGCCCGTCTGCTGATCGCTGAAAAGGAACAGGCGTTTGCCGTCAAGGCTGAACCGGGCAAATGCAAGCTCGCCTTTCAGTGTGAAGTCATTTATCTTTTCACCCGAATCAAGGCTGTAAAGGGCCACGTCGCCCGGAAAGGTTTCGACCACCAACTGGTTCATGGTCGGATTTACGGCCACTTTCCCGCCAAAGAACCTGTGTTCAAGGTTTCCGCCGCCGATAGAGTAAACCAGCACACGTCCCTCCGAATCTCTGAGTACGAGCCAATCGCGTTCCGACCTGCCGCTGCCGACCGAGAACGACCCGCGGCCCGTGTCTATAAAGACGCTGCCGACAAGCTTTCCTTCATAGCCGTCAATAACGTCTATCATATAGTTGCCTTGATTATTGCTGAGGGCCGCCGCTTTTGCGGCCAGTGCCGGATTTTCCTGCAGCCTTGCCTTTCCCGCCTCAGACGAAAGCCACCAGTACAGAAGCAAACGTCCGGAATGTGTGTCAAAAGAGTAACGCGGTACCGCCTTTGTAAAGTTACGTGTCCAAACGGTCGTGTTCTTTACAATGTCAAAAACCTCCAATTTCACATTTTCACGTAAACGGGCGGCTGCCTGTTCGTCCTCTGTCATTTGTGACGACCCGCCTGAACCTTTCTTGCTTTCCTCGGTCTCAAGGCTTGTTCGTTTTAACAGAAAACGTCCGTGCTGTGTCACTCCGTGTTCGGGAAGCTCGCCCATCAGCTGGGCCTGGCCGTTCGATGACTGCAGAAAAGCAAGGCTCGGTTTCTCATTCCTGAATTTTGGGAACATGGCAACGCTGTTGCCTGACCCGTCAACGACACCTGAAAGAAAGCCGCGTGTGAATATTTTTCGCTCGCCGGTTTTCAGGTCCCAAACGCCTCCGCGCGACCTGGTGGACAATGCGGCCCAACTGAAATCATCAGATATTTCCGAGGTCCTGATGTTATTCATCACTCCGACGGGAATATCGATCGTTGCCACATCGGTGCCGCTGTCTGATTGTCCGTCAGCATCGATCTTCATTTTTCGCACCACAATCTTTCCACCTGCCGATTCGAACGCGATCATATCTTCCCAAACGGCAATGTCGTTCTTGTCCATACCGGTTATGATGATCGATCTGTCCACGTCATAAATGCCGATCGCCGCGTTCTGAAGCGGTTTGATCGTGACGACCCTGGGATTGGCCGTTCGGCCGACGCTCTCCGCGCCAAATTCCACTTTTGTCAGGCGTTTTCCGTCAGGGAAAGAGAAGATGCCGCCAGTTTCCAGCTTTGGTTCCGGGTTGCCGAGGACCTTATCCGCCTCAACAAAAGCATAAGGCCGCGAGGCGATCTTTTTTAGGCTGCCGCGCGGAGACACCTGCTTCATCGTCGTGGTGTCAACGGCAAAAGCGGTGTTTTCAGACTGGACGGCCGTTATGCCGTCAACCCGTATCCGAAAGCGATGTTTATTTGAGCGGCTGAACATCACATACCTTGAATCCGGCGAAAAGCCAATGCGGAAAAAGCCGACGTCTTCATCATTTTCGCGGCGGGTCCGCGTCAGCCATGTAAGGTATTCAAAGACCGTCAACTCATAGAATTTCTTTTTTTCAAAGACCTTTTTTCCGGTCTTTGTGTCCATGATGTTTACATTCGTCGCCTGGTCAACACAGGCAAGGTATTTTCCGTCGGGCGACAGGGCCTGTTCCCAGCAATCGCTGCGAAGCACGAGTTCGCGCACCTCGAGCGGATCGGAGCGTTCGATATTCCACCTCTCGAAACGCAGGTTATCAGTCAGGAAGACAACCTCTTTATTCTCGTTTGTAAAATAGGCTTCGGTGACATCCTCAGCGTGTGCTTGAAAGATGGCCTTTCCATCTTCGCGGTCAATGACCGATACGGCAAAATCATCAGTTGCCAGCAAATATTTTCCGTCGTGGCTGAACTTGATGATATTCACATCGCTGCGGATCTTTGGTTCGAGGTCGCGTTTCCACATCAGGCCGGGTATTACGTCCTCGCGGTTCGCTTCGCGGAAACGCACGACATCGGCCTGCCACGCCAGGAAATCATCGGTCGCCGTGGCGGAACGTCCTGCACGGCATTCCTGCGGGAGGCGTTCGGTCGCTTTTGCTATTTCGCGAAGGCGCTTTTGTTCGGGACGCGTGTTGCCAAAAAGGTCGCTGAACCAACTGCCGGTCTTGCCGTCGCTTTCCGTCAGGCGGTCAAAAAAGGTAAATGAAGCGTTGGGGTCATAACCGGCGGCGACCATGGCAAAAAATCCAAGTTTGTCTGCCTCGAGCTGCTGTTCGTTCTCGTGGCCGCGGCGGGTCGTTGACCGTTTGGTGCGGGCGTTCTCTATCAGGCGGTTGTATTTGTCTATAATGTCGCGCCTGTCGCCGACCGAGGCCACGTTCAGCACTCGCCTCATGGACTCCGATATATCCTGGGAACCATGGCGAACGGCAGCATGGCCGAGTTCGTGCGCGATGACGCTGGCAACCTCATCCTCGCTGGCGGAAAGAGCTATCAGCTTGCGTGTGATGAACACATGGCCGCCGGGAATATTAAATGCGTTCGCCTGCGGATACTCGATTATGTGAAACGTAAATTTAAGGCCTGTGTCGGGAAAATGCTTCAGCAGTTCGCTGCCGATCCTTTCCACATAGGCAAGGAGTTCCGGGCTTCGTATCGGACGGAACTCGGATGCAAGCCGGTTGAGGGTCAGTTCACCGAGGATCATCTCCTGTTCCGGTGTAAAGATATTGCCGGTGTTCCTATTGGCAACGATCTGCGGCGGGTCGCACGTTTGGGCGGCCGAGAACGTCGAACAGAACGCAATGAGAAGCAGGATCGAACAGACTATCTTCATAATACAATGTTCCAATACTGAATTTTGCTTAAAGTTTTATGGCTACGAAAGAAGAATACCTGAATCGCCGGGTTTTCTTGATTGTATTCAACTTTGCAATTCTGTCAAGGAATATTTTCGGGCCGCTCATTGTCGTATCGGCCGGCGGAGGGCCCATCCGCGCGGACGGAATGATGCCTCAGGCATCTATCTGTTTGCTGGCATTGGAATTGCACCAACAAACCAAACAGCACTTTTTTGCATCGTATCCATACACACTTGGAAATTTTTACTTCGGTTCGATGCAGTTTGCGGCCTGAGGAGGGGGGTTTATCCGTCATTTGATGACTTCGGAACATACTGTCAACGGCTCGGTTCCTGTTGAGGGCGACATTGTTGAAACCAGCGGCCCAAGGCCGGTTCTGGGCATGTTTGACGCCGTTGCGCTTGTCGTCGGCATTGTGGTCGGAGCGGGAATATTCAGCTTTCCCTCGCTTGTAGCGGCAAATACGGCAAGCCCGGCCATGTTCATCTTCGTATGGGTGCTGGGCGGTGTTGTTTCGCTGATAGGAGCGCTCTGTTACGCTGAGCTTGCCTCCTCCTTCCCAAGCGCGGGCGGCGATTATCATTTTCTTCGGCGGGCCTTTGGTGAAAAATTCTCGTTCCTTTTCGCCTGGGCGCGGATGAGCGTCATCCAGACCGGTTCGGTCGCGATACTTTCGTTCATCTTTGGTGATTACGCCTCACAGCTTTACAACCTCGGCACGTATTCGCCGATGATCTACGCCGCGCTGATCATTTCGGTGTTGACGGCGATAAATATTCTCGGAATCCGTTTCGGCGCCGGCACACAAAAGCTTTTGACAGTTCTGCAAATGACAGGCATCACCGCCATAATTTCGGCCGGATTGTTCTTCGCTCCGGGCGAGATGACGGCAGCGGCAGCGGAACCTGTCGCCGCGACCACAACGCTCGGGTTGGTGATGGTCTTTGTCCTGCTGACCTTTGGCGGATGGAACGAGGCCGCATATATCTCCGCCGAGATGAAAAAAGGCAGACGGCAGATAGCCTATGCCCTGATATTGGGCATATTCATCATCACGGCCATATATGTTCTTATCAATCTTGCATACCTGAATGTTCTCGGCTTGGGCGGCATGGCCGGTTCCAACGCGGTCGCGGGCGATATGATGCGGGCCACGCTTGGCGAAGGAGGCGCGTGGCTGATCGGTCTTCTGGTCGCGCTTGCCGCGCTTACATCAGCGAACGCGACCATTTTCACGGGAGCCAGAACGAACTACGCTCTTGGCCGCGACCATCCGGCGTTCGGCCTGCTCGGCCAGTGGAACGAGCGTTCGCAGTCCCCCGTTAATGCTTTCATTATTCAGGGCATGATCTCTCTGGCGTTGGTCGGAATGAGCATCTGGACGCGGGACGGCATTCAGGCCATTATCGATTACACCGCGCCCGTGTTCTGGTTCTTTTTCCTGATGGTCGGCATTTCGCTGATCGTTCTCAGGTTCAAAGAGCCGGAAGCGGAGAGGGCTTTTCGCGTTCCGTTCTATCCGCTCACGCCCATAATATTTTGCCTGACCAGCTCTTATCTGTTGTATTCCAGCATAGCCTATACCGGCAGGGGCGCCTTTGTCGGGGTAGCGGTACTCGCCCTCGGCGGCATCATTCTCGCGGCTATTTCTTTTTGGGTCATGACTAGATAAGTCAGTGATATTTGAAAATATTCAAAAGGATCGA
>CAZOXY010000109.1:0-6689 GCA_964583955.1 uncultured Chloracidobacterium sp. | reverse complement strand
ATTGCTAGATTTATCATACATTATTGTACGTTCATCTAGTCATGACCCTTGTTTTTTGTTTTCGGACGAAAAAAGAAGAAAAGAAAAGCGACGCCGAGCGGCCACAATCATCTTACGCCTTTTGCGGGCATATTGGCAACGATTTTTTATATTGTCCCCGGAGGGAGCCGCCTTTAGCGCGGGATGAACGCGATGCTTCCGCGTTGGTTGGTGACGGTCATCGTGGCGGAGCTTCCGTTGCCAAAACTGCCGACGACACGCCGTCCGTCACCGGTGTAGGTCATATTTGCATTTGCAAAGGAACCGAGCGAGATGCGGCGGGTCGAGGGAGCCGTTGCCACCAGCCTGAACGATGACGTGAACGGGATGCGGAGGTTGATGTTTCCGCGAACCGACGTAAAGCGGTAATTTCCGTCAGGCTTCAGTTCTCCGTCAAAGAAGATGTCGCCAATGCCGTTCTGGACCGATACCGCCGGAGAAATGATGTTTGTCAGCGTTATGTCGCCCTCGCTGGTTATGTGCGCCCTGACCAATGCACCGCGTATGTCAGAGACGATCAGGTTGCCCATCAGCGTTTCTATGTCCACGCTGGAAGTGAACGGAACACGGATGGTGAAATTGACGTTGCCCACATCGCTGCGGCCCTGATTGTCCTTTACCAGATTGATATAGATAGTTCCGCTTATTATCTTTGGCTCGATGGTCGCCGCCGGAGCTTCCAAATAGGCGGAGACGTTTACCTCGTCCTTGTTCCAGCCTTCGACCGTGACCGTGCCGGAACGGTTAGTAAGTTGGAGCCGGACATTGCTGTTTGCCGGAAAGGTGCGCGAAAAACGCCGCTGTGCATCCGCGTGAACGGGAAATGCCAGCAGAGGCGTCACAACGGTGATCACCGCGGCGAGGAAAGCCAGCGTGCGGCCGAACTTTCCGCCCGGGAGCAATGTGAGGTTGCGGATCATGTGTAGTAAAACTGAAAAATCTTATAGCTCGGAGAACTGCCTGAGAAGATTCATCTTGTCATTAAGCGCGGAATCAAGCATTTCAACAGTGACCTCGTCTTCCGGGTCCTTTTCCAGCATCGAAGTATAATCTTTTACCGCCTGGTCTATCTCCACCAGATTGCGGTCAAATGCCACCTGCATCCGCTCGTCCCACTGTGAGCGTCTGTCCCGCACCCTTTTGTCCCAATAATCTATCACCACCTGCTGTTCGCGGATGCGGCGGTCAAGCGCTTCCTGCGGCGTTTCGGAAAGCCCGATCCTGCTCAGAAACTTTTCGAATGTCGTCTGTGACGCCGTCGAGCGGAGCGAGTATTCATCGGCGGAGGGCTGCATGTAATTCCTTATTGCCACCACCGTCAGGAGCGAGCTTATCAGCGCGATCCCGAGGACCAGCGAACTGACCTGTGAAAATGACATGTGCAGACGCCTGCCGAACCAACCCTGTGAGGGAAGTTCAGGCGTCTCTTCTTCCTTTTTGACGTCGGTTTCCAGGATATTGTTTATGCGGCACCACATCGCCCTCGAATTTGGCGGAGCGGCGCTGTCCGCGTCAATGCCGCGACAGTTTTCAAGGATGCCGGCAAATTCCTCAAAAAGGCCGGCGCAGCCTTCACAGGCGATCAGGTGTTCGCGTATGGCGGCTGACGATGCTTCGTCAAGTTCACCATCTATGAACGGGCTGATATTTTCCTGACATCTTGCGCAATCCATGATACCGAATAATTCTCGATCCTTTATTTCCGACGGTTTTATCCGCGTTCCTTCAGGCTCCAGATAATAGATTGTTTGAAAGGGTGAAACGTTGCCCCTCAGGGCCGGTTTTTATCAGTTTTAGCGACAATAAATAAACACGAACAAGAACGATGCCTTATTCGTGTCCCTTCCGGTTCGGTGAAAGCCTAGCCGGAGCCTTTCGCTAACAGGCCGCGCAGTTTCAAACGGGCCTTGTGAAGCTGGGATTTTGACGTTCCGACCGATATTCCAAGTCGCCGGGCAACCTCTTCGTGTTCAAACCCCTCAATGTCGTGAAGGACAAAGACCTTCTTGTATCCTGCCGGAAGCCCCGCGATCGCCGCTTTTAAAGCGATGCGGTCAATGACCTGCATCCTGCCCGGATCGGCCGATCCGACAACGGCCTGTTCGGGCATATCACCGTCCTCAGACGTTTTTTCGCTTTTCACGCTCCGGCGGCGAAAATGCATCAGCACCTGATTTACCGTCATCCGGTGCAGCCATGTCGAAAAAGCGGAATCTCCGCGAAAACTGCCAATTTTGCGGAAAAGCTGGATGAAAACTTCCTGAGTAAGGTCTTCGGCCTCGGTCTGGTTGGCGGTCATCCTCAGGCAAAGGCTGTATGTCCGGCGGTGGTAACGCTGATAGATGACCTCAAAGGCGGCAAGGCTGCCCGCCGCGGCAAGGCGGCAAAGGGCTATATCAGGTGTTTCAACGCTTATGGCCGATTCAGCGGCCGCAATTTCAGCCGGTCGGATCGGTGCGGCCTCAACACCTTCAAACCCAAATACTATTTCCTGCTTGATCGTTGCGGAATTAGATTCCATATCCTCTCCTCCGACCTTACGGCACTTTCGCCTTTTTATGCTTATTCGTTCTCGAAAACTGGACTCGTGACTCCCGCTTGGATGCCCGCATCGGCAGGGCGGTTGTCCCCAGTGCATAAATTCTAGTCCTAAAATGCAAAAAGGTAAAGGAAATCCGCCCGCCCGACGTCAGAACCGAGAGCGGTAGCGACCGGGTTCTTCTGATTCGACAGCCCGCGGACGCAGAAGCCCGCACAGTGCGAGTGGTGAAAAATGCCCTTACTTCGTGCAGGCTTCCGCATTGTCGGCGGCGATCATGGCGGCCCTGTATTTCCGACATCGGCGGCCAGAGGTTATTATTCTTGCATTATGGAAGATGCATCGATCAAAACGTCATCGCGGGCGCCCGAACCGGTCGGGCTTTATCCTCATGCACGACGCGTCGGCGACCTGCTTTTTTTATCCGGCGTCGGCCCGCGTGAACGGGGAACCAGGAAAATTCCGGGCGTGGAATTGAATGAAGCCGGCGAGATCGTTTCCTATGACATCGAGACCCAATGCCGCAGCGTTTTTCAAAATGTAAGATACATTTTAGAGGACGCAGGCTCATCGTGGGATAAAATGATCGACGTAACGGTATTTCTGACGAATATGAAAGCGGACTTCGCTGTGTATAATCGCATCTACGCGGAATATTTCGCCGACAATCAGCCGTGCCGGACAACGGTCGAAATAAGCTCGCTGCCGACGCCGATAGCCATAGAATTGAAGGTCATTGCGACGATCGAATAGAAACTATTCACTATGAACTAATAACTGAAACAGAAAATGCTTTTTTTTCAGTTATTAGTTTGTAGGTAAGAGTTTACAGTTGAAAAAAACAGGAGCAATAATGATTCAAACAAAAGGTTACGCAACACATGACAAGAACGCCAAATTTGGCCCGTTCGAGTTTGAACGCCGAGATGTCGGCCCGAATGATATTTTGATCGATATCGAATATTGCGGCATTTGCCATTCGGACATTCACGCGGCAAAGAACGAATGGGAAGCCATGATGCCGTCAACCTATCCATTGGTCCCGGGACATGAAATTGTCGGCCGCGTTTCGCAGGTTGGCGACGCGGTGACAAAATTCAAGGTCGGCGACGTTGCCGGCATCGGCTGTTTTGTCGATAGCTGCCGCGAATGTTCGCCGTGTGAGAACGGAACCGAGCAGTTTTGCCAAAAAATGGCCGCCTATACCTACGCGGGAACCTATATGGACCGTGTGACGCCGACCTACGGCGGTTACTCGGACAAATATGTCATCGACGAAGGTTATGCTCATAATGTTCGCGCGACGGGCGATCTGGCCGGTGTCGCTCCGCTGCTTTGTGCGGGCATCACGACATATTCGCCGCTGAAGCGATTCAAGGTCGGGCCGGGGCAAAAGGTCGGTGTTGTCGGCCTCGGCGGACTCGGCCACATGGCTGTGAAAATTGCCAAGGCAATGGGAGCCGAAGTGACGATATTCAGCACCTCGCCTTCAAAAGAAGCGGATGCTCAGGCTTTAGGCGCAGATCATTTCGTCGTGACACGCGATCCGGCAAACCTCGCTCCGCTTGCCGGAACATTCAATTTTATTCTGGACACCGTTTCGGCTGATCACGACCTTAACCAGTATTTCGGACTGCTCGGCATCGGCGGCACGATGGCCGTCGTCGGCGTTCCGCCAAATCCGACGCAGATACATCAATTCGGGCTGATCTTCGGCAACAAAACGCTTGCCGGTTCTCTGATCGGCGGTATTCCCGAAACACAGGAAATGCTCGATTTTTGCGCCGAACACAACATCACCGCCGATGTTGAGGTCATCACACCTGACCGCATCGAGGAAGCTTATGACCGGACGCTTAGATCGGATGTCCGTTACCGCTTTGTTCTGGATATGAAAGCTGTTTAGATCGTGACCGGAGCGGCGGGCATTCACGCTTGCCGCTCCCGCCATTTCCTGTATTCTTCCTTCATGCAGTTTCCGCACGGCCTGAAAGCGTTTGCCTCGGCCTCGTCTTTATCCGCAAAGAATACACGGTTTTCGCGATGCATCCTTTTACCTGACGAACACGCAAGGCGGCCATAGATTTTCAGCCGAGCGTTGCCGCCATACGTTATCTTTCCTTTGGCAATGAGACGCCTTAGCTCATCATTTTCCACATCCGTGTGCCGTATCATCAACTCACCGCGTCGTGAAAGATTATCCCAAGCGTGTGCCTGCTGCCGCTGTGTATCTCACTGACGCCGTGCCTCATTGCCACGCGATAATGGCCGCGAGAGCCTTTTTCTGCCCGAAAGTTTGTCGTAAAGATCAGCATATCGCCTTGTTTGGGCCTCAGCACCATCGCCTTTGACTGAGCTCGCGGGATCTGCTCGGTCAGGACAAATTCTCCACCCGTGTAGTCGATGTCCGGCCGGTCAAGAAAGACTGCGCACTGCATTGGGAACCAGACCTCGCCGTAGAGGTCCTGATGAAGCGTGTTAAAGCCGCCCTTGCCGTATTTCAGCATCAGCGGTGTCGGCATTGTCTGTCTGCTCCGTTCGCAGAGGGTTTTGAGAGCGGCGAGATCGGCCGGAAATCTGACGTCGATATTCAATGTGCTCATCCAATCGTTAGCAACCGGAACCAGTTCGGGATATATTTCCCGCCGCAATGTTTCTACCTGTTCCGGCAGCGGATATGCATAGTATTTATACTCGCCCTTGCCGTAACGGTGGCGTTCCATAACGACCCGTTTTCGGTGAATTATATCATCGTAACCGGCTTTTAATTCGTCACACTCGGCCGCTGACAGCAATCCCGGAACCGAGGCAAAACCGCCGGACGAGAGCCTTGACCTCACCTCATCCCAATCCACTGACGCGATCCTTTCGGCCAGATCTTTTTGTTTCTCAATTGCTTTCATTTGCTCTCGCTCCTTCCCAGCCGATGATCGCCGTTTTTCTGGTGTTTCCCCACATATAGCCGCCGAAAACGCCGGTCGAGCGTATCACGCGGTGACACGGTATCAGATAAGCGACCGGGTTGCCGCCGATGGCCGTTCCGACCGCTCTTGACGCATTTGGCCGGCCGATCATGTCAGCGATCTCGCCATAGGTCGAGAGTTCGCCCATCGGTATCTTTAATAGGGCTTCCCAGACCTTTAGCTGAAAATCGGTGCCTTTCAGATGCAGTTTTATCTCATGCAGGCGGCTGCGGTCGTGCTGAAAGATGAACAGCGCGTTTTGCTGTGTCATATCTAGCTTGCGTGTGAACTCGGCGTTCGGAAATTTGCTTATCAGCTTTTCCGTGCCGCTTTGCTCGTCGCTTTCAAACGCCATGTGGCAGATGCCTTTTGCCGTGGACGCAACTATCAGGTTGCCGAAGGGGCTTTCCGCATAGCTGTAATTTATGCTCAGGCCGCTGCCGCCGTTCTTATATTCGGCTGGTGTCATTCCCTCGATATTGACGAATAGGTCGTGAAGCCTGCCCGTACCGGAAAGCCCTGTCTCGAACGAAGTGTCGAGCAGCGTCGCTTTATCACGAGCAAGCATTGCCTTCGCGTGTTCGATACTGATGTATTGCAGAAACTTTTTCGGGCTGGTTCCCGCCCATTCGGTGAACAGCCGCTGAAAATGATACGGGCTGATATTCACGGCCTCAGCCACCTCGTCCAGGCTCGGCTGTTCGCGAAAGTTCACGGTGATATATTCGATAGCTCGGGCTATCCGGTCGTAATTGAATTGCTGTTGGTCATTCATAATATTTCTCCTTACGTTCAAGGACGATTATGAATATCCGCCGAAAGCGAATAAACCCGAATCTTGCTGACTTTTGATTTTCATATCAAGAGGATTAACATTTTACATTATGAGATATATTGCGCTGCTTCGCGGCATAAATGTCGGCGGGAACACGATGATAAAAATGGCCGAGCTGAAGACAAGCTTTGAGGAGCTTGGCTTCGCAAACGTCGCCACCTACATAAACAGCGGCAATCTTGCATTTGACCACGAAATGCAGAAGCCCGCACGAAGTAAGGGCACATCAGCCTTAGCCGCCGAATCGCATATCGTCGCCATGCTCGAATCGGCAATAGAAAAGCGTTTCGGCAAGCAGATCCCCGTGATGGTC
>CAZOXY010000108.1:0-6706 GCA_964583955.1 uncultured Chloracidobacterium sp. | reverse complement strand
CTGCAATGCCGATGTTTGCAATGTCCCAGCCGTCCCTGCCGGGACTGGTTGGGAATGATCGATGATTTCCCATCGATAAATCGGCGGGCTATTTTCGATATGTTCCTTTGGGACAAAAATGCACCGTTTTGACTCAGACTCTAAAGCTAGGGGCAATTTACACTGCATAAAAAAGAGGCGGCTTTTGCAGAGAGCCTTAAATAGAATGGCAAAGCCGTCAGTATAGCCGGGTTGCGTTGACATTTTTTTGGACGCGGATCATGCAGATGCAGCGGATGGGAGCGGATATTAAATTTCAAATCCGCTTTATCCGCGTTGAAAAATGTTCACCGGTTCGTGTTCCTACAAAATGTAAGCAGAAACTGGTTTGAGACGGAGAGTAGAGTTGTTATAAGAGGCTGACTGGGTCGATCTCGACAAATACGATGCGGCGGTCGCATCCGCGTGTTTCGGCTTCGGCCAGAGCCGTGTCGATCAGGCGCCGCAGGTCGCGCCGGTTGGTCGATCTGAGGATCATCTGAAAGCGAAATTCGTTTCTTATGCGTGATATTGCTGCCTTTGCCGGGCCGATGATCCGTGATGTACCGTTCGTGTTCGCGCGGTCAAAAGCCTCGCGGAGTATCCGTCCGCTTCGCAGGGCATAATCCTCGTCCTTGTGTTTTATCAGTATCGAAGCAAGCACGACAAAGGGCGGATAACCCATTCTGCCGCGGTATTTTACCTCTTCCGTGTAAAAGCTTTCATAATCCTGTTCGGCTGCGTGGCGAAGAGCGTAATGTTCGGGGTAATACGTCTGTATCATCACGCGTCCGGCCAGGCTGCCGCGTCCGGCGCGGCCAGCCACCTGCGTCAAAAGCTGAAACGTCCTTTCGGCGGAACGAAAATCAGGCAGTCCGAGGCCGTTATCGACCGAAACCACGCCGACGAGCGTCACGTTGTGAAAATCGTGGCCCTTGGCTATCATCTGCGTCCCGACGAGGATATCGGTCTCGCCACGGTCAAACGCGGCAAGCGTTCTTGCCATTTCGCCCTTGCGTGACATCGTGTCGCGGTCAACGCGGGCGATGCGAAGTTCGGGCAGTATCCTTTGCAAAACTTCCTCAAGCTGCTCGGTTCCCGGGCCGATGAAATACAGATATTCGCTTGTGCAAAACGGGCATTTGTCGGGCGGATCGGTCGTGTAGCCACAGTAATGACAGGTCAATTTCCGCTCCGCTTTGTGATAGGTCAGCGTGATGTCGCAATTTTTGCACCGAAGGCTCTCTCCGCACGAACGGCAGAGAACAAAAGAAGAAAATCCCCGGCGATTGAGCAGGATCATCGTCTGTTCGCCCTTTGCTTTGGTCTCTTTTATGACGTCAATGAGCGCGGGCGAGAAGACAACATCCTTGCCTGCCTTTTTGAACACCTCGCGCATGTCGATCAGTTCCGCCTTTGCCAGCGGCCGGTCGCCGATGCGTGTCGGCATCCGCAAATAATGATATTTGCCTGTTTTAGCGTTGTGAAATGATTCTATCGCCGGCGTAGCGGAGCCGAGAACGATGGTTGCTCCGGCGGCATGGGCACGCATCACGGCCAGGTCGCGGGCGTTGTAAAAAGGCGATTCGTTCTGGCGATAGGACGTGTCGTGTTCCTCGTCAACGATGATCAGCCCGATGTCCTCAAGCGGAGCGAAGACGGCTGACCGCGTCCCGATGGCGATGCGTGCCGAACCGCTGTGTATGCGCCGCCATTCGTCAAAGCGTTCGCCCGCCGACAGGTTTGAATGAAGAATGGCGACGCTGCTGCCAAATGCTTCCCGCAAACGACGCGAGAAAACCGGCGTCAGGGCAATTTCCGGCACAAGCATCAGCGACGAACGATCCATCTCAAGTGCCTCCGCCATTGCCCGAATATATACCTCGGTCTTTCCGCTGCCGGTAACGCCGTGCAGCAAAAATGCTTTGTACGCACCATCCTTGAGCGATGCAGTAATGGCCGCCAGAGCGGTTTCCTGATCGTCATTGAGCTTCAGCCCGGTGCGGCCGCCGACAGCATCACCGCTGAACGGATCGCGTCTTATTTCGCGGATGTAAATTTCCAGCAGGCCGCGTTTTGCCAACGTATTCACGGGCGATGCTCCGGTGTCCGCACGTTCCAGGACATCCGTGAACAGCATTTCCCCGCCAGCTTTGGCAAGGATGCCTATTATCCTTTGCTGGTCGTGCGTGAGCGGTTTTTCCTGTTCCCCGACCGCTTCGGGAAGCAGCCGAACGGCCTTTTGCCGCTTTGCCTTTACACGCGGTTCGATCTTTTGATGATCTTGCGAGATGAGGCCGCCGTTCCTCAAATCGCGCAAAGAGCGGACGGCTGCCGCTTTTCCGAAAAGTTTTACAAGGCCGCGTTCCGCCGCCGGGCTGTTTTCCGCAAGATGCCTGAGAATGTCCCATTTGGCGGCTGCTTTCCGCGCGGTGTCGGCAAGAGCATTGCGTCCCGTATCGGTGATCTCGTAAACCTTTTCGATCACAGCGTTTATGCCCGCCGGAAGGCTCGCCTTCAGCACCTCGCCAAGCGACGCCGCGTAATAATCAGCCGTCCACTCGGCAAGCTGCATTATCTCATCGGTTATCAGCGGCTCGGTGTCGATGACCTTGGTGACGGGCTTTATTTCCGCTTCATCAAGACGCGAATCTTTCGGCAGGCCGTCCAGAATATTTATCAGATAACCTGTCAGTTCACGTTTGCCGAACTGCACCACAACGCGGGCGCCCGGACGCGGTTCGTCGCCGTTCGCGTCAGACAGGCGATAGGTGAAAAGCTTTCGCACCGGCAGCGGCAGAGCAACCTCTGCATACCGCGTTTCGCTGCTGTTGGTTTTACGAAGTTCGGCCATTTCGGTTTAGCGCAACCAAAATGATAACCTAGTGGAACCAATAGCAAAAATCGGTGTCTAATCACCTAAAGAACAGTTTATGGACAGCTTGCTGCAGCAGAATAAACCAAAACGTAATTACACGGGCTATTTGATCGGGGCCATTGTCGGCATCGTCATCATCGGGGTGTTCGTGACGGCCTTGCTCATGCGTCCGTCAAACGAGGAACAGGTCGCCGCCATTCTGGAAAATTCCGTTCAGGAAGGAACCCCTGAATTTGAAGCCCTGACCAAAAATATCGTCATTGCCACACACAGGGACACGGTCGAATCGCCAAACGCTTTCGGTTCAATCTCGATGTACATAAAAGGCGAAATGACCAATCGCGGAACGCGGACGCTGACCGGCATTGAGATAAACGTTTCGGTGGTGGATACGGAAAATAAGGTGATAAAGGAAAAGCGCGTTCTGGCCGTTCCGGCACATGCTCCGAGCCTGGCCCCTGGAGAAACGATGACCGTTACGCTGAGCATCGACGGTTTCAAGGCGAAGGACGACCGTGCCAATATCCGCTGGCGCGTGACCGCGATCAGGGCGGAGTGATGATCATTTTTTCTACCGTGATCTTTTCGGTTGTGTTATAGATTTTGCCGCTAAGACGCCAAGTTGCGCGAAGTTTTTCTTGATGGTGTTTTGGGCTATTCCGTTTCGGCGGCCCCGGTTTCAACGAACAGATCTTCCAGCGACAGCGACACCGGATTTACGGAAATTATCTTGCCGCCGCAGGTGCGCGCGGCGGTAATAACGGCGTCGATGTCCGATTCGTCCAAAACCTCAACGGCAGTTCCCGCAGGCTTGGTCAAAACCGTTGCACCGCTGACGCCGGACACGGCAGTTTTCATCTGTTCGGAAGCGACGCCGCCTATCAACAGTTCAAAAGCACGCCGGTCGCTGCCGGTCGCGAGCAGTTCGCGAAGGCTGCCTGTTGCCGCCAGCCTGCCGCCGCGAAGTATCGCCACCTCGTCACACAACGCCTCGACATCGGACAGGATATGCGTTGACATAAAAACGGTCTTGCCTTTTTCGCGGAGCGAGACGATGAGTTCGCGTATCTCCCTTCGCCCGACCGGGTCAAGGCCGCTCATCGGTTCATCCAAAAAGACAATTTCTGGGTCGTTCACAAGCGCCTGCGCCAGCCCGACACGCTGCTGCATTCCTTTTGAGAATTTGCGAAGCTGACGGCTGCGGCTTTTTTCCTCAAGCCCGACGGCGGTCAGCAGTTCATCGGTAAGCTGTTTGCGTTTTGCCTGTTCAAAACCAAATATCTGCCCGAAATAATCCAGCAGCTCATTTGCCGTCAGATAATCGTAGAAATACGGATTTTCCGGACAATATCCGATCCGTGCGTGCATTGCCACATCCGAAATATCGCGGCCAAGTATCTTTGCCGAACCTTCGGTGGGGTAAAGCAGGCTCATCAGTATCTTGATGGTCGTCGTTTTTCCGGCGCCGTTGCCGCCGAGAAAACCGAATATCTGTCCGGAACGGACGTTTAGCGTCAGTCCGTCGAGGGCTCGCACCTTTTTCTTTCGCCAAAATCCGGTCTCGTAATCCTTGGAAAGGTCTTTTATTTCAACAATGTATTCCATAGCAGATATGGTCATTCCAGCGGCGTCGGTATTCTGGAATTGACACCAAGCAACGCCACGCATTTTTCACGGTCCAGTCGATAAGGTTCTCCGGCCGGATCGACCAGATCGCCGTCGGAGTTTATTCGAAAATCCTTGTTATGCGGCAGTTTTACCCTCGCCAAAAACGGGACGATCTCTTTTAGCTGCTGCGGGCATTTGCCGGAACCATCCGCGATCTTTTTAAGCTGTTCGTTCATCGCGTCACGCTCATCCAGCGAATCGAGTTCCATCAGGCGAAGCTCCGCCAGCGAACGCGACTGCTGATCTTCGGCCTCTGCCAGCATCTGTTCGTACATTTGCCGCGCGGTGTCGCGGCTGCCGCCTCTGGTCCGCATAACGGCTGCCATCTGACGCATTATCGCGGTCGCACCGGGCAGGTCCGATCCGTTTTCATAGGCCTCAGCCGCTTTTTCGTAATCCTTCAATCGCCAATGTATGTAGCCGAGATATTGATACAGCTTCCATTCCTGAGGGTTGTTGGCGATGCCTTTTTCTGTCAGGGCGATGGCCTGTGCCGGATCGATCGCGGGCAGAACGCTGGCCCCATAAGAATAAACGGCCATGAAATGCGGATCGAGGTCGGTGGCGTTGTCCAAAAGCGGATAAAGCAGACGCGGCTTCAGCGGCCTCAGATCGTCAATGTTAACGCCGCCTTCGGGGCCGCGAAGTATCTTTGTGCCGACGTATTGCAGCGAATTCATCCAGTACCAATCGGCAAGCAAGCCTTCCGCTCCCAAAGCCCAGCCTTTCAGCCTTTTGCCCTGAAGCGCGAGATCGGCATCCTCATAAGATTCGGGAAGCCGCGGGCGTTCGGCGTCAATAAAATTGGAAAGAACAAAAACAAGTACAAAAGCGGCCGCCACGCCTATCAGCGTGAGTGCCGTTCCTGAACCGCTTTTTGTTTTGTTCCGTTGGTCTTCCATCTGTCAGATTATTTGAAATTTCGCCGGTTAAAGATCAGAACCGCGATGACGAGCAGGATGAAAACATAGACGACGGCGTAGGCAGTTCCCGCCAAAAGCATCGCGGCGTTTGGCACCATTGCGTTCGCCGCTTCGGTGCGAAAGCTGAACAGCGAAAGATTTGGCAGCAGATAATACACCGCCGTCAGGACGTATTTTGCAAACGCCGAACCGAGCGCGTTGCCAAGGTCACGCAGCGACGCGCTGAGGTGGCCGATAACAAAAATGCAAAATGTAAAAAGCGCCGAAAGGGCCGGTGTTGAGAACGACGAGAACAATATCGCGACCGCCGTCAGGATGCAGAGTTCCAGAAATATCAGATAAACGGTCGGCCAGATGCCGACTGTCAATGCTCCGTTCCCGACATACAGCAACGCCAGCGTCACGCCGACGGCCATTACCGCGACGTTGACAAGCAGCGTCAGGCAAAGCCCGAGGTATTTGCCGACGATAAATTCGGCACGGTTCACCGGTTTAGCGAAAATGGCAAAGACCGTGCGTTTCTCGATCTCCTTTGAGACAAGGCCGACGCCGACAAATATCGAGATGAACGCGCCGAAAAGCAGCATCGCGTTCAGGCCGATGTTGACAATGGTGCGCGCCTCGTGTCCGTCTGTCAGGTCGCCCAAAAGGATGGCGCTGGCCGTTATCAGCAGAACGAAAAGCACAAGGTTATACAGAACGCGATCTCGAATTGCCTCGCGAAACGTATTTAGCGCTATAACGAATATTCTATGAAGAGGTCCGTTGCTCACTTTTTTTTAGAGAAACGGCGGCCGGCAGGCACGCCGTCAGGTGTCAGGAACATTATAACAAAAATGCGTGGAGGAAATACACCATTTTGACCGATGACACGGAAAAAATATCGGAAAAAATTTCAGATGAACACGACCGATTGCGACGACGGTATTTCAAAACGCCTGCGGCAGCGCATATTCTTGCACATCAACTGGTCGTCTATGCGTACCATATAATCGCGTGAGTTCTGAAAACGGGCGCGGTCGTGTTCGTTCAGGCTGCGCGGTACGTTCTTCTTTTTTGTGCGTTTCAGCCATCTGACCTCATAGTCGTTTCGCTCACGGCAAAACGAACAGGCAAAGCTGGCCGTTTTTGTTTCCTGGCGTTCGTCAAATATGTCTCGTTCGTGCATTGGAAATATTTTACAACATTGCGGGGTGAATGTGCGGAGCTAAAGCAGTTT
>CAZOXY010000107.1:0-6818 GCA_964583955.1 uncultured Chloracidobacterium sp. | reverse complement strand
GCTCCTATCCGCTAGATCTGCCTGATCTGCGTTCAAAAAAACCTTTACCGGCACGCCTTCCTGAAAAATGGCAACACTACCTAGTAAGATAAACGATCCTTGAAATAGCTGTGTAATTCTTTGATCGCCAGTAATAATCTCAAATAAGGCGGCTCAAGTCCAATAAAGACGCCAAAGCACATGAATGAATGCCGACGAAAGGCTCTCCCGGCAACGGCGTTTAAACCCAGTAATTTCGGTCAAGTGATCGGTAGTTTATCGCTTCACTGATGTGTGCAGGCTCGATGTTGTCGCTGCCGTCAAGGTCGGCTATCGTCCTTGAAACCTTTAGGATGCGGTCGTGAGCGCGAGCGGAAAGGCCCTGGCGGGTCATCGCCTTTTCAAGAAGAGCTTCACATTGCACGTCAAGTTCGCAGAACGTCCTTATCTGTTTTGGCGACATTGCCGAATTTGAAAAAACGCCTTCGCCGTTGAACCTGTTAAGCTGCCTTTCGCGCGCGGACAGCACACGCTTTCGTATCTCGGCGGAGCTTTCGCCGACAGGTTCGCCGCGTCCGCGCAGTTCATTGAATTTCACAGCCGGAACATCGACATGAATATCTATGCGGTCCATCAGCGGGCCTGAGATCTTGCCGACATAACGCTGTATCTGGATGGAAGAACATGTACATTCGCGGCTTGAGCCAAAATATCCGCACGGACACGGATTCATCGAGGCGACAAGCGTGAAATTTGCAGGAAATGTCAACGACGACGCGGCACGCGAGATCGTGACCTGCTTGTCCTCCATCGGTTGGCGAAGAACCTCCAGCACACTGCGGTCAAATTCGGGCAGTTCGTCCAGAAAAAGAACGCCGAGATGTGCCAAAGAAACCTCGCCCGGTTTCGGAACGGAACCGCCGCCGATCAATCCCGCCTGCGATACGGTGTGATGCGGCGATTTGAACGGGCGTTCGACGATAAGCCCGGCTTTTCCGGTAAGCCCGGCAACGGAATGTATCTTTGTTATTTCAAGCGCTTCGTCAAATTCCAGATGCGGCAAAATGGTCGGCAGGCGTTTGGCAAGCATCGTCTTGCCCGAACCCGGCGGGCCGATGAACAAAATATTGTGGCCGCCGGCGCTTGCCACCTCAAGCGCCCGCTTTGCCGATTGCTGGCCGCGAACCTCTGAAAAATCAACGCGGTAATTCTCATTCGCCGATTCAAGATCGGAAAGGTCAAGCTGGACAGGCGGAACACGCGTCGGGCCGCCCGCGGCAATGTCTTGAGCCAGCAAAGACGCCGTCCGCAGATCGGCGACCGGATAGACGTTTATCTCACGCACGACGGCGGCTTCGCGGGCGTTCTCTTCCGGTACGATGAGATTCTTTACGCCGTTATCGCGTGCCGCCAACGCAATGGACAACGCACCCCGAACGGGCCGAACACGGCCGTCAAGCGAAAGTTCGCCGACGCTGAGCGTGTTGTCAAGGCTGTCGCCGTTGCAGATGTCGCCATTCGCACCAAGTATGCCGAGGGCCACGGGCAGATCGAAACTCGCGCCTTCTTTCCGCACATCGGCCGGAGCCAGATTGACCGTTACTTTTTGCAATGGAAAGAAAAAACCGCTGTTATTGATGGCAGCGCGTATGCGTTCGCGCGATTCGCGAACGGCGGTGTCCGGCAGGCCGACGATGATTATCGGAGGCGTGTTGTCATTTTCGCCCGCTTGGCGCATGACCACTTCGATATCAACAATGATCGCGTCTATGCCGTAAACGGCCGCTGATTGTGTGAGAAATACCATGTGCTTTCACTGAACATCTCCGCATACGAACCAACGGCATTACCGAACATATCGGGAAAGCAAACGCACTTGATACTTTGGGGTTGTCTGCGGAGTTTGGAAAGCAGTTTATACCAAAATCACGAAAATGAAAAAGCCGGAGCGAACACTAACCCGATCACGCCGTTTTGGCCTTCAAAAGCAATGGATTGGGCAACGGGTGCGCCGTTCGGATCAATGTGTTTGAATCGATATGCTCGAATTGGCCTTGCCCCTCGACCTCAAGAACCGTGGTCATTTCATACGACCATCTGTCTTCTGAAAGTATCCTGATCCTGCACCGATATTCCACGGTTCTGAACGCCTGCTCAAGGAACGGATTTGAGCAGATGCCGTTGATCGTTGAGCCTCTTTTTGCCGTGAGTTCAAATTCGGTCGCGTCCGGCTCGGCCGTTCCTATTGCCATCGCGACCTGGCCTCGCGGAATGGCAAGCGTCTGAATGATCGTCATTGTCGCCGGTTCCCACAGCCAAAATCCGGTCTGGTGATGAAATGTCGGCTTTTCTTCCGGATTCTGTATGATCTGCTCATACGACATTCCGTAAAAAAGCTGAGGGCCGTTCAGTTGACGGTCGATGAGTTTGTTTTCTATTGTCTCGTAATAATCGTTGTGTTCCGGGCCATCGGCCTTAGGATTGACATCGTGGCCCGCCGACCCTTTCCAACTGCCCGCCATAGGACGCAGCGGCCCTAAATTGCGTAAAGTATCAGGATCGACACCTTCGGGTTCAGTGAAAATGTCAGCCGGATATTTGTGATCGTTCATTTACTTCACCATGAATGCGTATAAAACATAAACCGACCATTTGGGCGGACGTAGATTTTCACGCGCTCGCCATCGGCAAAGAATGTGAGAATGCTCGCCGCTTCAAATTCGTTTAATTCTATTTTTTCAGGCTGAAAGTTTTTTAGATACCGCTCCGGCACCGTTCCTTTGAGTATTTTAATCCAGAGCGGCTTTTCATTTTTATCAAAAGCCCCTGCATATACACGCTCTTTTCCCTGGGCAAGTTTTATAGAACCAAATTGGGTTTGGACAATTATGGGTTCTATATCTTTGGGGAATATTTTAGTTGCTTCACCCGTTAGAGGCCCGTCATCCATGCTATAGATCATTTGATCCAGTAATTCATCGTCATTTACCTGATCGTAGAAATCTTGGCGAATAATTTCCAGCACTTTGTCAAAAGGCATATCCGACGTCAAAGAACTCAAGTTACCCTTTCGCAACTTTATATAGAGATTCACCAGCTTTTTAAGACGTTCTGTATTGGTTTTATTTTTCGTACACGAGTGATAAGCAGCAAGTTCTTTAACAACCATCGGTACGAAGAAACTAGTGCTATGCGTCGGCTGGTAATCATCAGCTTTCAACAGCCCGTCTATCTCAGTATCAGGCCAATCTATATCCAGTTTTTCAATGCCGAAAAAATCAAGATGTTTTATCTCAAAACACGCACTATCCTTTTTTTGACCAAATACTAATGCGGACGCAAAAAACAGGCATAGACACGACAAACTCAAAATAATTAATGTGTGTTTAGCGGCAAAGATACTCATATAACTTTTTCCAATCGGTTAAATCGCTTCCAGTTCGGCTTTCAGGCGTTTGAGGGCTTTTTTGTTCTTCAGAAGTTTTTCCAGCGGGTCTGATGACTTGGAACCATCAATGGTTTCTCGCAGGGTTTGATTTATCAGGGTTTGGTAGCCGACGCGAGTCCTTTTGGCCTCAGTTTTGAAGTGTTCAATAATGTCACTATCAAGATAGATGGTAATTCGGTTCTTATGATCCTTAATGGTCTTATCTATGAAAGAAGGGCGTTCTATCCTTCTAAACCGCTTCTTGAATTTTTCCTCGTCCTCTAAGATTGTTTCATCAAACTCGTCGTTCATATTCTTTCACCATCCAGTTTTCTGCCCGTCGAGCGGTAATAAAGCGGATCTTTTCGTCAACATACATAAACACCATAAAGACAAGTCCGTATCGTGCTGTCATTCCGATAACCGTGTATCGAAGTTCAAGTTCGGAGCGCCCCAAGTCATCATTGTAGATCGCAAACGAATCTTCAAATATGTCCGTTATCAACTTGAGATCAACCTTGTGATCCTCAATGACCTTTTGCCTCACGCCAAACGAACATGTTTTATATTATATGTATAATATATGTATGTCAATAAAACCCCGGCCTTGTCAAAAGATAAGGATTCTGTGTTATTCATTCGGAGTAGTCTCCCCGAACGTACAAAAGTAATTGTCGTCGGCCTCACCCTTGCGGTCATGAGGTTCAATAACGATCTCATTAGGGCAACAATCATGAGATTTTGCATCAACTCGCTGCCAAACGTAATGATTTTTTGAATCCCGAGCTTTAAGACTCATAGCCAATCCGGGATAATAATGACCGAATGGAGATAGTACTATTTTAAGAGATTGAATCAAGCGAGGAACTCTACGTTTGACTCTGTAGAACTTAACAACTCCGTTGCTGTCAGTTTGTAATAATGTAGTTTTCCAACCGTCACCAAGATAATGGTTATACGTGCGACAAACCTCACCATCTGTCACGATTTGTCCCTCGCTATCTACAACTCGAATAGTTATCTCAGGGACAAGGATGACTTCTCTGGGATATAAGAGGAATAGTCCCATTAAGATCACAACTACCAATATAGATCTCCAGATTGTTCTACTATTAATAGCCATAACGCTTACGAGACAACTGGCGGTGGCTGCATTATGGCTCCGCATGATTTACACGTGCGGAGGTCTTCGCTGCCGTAGAATTTTTTGAAGACGCCCTGGAATTGGGTTGTTATGTCGTCGAGTTGAAAGTATTCCTCATAGAGTTTTTCGTTGCAGTTTTCGCAGAACCAGAGCAGACCGTCGAGTTCGCCAGGGCGGCGTTTGCGTTCGATGACGAGTCCGACCGTATTTGCTCCGCGAATGGGGTTGTGCGGGATGCGCGGCGGGAGCAGGAACATTTCGCCCTCGCGGATAGGCACTTCGACCGCCTTGCCGTCTTCCTGTATCTGCACTTTTATATCGCCTTCGAGCTGGTAAAAAAGCTCCTCGCCCTCGTCCCAGTGATAGTCCTTGCGCGAATTCGGCCCGCCCACGACCATCACGATAAAATCATCGTCGTCATAAACGCATTGATTCCCGACCGGCGGCTTGAGCAAATGCCGGTGTTCGTCGATCCATTGTTTGAAATTAAAAGGCCTTCGTATCATATCCAAACCATATCAATCATCCAAATTCAGGAAACCGGCATTGTAAACGTGATTATTTGTAACAAATTTCACGATAATTCTCTCATCCGTTCTTGCAAAGAAAATGTACCAGGTTGTGCGGTTTGCCGTGTTGTAAGTAACGTAAAATCTGCCGTGCTTTATCAGTTTTTCAGGAGTTTGTTTGTGGAGTTGCGTTTGAACGGCAACAGGGATCGCATCGTAAATTTTATCGACATACTCTTCGGCATCTTCAAGAAAATTGAAATATCCTTTATCACGCAGAGTAAAAACCAGGTTCTCTAAATAATCAATGACCCCAGGCGAGATGATAACAGTCACTTATCCCACCTCTTTCGGATTCTTTCTAATGTTCTTTCGCGAGCTTCCTCCAGTGTCAAACCATTTTTCCATTCCTCTTCGAAATCTTCTTCAAGTACCCCGATCTCTTCAAGAAATGGACGAAGCTGTTCGCTGTATCTGCTCAGATCAATGCGGATAAAAGCATCTTGTCCATTAGCGTTTTTCTCGATCTCTATTCCATCGACTGTTTGCATAATAGAATTATTCTATCACGAAAAAAGAAGTTGTTGTGTTGCAGAAATTGGCAGCGCTATATCGCAGGCTTGACTACGATTTCTTTCTAAATCCCAACCGGCGGCTTGAGCAAATGCCGGTGTTCGTCGATCCATTGTTTGAAATTAAAGGGTCTGCGTATCTGCATAATTACAATTCGACCAAGCCAAAACTTATCATTATACTCCGAGAAACCTGACGAAGTGTTTTTTCATCGACCGCGCCGAGTCGCTTCAGCAGCCTCGATCTATCTATTGATCTAACTTGATTCAGCAACACAACCGACTTGACCTTAAGCCCTGAGTTTCTCTTGTCAATAATGACAGATGTTGGTCGCAGCTTCGGTTCAATTGTTGATGTGATGGCCGCAACGATAGTGATCGGACTAAATTCGTTTGCAACATCGTTTTGCAGGATCAGTGCAGGACGTGTTTTGCGGATCTCAGAACCAACGGTCGGGTCGAAGTTCACTAAATATATCTCACCACGCTTAGGGAACACTATTCTTGCCATAGCTCTTCCTCAATATGGAACCAATCATCCGCCATTTCGAGATCGCGTTCTGCGTTTACCAGAGAACCTTCCTTTATCCGTTCGCGCAGGTCCTGTTTCCGGATCTCTTTCATCCGCTGTTTAATAGCCTGATCAATGAATGTGCTGCGTTCACCTTTGTCCGCAACGCTTTCCAGCAACGCTACCGTCGATTCGGGGAGCGTTATGTTTATCCGTTTATGTGCTGCTTTTTTCATGCTTCCATTATACACACTGCTTATACACACTACAATGTCTATAATACAGCGAGCTTTTCCACCGTCCGCCAGTTTCGGGCGGTGAAAGGCACTTTGAGTTTTTTGTCGATAAAGCCTTTGCCGAGCAGGCTGTCGGTGACGCCGAGTTTTAGATGGCAGTATATCTCGCGGCCAATAGCGGCAAAGCGTTCGCCATCGGGCGCGGCGGCCAGAAGCTGATCGAGCTTGTCCTCCGGCATTTCTTCCTTGAGAAAAAGTACGTGCATTTCCTTGTGGCTCTCAAATTGGCCGTCGAACGGGTTGTTGGCGATGATGCGGGCGATGTCGGCCTGTTCGCGGACCATCACGGGGATCTGCTTGCCGAAACGCTTTTCTATTGCCGATTCGAGCATAGAGACAATTTGCGATTCGGTGGCTAGGGATGAAGTGCCCTTACTTCG
>CAZOXY010000106.1:0-6939 GCA_964583955.1 uncultured Chloracidobacterium sp. | reverse complement strand
AGCCCATGCGCCCGTTAACAATGCCAGAGGACCGGTAGCCACTAAGTTGTCATGGTCATGGTCATGGTCATGGCCGGAGTGATCACCGTGATCATGACCACAGCATCCATCGTCGTCCTTCACAATATGATCGGGCTTTTCCTGCATTTACGTCTTCAGTGGCAAAGGTATCCTGACGCGCGGGTTGGCCAGAAAACCGTCTTCCTTGCCAAGTGACGCGATCGCGGACCTAACTCCCTTTCCAAGTGCTTCCTTTAGCCCGGCTGAAATATCACCGTCTGACACGGATCGTTTCGTTCCGGTTTTCTGTGCCTCCGCAGCAGACGCGAACAGAAATACGGCCAGCAAAACCGCCGACAGAGTTTTTAGCCTGTACATAGAATTTCCCTCACCCGAACCATCATTTCGCCTTTCCCTGATTTGCGACCGCATCCTGTGCGGCCTGGATCGCCTCGGCGTCACCGAGATAGTAACTCTTGAGAGGTTTCAGATCGTCATCAAGCTCATATACGAGCGGCACACCGGTCGGAATGTTAAGATTTAATATTTCCTCATCGGAGATTCCGTCAAGGTGCTTGACCAGCCCACGCAGGCTGTTGCCATGTGCGGCAATTATAAGCCGTTTCCCCGCTTTTATCTTTGGCGCGATCTCATTTTCCCAATATGGAACAACGCGGGCAACGGTGTCCTTCAGGCATTCGGTCGCCGGAAAATCTTCTATGCCGGCATAGCGTGGCTCATTGCCCAAATAACGTTCGTCTGAAACATCAAGCACGGGCGGCGGTATGTCATAGCTTCGACGCCATACCAGCACCTGCTCGTCACCGTATTGCGCGGCCGTTTCCGCCTTGTCCAGTCCTTGCAATCCGCCGTAATGGCGCTCATTGAGCAGCCACGATTTTGTTACCGGTATCCACATCAGATCCATTTCGTCCAAGATGGCCCATAGTGTGCGGATGGCGCGTTTCAAGACAGAAGTATATGCTTCGTCGAAAACAAAACCCTCGCTTTTCAGCAACTGGCCCGCTGCCTTTGCCTCTTCACGGCCTCTTTCGGAAAGATCGACATCCTTCCAACCCGTAAAACGATTTTCCTTGTTCCACTGGCTCTCGCCGTGGCGAATCAACACTAATTTGTGCATAAGTCTTCCGTTCTTTTTTCTCCTGTCACTTATAACTTACCACTTTTAACTTATTCCGAAATAAGTAAGAAGTGATAAGTAAAAAGTAGAAGCTCATTATTCAGTGGTCCTTAATTTGATTATTCAATAATTTCTTTAATTCGCCAACAAGGTAAAGTGAGCCTGTGACAAGTACAAGTGCCGGACGGATCGCCTCATAGGTTCCGGCAAGCATTATGGCGGAATCAAGAGCTTGTCCGGGATCTGCAACAACAAAGATCTTATCTCGACCAAAGATCGGCTTGGCAATTGCCGCCATCTCCGTCGCCGCTTTTGATCTTGTATTTTTGGGTTCTGTGAAAATCACATCGCTCATAAACGGCAAAAGGGCTTTAATGATCGATTCGGAATCTTTCTCTTTCATCGAAGCATAAACAAGAACGATATTTGTCTCGGCTTCAAACACCTTCAAGTATTTGGCGAGCGCTTCAGCACCTGCTTTATTGTGAGCGCCGTCGAATAAAATCCTGACACCACCAGTCTCGCCCCACTCTAATCGGCCCGGATGTTTAGCATTTTCAAGTCCACTATAAATGCTCTCGTTGTTTATTGGAAAAAAACTCCTTAGCACTAGCGTAATAAGAATTGCCAGAGCCGCATTTTCCACCTGATGTTCGCCTTCGAGAGAAAGCATGATTTTGTCTGCCTGAAATCCGCTCGCATTGAAATACAATGCTGACTGATCGATCCCGAACCTTGCACTCCTAAGGGTATAGGCCTCTATGTCAAATTCCGCACAACGCTCATTTATTACCTCATATATCTCGGGAGTTTGCTGTCCAACACAAACGATTGAATCTGGCCTGATAATTGCCGCTTTTTCCGCAGCTATTTCTTCAACTGTATCGCCGAGGTATTCCTGATGGTCGAGCGCGATCTGTGTTATCGCAGCGATCTCGGCGTTGGCGGCGGTAGCGGCGTCGTAACGTCCGCCGAGGCCGGTTTCCAGTATCGCCAGTTCGACCTTTGCTTCGACAAAAGCAAGCAGTCCGATGGCGGTCATTTGCTCAAAGAACGTCGGAATATATTCAAGCTGACCATCGGCAACAAGCTTTTCTGAGGTTTCTCTTACAACAGTGCCGAGCCGTGCAAATTCCTTCCCGCTTATATCCTCGCCGTTGAGCTTTATGCGTTCGGTTATCGAGATCAGATGCGGAGATGTATAAAGCCCCGTTTTGATTCCCGCCTCGCTGCATATCGAATCGAGAAACGCACACACAGAGCCTTTCCCGTTGGTTCCGGCGACCTGCACCTTTAAATAGTTCTTTTGCGGCTCGCCGAGAGCTTTGAGCAGCACGCGGATATTGCGAAGCCCCAGCTTCATCGCCTCGACCTCGTTGCCAAGCGACAGAAGATATTGCAATGCTTCGCTGAAATTCATGGAGGAAAAAGCGTCTATTTCGTTGCGTGTTCGAGAGCTTCTTTGAGGGTTGGAAATCTGAAGTCAAATCCGATGTCTGTCAGGCGTTTTGGAATAGCGCGGCGGCTTTCCAGCAGAAGTGTTTGCCCCATTTCACCCAACGCGAGATTTACGGCAAATTCGGGCAAAGGCAAAAACGTGGGACGATAAATAACTTCCCCAAGGGTTTTAGTGAACTCCTCGTTTGTTACAGGGTTAGGCGACGTGGCGTTGACCGCACCGCGAAGCTCATTATTATCGACCGCAAATTCGATCACACGGACTATGTCATCCAGCGTTATCCAGCTCATCCACTGTTTTCCGCTGCCGACCACGCCGCCTACGCCGAATTTGAAAGGAGTCAGCATCGTTGCCAAAGCACCACCCTTTGACGAAAGCACCATCGCGGAACGCAGTATCACTGTGCGGATACCGGCGTCCTCAGCACGGCGGGCCTCCGCTTCCCAGCCTTTGCAGACCTCGGCCAAAAATGTATCACCGGCCTTGTTCGTTTCGGTCTTTACCTCGTCGTCCGTGTCACCGTAAAAATCTATGCCGGACATTGAGACAAGCACCGACGGACGTTTTTCCAGTTTAAAAAGGTCATCAACCAGAGATTTTGTCCCCTTGATCCGGCTGTCGCGAATGGCCGTCTTTTTTTCCTCGGTCCATCGCAAACCGCTGATGCTCTCACCGGCAAGATGTATCACCGCATCGAGTCCTTCAAGACGGAAAAGATCCTCTTCGGCAAAACCACTGTCAATGTTCCAGGAGATCTGTTCAGGCTTTCGGGCTTCGCCGCGTGTGCCCAGCAAAAGATCGTATTCGCGATAAACCGCCTGCAGTTCGGTCCCTATTAGGCCGCCCGCTCCTGTGATCAATATCTTCATATCAACGATCTCCAAAAAACCCCGTCGCGAACGCTCCAATTTCATTTCCCTTTGCGAAGGTCTTCACGGATCAGCTTGACCAAAAGCCTCATCTCACGTTCGGTCAGCTGGGTGCGGAAAGGCGTCATGCCGTTGCCGCCGTCGGCTATCTGTGAGTATATCTGGTCAGCAGACGCTGCCTTAAAATCGCCGTGACGAAGACTGGGAACGACCGTGCCGTCATCCAGCGTTTTTCCCTCACCTTCCGGGCCGTGGCAGATGGCGCAGTTCTGACGAAACAATGATGCCTCGTAGGCACGGCTGTTCGCAATGGAATATTGCCCGTCACCGCCCCCGAGACAGGCGACAAGTCCGAAGACCGCAAACAAAAAGATCAAAACGATTTTTAGGCGGTACATCTGCCTGCTATTTTGCCTCTTCCTTCAATGCTCGTTTGAATATCTTGCCGGTTCCGCCTATCGGCAGATTGTCGCGAAATTCCACATAACGCGGGTATTTATTCGCTGCGAACTGTCCCTTGCACCAATCGATAAAATCCGCATCTGATAGTTGATGCCCTTCTTTCAACACAAGGAACGCCTTTACTTCCTCACCCATTTTTTCATCAGGCACGCCGATGACCGCACACAGCGAAACCGCCGGATGCGTGAGGATCATCTCTTCCAGTTCGCGCGGATAGATGTTGTATCCTCCGCGAAGGATCATATCCTTTTTGCGGTCAACTATGGCGAGATAGCCCTCTTCATCCATGATGCCGATGTCGCCGGTATGGAACCATCCGTTCTTGAATGCTTCGGCAGTCGCTTCCGGGCGTTTGTAATAGCCTTTCATGACGTTGGTTCCTCTGATGACCACTTCACCGCGCTCACCTCTAGGCACCTCGCGGTCATTATCGTCAAAGCATCTCACATCAACGCCAAAGATCGCCTGACCGACCGTTCCCGGTTTTGAAGGCCTCTCAAAGTGGTTGAAACATGCCAAAGGCGATGTTTCGGAAAGGCCATAACCTTCCAATATTCTCACGCCAAATTTAGCTTCAAAAGCCTTCATTACCTCGACCGGCATCGGCGCTCCGCCTGAATTCCACACCTTCATATTCGCGGCAACCTCCGAAACATCGTAACCGGTCTCATCCGCAAATTTTAATAAAGCCCAATACATAGTTGGAACGCCAACCCAGAAATTGACCTTCTCTTTTGCCATTGTGTCGAGCGTTGCCTGCGGCTCGAATCTCGGCAAAAGCACAACCCGATTTCCCGCATAGATATTGGTATTCATCTGAACGGTCTGGCCGGTCGTGTGAAAAAGCGGAAGCGTGATCAATACCGTTTTTTGCACTTTGTCAGTAAAATCAAGCACCGGCAGATGTATGCTGTATGTCGTCACGATATTCGACCACAGATTCAAATGCGTAAGTTCGGCGCCTTTCGGCTGGCCCGTTGTGCCTGAGGTGTAAAGTATCGCGCAAGTGTCGTTTGGCGAAGTGGGGTGGGCCGCAAACTCCGATGGTTGTCCGCCGATCAGCTGCGTCAGCGTTTTATGGCCTTCTATCGGCGAAGCTCCCATCATGTCTTTCGTCATCACGACCAGATGCTCGCATGTCTCAACTTCGTCGAACGCCGCTTTGGTCGATGCTCCCATCGGCAGTTCCGGTGTCCCTTCAAAAACAAAAACGGCTTTGGCATCAGAATCGCGCAGGTGATACTCGATCTCTCTGGGCGTAAAAAGGACACAGATCGGGACCACCACCGCTCCGGCCTTCAATATCCCGTAATAGACGATCGGGAAATACGGCAGGTTCGGGCAATTCAATGCGACCTTGTCGCCGGGTTTGATGCCCATTTCGACCAGGGCATTTGCGACCTTGTTGGTCATCGCTTCCAGTTCTCCGTACGTCATGCGTACGTCATTCCACACTATCGCCTCCTTTTGCGGAGCCAGGCGGGCGTGATGCGTGACAATGGAAGCCAGGTTCAGTGTCGTAGCCGAATATTCCATAGGTTTACAATATGATGCCTTGTTTGTTCGATGTATCGGTGTATGCGTTATATGTTTCCAGTATTATAGCCTATTTTGATCAAAATCCACTGTCTCCGCTCCGGTTATCTCCTCGCTCATCCTTTGGACGGAATGAACACGCCATGACTGGTCAGATTCAGGAAAATCACTTCGGAAATGTCCGCCGCGCGATTCTTCACGCCAGAGCGCCGCCCGCGAAACCAACAACGCCAGCATCACAAAATTTGCGGACGATATGCTAAGTCCGGAAGATGCTATCTGCTCAAATTCGGCGATGGCCCGCTGCAGCGATTCCCGATCACGCAGTATTCCTACACGTTCCCACATCAGGCGTTTGACGCGTTTGCGAACTGCTGTCGCTATTCCCGTCTCTGATACCGGGCCGGATGCATTGGCAGTACTGTCCGATCCGCCGATGCCGGACACCTGAAAAGACGCATTCTCAAGAGCGGTCTCGCCTGCCCGAGAGCCGAAAACAAGCCCCTCAAGCAGCGAATTTGAGGCAAGCCGATTTGCTCCGTGAACACCAGTACAGGCGACCTCGCCCGCCGCGTAAAGGCCCGGCACGGTCGTTCGCCCCCAGAGGTCGGTCCTGACGCCGCCCATGCAATAGTGCGAAGCCGGTGAAACAGGAAGCATCTGCTCTGATATATCCAGGCCGAAATAGCGGCACGTCTCGTCGATCTTGGGAAAGCGCTCCCGCAGATATTTGCCGTCAAGCGCCGTCATGTCCAGATTAACGAACCGCGAACCTGTCCGCCGCATTTCCGCCACTATGGAACGAGAAACAATGTCACGCGGTGCAAGCTCCAGACGCTCGTCATACCGTTCCATAAATCTCTCACCCAGCACATTTCGCAAAATGCCGCCCTCGCCACGCATTGCCTCGGACAGCAAAAATCTCGGAGCACCTTCAACGCTCAGGGCGGTCGGATGAAACTGTATGAACTCCATATCCGTCATGTCCGCACCGGCCCGATATGCCATCGCCATACCGTCACCGGTGGCGACCGGAGGATTTGTGGTGTGCTGATAAAGCTGGCCGGCTCCGCCCGTGCAGAGAATTACTGCCTTCGCAAATACCTCTCGCGGCGCGCGCAGGATGGGGTCAAGATAACGAACGCCGACACATCGTCCGTCTTTGATGATAAGGCTCTCCGTCGCCGAGAACGGCAGCAAGTTGATGGAAGGTTCAACGCCGGCACGTGCTATAAGCGAGCGGACGATCTCCTTTCCGGTGGAGTCGCCGTGAGCGTGCAGTATCCTTCGCCGTGAATGGGCCGCCTCCTGCGTGAAGATCAGATTGCCGCCTTCACGATCAAACTCGGTTCCCCAGTCAATCAGCTGTTTTATGTAACGCGTGCCTTCTGTGACCAGCACCTCGACGGCGGCCTCGTCACACAGACCGGCACCCGCAACCAGTGTGTCGCCCTCGTGCAGTTCGGCGTTGT
>CAZOXY010000105.1:0-6949 GCA_964583955.1 uncultured Chloracidobacterium sp. | reverse complement strand
CGGCACGGGCGGATGGGTGATAGCGGCGTGGATAGCGGCAGGTTTGCTCGCCCTGGCCGGATCGCTGACCTATGCCGAGCTGACCTCGATGCGGCCATACGCCGGTGCCGAATATGTGATCCTAAGAGATTCTTTCGGCAGGATGTCGAGTTTCCTATATGGCTGGATGCAGATATTCATCGCAAAGACGGGATCGATGGCGGCCCTTGCGGTGGCGTTCGCGATAGCCCTGAACACATATCTTGATAAAAAACTGGCGGTCGTGCTTGTTTCCGTACCTATCGGCGACGGAACGTTCGAGATAACGCTGCTGCAGATCGTCGGCGTAATGGTGATTATTATCTTCACCACTCTTAACGCGGCGTCGGTGTCGCTTAGCGGCCAGATCGCCACGTTCCTGACCTTTATCAAAATAGCGTTGGTACTGCTGGTTGCATTTGGTGCTTTCATTTTTGTCACCAACGGAAGCTTCGGACATTTTGGAATGGACGCGGCCGGAGCTGCTTGTGAGGGCGTGCCGGAAGCTCAGCGTTACGGAGCAGTTGGTTATTCGTTCTTTGCCGGTTTTGCTGCCGCAATGCTAGGAGCGTTGTGGGGTTATGACGGCTGGAATCAGCTGACGTTCGTAGCGGGTGAGGTAAAAGATCCGAACCGCAACATACCGCTGGCCATCATCGGCAGCACGATCCTGATCATCGTCCTGTATGCATTTGTACACGTTGCATATTTTTATGTTCTTGATCCGGCGGCCATTGCCTCGGTGCCGGGCGATACCGCAGTGGCCCAGGTAATTGTTGAAAGATTTGCAGAGGGCGGAGCGAGCGCTCTTGCCGGGTTGGCTGTTGCTATATTCACTTTCGGACTGATGCTTTCGGCGCTCGGTTCGCTTCACACCTCCACGCTAGCTGGAGCGCGTGTAAAGTACGCGATGGCGCAGGACAGCCTGATGTTCAATATATTCGGCAGGCTTTCGGCGAATAACATTCCGCTCAACGCCCTTATATTTCAGGGCTTCTGGGCGATAATGCTGATATTGTCGGATTCGCTCTGGCTATACATCAGAGGCCCCGAGGAAAAGATGGCGCTGTTTGATACGCTGACCAATTATGTGGTTTTCGGTTCGTTCATATTCTACGGGCTGATCACATCGGCGGTATTTATCTTCCGCAGCCGCTATCCGGACGAACCCAGGCCCTATCGAACATTTGGATATCCTGTGGTGCCGATCATCTTTTTGCTCGTCACGGCGTGGCTGCTGCTGCAAACACTTTATGATGAACCGCTGAATTCGATCATCGGGATTGCTTTGATACTGCTTGGAATGCCGTTCTATTTCTACTTCAACAGTCGTGGGAAAAAGGTTGGCGAACCGGGTGATGAGGGTGTAAAAGAAAATGGACAGGCGTAGCGGAATGGAACGGCGGCGATCAGAACGACACCGCATGACCGTCGATATCGAATGGGAAAATCACACGGGCCGGTCGCCTGGAACGCTGAGCGACATCAGTCCCGAAGGCTGCTTTGTCATGGCATCAGGCGATTTTGCCGAAGGCGAGCGCGTATATGTTTATCTGCCCGGAAGTGGAGGAGACGCCATCAGGCTTGCCGGAGAAGTGACCAATCACGTCTTTGAGATAGGCTTTGCTGCCCGGTTCATTGATCCGGACGAAAATGAGCAGGCTTTTATCCGGAACTTTATCGGGTCTTACAAAGAAGGGGCGAAATAGATCACAAAATTATCTAACTGTGTTCTTCCAGGTTTTCAAGGGCGGTTTTTGCGACCTCGCGGTCGTCAAAATCAAATTTTTCGTCACCTATTATCTGATAGGTTTCGTGTCCTTTGCCGGCGATGATGACAACATCGCCGGTTTTTGCATTTTTGATGGCGGTATTTATCGCTTCGCGGCGGTCGGGGATGATGAAAGCCTCGGTATCCGTTTCCTTTACGCCTTTTTCAACATCGGCGATTATCTTCATCGGATCCTCGGTTCGCGGATTATCTGAGGTAAGGACGGCGATCTCACTGTATTCGCCCGCAATACGTCCCATGGGTTTTCGTTTTGTCTTGTCGCGGTCGCCGCCGCAGCCAAAAACGGTTATGACGCGGCCTTCGGTCAAAGCACGCGCCGTTTTCAGAGTGTTTAAAAGAGCGTCGTCAGTATGGGCATAATCAACGATTACCGCAAAATCACCGTTGTGCGGAACAAGTTCAAAACGTCCCGGAGCACCGGCACAAACCGACAATCCTTTTACTATGTAGTCCAGATCGTAACCAAGTTCCAACGCAGTCGCCGATGCCGCCAGCATATTGTAAACGTGCGGCCTTCCGACCAGCGGAGACGTCACACGGAGTTCACCCGCAGGCGTTTTGAGCGTGAAAGATGTGCCGGTGAGCAAAGATACCTCGATGTTTTCGGCAGAAAGATGGTGTTGAGGGTCAATTACATTTTCAGCTGATGATGTTGTACCCATTTGGCTGAACGTAATGACCTTTTGACCGTCGGCTCGCAGTTGTTCGGCCAGTTTCACTCCCCATTCGTCGTCGATATTAACGACGCAGGCTCCGGGCTTTTCGCCGAGGCGTCCGTCAAATAATTTTTTCTTGGCGTCGAAATAATTTTCCATCGTGTGATGGTAATCAAGGTGATCGGTCGTCAGATTTGTGAATATCGCCACGCGAAAATGCAGGCTGTCGCATCGGTGCAGGTCTATCGCCTGTGACGAAGCTTCCATCGCCGCAAAACCGCATCCCGCATCGACCGCCCGTCGAAGAAAGCGGTTAGTGTCGCTTGCTTCGGGAGTCGTGCGGATCGCTTCTTCCGATTCGTCTCCGATCCTGTATTCGACCGTCGTCAGCATTGCCGGTTTTACGCCTGCGGCCTCTGCCAGGGCGTAGCACAGATATGTCGTCGTGGTTTTGCCGTTCGTGCCGGTAATGCCGACGAGGTCCAGTTGTGCCGAAGGATCGCCATGAATGACCGCCGCCGCTTTAGCCAATGCGTATCGGGCATCACTAACTTTCAACCAAGTGCCTGAAAAACCTTCCGGCGGATCGTATTCCGAAATAATGCCCGCTGCCCCGCGCCGCATGACATCATCAATAAAACGATGGCCGTCAACCGTGGACCCCTTTATAGCCACGAACAACGTGCCGCTGCGAACGTGCCGCGAATCATGGGTCACGTCAACTATCGGCTGCTCTTCGGAATTGTCCCCGGACGGTGTCACGCCCAGTGCCTGTGCCAGTTCTTTTATGTTATTCATTCTGCTGATCTGCCCATGAAAAGCCTGTGCCTAAACGTCGATCTTGCTGTCAGGCATCCCATTCGGACGTTGTGTCAGATTATACGACAGCGGCGGATTTTACAGAACATCCCCGCACAGGATTCGTATAACATTTCAACGCGGAGGTATTCGGCAATGAAGATCATCAAGATAATTTTGGCCCTGTTGGGCATAGTTTTCGGTGTAATGCTGTTCTTTTGGCTTTTTGGCGTTGTCTGGGCGCTCCTCGGTTATGCTTTTTGGCTGGCGGTTGTCGGAGCGATAGGCTATGGCGGCTATAAGCTTTTGACCCGCGGCAGGAACAAGCAGATCGACAGTTCGGTCTTTACCGAGATCGAAGGCCGTGATTATTCGCTCTCGTGGGAAGATTACGACCGTAAATATTTGAAGAAATAGCGGCTAGACTTTCCGCACCGGATTCGGTAGATTTTTATGCAAGGCCGTGTTCTCCTCGTTTGAAAATGGATCGGGCGGCCTATTGAAAAATGTGCCGAGGTGGCGAAATTGGCAGACGCACTAGACTTAGGATCTAGCGTCGAAAGACGTGCGAGTTCGAGTCTCGCCCTCGGCACCATTTGTCCCTACTCTCCAAATTGCGGCCCGTTCGGGGCAGAATGCATACTGAATACAGTTCACCAAAAAGGAGTTTATTGAAATGAGATTCTTAAAGAAAGCCGGGTTTGTATTGCCAGCCGCGTTCTTTGCGCTGTTTTTGTTTTCAGCGACCGAGGCCCAGGCTCAGCGCGAAACTTTTCACTGGACCGGAACGGTCGATCAGGACGTCCAGATCGTGATCCGCGGACGCCGGGCAACGGTTCGTACACTGCGCGGCCAGACCTATCGCGATGCCCGCTATAATTTCAACGGAAATTCGCGTGGGAACAGACGGGGCAAAGCTGACGTTGACAAACGTGACGGACGCGGAAAGGTGCGTGTCATCCAGCAGCCAACCCGCAGGAACAACTACACGACGATCATTCGCGTTGAGGATCCGAAAGGCGGCGCAGACAGGTATTCGTTCACGTTGAGATGGGATAACTGATCGCCCAATGTTTTTTCCAGCGATCTTGTGATCTAAGCTGAGAGGCGGGGACATTTGATCTCCGCCTTTCTGTCATTGCGGGATATTATCCTCGTATGCCGGTATTCGACTTTTGCACCCGCATTCGATATTCTTTTTTCAACGAAACGCACGAAAATCAATGAAGACCGAAGTAAAAGAAATTTCTCCGACCCAACGCGAACTGCATATTGAGGTCGATGCCGCATCGCTTAAGGAAGCTTATGACAAGATAAGCCGCCGCTACGCTAAAGGGGCCAGTGTTCCCGGATTTAGAAAGGGCTATGCTCCGCTGGATGTCATCCGCATAAGATATAAGGAAGAGATCAAGCAGGAAGTGCTGCAGCTTCTGATACCGGACAAAGTGACTGCCGCGATCGAAGAACACGGCCTGCAGCCGCTTGCGGAACCGCATCTGCATTTGGACGACATAGAAAATGCTAAGGTGAACGGGTCGCAGTCGATAAAGGTTCATGCTCACATCGAGGTAATGCCCGAACTTCCCGAACCGAAATATAAAGGCATAGAACTCGTCCGGCGTGTAAAACCTGTTGATGATGCTGAGGTCGAAGGCCTCATTGAGGAAAGGCTTGAGGGCGAGGCCGCCTTGATCCCTGTGGAAGGACGTCCGTCGAAGAAAGGCGATACGGTCGTCGTCGATCTGGAAGGAAAGTTTGAGGATGACCCGGACGGCGATCCGATAACGGCAGGTGATCTGGAGATCACGCTGGGCGCCGAAAATATCGACCCGTCATTTACGGAAAACCTGGAAGGCGTCAGCGAAGACGATGAGAAGGAATTTTCGGTTAGCTATCCAGAGGATTTTTCCTCAAATGAACTTGCCGGCAGGACGGTTCATTATAAAGCCTCGGTGAAATCGGTCGGCGTGACGGAAAAGCCGGAACCGAACGACGAATGGGCGCAGAGCCTGGATGAAGGTTACGAATCGTTTGCCGATCTCCGCAAAAAATTGCGGGCCGACCTTGAAACATACGCCAAGTCGCAGGCGGACGCTCGCATCCGAAATGAGGCTGTTGAAAAGCTGATCGCGGATAATGCTTTCGAGGTGCCGAATGCCCTTATCGATAATCAGGCACGGAATCTGTTGAATAATTTTGCTCAGGACCTGCAGCGGCAGGGCGTTGACCTGAACAATGTCCAAAGCGATTTTATTCAGATGGCGTTCACGCAAATGAGGACGCAGGCCGAGCGTGACGTTCGCGGAGCGATGCTTCTGGAAAAGGTTGCCGAGGCCGAAAAGGTCGTTGTCGAAAGCGAAGAAGTGGAGAACGAGATAGCTCAAATGGCGGAATACTATCGTGTAACGCCGGATGAGATACGTGAATCGCTGGAAAAACAGGGCGGCAGCGGAACGATAGAGAATAACCTCCGCACCAGAAAATCTATCGAGGCATTGATCGAAAATGCCAGCATCACCGATGGTGAATGGAAGGACGACCTTGCCTTAGAGGAAACGGCAGAAACGGAAGAGAAGCCAAAGAAAAAGGCGAAAGCAAAGGCCGAAGATGGTGATAAACCGGAGGCCGCAAAGGAAAAGAAACCGGCGGCGGCAAAAAAGGTCGCTCCGAAAAAAGTCAAAAAGGCAGCGGAATAACAGCAGGCCCGCGTTACGCTGTTTCAGGCATGTCCTGAGCGGCGGCGAGGTTCGGACTTGCATTTTTTAGGAAAATGTGTAAAATCGGCAATCGGTTATTCTACAATCATTTAACCGCACCGTGTTCAACCAATACCTAAACTTTTAGTATTTGAAGGGTAATATATGGCATTAGTTCCAATGGTAGTCGAACAGACCTCGCGGGGTGAGCGGGCTTTCGACATATACTCACGCCTCTTAAAGGACAGCATCATCTTTATCGGAACTCCGATAGATGATCAGATCGCGAACCTCATAGTAGCTCAGCTTTTGTTTTTGGAAGCTGAAGACCCTGAGCGCGACATAAACCTGTATATAAATTCGCCCGGCGGTTCGATAACGGCGGGCATGGCCATCTATGACACGATGCAGTTCATCAAAAACGATGTGACGACGATCTGCATAGGCCAATGCGCTTCGATGGGAGCATTGCTTCTGACGGCCGGAACCAAAGGCAAGCGTTTTGCATTGCCGCATTCGAGGATACTGATACATCAGCCGTCGGGCGGAGCATCGGGCCAGGCAACGGATGTTCGCATCATGGCGGAAGAGATCTTGAGAATGCGTGAGCTGACCTCACGCATCATAGCGAACCACAGCGGCCAGTCATTTGACCAGGTCGAGCTTGATGTGGAACGCGACCGCATTCTTTCGCCCGTACAGGCAAAGGAATACGGCCTGATCGACGAAGTGATAGAGCACAGAGAGAAATAAATTTGGAACGCGGATCTCGGAATGTGGAATAAAAGAAATTCCGCGTTCCGCATTCCGCACTCCGCATTTGAGATATGGCGAATTTTCGAAAACCGGAAGAACTCTTATGTTGTTCATTCTGCGGTAAATCGCAAAATGACGTCAAAAAGCTCATTGCAGGGCCTGGTGTCTATGTCTGTAACGAATGTATCGACATCTGCAACGAGATAATCAATGATGACGAGCAGGCGGAAAAG
>CAZOXY010000104.1:0-7009 GCA_964583955.1 uncultured Chloracidobacterium sp. | reverse complement strand
TGCTTTCCACAACGTTGCCGTAGGCATCGTATTTTGTTTTTTTGTTGACGGAAAGGCTGTTGGCGCGGTCATGCCAACTCGTAGTCTTTGTTAGGAGTCCATACTTTCTGAAGATCCCGTAGCTCGATTCGCCATATGAAAACTCAATTCTTGCACAGATATGGCCCGCTAAGTCTTTAATGACGACCTGTGAGGCAGGCTTCTTAAATTCCGGTCAATGTAGCTCGTTGCAGTCAGATATGCGGGATCCGTCGATTTTTCCAGCGAACCCAGTGCTCCCGCCGTTGTCGAGAATACCCATATTGCCTCACCATCGAGGGCTTGACAGCGGTCCAGACGTCTAATGAACGTCCTTTCCGTTGCATTGGACAGTTGTCTCACCTTCGTACGAGAGATATACACCATATTTTCGATAGCTCTTAAGACGCTTCAGAACGTCCTTGCTTTCTCGGCTGCCATCGGACTTGTTTTTCACATAACCTATTACCTCATCCAACTTATCCTTACCACAATTTATCCTGCTGAAAACTTTAAGTTCACCTTTTTCCAGAACGCCGATATGGCTATACGAGTATGGGGCATCCAGATAGGAGAAGTGATAAATATGGCCTTCGATAAAATCGACTTGTTCGCGAGATGTCGTCTGCCGATTTGAAGGGTCCGTAAGATCATAGATAAAAAAATTCAGTGCTCGTGGGTCTGCCTGTGTCTGATTTACAACGGATATACCTAAAGTTCGACGATAAGCCTCGGGGGCCGATCTATAAAGAGACGTTTCCATTTGGGAGTAAACATATCCCCGGCTATATCCTTTATCGGGATTCGGCCGCGATGGAGGAGATTCCCGGCAATAGAAATAACGGGTATCCGTTGGGGCAAGATATTGGTAGCGTCCAAAATTAGCGACTTTCTGTAATAGTCCATCCTTGTTGAACCGGGGTTTTGATCTCAGATATTGGATAAGCGACTCAAATTCCGGTTTCCCTTCGGGACAATTCAAGGATCTAAACACTTTGACCTCACCGTTTTCAAGAACCGCTATATGACTGAAAGAAAATGGCAGCGTGTCATCGACAAAATGGTAAACGTGACCATCAATAAAATCGACACAAGGCTCTTCCATTTGCCCCAGATCCTTATTAGTAGTATCTGTCAGATCCCAAACGGTGAACCCTACCACGCGTTCATTTTTGATGAGGTGTTTCTGCCCGGTTTTCAAATGTTCGGGGCGGGCATCGTGGAGTAGATCGGCAAACATCACTAGGAGCTTCTGACGGTCATATCGGTCATCCGGGTTTGCGCGACAGTTGTTGAGTCCCCGACCATTTAATGCGGTTTCCGATGGCGAGGAGAAAGAAACCGCAGCGCAAAAAACTTCTAGGGCAGTCCCGCCCAAATGAGTCAAAGCCGAGAAGAGTAATAGCGTAAAAACCCGGACCAATTTTGTTCTTGCTTCATTCATCATTGATCTTCCCTCTGGAATCCCCCAAAAGACAAAACTAAAAATCCGGAGCCCAGCATCCACTGCGACCGTTAAAATAGTCACTTACGAGCTGTTGCGTAATATAGTACTCACCGGCCTTTTGGAACCCATTGGCTATGACGCTTTTTCGAACTCTATTGTCAGTATCATACATATACGTCGGATGGTAAGGGTCGTATATAGTATTGGTTGTTATTACAGAACGAACCCCATCTCGAGCTGCTCTCACTTGACTCTTATCTAGCCCATGGGATGACTCGTGTACTAGATCCTTCAATAACTCCGCAACGAAATTAATTCCTTTATCTTTGAAGGCGTTAATATGGAAGGTAATAGTGGACTCTCTGTAGTAGATGTCATCCCCCTCTCCCTGAACATCAGGAACTCCGTCAAAGAAGCCTTTTCCCATGTGTCCATCGCTCCACTTCCACCATAAGGCTCGGCTCTGACCATTTCCATCCTGAGCAGTGTGCGGACGGTGAACGCTTCTCCCCCGATTGTTTTCTAGGGGATCCTCATTACTAAAATCAATATGGAAAATCGTTTTACTGTAATGCATTCCCAAGATGGCATTGTAGGCGTCCGTGTTCCATGTAGCATTTGTTGCATCTACCAACATTTGTAGATTGGCAAGTTGCTCGGAATCCTTTGCACATTTGGGACAACTCAAAAATAGAAAGCCCTGAACTGCGAAAACTTCTATCACATTTCCTTTCTCGTCGCGAAACTCACGGCCGTCAGGATCCACAAATCGGAGAGGGCTGTTCCTGACATAGACATACGCATTCATTGCTTGCGGATCGACAATTCGTTTATTGTTCATTAGAATCGGATCTGTCGAGTAAAATCGACCCGCACTAGAATCGTGATAACGGGCTTGAGCAAAGTCAAGGTCGGTTTCTTCATCTCTCTCATACCCTGTGAATTTTTGTCGTACGTCATCACCCTTATAGCCGAGTGCGGCAAGGCGATCAGTCGATACGATCTCTTCTCCGAAAGGGTGGAAATCCCGTCTTGAGATTATTTCACCATTCTCGTCGGTCAAAATTCGAGAGCTGCCAAGGTGGTCGGCCGTTGTGTAACTAACTTTCGGTGTAACTGGTTGAATTGTGGAATACTCTCCAAGAAGTCTTCCAATTGCGTCATAAACGAATATTGTCAGTTCATTTGAAGAGGCGGTATACTTTTTCACACGCTTGCCGTGTCCATCATAGAAGTATTCGCCAATTGTATTGCCATATTGATCCTTAACTTCAGTCTGTTTATTCTCCCCGTCGTAAATGAAGGCTCTCCCTTGGGCATCTTGGGTCGTGTTACCCGCAGCATCATAAGTATAATCATCGCCGGCGCTCAGGCGATTGTTCGTAGTATTTATTGCCGGATTGACTATCTTTTTGTCGGCAGCGCATACGGTGAAATTTGGGGACGAGCCGCAATTCTTTGGTAGAGTTGTTGTTTCTTCCTCGTCGAAATTCCGGTTGCCGTAACGGTCGTATGTGAAAGCCTGTTTCCACGATTGAACACTTGAAATCGTCTCTTCCGCAGTAGAAATGCGATTGAGGGAGTCGTAAGTATAACTCTGAACTGCCGTGAACCCCGGATTTATACCGACTGTTGGAACTGTGATTGTTTGAGACAAAACATTTTCGTTATTTTGCGTTGTACCGTACCCATATTCGAGTTTCAACTTGTCGGTGCCATTTTGAACAGTTCCAAGTGCGATCTGTGTCGGTTGCAACCTGGAATTGAACTGAGTCGATTCCCAACGACCATTGCCAAGTTGCATACTCGTAACCGCTCTGGCGGCGTTGTAGGTAAAACTACTTGCGTAGTTCCAATAGCCGTGATTTTCATCCTTGCGGCTTTGGACTATCGAGAGATCGCCGTTATTGTCCAAAACATTCTTAACAACACGACCTGACGGGTAAGTTTGCTCGATCAACGCCCCTGATAAATTATAGACGTATTCGGTTTCATATTCCTCTCCGTTAGTTGTCTGTTTATGTCCCGTCACTCTTCCTAAGATGTCAAAACTCGTATATTCAGTTGTCGATACGGTGGAAGCTACTTTTTTGAGCTTGCCTTTACCGTTTGCTATGTTGTCATAGTAATAGGTAACATCGGGCGTGTTCGGTTCAGTTGTTTCGCCTGATGCGGTCGCACAGGTCGTATATCCGAGTGATGATGTTCCCACGGACTTGTAACACCGCTTCCAGACTCGGTTCAAAGTGTCGTAGTCGTAGATCGTCTTTATGCCCCTCGCATCCCACTTTGTCTTGAGATTGCCGTTGTTGTCATAAGTGTATTTGATAGTGCCGGATTCAGGATTTGTTGCGTCTTTCAGGCGCGAGAGGGCATCGTAGCTAAATGTCCTTGTCTGAACACCTTGAGTAACTGTAGTTAAGTTGTTAAGCGTGTCGTAGGCATACAAAGTCGCCTGATTCGGACTTGAAATAGTGCCGAGGCTACCCGTCGAACTGCTGTCATCCGGCTCATCCACTCGAATAAGCTGTCCCAAAGCATTCGTGATGCTTCTACGAAGCTTTCCCGCCTGATCTTCCACGGTAACAACAGTTCCTATCTGGCTTCCCGATGTCGCAAGCGAATATGCAGTTTCCACAACCGCGCCGTCAGGCGTTGTGACGGCCGTCACACGGCCGAGGTCGTCATAGGCCGGTGTTGTCCATTCGAGGCTTGAAGCACATGTCGGAGCGGTGCTTGCGCGGACCGGATTGGACGTTTTAGCCACACGGCCCATCTCATCGTAACAGGTCACAACGAACACATCGTCCTGACCGTTATCAACCGACTGGCTCAGAATATTCCGTCCAATGCCGTCGAACCAGCTTCTCGCCTCTTTCCAGTTCGTCGAGTCGATCTGTGTCCTGACCTTTGCCCAGCGCGTGGGCGCACTTGTCCCTGCTCCGTATTCGGTGACTGTCTCGGCTTCGAGAGCCGTGCCGACCGCGGTCGTCACCTTTGTCGGCCTGAGCAGTGGGTCGTCATACTCCATCTCCGTGACCGCTCCGTTCGCGTCCGTGGCCGTAAGCGTCAGCCCCGTGTTGTAGTCATACGTAACCGATGTCGTGAACGCCGTGTTCGACCCGTAAGTTCCTGAAGAATCCGGTACTGCGGTGACAACACTCGTCGGATAGGCAAAGGCATAGTCGTCGTCGTATAAGGTTTCAGTATCGTTCCCCCGTCCGTCCCTTACTTTCCTGACATTGCCGAACTGATCGTAGAACGTGTGTGTTTCCATATAAAGGCTGTTCGTGATGTCATGGTAGCTCTTAACGCTCGTCGCCAGACCCCGTTTCGCTCCGACGGTGCCTCCAAGCTCCGTCACCGGATCGAGCCAGCTTCCCGAGGCCGCTCCGGGCATCGTCCCCGTCGATGAAAGCTGATACGCTCCTTCATCATAAGAGATCTGCGTCTTCGCTTTTACATTCCCAGCACCGTCCTTGATCCTTGTTTCGGTGACGATGCCGTTGATGTTCCTGGCCTTGTAGTTCGAGTCATAGAGGTAGTCGGTTTCGGCGACTGCCGCCGGGGTCTCGTTCGAGAACCACGCCGCTGCCGTCGCGATATTCGCACTTGCCGCCGTCGAGGCGTTCACCGCGACATAGCCGTAGGTCTTTTGCTGTACCGGATTGAGCGCCGAGAAATACGCCGGATCGCCGCTTCCACCGGTGTCATAGACTGTCTCTGTCATCGAAGCAAGAGCCTGACTGTTTCCGGGTTCAAACGTGATCAGGATCGTTCTAACGGTGCGGACATTTACGGGAGCGGTCAGATGACCGGTATATAACCCGGCCTGAATAATGGTCGAATCATACTCCGTAAGCACCTTCGTGAGTATTTGTGTGGGAGAATCAGACGAGTAAGTTCGCTCCTCAAATGGCATGCCGGACAGCATCCGGCTGTAACCGAAGGGGCGTGGTTCATCATGAGGTTCGGCAAAAACATATTTTTCGGAATAGCTGCCGTCTGGATCCTCAATTGTGATCTTATTGTAAGGGGAATAGATAGATCCCAACCGCTCCACCGAATACTCCGTCAATACCTCGTCAGAGCCTTCACCGGACGCGCTCACCCACTGCTTGACTACGCCGCGAACAGCTCGGTTGTATGCGCCGTCAGCATACTGAAGTGGTGTGATCTCAGCATATTGAAACCTCTCATATCCGCCCGAAGGGTATATGATCTTGGTTATTTCACCATAGACATTGTATCGAAATTGATAGCTTTGCCCGTTGGGAAGTTCAATACCTGCCAGCACTACCGGATTGAACGGCGGCCCCTGAGTGGTAAAACCGGGGCCACAGATCCGCGTATAAATACTAGTGTTTCCAAATAGGTACGGCCCTGTCACGCTGTGTTCCAGATTCCCCTGACAGAACTTGTCGGAAAGATTGTGCAGCGTGGCCTGAGGATCCTCAAGAGCATGATTCGACCCATCAGGGTCCTTTAGATGCCACCAAACAAGATCGATCTCCTGATCAGCATTTGCCAATCCTGGAAACTCGGCTGTGGTAACGCCTTCAGTTTGGTTGGTCCCGCCATTCCAGTTCCACTCAAACGGACTCGTGAGTGAGCGTCCCAAGGTGTCCGTCCATGTCCTTGTGGAAGTGTTATAGGTCATCTTATTACCGCTCCGGTCAATGAACGTATGAGCCTCGCTTGGCGGCATATCATATCTGCTGCTATATGCGAAGGAAGGGAAAATGTATCTGTCCCCATTTGGTAGGAAAAGTATAGTCGGGTTGGTGTCGCTCACTTCGAGTCGCATCTTCGTGCCATCGACGGAATAGTAAGTTCCCGACCGGTTGATATTGTCGCAACCACCATTGATTGTTCCACAATTGATAGGTGGGTCATACGTCAAAAATTCGTGTGATGACCCGTCCGGCAAAGTTACTTGTAAACGCTTGACATAATAGATCAACACCGAAGGATCTTCCTGCCATAGCTCCGGAGCATACATTACCCCCGGATAAGAGTCACCTAAATTGGGATCGCCTTCCCTGTACCAAGTGAATTTGTAGTCGATCGCGGCAGTACCCAGAGTTGAGGTCCACCCGGCGGCGCTCCGTTTCCCAAAAGTAGGTCCCACTCCGGTCTTTACTCCAAGAATGGGCGACTCCCATGAAGCCAGATGTTTCATTTCCCAGACCTTCGACGAGTAAATGAAAGCAACAGGAAGACTTGTGCCATTCCGTCCCGGATAACCACCAACTGGGATTGTTAACTCCATAGCAAAAGTGGACGGGTTGACACGAGCATTGCTCTTCAGGGCCTGATCGGGGCTGTATGATGTGTCCCTTGGACTCTGGGCCACAGCTTGTCCGATAGTTGATAGTATTAATAAGACAATTCCCAAGAGCTTTGCTTTCCGATTGACGATCTGCATTTTTCTCACCTTTTGATTTTCTATATATTCGATTTGCTCATTGCTTTAACCCCGAATCGACTATCTCCTATAGAAAGCCGGAACAGGTATGTCACCTGACATGCCCCAGGTATTGG
>CAZOXY010000103.1:0-7112 GCA_964583955.1 uncultured Chloracidobacterium sp. | reverse complement strand
TATTTCCATAATTTTGAGTTTTGACACGGCCTCTTTAGCTGGAGGCATTTCGAAAAGCCGGCAAAGCCACAAATGTCAACAGAACTAATTTCTTCAGAGTTTTCATGAGGCAATTTTTTGCACATCCAAAAATTTCTTTTTGGGGCCTGGCGCTTATGGCTTCTGTCGCGCTGCTGAACGGCTCGTGCAGCGAGGTTCGCCAGCCGCCCGCCAAGGAATATTTCGCCAACACTCCGCCGCCGCAAAAACAGGAGTTTCGCTGGAGCAACGGGCGAAGCCCCAAAACGCTCGACCCGGCGCGTGCCGCTGCGGCTCCCGAAACGGACATCGTTAGGGCAATTTACGAAGGCCTTACCGAACTCGACCCGCGTACGCTTGAAGAAATGCCGGCCGTCGCCGAAAGCTGGACGGTTTCCAACGATCTGCGGGTTTGGACGTTCCGCATTCGTTCCGACGCAAAATGGTCGAACGGTTCGCCGCTTGTCGCCGAAGATATTGCCCGCTCGTGGCGTCGTGTTTTGTCCTTGGGCAAGGAAGCTCCTCATCGCGAACTGCTGGCGAACATCGCCGGAGCCGAAACCGCCGAAGTTGAACCGCATACGGCGGAAAGCGGCAGGGCAACGCTGCCGGCAATGAACGCTTTCTCGGCGGAACAGCCGCTCAGCCCGTCCGCTGAGACGCCTTCCGAATTGGAACTGCCTTTGCAAAATGATAACGACCGAAAGTTTGGCGTCCAGGCTCCCGATGAACAGACGCTTGTCGTAAGGCTGGTCGAACCGGACAAAGATTTTGCGAGGCTTGTGGCCCATCCGGTTTTTCGTCCGGTCTTTGACGGCGGCAAAGGGCTGAGCGGCAGCAGTGTTTCCGCCGATGCGGTTGTCAACGGCGCGTTCAGCATCGCGGATGCCCGGCCCGAAGGCCTGACGCTTGAACGCTCAGATCATTATTGGAACCGGGAAGAGGTCAGGCTGGAGCGCGTCGTTTTCGTCCCGACGGAATCGGGCGACAAGGCCCTCGAAGCATACCGCAAGGGTGAGGTCGATGCGGTAACGAACGCCGAATTTTCGCCGCTCGCGATAAAACTTCTCGCGCCTTACGCCGATTTTCGCCGAACCACGTTTGCTGCCATAAATTTTTATGAGATCAATTACGATCTGCCCGTTTTTCGCGACCGCCGTGTTCGCGAGGCCCTTGCACTGGCGATAGAAAGAGAGCGGCTGACCGAGGGCGAACTTGAAGGAACGACACAGCCCGCGCTGACGTTTCTTCCTTTCGGGTCGCCGTCCAACGCGGGCATTACACAGGACAGGGAAAGGGCGAAAGACCTGATGGAGGCCGCCGGTTACGCGGAAGGCCGGGGATTTCCCGTCATCAGGCTGACGGTCAATCGCAATGACACGCAGATACGCATTGCCCGCTCGGTGGCGGGTATGTGGAAACGGAACCTGAACATCGAAACGGATATTCAGATCAAAGAACCGTCGGAGATCGAAACTCTTCGCAAAAATAGGGATTTTGAGATGATCCGGCGCGGTGTCGTCCTGCGAACACCTGATGAAATGATCGGGCTACGGTCGATCTTCGGTTCTGCTTACACGCCGCGGCCGCCTGAGCCGGGTAATGAGGCCGATGCCGAAACGATGCCTGAAGGCGGGCCGAACGCGAACAGTGCCAACACCGCCGAACAACCCATTCTCGGCCCGGTCGGCCCTATTGCGGACGAAGGCGACGCCATTTTTGAACTGACGGCGATCCCGCTTTATTTTCCGCTGTCGTACGCGCTCGTAAAACCGTTTGTGACGGGATTTGATTCCAACAGCCTCGACCACCCTTTGCTGCACCGGGTCGTGATAGACGCCGAGTGGCGTTCGTCACAGCCCGGAGCGACGCCCTGACCAATAACCCGTATCCATTACACGGCGCGACAAATTGCCTTGCCCGATCCGCACAAATCGTGTTAAGTTATTGACCAACTTATTGTTTTACGTTTTTCTCTCCTTTTATTTTAAGAAAGTTCGCATTTATCGGAACGTACGGGGTTTAGATGGTTTCCGATCCAGGTTCAGACAGATACCGCTTTGCCGCCATTGTCTGTATGGTGGTTGTTCCTCTATTCGGCGGCTTATGTTATAGAGGCTGAGAACGTATAAGCGGGAGAGGCGTATTCAAGAGATCGGAGGTGGAAATATGGGATCTTCTGGGATAAGGACGGTTTTTGCGGCATGGTTATGCCTGACGGCGGTGGTTCTCACCAACAGCTGTTCAACGGGCGGGCCAGGTAAGTATTACGGAAAAACGGTCGCTCCGGCAGAGAACCATCTGCGTTACGTTTCAGGCTCTGAACCGCAATCGCTCGATCCGGCCGTGCCGACCGGCCAGCCCGAAGCCCGCGTGATAATGGCTCTTTTTGACGGGCTTGTCGAATATCACCCAAAGAGCATGGAAGCCATGCCGGCCATTGCCGAAAGCTGGGAGGCAAGCGACGACGGTACCGAATATATCTTTCACCTCAGAAAGAACGCCACATTCTCGAACGGTGTTCCCATCACCGCAAACGATTTCGATTATTCATTCAAACGCGCCCTGGCTCCTGAGCTTGCCGCCGAAAATGCCTATCTCGCTTATTACATAAAATATGCTCAGCCGTATAATTCCGGCTCGGTCTTTGTAAAGAGGCCCGATGGCAGTTTTATTTATCAGTACGAGGCCGACGCTGATGAAAAGGCCCCGGACCGGTCGGCGGCCCCTGATACCTTTGGCGGCGATACGCCAAAGCACCGCCTGCTGGACGAACCGCTCCGCCTTACGCTGCCCGGCGGCGAAAAGGAACGTGCCGAGCTGCTTGAAAAAGACGCCAGGCTAAAGGCGTTGGCCGATGGAAAAGAGTTTGTTCCGGTGACGGCCGATGATGTAGGCTATGAGGTCGTTGACGATCACACGTTCCGTGTAAAACTGCTCCAGCCCGCACCGTATTTCATCGGCCTGCTGGCCCATCAGTATTTTCGCGTTGTTCACAAGGACACGGTCGAAAAATACGGCGAACAATGGACAAGGCCGGAAAATATAGTCACCAGCGGGGCGTTCAGGCTGGCTGCTCACAGGCCTTACGATGAACTGAACCTTGAAAAGGATCCGACATACTGGGACGCTGCAAATGTTCACCTTGACCGCCTGGACATCTATCCGCTGGAAGACCAGACGACGATGCAGAACCTGTATAAAGCAGGTTCGGTCGATGCCACCTACAACCACACCATTCCGGCCGGCTGGATCGACAATATAAAACAATACAAGGATGAATATCTGAATCTGCCGGAGGCCGCTATCCAGTATTACGCGATACATATCCGTAAAAAGCCGATGGACGATTTAAAGGTGCGCAGGGCATTCGCACTTTCCATTGACCGCGAGGCACTTGCCCGCTTTCGCAAAACACTGGTGCCGCTGGCGGATTTCACTCCCGAAGGCATTTTTCCCCGCTATGAGGAAGCCCGCACAAAGGTCTATGGCGAGCTTTTAAAAAAGGACGGCGTAGCTCCCGAAGAATGGGAAAAACGCATATTCGATCCTGAAAGGGCGCGTAAGCTGCTTGAAGAGGCCGGATATCCGGTGGAACAGCGCGGAGGCGTGTGGGTCTGTCCGACGTTTCCCGTGGAAGGCGTGAACGTGGTTTACAACACCTCCGAAAGCAACAAATCGATAGCTGAGTTTTTGCAGGCGCAATGGAAGCAGAATCTCGGCATTACCGTTCCGCTCAACAACATGGAATGGCAAACTTTTCTCCCGACGACCAAGGCACTTGATTACAACGGTTTTGCCCGGCGCGGCTGGGTCGCGGATTACATGGATCCCTTCACGTTCCTTGCGTTGTTCTACTCCGAAAAGAATGACAGTTCCACCGGATGGCACGATCGCAGGTACGACAAACTGCTGGATGACGCCAACCGCCAGCACGACGCGGTTCGCCGTTATGAAATGCTGGCCGAGGCTGAATATATGATGATGAGGGAACAGGTCGTTGTTCCGCTGGCAACCAACGCCACGAACTGGATAAAGAAGCCTTTTGTGAAGGGACTGTATCCCAACGCCGGAACGGTTCACGCATGGAAATTCGTCTATATCGAACGCGATCCTGCCAAATGGGACAGGGATGTTGAGAACATCATGGAACAGGAGGATCCGGCCGTTGAGGCACAGATCGCCGCATTGATGCAAACCCAGATCGACCGCGAACGGTCGCGCGAGATCGCAAAACAGGCCGCTGCCAACTGATACTAATAGAGACACGATGCTTAGCTTTATACTGCGAAGATTGCTGCTTATTATCCCGATGGCCCTGTTGGTCGTTACCGTCACCTGGGGGCTGATCCGTATTGCGCCCGGCAACTTTTACATCAGCGAGCGTGCCTTGCCTGAGGCCGTCGAACGCAATATTCGTGAAAAGTACGGGCTTGACCGGCCATGGTATGTGCAATACGGAAAGATGATGTGGAATATAGTCCGCGGCGATTTTGGCAACTCGCTGAAATATCGCGGCCAGCCGGTGAACGAGATAATCAGGCGGCATTTGCCGTATTCGGCCACTATCGGCCTTCTTGCATATCTGCTCGCACTTCTGGTCGGGCTGACGACCGGCATCATTGCCGCGCTCAAGCAAAACTCGGCATTTGATTACGGTTCGATGGCTATTTCTATGCTCGGGCTTTCGGTGCCGAACTTTGTGCTGGGGCCGCTGCTTGTGCTTATTTTCGCTCTGTGGCTTTTCTGGCTGCCGCCGGCGCGCTGGGGCGGAATATCAAATCTGATATTGCCGGTGATAACGCTGTCGGCAATTTACATCGCATATCTCGCGCGGTTGACGCGTGCCGGAATGCTTGAGGTGATGCGGTCTGATTACATCCGCACGGCGCGGGCAAAAGGTTTGGACGAAAAGACCGTTCTGCTCAAACACGGCCTTCGCGGCGGCATTATTCCGGTCGTTTCCTTCACCGGCCCTGCCTTGGCGTCGCTGCTGGCGGGAACGGTCGTGGTCGAAAAGGTCTTTGCCATTCCCGGCCTCGGCAATATTTTTATCCAGTCTGTGTTGAACCGCGACGAGCCGCTGATCCTCGGCATCGTCGCCTTTTTGTCGATACTTGTAATGGTGTTTAACCTGCTGGTCGATATTTCTTACGGATTTCTTGATCCGCGTATTCGTTACGAATAGCGCTCTGCATAAATTTGGTGATCTATGGCGGAAAATATAGAAACAGTTCAGGGAACGTCACTTTGGAAAGACGCGTGGAAGCGGCTGTTGAAGAACAAGCTGGCCGTTTTCGGCCTGGTCGTGATGGTCCTGATGGTCATTGCCGTGACCATCGGGCCGGCGATCATCAGAATGACGACCGGATACACGGCCGATTATGTGCCGACGGACATCGGTGAAGGCGAGCTTGTGGGATCTTTCCCGCCGTCGATGGCACATCCAATGGGAACTGACGAACTTGGCCGCGACATGCTTGCCCGCGTACTTCAGGGCGGCCGCATTTCGCTGATGGTCGGCATTATCTCAACGCTTGTTTCGCTGATCGTCGGCGTATCGTGGGGAGCGATCGCGGGTTACATGGGCGGCCGCGTTGACAACGTTATGATGCGGATCGTTGACATCATCTACGCCATTCCCTACATCCTCGTCGTCATCGTTTTGCTTTCGGTTTTTGGCGGCCCGAACACACCGGAGTGGATACAGTGGCTTTCTTCAAAATTCGGCGGAGCGGGAAATCAGGGCCTGAACCAGATATTCCTTTTGTTCTTTGCTCTCGGACTTGTTTCGTGGCTGACGATGGCGCGCGTCGTTCGCGGCCAGATATTGAGCCTTAAAAATCAGGAATTCGTATTAGCGGCCAAGGCGACCGGAGTTTCGACACCGGCGATAATCTTTCGCCATCTGGTCCCGAACGCCCTCGGCCCCGTTATCGTTTATGCCACGCTCACGGTGCCAAGCGTCATGCTGACCGAGGCGTTCCTGTCGTTTCTCGGCATCGGCGTCCAGGCCCCGTATGCCTCGTGGGGCAGCCTTGCGTCTGACGGCATCCAGAACATCGCCGTCTTTCCGTGGCAGCTAATTTTCCCCGGCGTGACAATGGCCCTGACATTGTTCTCGCTGAACTTTTTGGGCGACGGCCTGCGAGATGCGCTCGACCCGCAAACGCGGAAGTTTTGAGAATGACTGACGGCAGAGACGCCGAGACGCAGAGCAAAGATAATAAAACGTGAAAATATCTCAGCGTCTCTGTGGTGAAAACGATCTAAATGAACAACAACGGCACAATACTTTCGGTCAATGACCTGAAAACCTATTTCCAGACCGAGGATGGCGTGGTCAAGGCGGTTGACGGCATCACGTTCACGCTTGCTAAAGGCGAGACACTCGGCATAGTCGGTGAATCAGGTTCGGGCAAATCGGTGACGAACCTTTCCGTAATGCGGCTGATACCGGAACCGCCCGGAAAGATAGTCGGCGGCGACATCATCTTTGACGGTGTTGACGTGCGTGCGCTTTCCATCGACGAGGTGCGAAAGATACGCGGCAAACGCATAGCGATGATCTTTCAGGACCCGATGACCTCGCTCAATCCGTTCCTGAAAATTTCGACACAGTTGATGGAGGTGACACAGCTTCATCTCGGCCATACAAAACAACAGGCGTATGAACACGCCATAAAAATGCTCGAAACCGTCGGCATACCTGACGCAAAGAACCGCGTTGACGGCTATCCGCACGAATTTTCCGGCGGCATGCGCCAGCGTGTGATGATAGCAATGGCCCTTAGCTGCGATCCGGAACTGCTTATCGCGGACGAGCCGACGACCGCTCTGGACGTGACCATTCAGGCGCAGATCCTTGAACTGATAAAAGACCTGCGGTCACGCATGGGAACCAGCGTTATTCTCATCACGCACGACCTCGGCGTCGTTGCGGGAATGACCGACAAGATCATCGTCATGTACGCCGGAAAGGTCTTTGAACAGGCCCCGACAAAAGAGCTTTTCGGACGGCCGGCAAATCCATATACAAAAGGCCTGCTGAAAAGCGTGCCCGATCCGGCACACGAACAGGGAGTTGAGCTTTA
>CAZOXY010000102.1:0-7237 GCA_964583955.1 uncultured Chloracidobacterium sp. | reverse complement strand
TTCGCTGCCTGCTCCCACAGGTTTGCGAACGGCTCTTTCATTTGAACGAAGCCCAAACCTGAAAAGAGGTTGGAACTCCTATCCTGTCTCAACTGTCTTTCTCGATCAGTTGACCACGGTGCCTGCCCTTGGGTCGTATGGTTCGGCCTGATATTTTCTGACCTCTTCCTGTGCGTTGTTGTAATTGTCGCCCAGGTCCTCGGCTCGTTTATACCGCGAAACGGCCCGCGTCCGGTCACCCTGTGCGTCATAGGCGTTGCCGAGTTTTATTTCAGACCAGACCTGAAGCCACGCCGGATTCAGATTTCCCGCCAGAGCGGCGAGGAAATTGTCCTTTGCGAGGTCGTAGTTTCGCTGTTCAAGGAAAAGCAGCCCGAGGTGGTAGTAGATCCACGAATTTGACCGGTCCAGCTTTAACGCCGCCTCAAACTGTGTCTGCGCCTCAGCATAATTTCCTTCCTTGAACTGTTCTATGCCGCGCCGCGCTATTGAAGATACGCGAAGGTCGGGCGATATGTGCAGAAGCTTGAAGCCCGGATCGACATTCACCGCCAGCGGTTTGCCGTCCGATTCGATGTTAAAGTCCGCGCTGGAGCCTTCCATTTGAAGCTGGACAGTTTTTGTGCCGTCCTCGCCTTCGTAGCGAAGCTGCATCTCGACCGGCAGCCGCAGGTTGTCATAGTTCTGCTTCACTGTGCCGCGAGTGACAAATTTGCCGTCGCGTGTGCGGATGATGAGGTAATCGGTCTCAAATTCCGGCACACCGGTGCTTTCTACCCAGCGGGCGAAAAAGTATCTCATGTTCTGTCCGGCTATACGGGATGTAAGCTTTTCAAAATCGTCAATGGACGCGGTCTTTCCGCGATACTCATTGAGAAAGGCACGCAAAAGCTGGTCAAATTTCTGCACTCCCAAAGTTTGCTGAAGGAGTTTGTAAACAAAAGCTCCCTTGCCGAACATGATGTATTGGTATGCCGTTGACTGGTCGTCCAGATTTGCCGGTGCGCGAAGCACGGAGGCGGTTTGTTCAAAGGTCAGGGATTTTTCCAGCAGCTCACGGCGAAGATTTTCAAGCCGCGCTCCCGTAAGGCCTTCTTCACGAAGCGTGACGGCGCTGAATTCGGCCAGGCCCTGCGAAAGCCACGCATCGTCAAACGATTTCAACCCGACCGAAAGTCCCCACCATTGATACGCTGCCTCACGCTGGAGCCTTTCCGAAGTTATCTCCCGCGGCTGGAGGAACTGCCTGTCCGAAATGAACAAAATGCCCGGGCCGGAATAGAAATCAAGGCTCTCGTCATCTATTTGGACAATGCTGTATGTTTTGCCCATTTCCGGTTCACCAAAACGCTTTGTGTAATATTCCAACGCCTTGCCGATGGTCTCGCCAAAACCTTCGACCGACTCTGACGCGCCGGGCCGCGTGTAAAAATTGACGTTGTAGCCGCCGTATTTCAGGTCGCGTCTCGTGTATCGTCCGTAGGCAATGTTGCCGATGAGTCCCGGTTTTGTCTGGGTAAATCGGTGCTGGGCTCCGGCTGAGGAGCCTTCCGGCGTGTCGTCTGTTCCGACGACCTGAAAGCCATCGGGAAGCGTGATGTTTATGGTGGCGGCGGCAAGGTCGGCAGCGTAATCATGGAACGGAAACCACCGTGACGCATACATCAAATAGCCCTGATTTTCGCCGATATACGCAAGGCGTTTTGAAAGCAGCGGGCCGCCGGCAGGCGTGTTCAGGACGCCGCTGTATCTGAAGCGAAGTGTCACAGGTGTCCCCTTTACGACCGGTTCACCAAGGTCTATGCGGACGCTCGGGCCAAGTTCGGAAACACCGATCTGATCCTGAACGAACGAGATCTGCGGCCCCTGAGGCGTCGGTGTCGGACGCGGCTGTCGTCGGCCCGGAGCCGCCGGTTCAGCGGACGGAGCGGCCGCGGCGATGCGCTCAACGGACTCTGCCCTTAAGGAGCCGTTCAGTTCGAACGTCACGGTCCTGAGGTCTTCCGACGGGACAAATGTCACGTCGGCCACAGCCGCCAAACGGTTCTCCCTTGGTGACAACTGAGCGTTGATAACGTAGCTGGTCACGTCAAAGGCGGGCCGCCGCGTTTGCTGGGCCATAACAGCGGCGGTAGTCATCGACAAAACCGCCAAAAGAATGATCGATCTGCGAAATAGGGTACTCATTGTGATCTTGCGTCGCACAGGCAATTGCATTCGTGTTGCTAAGATGTTCTCAGGCGGAAAATCGTTTGCTTTCAGCGGATCGGGCCGTCGATGAAATCCACAGAGACCGCCTGTTGGGCTATCTCGCGGCCAAATTCGACGACCTTTTGATGTTCGGGATGTGTCGAATACCTTTCCAAAGCCTCGGTGTCGGCAAACGTACAAACCAAAGCCGTGTCAAAAGACCGGTCGAGGTGAAGGATGTCCCGTCCCACGCTGAGACTCAGCAGATCGGGGATGACCGCCTTTAAGGCACTGAGCATATTGATATGCTCGCTCTTTTGTTCCTCGGTCGTCTCCGGTTTATATTTCCAGCAAACTATATGTGTAAGCATTTGTTCTCAGGTTCAATTTACTTTTGAAAAATATTCGATTAAAGTTTTTCTGTTTACGGAAAACTTATGATAGCGGTGCCGTCCATAACATCGTGTTACATCTGTGCCGCACGCATAATTCTCTGAAAAGCAACAGCGGGCCGTTCCATGCACGGCTTGAAAACCACATTATTTTAACACGACTTTGGCAAAACGATCTTAGATCAGCAGGAGCCTTATTTAAATGACAACAACCTCGGGCGATCTCGGCGCACTGTACAATGAACAGGTCTCAAAAGGAAAGATATGGCAGGTCATCGGGGCGTCATCTCTCGGGACCGTCATCGAATGGTACGATTTTTACATTTTTGGCAGCCTGACCGCCACCATCGCACCGTTATTCTATCCTCCGGGCAACGATACCTTTGCCTATATCGCCTATCTGGCAACGTTTGCCATCGGCTTTATTGTCCGGCCTTTCGGAGCGTTGTTCTTTGGCAGGATAGGTGATGTCGTCGGCCGCAAATACGCATTTCTGGTGACGCTGCTGATAATGGGCGGAGCGACCGCCATAATCGGCTTTTTGCCGACCTTTGCCGTCATCGGGTGGGCGGCGCCGATAATTTTGCTGCTGGTCCGTGTTCTGCAGGGGCTTGCTCTAGGCGGTGAATACGGCGGAGCAGCGGTTTATGTGGCGGAACATGTTCCCGACCATCAACGCGGGTTTTACACGTCATTTATTCAGATAACCGCCACGCTGGGGCTTTTCATGTCGCTGATCGTGATACTGATCGTTCAGAACATGATGAGTCCGGAGCAGTTCGCGGGCAAGGCCGAAGGGATCGCAGGCTGGCGGATACCGTTCCTGATCTCGATCCTGCTTGTTGTCATATCGCTCTACATTCGCCTGCGGATGGAGGAATCGCCGATATTTAAGCACGTAAAATCCAGCGGGATGACGTCGGCGAATCCACTGATCGAGGCGTTCACAAAATGGGAAAATCTGAAACGCGTCCTGGTTTCGCTGTTCGGAGCAACGGCCGGACAAGGCGTTGTCTGGTACGCGGGACAGTTCTTTGCGCTCTTTTATCTGCAATCGATCCTGAACGTCAATCAAACCTCGGCAAATTACATAATCGCCATAGCTCTGCTGCTTGCCATGCCTTTCTTTGTTTTCTTTGGCTGGCTCAGCGACCGCATCGGGCGAAAATGGATCATTCTGGGCGGCTGCCTTTTGGCGATGCTGACATACATCCCGATCTATTCGGCGATGCAATCCGCCGCCGGGTCGAATGTTGTGACCGCAACCTCACAGAAAGACCCGGTGACTGGAGCCACAAAACTGACGCCGCAGACGATTTCCGCTTCGGGCGAGGTCGTGAACGCGGAAAAGGTCCTGCCATATACATCGCTTGGCGAGCTGCTTTCCCACTCAGCGACGTGGAAGCTGATAGGGCTGGTTTTCATCCAGGTCTTTTGGGTGACCATGGTTTACGGCCCGATAGCCGCGTATCTGGTCGAGGCGTTTCCGGCAAAGATACGCTATACGGCGCTGTCGCTGCCGTATCACATCGGCAACGGCGTTTTTGGCGGGCTGCTGCCTTTGATAGGCGTTTCGCTGATAGCTCAAACGGGCAATATTTACGCCGGGCTTTTTTACCCGATGGCGATAGCAGGCCTGACATTTGTCGTCGGGGCGATCTTCTTAAAAGAAACGCACGGCCACCGCATCTGGGAAGAGGTGAAACAGTAAGAGGAGAAAGGGAGTGGAGGAGTGTCAGAACCGTCTGCGTCAGCGGGCGGTTTCCTCAAAACTCCCCGCCTTGGTGAAGGCGGGGTGGCAGCCGCTTCGGCTGACGGGGTGGTTCGTCTGCCCAACTCCAGACTCTTTTCCTGCGGCTTGGTCGCATTGCACTGCGGTCGGGCTGTTGCCCGACCGTTGCGAAGAGAAGCATACAAGGCTGTGCCTCTGTTATTTCGAAGGCACAGCCAGACCACAGTGTGTTTGGGCAAAGCCCGGATGAAGCCTGTGTGGAACACGCGTGATATGTCGCATGTTTCACATGCTCTGACCGTTGGGTTGGCATCTGACTACAGGTTCCGCTCCGCTTCACCTGTAGCTATCGCTATTCCGCGTGCTTCGCACGCTTTCTTTTACTGTCACCGCCTTTTCTGCCGGTTCTTCAGGTCGTCTTCATTCTTTTTGAACAGGGCAGGCCAGAGGAAAAGTATCAGGCCGGTTGCGGCAACGATGGATATGTGGAGGACGGCGGAGGCTGTTCCGTTTGAGCCGTCATAGATGGCGCCTGAGTATTTTTCCCAATGCCACGGAAAAATCTTAAATGGCAGAGACGGCACGGGCAGTCCGAGCAAAAGATCGGCCATCATCGGGCCAAAATCGATCAGATCGGGCAAAATACTTCCGAAAAGACACGTCGCGACAAGCGTCCATTCCGAGCGGTCGGTAAAACCGAATGCGGCCAGCGCCATCGCGGCGGCTAGCATAAGGTCCACACTCGACGCAAACGGATACCAGTGCGGAAGATAATCGAAAACACCGTGAAGAAATATCCCGACGGAAAATCCTGCCAGCAGCCTTGCGGCCTTCCATTTAGATGAATTGCCGACCGGAGCCAGAACGACCGCCGTGGCAACGCCTGTCATTACATGGAACGTGATATTCATTTTCGCGGACTTTATATCAGCCGGTCATGCCTTGAGCATTTCCGACCGGTATTCCTGTAATATACCCCAAACCTTCGCCAAATGCCTTTCTTCGACGCGGATGCTGCCGACCGAAAGACGGAGCGTGAACCTGCCGTTGAGCTTTGTATGGGAAAGATATGCCTTGCCGGAGGCGTTGATCTCGTTCATCAGGCGTTCGTTAAGATCGTCCAATTCTTCCTCGCTTGCGGCGTTTTTATAAACGGCGCGAAAACAGACAAGAGCGAACGGAACCGGAGCCATCATCTCGAAGTCGGGGGACGCATCGACCCAAGAAGCAAAGAGCCTTGCAAGGCGGCAATGTTCCCGCAGGCGTTCTATCATTCCCTCCTTGCCAAAATATCGCATTACAAACCAAAGCTTCAAAGCGCGAAAGCGACGGCCAAGCTGAATGCCATAATCCATTCCATTTTTTACCGTGTCTTCTTCCGAGGTCTTCAGATATTCCGGCACTAGCGAGAAAGCCTTTTTCAGTTCGTTCAGGTCACGGCAATACAGCACCGAAAGGTCAAACGGCGTAAAAAGCCATTTGTGAGGGTTCATCACTATCGAATCGGCGCGTTCCCAGCCACTCAATCGCGGATCGCGGTTCGCGGATTGCGGATTTCGCCCGGTGAAGTGATGTCGAAATTCAGGAACAATAGCAGCAGCTCCTGCATAGGCGGCATCGACATGCATCCAGATGCCGTGCTTTTCACAAATATCGGCAACGGCATCGACCGGATCGACGCTGGAGGTTGATGTGGTGCCGATGGTCGGGATGACGCAGATCGGGCGAAAGCCGTTGTTCAGATCTTCCCGTATCGCCTCTTCCAATTTTTCCGGGATCATCTCAAAACTCTCGCTGCACTCTATCTTTCTCACGCTTTGGATACCGAGGCCGAGTGTTATGCAGGCTTTGTCAATGGATGAATGAACATGTTCCGAGCAATAAACGCGTAGGAGCGGCAGGTCGGCTCGTCCGCTCATGCCAAGTTCGCTGATGTTCAGCCCGGCGCGTTCGCGGGCGGCGGCAATGGCGTGCATCGTCGAAACCGAGGCCGTGTCATAGATAATGCCTTCAAATATGTCGGGCAGACCTGTCATCTGCCTCAGCCAATCCAGCACGACATCCTCAAGCTCGGCGGATGCCGGAGCGGTTCGCCACAACATCGCCTTCATATCAAATGCCGCCGCAAGCATTTCGCCGAAAATGCCGACGGACGACGCTGACGTGGAAAAAAGCCCGTGAAAATTTGGATGGTTCCAATGCGTTACGGTGGGAATGATAAGTTTTTCAACGTCAGCGATGACCTTTTCAAACTCTTCGCCATTTTCCGGCGCGCTGGCGGGCAAAGCGTTCGTCAATGATCCCGGTTCGATCTGCGACAGCACGGGAAATTGCTCGATCCGCTCAAAGTAAGACGCGATCTGGTCTATCATCTGATGACCATATTTACGAAAATCGTCCGTCGGCATATCGCCGAGAGTAATTTCACTTTTGTCAGAGGCCGAATCTGATACCATAACAATTCAACACCACTCAAAAATGTGTATTATGCACGCTTGTAAAATACGGTATTGTGCATATATACTTGCGAACATCGCTCAACTCCTGAACAGCGACCTTCTCGCGCTCTGCGCAATATAGTCAAGAATAATTTAAATTTGGTCTGAGGTGAAAATGAATCATAAAGTCTTTCGGTATCTGCTTTCCGTGGTAAGTGTCCTGTTGCTTCCCGTTCTTACATTTGCTCAGGAAAAAGGCCTTGACGAACGCATAAATGACGCGTTCGCTCCGATCGCCGAATGGTGGGGTTTCATCGTTTTTTACCCGGTCCCGATAACATCGACCATCAGTGTTCCCATTGTATTGCTTCTGCTCATTTTCGGCGCAGCGTTTTTTACAATTACTTTTGGCTTTGTGAATATCCGCAAGCTCGGGCTTGCCATCAATGTCGTTCGCGGTAAATATGACGATATTGAAATGGCGG
>CAZOXY010000101.1:0-7417 GCA_964583955.1 uncultured Chloracidobacterium sp. | reverse complement strand
AATGTACTGGTTAAATCTTGGAGAACCCTCAGGAATAGTGTCCTCTAATTTTGTTTGTCCTGTCACCAATGCGGCTGCATGTTTATTCAGGAAGTCCTGATCGATCTTTGCGTCCGACCTGGTTATCTTTTCGTCGGCATCCATGACGAAATGAAAAACGGCCTCGTATTTCCCATCGGCCAGTTTTCCGTAAACGGCGTGCCATTTTTTATCCTTGTCTTGAAAACAGAACCACTCACGGCCCAGCTTTTCAATGTCCTTCTGATCTTGCTGCATCAAAACATCGGTTGTTTTCCATGCAACGTTGTCGTACTCCACAAGCCACCTGACAACCTCAAATTTCTTATTGAAATCATCAATGTCAAACTTTGGCTCGGCAGGCTTGTTTTTTTGGCCAAATCCGGTCAACGCAAGGATAAAGGTTAGGACAAATAGGATTGATGTTTTCATATGACTTTGTAACAAGGAAAGGGTTTTACTAGATTCTGCTGACATTTTACGCGGTGCATCTTGCGGCAAAGCAGAGCCACGTCGTTTAGAGCCTGTGGCAAAAAATTAAAACAATGACGGCTTTGCCGTTCTATTTGCGGCGAAGCTCGGCTTCGCCGGTCTTGCCTCCTAATTTTCTCGCGGCTATGCCGCCGATCTTATGTCATGGGAAGCGGCGCAGCCGCAAAGTCATTTCCCGATAATATCGGGAAAGCACAGCTTTCCCGCAAATAGATGGGCAAAGCCCGGTTTTTCCCTGGGAAGCTATGTCAACATCCAGGCATTGGGTAACATGCCATTCGTCTTCCTTGAATACCATCGCATTAAAATCCCGTGTCATGCGCGTAGTATATTAGCATATATCCAACAGATATAGACATGTGCTTTTTGTTCGGAAACCTGTTCGGGTAAGACGTGTTCGCAGGTTATCCGGCCGTATCGATCACCAGCACATATGGCATTCCCGAACCCGATGATCCTTTGCAAACCGGTTTTTGTGTTTTGTCTCGCCTCTTGACTATCCTGAAAATTAGAATTATTATAAATGTAACTTAGTGGCGTGTCTATATGACATTCAATGCCGCCGAGCCTGACAGATGAAAACAGCAGTAATGGAAAATTTGGGTTTGACCAGGCAGCGAGAAGTTGTTTTGCGGGTGATAAGGGAAGCGGACGCTCACCTGACCGCGAACGAGGTCTTTGCCGCTGCTAAGGGCATTTTGCCCACGATAAGTTTTGCGACCGTTTACAACAGCCTGCGTTTTCTAAAAGACGCCGGACACATCGCCGAGATACAGTTTGGCAACGGCGCCAGCCGGTTTGACCGGATGACGCACCGCCATGATCATGCCATCTGCACCGATTGCGGACGGCTGGTCGATATAGAAATGGAACATCCGGCCGAGCTTATGAAAAAAGCGGCCCGTTTGTCCAAATTCAAACCGGAATCATTGGAATTCACACTTCGCGGCAAATGCATTGCCTGTGCCGCAAAAACATAACCAAAGGCAATTTATAAAGCGTTGAGGTTTTGGATACGCAATTTTTCAAATACCTGCCACGGCCTCCGCGCTCGATTTTGTGAAAAAAAGCACAAGGAGATAGATAGAATATGTCAACAGCAACTGCAAAAGCATTGGAAACAGCGGTAACGATCGCAAAGGTCGGCCAGGCCGCACCGGATTTTGACCTGCCGTCAACCAGGAACATCGACACACTGGCGGAGAACGTAAAGCTCTCTGATTATAAGGGCAAATGGCTCATTCTGCTCTTCTACCCATTGGATTTCACCTTTGTTTGTCCGACCGAGCTGATCCATTTTTCCGACCGTCTGGAAGAATTTCAGGGCGTCGGCGCTGAGGTGCTTGGCATCTCGACCGACTCGGTACATTCGCACCGCGCATGGCTCAAAACCCCGCAGGACAAGAACGGCATAGAGGGCGTAAAGTATCCGCTGGCCTCGGACGTAGGCGGCAAACTTGCCAAGGCTTACAACATCCTTGTTGATGATGCGAACATCGCTCTTCGCGGCCTGTTCGTCATCAACCCCGAAGGCGTTTTGCAGTATTCGGTCGTTCATGACCTGAACATCGGCCGTTCGGTCGATGAAACGCTTCGTGTTCTGCAGGGACTCCAGACCGGCGGCCTCTGTGCGGCGGATTGGACACCGGGACAGGAAAATCTAAAAGCATAAATGCGGATCTCGGAACGCGGAATGCGGAATTGAGATCTCTTGATCCCACATTCCGCACTCCGCGTTCCGCAATAGGAGTGAAACGATCATGCCGATGAGAATTGGAGATGCGATGCCGTCGCTCGAAGGAGCGACCACATGGTTCAACGGCTCGCGTGAGGACATATTGGAACATATTGCGGGACAGCCGGTGCTTGTCCATTTTTGGGCGGTTTCGTGCGGCATCTGTAAGGACAAAATGCCGAAGCTGAACGAGATAAAGTCCAAATACGGAGCGCTTGGTCTTAAGACCATTGCCATCCATATGCCGCGATACGAAGCCGACACCGACCTCGACACTGTCAATGAGGCGATGACCGCGAACGCCATCAAGGAGCCGACTGCGGTTGACAGCCTGCACAAACTGAAAGACGCTTTTCAGAATGAGCAGGGCTGGGTCCCGGTCTATTATCTTTTTGACGCGGAAGGGAAATTAAAGACGCGTGCCGCCGGTGAATTTGGCGTCACCGTGCTGCAAACCGCGTTGGACAAGATGTTTCCGACGGAGGCTCAGGCGGCAGCCGCAGCGTAGTTCTTTTAGCCTGATAAGTAAAAAGGCGTTCGTTCTGTAAAAGGATCGGGCGCTTTTTTTGTGTTTATCTCTGATCAAACGACAGATGATCTTTCCCATTTTTTTCTTGGCGGACTTTGCGTCTTTGCGTGAAACTGTTTTCTCACGCAAAGACGCAAGGTTCGCAAAGAAGGAATAAAGACACGTATATCAGATTTTATAAGAATGGCTCAGGCCGGAATGCCGTGTTTGTATTTACAGTATCATCATATTGAAAAGTTCAGATAAAGGTCAGAGCTTTTCATTCCAGATCGCGTCTGGGCGAGCGGGTTCGGCCTGATAGGAACTCAGATTCGCGGTATCTATTTCAGCAAAGATAAAATTTTCCGGCGGGACGGGCGAGCCGTGAATGCGCCGAAGCATAGCCAGTTGCCCGGCATGTGTCATCGCGTCGGCCAGAGGCCCTTGCAGCATTCGCTCTTCATTCATTATATCGAGCATTGCGTCCCCGTTTTTGATATGTCCGGCCAACGCCTCAAGCTTTGAATGGAACCGCTCTATCTCATCGTTCAGCGTCGGCAGCGATTCGGGCCGGTAGGTTCCTCCGGTAAAGAACGTCGCCGCATATCCGATAACGCTTGTCATGTGGCAAACCAGATCTTTTGGAGAACGCACCTTATTGCCGACCGTCATGTCGCCGAAATCTTCGGGCGCTCCACGAACCGCTTTTTGGGTGCGATAGGCAAGCGCAGCGATGAAATGCAAAAGCATTGCCCTTTTGTCGTTCATTTATTTTCTTCCAGTTCACGCCACGTTCGGGAATTCGTGCCGTCGTCGCGACGCTGCATGGTGATGGCACCGGGCGAAGGGCATATAAGAGCGCATAAATTACAGCCGACACATTCTTCTTCTATCACACGCGGATAGCGCCTGCCGTTCGATTCGACAAACTCAAAACTCTGATGAGCGCCGTCCTCGCAGGCAACATAACAAAGGTTGCATTGGATGCAGTGTTCCTCGTTGACATTGGCGACGACCTTGTAATTTAGGTCCAGATCGCTCCAGTCAACGACACGCGGAACCGACAGCCCGATGATGTCGTTCACCGATGCAAAACCTTTTTCGTCGAGGTAATTATTGAGGCCGTCGATCATGTCCTCGACGATGCGATAGCCGTAATGCATCACGGCGGTGCAGACCTGAACGCTGCCCGCTCCGAGCAGCATGAATTCGACCGCGTCACGCCATGTCGAGATGCCGCCGATGCCGCTGATCGGCACATTGATGGCCTCATTCCTTGCGATCTCCGCGACCATGTTCAGGGCGATGGGTTTGACCGCCGGGCCGCAGTAACCGCCGTGAGCCGCCTTTCCGTTCACGTTCGGATGCGGGATGAATGTGTCTATATCCACGCCCATCAGCGAATTGATGGTGTTGATGAGCGATATGGCGTTTGCGCCGCCCTGAAACGCCGCCATCGCGGGCGGGATGATGTCTGTCACGTTCGGCGTCAGCTTGACGATAACGGGAATTTCGGCGGCTTCCATCACCCATTCCGTCACCATGCGGGTATATTCGGGAACCTGTCCCATAGCCGAACCCATGCCGCGTTCGCTCATGCCGTGCGGACAGCCGAAATTCAGCTCAAGGCCGTCGGCACCGGTGTCCTGCGTGCGTTTGACGATGTCGTGCCACACCTCGCGGTTCGATTCGACCATCAAGGACACGATCACCGCGTTGTCAGGATATTTCTTTTTGCAGGCGTATATCTCCTTCAGATTTTCCTCGACCGAACGGTCGCTGATAAGCTCGATGTTGTTTAGCCCCGCCATCCGCAGGGCACCGCTGTCTATCGAAGCCAGCCGCGACGAAACGTTCACCGCCGGCGCTCCTATCGTCTTCCAAACCGCTCCGCCCCAACCCGCATCAAACGCACGCTCCACCATCGAACCCAAATTCGTCGGCGGCGCCGACGCAAGCCAGAATGGGTTAGGGGATCTTATTCCTGCGAAGTTTATTGATAGATCAGCCATAAGACAATTTTAGCCGCAAATATACGCTGATGACGCTGTGAGCCAGTCAAGTTATATTATGCAAAAAAGTCTATTTTTATCTCCTTTATTTTCTAGCAGCAGGGGCTGAGGGAAAGATTCCGCGATTTTTGCGGGGTCTTTCCCAAGCGATCGTGGGAGCGGCGGGGAACCTGTTCAGAGGTTTTTCACGGCTTCCATCGAACTTGTCCACTATCATCCGTCGCGCCCCCGATGCCTGCTTCTGACTCTGTAAAGCCTTTCAGTAAATCCGCCTTCTTCGACAAATGCTTTTTCCAGCGAAGCGATCTGGCGGCTCAATAGACTGCAAGCCACGGTTATCAGCGCCAAAGCTCCATTTGCGGCAATTTCAGGAAAGGTGGACATTGTGGACATAGTGGACTTTATGAACTGTCCACTATGTCCATCTTGTCCACTCTCTTTCTTCACTGCCTTCGCCCATTCCGCCACATCGTCGGCTGTTTCGGGGCGGGCGTCGATCAGAGATTGGCGTCGCGAATCTTTTACGGGCCACTCAGGCAGGCCGCGATGACGCAGAAAATCCTGATAATCGAGTTTCAGTTCTTCAAGACTTGCACGGGCAACGCTCGTCAGCTTTAGCTCAAATTTCTTTGAGGTTCCGCTTGCCTGGCTGCCTTCGGCTATATTCTGGACACCGCTCCGCGCGGCCTGCACCATCTGATCATGCGTCCTGCTGCGTTTATCGATATATCTGTTACAAAACCGCACTGTCACATCATAAACAAGCTGCGAGACCTGAAAGCTTTTTAGTTTTCTATAACCGCCGTGTGGCGGGATCAGTTTTTCAGCCTTAGGCGGTTTGCTCATAATTTTTGCCGTTCATTTGATCGACTCAGCCCACAATATCACTATTAAATGCTTGTTCGAGCATAGTTATTCAATTTTCATGTATTCGATCTTTCTTATGGGGGTGATTCGAATGATCTAAACCATTGTAGCAACATATATGGCCATACCAAGATATTTCTAGTTCTTCATCATCTTCCAATTCTTGTAAAATATGCCGTTAAAGCGTTCGAATACAAAGCGGATGAGGGCGACGGCGGCGTCCATTGTGAAGGGCATGTATGACGGGCGGATGATGTCAACGAACAGCACATAACGCGGATCGTCCGATTCGTTAACGGACTGGTGCTGGAGCGTGTCGTCAAAGATAAATAGCTTTTCGTTCTTCCATTTATGGTGAACGGGGCCGACCTCGATATAGACGTCATCGCTGGCGATGTCGTTCAGGCAATAGAGGACGCGGAGCGTCGGACGAAACGGCCCGAAATGCCTGGAGGTCGATTCGCGTTCCTTGAACATCGAAACGCCGACCGTCCTCACGTATTTGAAATCGCCCTGAAACTCGGGAATATCGACCGTGGTCTCATAGTTCTTTCCGTACCATTTGAAAAAGAACATCGCACGCTTCAGCCCTTCGCAATGGCGGTCAAGCATTTCCGGTATCTCTTTGCTTTCGGCCAGATCGATCAGGCCGTTTATTTCCTTCTGATATTTTTCCGGCAGATCGTTGAGTTTATAAACGCCTTTGTTTATGTAGGGAAGCGAGAGCAGGTCGAGCAGCGTGTTAAATGGCGACACCAGCCATGTCAGCAGGCCGTTGACGAAAAAATACTGTTTGAAAAGGGCCGTGTTCCTCTGTTTATTGCGCAGAAGGTCGTAAAGTCCGAGCAAAATATACGCCCCGATAAAGATCGGGAAGAAGTAAAAGGCGACGGCCAGAACGGCGACCGCCAACGTGCGTTTGATGAGCTTTTTCATCGTCCAAGGGAAAAGTTATTTTGTGGCTACAGCATAGCAGAAACGCGGGTAAAGGTCAGTAAAGCCCGGCAAGGGCCGCTTCTTCTCCGGTCAGGCGGCGGTGAATTCCGGCGGCAGCTTTTTTGCCCATCTGGGCCGCGTCAACCGCGTCGGCTCCGCCGCTGACGCAATCACCTGCGGCAAAAACTTCCTGCCGTGTGGTCATCATCATTTCGTCAACAATGACGCGCCCGTGTTCATCGGTGCTTACGCCGCAGGTTTCGGTGAAAAATTCGGTCATCCTGCTTTGCCCGATGGCCTTTATCACCTGGTCACAGGCAATGTCGAACGATTCGCCCGACCCGTCCGTTCTCACGCACCGCAGCAGGCTGACATTGCCATTGCCGATTATCGCCGTAGGCGACGCTTGCCAGATGAATTCCACGCCGTCCAGACGCGCGATCTCCATCTCGTAATCATACGCCGAAGCGTCCTTTTCCGTGCGGCGATAAACAAGCGTCACCTTTTCGGCGCCGAGCCGTTTCGCCTGTGTCGCGGCGTCTATTGCCGTGTTTCCGGCCCCGATGACGGCGACGTTTCTTCCGACCTCGATGGCGTTCCATTTACGGGTCTTTATCTTTTCAATGAAGGTGAGAGCGTCGCTGACACCTTTCAGCGATTCGCCGGGAATGCCGAGCCTGTTCGTTTTTCCGAGTCCGACGGCTATCAGCACGGCGTTGTGATCTTGCAAAAGCCTGCCAAAAACGACGCCTTCCTTCGCCTCGTCGCTTTCCGCGTCAGGTTTGATGATCTCGGTATTGACGCGTATGTTGACCCCAAGCGCTTCGACCAGCCCGACCTCTTCCAGCG
>CAZOXY010000100.1:0-7568 GCA_964583955.1 uncultured Chloracidobacterium sp. | reverse complement strand
GGAACCGGCCGCCGCAGGCAAGGCAATAGTGACCGGCCCTTATACACACAATTTCGCCGACGTTGTAAAAGCCTTTCTTGAAAAAAAAGCGCTGATACAATTTGAGAAAATACCCGAAACGGCCATTGCGGACGATCTTTTTCTGGCTTTCTCAGATCTGCTCGAAAACAACGAAGAGCGTGAAGAACTTGCCCGCAATGCGGAAAATGTAATGGCGGAAAATCGCGGCGCAACGCGGAAAACGGTCGAGCTTTTGCGGGCGGTCCTGTCCTAAAATTTCCGAATGATCTATATCTTCTATTTCTTTGCGGTCATTCTTGTCTATTTCAGCTTGATGTCATTTCGCGGCGGGCTGGAATATCTGAGTTATTTCCGCCGTGAACTCAGCAAACCCTCTTCAAGCTATCAGCCCTTTGCCACTATAATCGCTCCGTGCAAAGGCCTGGATGAGGGCATTCGCGAAAACTTTGCCGCGCTGTTTGAACAAAACTATCCGGCCTATGAGGTTATCTTCGTCACAGACGATGAGAACGACCCGGCCGTTTCCATTATCGAAGAACTCTTTCACCGCAGAGGCACCGAGGCACAGAGAGAAAATAACCGTTCAGCGGCTAATGCAGACGAAGATAGATCAACAGAAAATAATGGAACAGAATCCGACTCTGCGTCTCTGCTTCTTTGCGGTGAAAAAACTAAGCTGGTCGTCGCGCCGAAAGCAACAGGATCAGGCCAAAAGGTAGAAAATCTTCGCGAAGCGGTTCTACATGCGGACAATGCATCTGAAGTTTTTGTATTTGTCGATTCGGATGCTCGGCCCGCAAATGATTGGCTGCGTTGCCTTGCCGCTCCGCTCGCCGACAACAATATCGGCGCGGCAACAGGCTATCGCTGGTTCTTTTCCAAACATGCGTCTTTAGCCGCTGAGCTGCTTTCGGCCTGGAACGCTTCCATCGCGTCGGCACTCGGTCCGAACGAAAAGACAAATTTCTGCTGGGGCGGTTCGACCGCGATCCGGCGCGACGTTTTTGATAGGATCGATATGCGGAACAAATGGAAAGGCACGCTTTCCGATGATTTCGCCGTCACACGCGCGGTTCGCGACGCCGGGCGTGCCGTTAAATTCGTCCCGCAGGCGCTGACGCCGACCGTGGAGGTCGTCACGTTCCGGCAGTTGTTTGAATTCACAACGCGGCAGATGAAGATAACCCGCGTCTATATGCCCGGCTTGTGGATAAAGTCGCTGGTCGGGGCCGCCGTCTATTGCGGTGTTGTTTTGGCCGCACTCGGCATTATCATTTTCAGCCGACAGAACACGTTTGCCGTCTGGTTCTCCATCGCGACACTGATGCTTGTGGCTATTCTTTCCGCCGCAAAGGCCCATCTTCGCCTGAAGGCGGCCGCTATTGCCATGAATGGCTGCGAGGAGTTACTGCGAAAACAGGCATTTCCGCAGCTTGTATTGTGGGCCGTGACGCCGTTCATTTATCTGGTAAATTGCCTTATGGCAGCCTTCAGCCGCACCATCCGCTGGCGCGGCACCCATTATGAAATTGTGTCACCGACGGAAACAAATATTCTCAGCCATCTCAAAAAATGATAGAATTTCACGTGTTTTACAGCATCCAAAACAAATGCGGATGCATGTCTCTATCTCAATGCGGGCAATTTTAACTCGGAAAATCTGGTTTGTTCTGCTCTTTCTGGCATCGGTCGCACCTCTTGCGGCGCAGGATGTTCCTGTGCCTGCGGAGGAAACAGCGGCCGTCGTCACCGGCAAGGCCCCGATAATAATCATTCCCGGCATCACCGGCTCTGAACTTGTCAATAAGAATACAGGGGAAATGGTTTGGTTCAACACCAGAAGGTCAAAGATCAACGATCTGCGTTTGCCCATCTCGCCCAATATCGCACGGAATCATGATGACCTTGTCGCTAAGGACATAATTCGCGGTGTTCGCATCATTCGCTTTTTGCCCGAGGTCGAAATATACGAACGGCTCATCGACTCTTTGCAAAAGAGAGGCGGCTACACCGAGGCGAAATGGGATGAACCGGGCGCGAACGGCCATCAGGACACTTTTTATGTGTTTCCTTATGATTGGCGTCTGGACAATGTCGAGACGGCAAGGCAGTTGATACGAAAGATCGAGGCTCTGAAAAAGAAACTGGGCAAGCCCGATCTGAAATTCAACGTTATTGCTCATTCGATGGGCGGCCTGATCACGCGCTACGCCGCAATGTATGGCGACCGCGACCTGTCCGCCGGAGAACCGAAACCGAACTGGGCCGGAACAAGGCATTTTGAGAAGATATTCCTTTTGGGAACACCGAACGAAGGTTCCATCCTTGCCCTGAACGCCTTTATAAACGGATATTCATACGCGCCCATCAATCTGCCGTGGGTTCGCGATCTAAATATCTACGACGTGTTCACCATCCCGTCGCTGTATCAGCTTTTGCCGCACGAAGGCAGTCTCCGAGCATATAATGAGGACCTGCAGCCGATGGACATAGACCTTTTCAACCCCGCCACGTGGGAAGAATACGAATGGGCAATATGGACAAGAAGGGGGTTCACAAAACAGTTCAGCGCCGATGAGCAGCGAACGGCAAGGCTGTATTTTAGGAATGTGCTTGACCGGGCGAAAAAATTTCAAACGGCCCTGAACGCGCGCCCGTTGGACACCGCCCCGGTCTCATTTCATCTGGTCGGCTCTGACTGTAAACCGACTCACAATGCTGTCATTCTGCGTCAGGACAAAAAACGTGAAAAATGGATAACACAGTTCAAACCGTCGGCATACACGACCTCCGATGGAACAAAGATCACGTCCGAAGAGCTGACCTCGCTGCTTCTGGGCATGGGGGACGGCGTTGTGACGCGGCGTTCGCTGGCCCGCCAATCGCTTGCCAAACCGGGCGAGGCAGCCACCCTTTTGATCGATTCGGAGCTGTCAATGTGCGAATCGCACGGCAGGCTGGTATCTAACGCGGATATCCAGGACAAGCTGTTCAATATGCTGACGCAAACGCACATCGGCCAGCAAATACCGGCAGGAACACGCCAATGATAAAAAGCCTGTTTGAAGACGAGCCGTCAGATCCCATTGAGCCTCAGCCGCCGGCTGAGCGGCCTGCTGCGGGCCGAGCTAACGTCCTCGGCATTTTTGGCAATGAAGAAAGCGGAGAAACGCCGCGTCGAACCGCTTCGGGGCCGTTCGACATTTCCGGCCTCGACCTGCCCTTTCCGATCACGGAAAATAAAACAGATGAACCGCCCGTAACGAATGAACAGCCGGAACCTCCGCAATTTCTGACGTTTTCGCCCCCCGAACAACCGGAAGAAACACCAAAACAGCCGGAGATCATTGCGCCAAAGGCCGATTATTCACCACCGACAACCGAGGAATCGGTAAGAATGACGGGCCTTGCCTTTTCCGCAGGGATCGTTCTCATCGGCCCCATCGTTTTCATGATGATAATCGGCTGGTTTGCCGATCTGCTCATCGGCAGTTCGCCGTGGGGACTTGTCGGCGGGGTCGTGCTAGGCTCCATTGTCGGATTTGTGCAGATATTTCGCCTGAACGCGCAAATAACGCAGACTCCGAAACACAATGCGGCCGCCGGCCTGCTCGATCTTGGCGGCTATCAGGACAAGGAAGAAAAAACGTCCGCTGAAGCACCTGAAAACACATCTTCGCCCGAAAACGGAAAATCACTCGGCCTCCATTGAACTTTCCGCGTTTCCTTTGTAAAATTTAAGGTTTGAATGACGGATGATCAGGACACCATAAGCACGACTGAAGGTTCTGTGTTTCCGAATGCACATCGGAGAATTCTGATCATTTTAGCCATCCTGGGCGTGGTCGGGGCCATTGCCGGAACGGTCTTTGTCTCGATAAGGTTCGGCATCGGCGTCAGTGTCGGCGTCGGGCTTGCTTTTGCCAATTATTATTGGCTGAAGCATTCGCTCAAAAAAGTTTTTGATGAGGCCGCTGAAGGCGAAAAGCCAAAGGTTTCCGCGATACGTTATATTGGCAGATACCTTGCTCTCGGCGCCGTCATTGCGTTCATTTATATCACAGAGATAGTACCGATAGTTCCGGTCATTTTGGGTACAGCCGGTTTCGGCTTTGCCGTTGTCGTGGACGGAACGTTGAATATATTTACGAGCTTCTCTAACAGGAAGGAAATTTAATAATGTTCTTATTAGCAGCCGAACATCCTACGCCGCTTATTGTTGAATTTGTTAATCACTATTTAGGTGAACCTCTTCATCAGATCCAGATGCAGACCACCCACAAATGGTGGACTGCTTTCTTTGCAAAATTCGGCACAACGCCCGAAGCGATGTTTGGCGAATACACACCTGAGAACGCGATCCCGTGGTACACGATCATGTTCACCATTGCCTGCGTACTTTCGGTAATAGTGATCGGGCTGTTAAAGGGCAAGCTGTCAGACGATGACCCGCATCCAGGCCAGATGACGCTCGAATCGGGCTTTCTCGCCATCAAGGATCTTGTCGTCAGCGTAATAGGCGAACACGGCTTCAAATATTTCCCCGTGATAGCAACGTTCGCCGTTCTGGTGCTGATCTCGAACCTGATGGGGACATTTCCGCTCTTTATGTCACCGACCGCGTCGGTCAGCGTGACATTCGCCCTCGGTATAGCTTCGTTCATTTACTACAATTATGTCGGCATCAGCGAGAACGGCTTTTTGAAGCACATCGGACACCTTTCCGGGCCAAAGCTTCCGCTTTTGATGGCGATCTTCATTACGCCGCTGATATTCTCCATTGAGCTTATCAGTAACATGATCAGGCCGCTCACCCTTGGTGTTCGCCTGTTTGCGAACCTATACGCGGACGAACAGATATACTTCTCGATATCGAACCTATATCCGCCTTATACGCAGATATTGCTGCCGGCCGGATTACTGGTTTTAGCGGTTTTCGTTGCATTTGTGCAAACGCTGGTGTTCACGCTGCTTTCGTCGATCTACGTCAGCGAGGTTACACACGCACCGCATGACGATCATCACGCGGAAGAGCACGCAGCAGACCATGCCGCTGCCGCACACGCGTAAAGGGTTTATCGGCCGGCAAAAGGCTGCCGGTCATTTGAAAATTAAAAGGGTTTTTGGGAGATACGTTTCCCGGAAAAATAAGGCCTTTGGCTAAAAGGCAGGCACGGTCAACCGCGTTTTATAGTAACTATGCCCGCACGCAACAGGAGCCTTGACTCCAACGAGAGTAGAAATCAAGGCATACCGGAAGCGAGGCGAAATAATACCGCTGGCGGTTCTTCGTGAAGCCTGAAACAAAGGTCTTCGTTAAAAATAAAACAGGAGACTATAAAAAATGACTAAGATCAAATATTTTGCATATTCAGTTCTGGCACTTGCCCTTATGGCTCTGCCGGCAATGGCACAGGGCGGCGCCGCCGACAACGAATCGACCGTTGCCGCTTACAAAGCGATTGCGGCCGGACTCGGCTTCGGACTCGCGGCTGGACTTGCCGCTCTTGCACAGGGCCTTGTCGGTTCGCGTGCCGCTGAAGGTGCTGCCCGCAATCCGGGTGCCGCCGGTACGGTTCAGACCCTCATGATCATCGCTCTGGCGCTTATCGAATCGCTGGTGCTTTTCGCACTGCTTATCGTATTCGTTAAGCTCTAATCGAGATCAAGAACATCGAACGCGGGCCGGGTCGGAAAATGATCCTGTCCGCGTTCTTTTGGGCATACGGGCAAAAAATCCGGCCCGATTACGTCTTTATTTGCAACCAGAGTGTGGTTTGTTCGTTCTAATTAGTGATGGCAAACGAATTTATCGGAAAAGTGATCGCTGAAAAGTACCGCGTTGATGCCCTGATACGCCACGGCGTTGACGGCGGCCTGTATCAGGCGACCCATCTTTTGATGGAAAAACCGCTTTCCGTCCGCATTTTACCCTCACATCTCGCTCACAGCCAGGCCGCGACAGAGCGGTTCTTTGAGGAATCAAAGATAGCCGCACGGATAGCCGATCCAAACACATTTGGCGCGGTCGATTTTGGCACTGATGCCAACGGGATCGTTTATTCGGTTCACGATGTGGCCAATGCGAGAACGCTGAAGTCGATAATTCTCAGGGACGGAGCTTTTCCGGCCGATTCGGCTGTTGAAACTGCCCGTCAGGTGGCAAAAGCTCTGGCCGCTGCTCATCTCGCCGGCATCGTTCATGGCAGTTTGTCGGCAGAAAACGTCCTGCTTGCCGATGGGCCGGAAAAGGACGTTATCGTCAAAGTGGCCGATTTTGCCACGCCGAATGCACTGTCCCGATCCGGGATCGGAGCGGATGATCCGACAGAACTGGCATATCTTTCACCCGAACAATGCAGCGGCTCCGACCAGCCGGATGAGCGCTCCGACATCTATTCGCTTGGCGTTTTGCTTTATGAAATGCTTGCGGGCGTTGTCCCTTTCACAGGCGAAAAACCCTCGGACGTGATGACAAAGCACATTGAGGAACCGCCCGCACCGCTGGTCGCGTTCCGAAGCGATGTTCCGAAAGCTGTCGAACCTGTCATGCTCCGCGCAATGTCAAAGGACCCGGCAATGCGGCAGCAGACCGCACAGGAATTCATCGACGAGATCTCAGCGGCAATGAAGGACGGCTCTGCCGGACACGCCGCCGCTGCGGCCACAGGCGGCACTGATCTTTGGAAAACAGCCCTGGCCGTCATTGTCGGCATCGGAGCTTTGGCCGCCGTTATGATCTATGCGACCCAAAGCAAGCAAACCGATCCGCAGACCGTGCTGATGCCGGACGCCAACGGCCTGCCGGTGCAGCCGATCAACCCGGCAACAGGCATGGAAGAGCAGCAGCTTGCGGCAATGCCGAACGCTTTTCCTGAAACGCTGACCGAACAGGGAGCGTCGCCGATAGACACCGTGCCGGGCGGCGACGGCTACAACCCGTGGGCAACAGGCGCTCCGCCGCCGGGAGCACCGCAGCAGCAATATCAGCCGCCCGGCGGCTACGTTACCATCGACCCGAATTCCGGCAGCCCGTTCATGCCCAATGAACCAGGCTCGGTTATATTAGTGCCGGTTCCGGTCAACACCGCTCCTGAGGAGACAAAACCTTCTCCGTCACCGACAAGGTCTCCGGCGGCAAATACTAATACTGCCCCGCCCGAAAGACCGGCGACACCAACGCCGACACCGGCCCCAAGGCAGTCTCCCCGACAGCAGACAACACCTGCTGCGACACCTTCGGCTCCGGCCAGAACACCCGAAGACCCTGAAGGTTCGTAAATTTTGGATATATCTATCTGGGAACCTCGACGGTCTTGATTATGTCCGAGATGACCGCGTCTGTGGTGGCGCCTTCCAGTTCCGCCTCTGCCCTCAGCGCAAGCCGATGCCGCAGAACCGGCAAGGCAATGTCGCGAACGTCGTCAGGCGTGGGAAAATCCCTGCCGCGGATCGCCGCCAACGCCTTTGAACAAAGAAGCAGAGCTATCGAAGCACGCGGGCTGGCCCCATACAGTGTTGTCGGATGATTTCTCGTCCGCTGAACG
>CAZOXY010000099.1:0-8074 GCA_964583955.1 uncultured Chloracidobacterium sp. | reverse complement strand
TTCGAGCGAATTTAGAATTTCATATCCGCTCCTATCCGCCTGATCTGCGTTCAAAAAACCCTTTGCCGGCACGTCTCCCTATAAAATGTCAACACAACCTAATGCTGTGACGGGTAAAAAAGCCCGCTATTTACCGGCGGGCCTTTTAGTCTGTGATGCTATGAACCATTCGGAGAATTTGGGAATGCCTTCCTCTATCTTTGTCGTCGGCCTGTAATCCAGCAATTGTCTTGCTTTTGTGATCTCGGCAAAGGTTATCGGGACATCGCCGGGCTGAAGTGGCTGGCGGTCAATGACGGCTTCTCTGCCGAGACTGGCTTCCAGCAGTCCGATCAGGGTTGAAAGATCGGTGGTTTCCGATTCGCCCAGATTGAAGACCTCGTGCATGGACAGGTCATAGCTTATTGCTGCCCTTACGCCCTGAATGATGTCATCAATATAGGTATAGTCACGCCGTGTGGAGCCGTCGCCGAAGACCTGGATCGGATTGCCGTCCATTATCAATTTACTGAATTTATGTATGGCAAGGTCGGGACGCTGCCTTGCACCATAGACGGTAAAAAAGCGCAGACAGACCGTGCGGATGTCATACAGGTGTGAATACGTGTGGCACATCAGTTCACCAGCCGCCTTGGTCGCCGCATAGGGCGAGATCGGTTTTTGGATAAGGTCGGTCTCGGCGAAAGGGACGTTGGCGTTTATGCCGTAAACGCTCGACGAAGAACCGAAAACGAATTGTTCGATGTTATGAGCGCGGGCGAGTTCCAGCAGGTTAAGCGTACCCGTGACATTGGTGTCGTAATACAGCCTAGGTTCCTTCAGCGACGGACGAACGCCGGCACGGGCGGCAAGATGGACAATGGCGTCAAAGGAATTTTCCGTAAAGACACGCTCCAGAGCGTCCGCGTCGCGAATGTCAGCTTCGACAAAGCGGCACCCGCCTTCGCTGCGACACTGCTCAAGATTACGACGCTTTACGTCAGGATCGTAAAAATCATTCAGGTCATCCACGATCGTGATGTTCCACGCGCCTTCGCCGAGCAGCCGCTCAACAAGGTGCGACCCGATAAAACCGGCACCGCCGGTTATAAGAATATTTCCGCCTTTCATTTTGAATTATTGGTTATAAAGAAGGCCCGCGATCGGCCGATCTGTCACGAACAAAGACCAAGAGTAACATTTTTTTCGTATTTTTCTTAGTGAAAATGAACTTATTTGTTATTATGGTCTCATTAGGCCTGTTCGACACCTATATTTCAGAAGACACACCATATAGAATGAGGTTTTTTATGTTCCGCAACAGTTTTAGCTCTTTGTACGTCTGCACAATATTTCTTCTTATGCTCGGCATTCAGACAGTTCCGGCCCAAAAATTTGACAACATCGAACGCGGCCGAATGAAAGATATTCTGAAGTCCATAAAAAAGACAATAGAAAAGGAATATTACGATCCGACATACAGAGGAATTGACCTGAACGACAGGTTCAAAAAGGCCGACGAACGGCTTTCTCAGGTAAACAGCACAGATCAGGCGTTGGGAGTGATCGCTCAGGTGGTCATTGAATTCAATGATTCTCATCTGCAATTTCTGCCGCCCGCAACGACGATCCTGGTCGAATATGGCTGGCGCGAAAAGATGTTTGGCGATAAATGCTTTGTCACGGACGTCAAACCCGGCAGCGACGCGGAAAAAAAGGGCCTAAAGGCAGGCGACCAGATATTGGCGATAGAGAATTTCCCCATCAACCGCAGCGAAATGTGGAAAATGTATTACTACTATCACGCTATCAGCAAACGGTCCAAACTTACGATAGCCGTCGCGTCGCCGGGAGATACTGCGGCGCGGACACTTGAGATCGAATCCGAGATAAAGCGCCAGCCGGCCAGCGTTGGATTTAATACGTATTTCAGGCTGTACGATGATTTTTACGAAGAAAAGAATTATGAGAACCGCTATGTGACCGCAGGCGGCATAGTCGTGTGGAAGATGCCGTCATTCAGCGTCGCGCCGACAGATATTGACAGGCTGGTTGAAAAGCCAAAACAGGCCGGTTCGGTCATTCTCGACCTTCGCGGTAACGGCGGCGGCGCCGTTGTCGCCCTCGAACGGCTGGTCGGCCATTTTTTTCCGAACGACCTGAAAATAGCCGAGCTGAAAGGCCGCAAGTCAATGGACCCGATGTTCGCAAAAACACGGGGAGCCGACAACGTCCATAAGGGAAAGATCGTTGTCCTGATAGACAGCAAATCGGCGTCCGCAGCTGAGATATTTGCAAGGGTGATCCAATTGGAGAAACGGGGAACGGTCATCGGGGATGTTTCGGCAGGAGCCGTGATGCAGTCCAGGCAGCATAGATTTGAAATGGGCGGCGACAAGGTTGTCCCGTACGGTGTAAGTGTGACGAACGCAGACGTTATCATGTCTGATGGAAAGAGCCTCGAACACATCGGCGTACAGCCTGACGAACTCATACTTCCTTCGGCGGAAGACCTCGCTGCGGGACGCGATCCGGTTATGGCCAGGGCTTTCGAGATACTGGGCGGAAGCATAGATCCGCTGACGGCAGGCAAGATGTTTCCGTATTACTTCAAGATGAAATGATCTGAAGGCCGAGTGGAATTCTCACCGCATTCAATTTATATACGAGCGTCGGCGGTGATACATGCTCAGAAGCTCTTCCAGAAATCCCTCGTAAGTAAAGGTCTCAGGGTCATAAGCGGGCTTTAGCTTGTACATCAGCGGCAGGGCCACGCGCCATGCCATCCACAGACGCTGCCGCTCTGTCAGATCCCAGCGGCGGCGTAGAAAACTTTCGACCACCTCGATCTCGCCCGGCGTTACCCGTGTCAGGTCAGCCTTGATGGCGGCAATAGGCTGAACCCTGCGAAATGCGGCGTCCGCGATGCGGTTCGAGAACACCTCGTCAAACTTTGGGGCCTCATCAGACCGTTCACGGATAACGACCGTTCCCGCAAAAATATCACCCACGCGCTGGTCGCGGCCGCTCATGAATATAACGATCAGCCCGACGGAATATACGGGAATTACGAAACCAGGTATCGCGTCGAACACACGCAGAAGATTTCTGGCAACTGCTTCCCAAAGTGTTATCGGACGGCCGTCCTCGCGGATGACGCGGAGCTTCAAAAGTCTTTTTCCGGGTGTCTGTCCGTCCCAGAGCCATTCAAAGAGGATGAAGTAACCTGTAAAAAGAGCGAATACGACAATGATCAGAATGGCTATCGCCCACTTTGGCGTTTCGGCGGTAAGGTCTGAGGTTTCCAGTCCCGCGCCTTCACTCGCCGCAGACCCGGCGACCTCCATCACGATCCACAGCACGGCGAATATCGAGGCATATTGGATGGCGTGGTCTATCGCCACTGCCAGAAACCTGTTGCCGATGGACGCAAGGGAAAACGCCAGCGGGACACGTTCCGGCGTTTCGATTATGAGGGTTTCCTCGGCGGCAAAAATGCCTTCGTGATGGACGGTTTGCGGCATCAGGATATTATTTCGCCGACAGCTAAATTTTGCAATGTGGCTTTTTTGCTTGTCATTTTCTTTTGCCGTTAACTATACTGGAATTTGGCATCTTTGCCTTGAGGAGAAATCTTGTTGCAGCCAAAAGTCCATCGCGGTCAGGTAAATGCAAAAGGCAGCCGTTTTGCTGTCGTTGTCAGCCGTTGGAATGATTTTCTGACATCAAAACTGGCGGAAGGCGCGATCTCCGCGCTTGAAAGTCACGGGGCCGAGGAGACTGATGTCGAAGTTTTCATGGTGCCGGGTGCATTTGAATTGCCGCTTACATCGTTAAAGCTGGCAAATTCGGGAAACTTTGACGCGGTCATCGCTCTCGGTGTGGTCATTCGCGGTGAAACGCCTCATTTTGACTATGTCGCCGGCGAGGCGGCCAAAGGCATCGCACAGGCTGGTATGACGACCGGCGTGCCGGTGATCTTCGGCGTTGTGACAACGGACACGCTGGAACAGGCCATAAACCGCTGCGGCGGCAAGGCGGGCAACAAGGGCCATGAAGCGGCCGTTTCCGCGATCGAGGTCGTCAACCTTCATCGGGGCATCGAGAACCGCCATAAAGAAAGTAACGATAAGGCTTTACATAATGTCGTTTGAAAAATCAGGTAAAGGTGGTACACGAAGAAAGGCCCGCGAATGCGCTCTGCAAATGCTGTTTGCGGCGGACGTGGAGCGAAGCGATAAGGCTTCGCTGACCGAGGACTATTGGAACGAACTCGGTGACGGGGAACTTGACGACAGGTCACGCAAATTCGCGAACGACCTTGTGCTGGGTACGCTCAAGAATCTGTCGGTCATTGATGACCGCATTCGCACCCGAGCCGAACATTGGCGAATAGAACGAATGGCCATTGTGGACAGAAATGTCCTCCGACTGTCCGTGTATGAATTTTTATTCGAGGACACGCCATCGACCGTGGTCATAAACGAGGCCCTGGAAATAACCCGCCGCTTTTCGACATTTGAGGCAACACAGTTCATAAACGGCATTCTGGACGCCATAAAACTTGACCTCGAAGCGGCTGATGGATCTGCTCAGCCGGAAGAAACAGGCCGGTCACATGCGTCGTCAAATTCCTAATACCGTCAGCGAACGGTTCTTTCCCTTTAATTTCCCCCGAACACTATTCCCGTATCTTCTTTTTGGCTTCGGCATAATATTTATCAGCGCTTTTTGCCTGACTTTGCCAAACAGAACGGCCGCCCAGACGCCTGTTTTTCCCGACAAGATACACGGTTACAAGGTACACCGCGAACCCATTGCCCTGAATACGGGCAATGATCCGCAAAATGATGCCGGTGAGGACGCGTTCATAAAGATGTCGCGTCCTGAGCTAAAAAGCGTGGCACTGTCAGGCATAACGTTCGAGCTATCCGCCGAAATTCTCTCTCCGCGCCAAAGCGCAAAGATCGATTTTCTGACGTTTCATGAAATGAGCGTGAACGGCGTTGCCGTTACGGTCGAAGATTATCGCCATCCGTTCCCGATAACAAGGAACGGTCCGGCCACGCTGCCCAAACCGGCGGCGATCATGCTGCCGACCGTGGGAATACTGCACGCCGCATGGAAGGAAATGAGCGATGCGCAGGAAAAATGGCGGGTCACGGGCCGCGTGTTCGTCTTTGGCAGATTTCGCAAAATGGGCTTTTATCACAAACGCGTGATACCTGTTGACATCGACCTGTTGATCGATAATCCGCTGATCGAAAAGCCGACGGAAGAAACAGGGACGCAATGAAGAGTCTGCCTTATCTTTTCCGCCGGTTTACGGTAAAATATTTTGCATACGCATATATATGCAAACGAGGTTATAAACATCAGACGTGAGCGACACCACCAAAAATCTATCGGATTTCATTGAAGAGCAGTTTGGCGCCAATGCCAGTTATGTGGAAGGGCTTTTAGCCCGCTATCAGGCCGACCCGAATTCGGTCGATGAGGCATGGCGGACATATTTTGCCGACGCAATGGCGGAAAGGACGAACGGCCACGCCCCTGCAGCGGCTCCTGCCCAGCAAAAACCGGCCGAAACAGCCCCTAAGACCGAGCCGGCAAAAGCCGCACAACCTTCGACACCGGTTCCGGCGGGCTCAGAGACAAAACCAATTGTCGGGGCCTCAAAAAAGATCGTTGAGAACATGGAATTGAGCCTGACGGTCCCCACCGCGACCAGCGTCAGGAACATTCCGGTAAAAGTTCTGGAAGAAAATCGGCGGATAATAAACGAACACCTGCAGGCGGTCGGCCGCGGCAAGGTCTCATTCACGCACCTTATCGCCTGGGCGTTAATTAAGGCCGTAAAGGTTTATCCGCAAATGAACAACAGCTTTGGCGTTGTCGATGGAACGCCTTCGCGCGTTCTTTCATCCGCCGTAAATCTCGGTATCGCCATCGACATCGAAAAAAGGGACGGTTCGCGAAACCTTCTGGTGCCGAATATCAAAGGCACTGAGGCAATGAACTTTGCCGAATTCTTTTCGGCGTATAACGACGTCGTCAAAAAGGCGCGCGACGGCAAGCTGGAGATCGCCGATTTTCAGGGGACGACCGTCTCGCTGACAAATCCGGGAACGATAGGCACCGTGGCGTCAAATCCGCGTTTGATGTCGGGGCAGAGCGTGATAATCGCCACCGGAGCGATAGAATATCCGGCTGAATATCAGTCAATGGCGCCTGCCACGCTGTCACAGCTTGGCATCAGCAAGACCGTGACCGTTACCAGCACGTACGACCATCGCGTCATTCAGGGAGCCGAGAGCGGACTGTTTTTGGCAAGAGTGCATCAGCTTCTGACCGGCGAACATAATTTCTACGACGACATTTTTGAAGATCTTGAGATCAAATATCCTCCGCTTCGCGGCGCACAGGACCAGAACTCAAGTGTCTTTGGCCCGGACAACGTTGCCGAACATATAGAAAAACAGGCAAACGTCCTGCAGCTTATTAACGCATACCGTTCGCTTGGGCATTTGCTGGCAAACATTGACCCGCTCAATATGACGCCGCATCTTGCGGAAGAGCTTGAACTGGAGAATTTTGGCCTGACCATCTGGGACCTTGACCGCGAATTCATCACCGGCGGGCTTCACGGCGAAAAAACTGCGACGCTGCGCCGCATTCTGGAAATACTCCGCAAGGCATATTGCGGCAAGGTCGGTATAGAATACCGCCATATTAAGAGCCGCCGCGAAAAGGACTGGATCAGGAACAAGATCCGGGAACACTTCGTTGATACGGCCCCGCTTGATGACAACATCAAAAAAGAGCTTCTTGAAAAACTGATAGAAGCCGAACAATTTGAGCAATTTCTGCACAAGAAATTCCTTGGCCAAAAACGATTCTCGCTGGAGGGCTGCGAAACGGTCATCCCGATGCTCGACCAGCTTGTCGAAACCTCGTCGGAACGCGGCGTGGATGAGATATTCATGGGAATGGCCCATCGCGGCCGCCTGAACGTCCTCTCGAACATCGTCGGTGACGCCGTATCGGGCGAAATGGCTGAACGTATCTTCACGATATTTGAAGGAAGCTCGCATCCGAGCTTTCCCGCTGATGAAGGCGACGTAAAATATCATCAGGGCGCCGTCGGCAAACGCACGACCCGCGTTGGCAAGGATATACGCATTGAGCTTGCCTGCAACCCCTCGCACCTGGAATTTGTGAATCCGGTCGTTGAGGGAATGGCACGCGCCAGACAGGATCAACTGCTCGAGGGCGATGAGGCGGACGCACGCCGCCGCGACGCGGTGCATGACCGCATTTTGCCGGTACTGCTTCACGGTGACGCCGCCTTTGCCGGCCAGGGCATCGTCATGGAAACGCTTCAGCTTGCCAGTCTTCGCGGCTACCGCACCGGCGGAACGATACATATCGTCATAAACAACCAGATCGGCTTTACGACCTCGCCGGAAGCAGGCCGCAGTTCGATCTATTCGACCGACGCCGCACAGATAACCCAGATACCTATCTTTCACATCAACGGCGACGACCCGGAAGCCGCCTATCGCGTGATACAGATAGCGCTTGATTACAGGCAGGAGTTCAACAAGGACGTTGTCATGGACCTTGTCGGCTTTAGACGCCTCGGCCATAACGAAGGCGACGAGCCAAGCTATACACAGCCGCTGATGTATGCACGGGTAAAAGCTCATCCCGGCGTTCGCGACATCTATGCGCGCCAGCTTGTCCGCGAGGGTGTCATCTCTGAGGAAGAACTTGCCCAAATGACCGGAAAGGTCGTTGAGAAATACGAAGGCATTCTGGAAAAGGCAAAGAACATTGCCTCCGGAAAGACCAAACGCACGGAAATGCCCGCACCGATAGTGGAGGAAGACGGTTCGGCAGTGCTTGAAACCGGAGTTCCGGCGGAAACACTGGGAAGGATCGCCGAAAGCATCACGCTCATCCCTGAGGATTTCAGCATAAACCCCAAGATGGTCGGACAGCTTGGGCGGCGTGCGAAAATGGGAACAGGCGAGATACCGATGGATTGGGGATTTGCCGAAGCGATGGCTTTCGGCTCTCTGGTCAAGGACGG
>CAZOXY010000098.1:0-8379 GCA_964583955.1 uncultured Chloracidobacterium sp. | reverse complement strand
TCGGCGGGCTATTTTCACAGATCCCTACGGGATCTATTTCCATAATTTTGAGTTTTGACACAACCTCGTAAGCAGATGGCGGGTTTCGACCGGTACCGAGAGCGGGAACGGCCGGATGATCCTTGCCGCTCAGGTCGCTCATTGTTGAGTTTTAAATTCTATTTGGTCAGTCAATCTTGTCTTTTTGGTCTCTGCAGTCCCTTTTTCTGAACAGATAATACACAGCTAAACCATGCCGCCCGCAACACTAATTTCCCTTTCGGTGTAGAATGATGCCGTGTCCTACGCTTTCCTTATCACTGTATTGCTTGCTTCTCTGCTGACCGCTTGCGGCGGTGCGTCGAGCCTTGCAAAGCCTTCCGACGCTCCGAAAAAGATGCTTTGGGCTTGGGAGCGGCCCGAAGACCTGGCCGCGTTCGACCCAAAGGAATACGGCGTTGCGTTCCTCGCACAGACACTGACGCTGGAACGCGAAGACGTGAATTTTCGGCCGCGAAGACAGCCGCTGAAGCTCGCCGACGGAGCGTATATTATCGCCGTCACACGCATCGAAACAATGAAACGGACCGATCAAAGGCCCTTGTATTCCGACGCTCAGATCGAACGCATCGTCCGGTTTGTAAATGATTCGCTGGACCGCCCGAATGTAAAAGGCGTTCAGATAGATTTTGACGCCGTGGTGTCAGAAAGGCCTTTTTATCGCAGGCTGATGCGGGAAATAAGACGCGGACTGCCCGAAGGCACGCCGCTTACGATGACCGCTCTCGCCTCGTGGTGCCTCGGCGACCGCTGGCTGCAGGAAATGGACGTGGACGAGGCCGTGCCGATGGCATTCGTAATGGGAGCCGACACCGAACGCATCCGCGCCTTTCTAAACTCCGGCAACGACTGGCCCGAACCGCTCTGCCGCGAAAGCTACGGATTTTCGGTCGATGAACCGGAGATCAAAGCCGCCGACAACACTAGAAGGATCTATTACTTTAAGGATTCGGCGTGGGATCAGAACCGCCTGCGTTAGCGAGTGACAAGTATCACGTTAAGGATTAAAGAAAGTGGTTAATGGTCAGGATGTTCAATAACTGTAAGGAGCCTAATTGTCTTCAAGGCCTTCGTATATCTCGGCAACTCTTTTCTCAAGTACAGGGATGTCAGACGTGACCGTTTGCCAGACGACATCAAGGTCGATGCGAAAGTAATGGTGAATGATCTTGTCACGCATACGCATGATCTCCTTCCACGGCAGATCGGAATTCACATCAATTATCTCGGCGGAAAGATTTTTCGCTGCTTCACCGATGATCTCAATATTTCTCACCAGCGCATCCTGAAGCATTCGACTTTCTTTGAATGTATCCTCCTCGATCCCGCCGGTGTATTCACTGATCTGCTTGCATGATTCAAGAATGTCGTATAAAAACAGCTTGTCGTTCCTAGATTTCATAAAGTATCTTCAGATCCTTCAAAGCCTGTTCTTTTATGAGCGGATGCAGGCTGCCCTCAACTCCCAGGTCAACACGGCGTCCCAACACCCTCTCAAAACGGTCTTCAAGCCTGATCAGGTCCACAAGTCCTATCGGTTTTGCGAAACGTATCAAAATATCGACATCGCTGTCAGGACGGTCATCGCCGCGCGCAACCGAACCAAAAACGCCCAACATGGCAATGCCCGAATCCTCACAGATCGACCGTATCTTGTCTTTTAGGTCTGCCAGGTCCATAACGATCCTCACTGACAATCCTATCACAGTTTTTACTCAGGCAGGCGGTTGCGACCTATTCTTCAAACTGCCGTCTTAAGCTCTCGGTAAAAGACGCGCGGGCCGTTTACGCAGGCTGTTCTGACTGTAATTTCAGTTGTTGAATTGTTCCAGGTATCCGTCGAGGTCTTTTTGCAGGTCTTTGTCACGGTTATATCCGCGTTCGGTTATGAGATCGAGCAGGCGTCGAGACTGATCGATATCCTCCGGTGTGGCAACCTCAAAAAGACTTTGAAGATCGACAATGTCCCGCATTCTGCTTTCCCGCGCTGAAAGTACCTTGAGCGCTATCAACGCGGGTATGGTCGCCACTCGAATGTTGATATTTGAAAACAAATGACCTTCTTCCGCAGAGTTTACTATTTCATTCTCGATCCCTGAAGAAGCAAACAACAGATCGACAAACATCGGATTAACGCCAGGCGAGATCATTCGGACAGTGGCCATCCGCTTTGAGTCTTCCTGTTCAAAGACGTCATCAGTCAAATAGCCGAGCTGAGAGAATTCATAGACTATTTTCTGAGCTTCCAGATCGTCTTTAACAGCAACGGCCAGATCGAGATCTTTTGTCAGTCTTTCTATGGCTTGAAACGACACTGCAAGACCACCGACAACCGCAAACCTGACACCTAGTCCGGTCAGCAATTCGATGGCCCGCCGAGAGTGGAGTTCTAGTTCTTCTAAGGTCAAATCTTTTTGATTATAAACATGGAATGGTTTGAGCGGCGAACCAAACCTTTCTCAGACATCTCATAAGGTTTTGCCAAATACCATTTGGCAACCTCAGCAGAGATCTCAGAGTCGGTTATTTCGGGCTTTCGTTTCTTGAGTTTGTGAATGAAAGCCCGCTCTCCCAATCGCTGAAGTTCTGATACAACCCTAAATTTTGGCTCAAAATCTTTCACACTGTCCATTTTAGCACATTTTAACCACGATGTTTACTACTCAAATTGTGCTTTCAGGCTTTCGGTATATGGTGCTCTTGCGACGCCTTTTTCGGTGATTATCGCGGTGACGAGTTCGTTTGGCGTTACGTCGAATGCGTAGTTGCTGACGCTGATGCCTTCCGGGGCGAGTTGGATGTCGCGGACGTGTGTTACTTCGCGCGTGTCGCGTTCCTCGATGGGAATTTCATCACCTGTCGGGCAGTTCATGTCCACGGTCGAGAGCGGCGCCGCGACATAGAACGGGATGCCGTGCTGTTTTGCCAAAACGGCGACCATGTATGTCCCGATCTTGTTCGCCACATCGCCGTTTGCCGCAATGCGGTCGCTGCCGACGACGACGGCCTGCACCTGTCCTTTTTTCATCACATGGCCGCTCATGTTGTCGGTTATCAGCGTGACCGGGATGTCGTCCTCGTGAAGTTCCCACGCGGTCAGCCGAGCGCCTTGCAGATAGGGCCGCGTCTCATCGGCAATGACTGAAACCTTCTTGCCCTGATCGACCGCGCCGCGAATGACGCCGAGCGCCGTTCCCCAAACGCCGCCTGTCGCCAAGGCTCCGGCGTTGCAATGCGTCAGAACGGTCGAATCGTTCTCTATCAATTCCCCGCCAAACTGCGCGATCAGCCTTTGCGATTCGATGTCCTCATCGTGTATCGCCTTGGCGTCATCCAGCAATACCTGCTTGATCTCGCTGACCGATCTTCCTTCGTCCTTTGCCTTTTGAAATGTCCTTTTCATCCGGTCGATGGCCCAGAAAAGATTGACCGCCGTCGGACGCGTCGCTCCCAATACATCGGAGATATAATCGATCTCTTCGGCCAGATCATCTGCGTTCGTGCCGACAAATTGTTTTGCCCCGAGCGCGATACCGTACGCCGCCGAAACGCCTATCGCCGGCGCTCCGCGAACTACCATGTCCTTTATGCCTGCTGCCACGTCGTTATAGGTTCGCAGCGTCAGCCATTTCTCTTCGGTCGGTAAAAGCCGCTGGTCCAGCATCAAAACGCCTTCGTCGGACCATTTAACGGGAATAATGTTCAGTTTCATAAAAATTCTCGAGGTCGAAGTTAAAATCTTACGGAAATTCGGCGGCGCGGACAAATTTGCGGGAACTTTTTGTATTATTTTACGCGTTAACAGTCGGGTAAGGCCAAACAACACAGGATGAAAATAAGAGGAAACACGCAATGATGATGGAAAATATTCTCGATCAGCTCCATACTTCAGTGACGCGGCGTTGGTGGACACAGCTTTTCACGGCTTTTCTCAGAGTGCTTCTCGCCATCGGCTTTATCCCGCCAAGCATCCCAAAGATCCTGCATCGGCCTTTTACAATTCTTCCTAACACTGATCCCGTTGGGGCATACTTCAATGCGCTTTACAACACGGGCTACTATTACGATTTCATCGGATGGTCACAGCTTGCCGCCGCTCTGCTGCTGATCATTCCGCGCACCTCGCATCTGGGGGCGTTGATGTTCTTCCCGATCATCGTCAATATCGCCGTTTTGACCAACTCGGTCGGATTTCAGGGCACATGGCTGATAACCATCCTGATGACGCTGGCGGCAACGTGGCTGGTCGCATGGGAATATGACCGCCTGAAGCCGATCATCTTTCGCAAACGGCAGCATAAAGTCTCGCTGTTCAAACTTTACTGGCTGGCGATACCGCTGTTTTTCGCGGTCGGCGGATATGTTCTGAGCGGACTGTTCCGTTTGCTGCTGATAGGCAATTTGCAGGACTATTTCAAAGCGGGCGTGGCGCTTGCGGCGGTCGGCCTCGCCTTTGGTATTGTCGTGACAATACATTACCGGATGATGCGCGTCGGCCATTTGGCAAAAGCTGCCGAAACACAGTAAAAATAACTGTGCTTGAAACTTTTTTCACAACAGGCTGATAGTAAAAACGGGTGGTCATTTACTGAAAAGAACACACGCCGTAGCTTTTTAATTTTGATCGGGGTTTGATACAGGCTGTATTGATGCTTTATAGTTTTTTGTGCGATTTTGTTTGGTGGAACTGATCGCGGAACCTTTAAGGAAGTCAATTATAAAAAACAGCTAATGGAACCATACAACCCCGCAGCGGCCAGGTCGTTACCCGACACAGGCCGTGAAGGAACAGCATATTTTCGAAACGATTTTGAATTTTCCCGCACCCTGCCCGAAGAACTTTCTGCACTTGACCGGCTTTCCCGCAACTTTTACTGGTCGTGGCATCCCGAGGGCGTAGAGCTTTTTCGCGAGCTTGACCCCGATCTTTGGATCAAGTGCGAACAGAGTCCGAGGACGATGCTCAGAAGCACGTCCGATCTTCGTTTGTGGCAGCAGGCGGCCGACCGCGAATATGTGGAAAAACTGAACGCCTTTGCCGCCCGGTTCGATGAATACATCTCTGCCGCCAATGCGGACACGGACGCAAAGATCGCATATCTCTGCGCCGAATACGGCGTTCACAATTCCCTGCCGAATTATTCCGGCGGCCTCGGCATTCTTGCGGGCGATCATCTGAAATCTTCAAGCGACCTTAACGTTCCGCTTGTCGCGGTCGGGCTGTTGTACCGGTTCGGATATTTTCGTCAGGATATTTCCCATGACGGCTGGCAGGAGGAACATTACAACGATGTTTTTGATGCCGATCTGGCTCTGACGCCGGTCGTTGACGCCGCGGGCGAAAGGGTTTTCGTCAGTGTTCATATTCGCGGCCGCGCGGTTCAGATCCAGGCATGGCTGGCAAAGGTCGGCCGCATTTCCCTTTTTCTGCTGGACACAAATCTTGCGGAGAATTCAGAGGTTGACCGGTTCATAACCGGACACCTTTACGGCGGCGACAGCGAAACAAGGATAGTTCAGGAAAAGGTCCTCGGCATTGGCGGCGTCCGTATGCTGCGAAAACTCGGTGTTGCTCCTGAAGTCTTTCACCTTAATGAAGGCCACGCGGCATTTTCGACGCTTGAGCTTGCGCACGAATTTATCGAAAAAAATCCTGACGCTGATTTCGCATCTGCCATTGCCGCCATTCGCGAACAATGTGTTTTCACAACGCACACGCCGGTCGCCGCCGGTAACGACGTGTTCTCGCCGCAGCTTTTGATGGAATGTTTCAGCTCCGACTATTTTGCCGCGATGAAGGCGGAAAAGGAAGATTTCATCAAGCTGGGCCGCGTCGATCCGACAGACGAGACAGAACCTTTCGGCATGACGCCGTTCGCCCTGCGGATGTGCCGGACCGCCAACGGCGTCAGCGAAAAACATGGCGAAGTTTCACGCGGGCTGTGGCGCGAAATGTTCCCAGGCATGGACGAGGTCCCGATCACACATGTGACGAACGGCGTCCATGTTCCGACGTGGATCGCGTCGGCGTTTCAACGGCTCTATGACGAAAAGATCGGCAAGGGCTGGCACGAACTGACACGCGACGCAGACGCCTGGGCGAACGCGGTAAACAATATCTCTGACAGCGATATTTGGACAACGCATAATACGCTGAAAAACCTTATGATCGCTTTTGTCCGCGAACGGACACGGCGAAAGGACACCGGCGAAAGCGACACGATAAACGAGCGTTCGGACACAAGCCGTCTCTGTTCGCCCGACGTGCTGACGATAGGTTTTGCACGCCGCGTCGCGCAGTACAAACGCTGGAACCTGCTCCTGACCGACCTCGAAAGGCTGCTGCGGCTGGTCGATAACGCCGAACGCCCCGTGCAGTTCATCTTTGCCGGAAAGGCCCATCCGCAGGATCGCACCGCCAAACAGATACTCCAGCAGCTGATGAGCATAAACCACGATTCTGACTGGCAGGACCGCGCCGTTTTCATCGAGGATTACGACCAGGAGGTCGCGCGTTATATGGTGCAGGGCGTTGATGTATGGATGAACGTCCCGCGTCGCCCGCACGAGGCCAGCGGGACAAGCGGAATGAAGGCCGCCATGAACGGCATTTTGAATTTTTCGACGCTCGACGGATGGTGGATAGAGGGTTATGACGAAACGAACGGCTTTGCGGTAGGCGATATGCGTGATTTTGAAAGCGACGCCGAGATCGACGCCATCGAGGCCGAAGCCCTTTACTCTGCCCTTGAGAATGAACTGGTCCCGCGCTTTTATGACCGCGACGAGAACGGTTTTCCGGCAAAATGGGTTGCGATGATGCGAAACTCAATAACGACCCTGACGCCGATGTTCTCCAGCGACCGCATGGTGCGGGATTATCTGGAAAGGATATACACTGACTAAACAACAGCGAGGCAAGCCATGACCGGAGAAGAATTTAAACGCGGCGTCATTCAGCCCGTGCAGTGCTACAAAGAAGCATGGGAAATGATAAAGGGACAATACTGGATAGTGTTTGCCACCGTGCTGGTGGGAATACTTGTCGGCAGCATCATCCCTTTTATCATCATCGGCCCGATGATATGCGGCATTTATCTGTGCCTTTTTGATGCCTATGAGGGCAGGCCCGTTGACCTGGGCAAATTGTTCAAGGGTTTTGATTATTTCCTTTCGAGCCTTTTGGTGACGCTTATCATAGTCGTGCCGGTCATTGTAATGATGGTCCTGTTATACATTCCGATGTTAATGATAATGTTCACGGGCGGACGCATCGCCGATGAAGAAATGCTTCTGTACATCGGCGGTATGCTGCTGGTGGAATTCGTCTTTGTCATCGTAATGGTATGCTTGCATACGCTGGTCATCTTTTCGTATCAACTGCTGGTTGACCGCAAGGTGTCCGCGTGGCGTTCGATAATGCTGAGCGCCAAAGCCGTTTGGGCAAACCTCGGCGGCATCGCCGGTTTGATGGGCGTCGGGATGATAGTCGTGTTTCTGGGTTATCTGGCCCTATGCGTCGGCGTTTATCTGGCGATACCTCTCATATTCGCGGCAAATCTGGTAGCATATCGTAAGGTGTTTCCGGCGCTGCCCGGAGCAGGCTTTAACGCTCCGCCGCCGCCGAATGTATATCAGGGATTTCAGGGATAATGACTGCACGCATCAAATTCATCTCATCAACGTCCGATGTTGACCGGCTTTATGAGGAATCGGCCGCGCGGCCCGTGGCTATCTTCAAACACAGCGCCTCGTGCGGCATCAGCGCCCATGTCCTGGAAATGGTGGAACAGGCCGACGCCGATCTCAATATCGTCGTCGTTCAGGAAGCACGCGATGTTTCTAATGCGATAGCGGAGCGGACAGGATATGTTCACCATTCGCCGCAGGCATTCGTCATAAAGGATCGCGAGGTGGTCTATCACGCGACCCATTACGCCATAGACCCGGCCAAAATGGAAAACGCCCTTAACCAATGATAAGCCCCGTTCAGATAATAGAAGACAGCGATTCCGAGATCACGATAAACTGGTCGGACGGTTCGGAAACGACATACAACGCTCCGGCGTTGCGGCGGGAGTGTCCGTGTGCGGGCTGTATAGACGAATGGACGGGAAAGAAGATCCTGAGAGATGACGAGATCGCCAATGATATCGCCTTCAAACAGATCGCCGTCGTCGGCCGCTACGCCCTGAATTTTCAGTTCACCGACGGCCACGACACGGGAATTTTCAGTTTTGCGTTCCTTGCCGGCCTCAGGGACGATCCGCAACTGACAGCTAACGGCTGATAGCTGAATGCTGTTTTAACAGCCAAAACAACCTACTACAAATTGCAGTA
>CAZOXY010000097.1:0-8529 GCA_964583955.1 uncultured Chloracidobacterium sp. | reverse complement strand
GGTCACTGTGGGCGACACCATCGAGGCCATCATCAAGACCATCCATTCGGGCGATGCCCCGCCTCTGCTGTCGCGGTCGGACGCGCTTAGCCGCAAGGTATGGAACGACATCGAGGCCGCTTATAACAGCGAGGCCGCGATCATCGGCAAGATAGTTGACAAGACAAAAGGCGGCCTGAAAGTGGACATCAACGGTGTCGAGGCCTTCCTTCCCGGATCGCAGATCGATTCGCGGCCGATACGAAGCCTTGATTCATACATCGGGCAGGACATCGAGGCAAGGATCATCAAGTTCAGCCGCAGGCGGAACAATATAGTTCTTTCCAGAAAGGTCATCACGGATGTGGAGATCAACGCCCAGAAGGACGAGACCATGTCACGGCTGGATGTCGGCTACGTTGTCGAGGGAACCGTAAAGAACCTGACCGAATACGGTGCGTTTGTCGATCTGGGCGGAATAGACGGCCTGCTGCACGTAACCGATATGTCGTGGGGACGCATCCAGAACCCGGGCGAACTTTTCAAACCGGGCGACACGGTTCAGGTCAAGGTGTTAAAGCTTGACCGCGAGAAGGAAAAGATATCGCTTGGTTACAAACAGCTTCAGCCCGATCCGTGGTCAACGGTCGTTGAGGTTTACGATGTCGGGTCGCATATCAAGGGCAAGGTGTCGTCAGTCACCGATTACGGTATCTTTGTTGAACTTGAACCCGGTGTCGAAGGCCTTGTACACGTTTCTGAGATAAGCTGGTCAAAACGCTCGACCAGCCCGAAAAAACTGTTTCATCGCGGTGAGGATGTGGATGTTCAGGTACTCGGCGTGGATACCGAGGAAAAACGCATCAGCCTCGGCATGAAGCAGCTTCAGGACAATCCGTGGGACACGGTCGCAGCACGCTATCCGGTCGGATCGAAGATCAGGGGCAAGATCAGAAACCTTACGGACTTTGGGGCCTTTGTTGAGATCGAGGACGGCATTGACGGCCTTGTCCACGTATCAGACATCACATGGGCAAAGAAACTGAAGCATCCGAAGGAACTGCTCAAGAAGGACCAGGAGGTCGAGGCGATAATCACGCATATCGACACCAACGGACAAAGGCTTTCGCTTTCGATGAAAGACCTGACCCCGAGCGCCTGGGAAAGCTTTATCGCCACTCATAAACCGGGTGACACGGTTCGCGGAAAGGTTTCGCGGTTCACCAGTTTTGGCGTGTTCGTGGAACTCGGCGAGGGCCTTGAAGGGCTTTGCCATATTTCGGAGCTTGCGGAAGAAAGGGTTGAGAAACCCGATGATGTTGTCCAGATCGGCCAGGAAATGGACTTCAAGATATTGAGGATCGAGAACGAGGACCAGAAGATCGGTCTTTCGTTCAGGGCGGTCGGAAAGGATGACGAACCGATCATTGACACGCGGCAGTACACAAGCGTGGCTAAGGGCGGCATGGCGTCTCTGGGAGAACTTGCGAACCTGAAATTCAGCAGCATGACATCCGAAGAGGCCCAGCCTGAGGAGCCGGAAAAGGAAAAAGCAGCGGAAGCAAAGGAAGAAGAACCGGAAGCCGCCGCTGAGGAAACCGAAGAAGCTCCTGCCGTTGAAGAAACTGCGGAAGTCCCTGCTGCTGAGGAGACCGAAGAAGTTCCTGCTGTTGAGGAGACCGAGGAAGCCCCCGCTGCTGAGGCCGAGGAAACAGCGGCCGAGGCTGTCACGGAAGAAGCTGCTGAGGCTTTGGCCGAAACGGAACCGGAAACACCGGAAGCAGAAGAAGAATCGGAACAGACATCTGCCTAACATATTTCCGGTCGCATTTTTACGGGAGAAACGTGAAAAATGACAAAAGCTGATCTGGTTGAAAAGGTCGCCGCCGAAGCGGACATGACCAAAAAGGACGCGGAACAACTGGTTGAGATAGTTCTGGAGAGTATAGTTGATTCGCTCAACGCCGGTGAAAAGATAGAACTGCGCGGGTTTGGAAGTTTTCGGGTGCGTGAAAGGAATTCCCGGAAAGGACGCAATCCGAAAACAGGAGAAGCGGTAGATATTCCTGCCAAACGCGTTGCCTACTTCAAACCCGGAAAGGAGCTTAAGGAACTGATCAACGCCTAAGCCAAAACATAAAACATAAAAAGAAGCGAGCCGCTGTCATCATCGGTTCGCTTCTTTTTTTTCTGTGCCGCGACTACACTCCCTTACCCACGCGGTTCGGCGGCGTCGAGCGGTCAACCGCCTCGTCCTCGATCTCGCCGCCCTTGCTGATGGGAATGTCAGCGGGGTTGAGATATTTTGTCCCGTGCGGATCATTGCTGATGACGCCGTCGGCTATCTTGAACTGTCCTGAAGGCGGCGGCGTGTAGCCCGGATAATCAACACGCGAATGATATATCGCGACGAGCGAACGGATCATCGATTCGCGTATCTGCGTCAGTTCTCTCAGCGTCAGGTCGCATTCGTCCAATTGGTCGTCGCTCAATATCGCGTCGATTATTTTGGTCACGATAAAGCGGATGTTTTCCGGATTCGGTTCCGCAAGCGACCTTGCGGCGGCCTCGCAACTGTCGGCTATCATCATGATCGCCGCCTCTCTGAACTGCGGTTTCGGCCCCGGATAACGGAAATCATTTTCGGATATTTCCTGATCGTCACGAGCCTCAGACTGCGCTCTCTTCAGGAAATAGTGGAGCGTTCGCGTTCCATGATGCTGCGGAATGAAATCGATTATCCTTTGCGGCAGCCCCATCTCCTTCGCCAGTTTCACACCGTAGGTCACATGGCTGATGATGATCTTGGCGCTTTGCACCGGTTTCAGGCGGTCATGAGGATTTCGTCCGTGCTGATTCTCGACAAAATGTTCCGGGGCGGCCGTTTTACCTATGTCGTGGTAAAGCGCTCCTATCCTTGCCAACAGCCCGTTGCCGCCGACCACACGGCAGGCCTCTTCGGCAAGCTGCCCGACGGCGTGGGAATGCTGATTTGTTCCGGGAGCCCTCAATGCAAGCTGTCCGAGTATCGGCAGATCGGCATTTGAAAGCTCAAGCAGTTTTACGTCGGTCAACACGCCGAACAGCGATTCGCATATCGGCAAAAACACCGCCGTGACGGCAGCGGTTATCACGCCGCTTGCCAGGCCGCACGCCACCGCCAAAAGAATGGTGTTGAGGATGAACGGCTGCTGCGAAAAAGCGATAAGCGCAATAGAGACAAGAGCGCTGAAAACGCCGACGAGCGCTCCGGCAACCGTTACCGTCTGGCGGTTGCGGTAACGCCCAATGCCATAAGCCGCGACGGACGAGGCAATGATCGCGTAGATGATGAAATCCACACCCTTCGGTGCCATGAGTCCGGCCAGTATCGCCGAAAATATGCCGGTGAACAGTGCCGTCCGCCTGTCGGCAAGAAGCGCCATCAAAAGGCTGGCGAAGGCAAACGGTATCGCGAACGACCAGAGATTGGGGTCGTTCATCGGCGCCCTGACGTTTTGCGAGGCGGTAAATTCCGCCAGCCGGAAAAAGACCGACAGCAACGCCGTCTGTACCAGAATAATGAATCCGAACAGGGCAAAGGTCTTTGTTTCCGTCAACGCCAGACGCGGGACAATGCCTCTGTGTTCGATGAATTTCCAGCCTATCCAGAACAGAGCGGTTATCAGGACAAAAAGCCCGAGAAAGCGGTTTACCTGCCGCGAGGAACCGCTGTAATTCCTAATGGCAGCGATCTCAGAAACGATGGTCGGGGTTATCTTGTGGCCTGCATCAACTACCATTTCTCCCCGCTTCAGTGATATAGCGGCATCAGGTATCGCCTCGGCAGCGGTCGCCCTCGCGCTTTCGGTTGCGGCGCTGTCATAGATCACGCTCGGCTGTATCAGCGGCGAAAGAGCGGTGTAAAACGCCTGAGATTCCTCTTCGGACAGGCTGCGGATCTGTGTCAGGGCCGTTTGCAGCCGCGACCTTGCTTCGGAAAGAGCGGTCATGGTCAGAACCGGCTGTGACGCCTGCCGGCGGTCGGTCGGACGCTGCCGGTCAACTATCGTGACCTCTTTTTCGAGATATGGTTTATCCTGATCGCCGTAGATGTCGCCGCTGGCGTGTTCACTCAGGATGCGTTGAACGGCATCCAGTTCGTTGGAACTGAACCTTCTGGCGGAGAAAATTTTACCGAGTTCAGGCCCGCCCGCCCCGGTCCATTGAACGTCCGGTTCGGCATTGGAATTGCTCCGGCCCGCCGGAGCTTTTCGCTGCAGATCCTCCCACGCCGATGTGAAGCCCTGAACCGCCTCGGCCGCGCGGCGCGGTTCGGAAACGAATATCGGCATGACCTTTTCACGTTCGGCCTGTCGCCGCCTTTCGGTCTCTGCCTCGTCAACAAAATAGATGTCGGCGGGCGAGATTATCGTCTCATGGGCAATATCACCCTCTTTATAAGCAAAATCGTCAGTCGATCTCCAGAACGGGTTGTAGATGAGAAGCGTCGTGATAAGGCTGACAAGCGCGAACCCGATCCAAAACCGGTGATTGTCGGACAGTTTGTCGAGCGGCCCGCTGATCCGCTTCAACATTCCGTCAAACCATTTGCTGACGGGTGTCCTTCCCTGATCGCTGCGATTGCTCATATTGCTCCTATGCCGCCACAGATCCCTGTACGGAACTTATGGCCGCCACACGCTCCGCCATCGCCTCTATCAGCGGAAGCAGGGACGCGCGGCGAATAGCTGAAATTGCCACGCACTCCACCGACTTGTCAAGCGAGATATGCTTGCTTAACATCTCTATCTCCTCTTCGTTCATCAGATCAGCCTTGTTCAGGGCAATGATCTCGGGTATGTCCGTGAGTTTCAGGTCCTCAAGTATTTTCGTTACCGACAGCACATGCTGACGGGCCTGCGGGCTTGAGGCATCGACCACATGCACAAGCAGGTCGCTGCCCGAAATTTCCTCAAGCGTCGCGCGAAAGGCCGCGACGAGGTCTTCGGGCAGGTCGCGAATGAACCCGACCGTGTCATTGACAATGACCTCCTGTTCGAACGGCAGCCTCAGGCGGCGGGATGTCGGGTCGAGCGTGGCGAACATTTTCTTTTCCGCGTAAACGTCCGAACTGGTCAGTGTGTTGAGCAGCGTTGATTTTCCCGCGTTGGTATAGCCGACCAGCGAAATTGTCGGGAGCGACTTTTGCACCCTGCTCTTTCGCCGCTCGTGCCGCTGACGGCTGAGCGCGGCGACCTGTTTTTCAAGCTGTGTTATGCGGTCGCGAACGCGGCGGCGGTCGGTCTCAAGCTTTGTTTCGCCGGGGCCGCGTCCGCCTATGCCGCCCGCAAGCCGAGAGAACGCCGAGTTTTGGCCCATCACCAGCCTCGGCAAAAGATATTTCAGCTGTGCCAGTTCGACCTGCAATTTCCCCTCGCGCGACTGCGCCCGCTGGGCAAATATGTCGAGTATCAACTGAGGACGGTCTATCACCTTCAGATCGGTCGCCACCGACAGCGAACGCACCTGCGTCGGCGACAGTTCCTGATCGAATACTATAATATCGGCGCCGACCTGCATTGAACGGATAAGCAGTTCATCCAGTTTGCCCCGGCCAAGCACGGTTTTGGGATCAATTTTTGAGCGTCGCTGTATCAGCTTATCCAGAACGACGACATCCGCCGACAGGGCCAGTTCCGCGAGTTCGGCCATTGACTCCTCGGCATCGCCGCCCGGCCCGGTTGTTACACCGACGAGTATGGCGCGGTCGCGTCCTTCCTGCCTTGACCGTGCGGACAGGCGTATCCTCGCCATCTCGTCCTCAAGCGACGAGATCAGCTCGGGGAAATCCACATCAAGCTGTGAAGGAAGAGCGGGTTCGAGAAATTCGTAAGGAGCGGCGTTGCCGTTTTCGGCGATCTCCTGTGCGGCGGTCGGCAGCAGGTGTGCCGAGTAAACAAATCCCGGAAGTCCCGTTTCACGGTCAACCTGTACAACCGACATCAGATCGAGCCTGAGAAGCGCGAGGTCGGTCAGGTCGTCGCGTGTCAGTTTTTCATCATTGAACTGTGTATGAATGCAGCGAAGCCCGCGAAAGCGGTCGGTTGATACACGTGCTCGGCCAAAATCGGGCATCTCTATACCGGCCGCCGTGCCGACCATGACATATTCGACCTGGCCCTTACGGTTTACAAGAACACCGATCTGGCGGCGCGTCTCGTGCGACAGTTCGCACATCTGCCGGGCCAGTTCGGGCGATACTATATCCCGCTGCGGAACTCGCCGCGTTCCCAGACGTTCTATCCGGCGGATCTGATTATGTTTCAGGCCCTGAGTAAAGCCGTGTATCTCGCGAATACTGCCAATGCCTCCATTCAGTGAAAGTAATATTATAGCAAATCCGCCGTAAGGACGCTGTAAGGGCATCCGCGACATAAAACACTGCTGCTGCATGCAGCGTTCATTTTTTGAACCTTTCTGTCTAAAAAAGGAACTCTTTCGGATTGGAGTTTTTCGGCTAATTTACTACTATGAACTCCTTGGACGCATATATTCGCCGGGCCTGTCCGGCATTGGCGGACCACGACCCGTTTTGAAGACAAGACCAAAAATTTTAGCGTATCTTTTCGGCTCGCTGGGTGATTCCATCGTCGCCATTCCCTCGCTGAGGGCGGTGCGACGCCGGTTTCCCGATGGCGAGATAGTCCTGCTTCAGGACACGCAGGGCGGAAATATCGTAAGGGCCTCGGAGGTAATACCCGAAGGACTTGTGGATCGTCATCTCGAATACACAAGCCGCATTGGCGGCTCAAGCAAGGTGGCTATTCTCAGAGAACTCTGGCCTTTGATCACGAAGGAACGTTTTGACGCCGCCTTTTATCTTGTGATCAGCGAGCGGTCAGCGGCGGCGGTTCGTCGTGATAAGATCTTTTTTCGGCTGTGCGGCATTTCCAGACTTTACGGATTTCGGGCGTTCACGAATCTAGAACTTTATCCGACGGACGAGAGCGGCCATCCCGCGATCACTGAACACGAGGCTGTAAGAAAGCTCGAACGAATAGAAAAGGACGGCATATCCGCTGACCGTGATGGAGATCTTCGTCTGCCGTGGATGACATTTTCGCCCGAAGAAAAAGGTCCGGTCGAAACGTGGCTGATCGAACGCTTAGGCGATCTGAATGAGAAGCCGATAGCCGTCGCTCCGGGGTGTAAGACCAGAGCAAATCAATGGCCGCCTGAAAGATTTATTGAAATATCAAAACGTATCGTCGGTGAAACCGGCAGAAAAATAATAATTGTGGGCGGAAAGGGCGAGCGGGAGTTAGGTGAACAGATAATTGACGCATGCGGCAGCGGAGCCAACGCCGCAGGTGAGTTCTCTGTTAGAGGATCGGCCATTCTGCTGTCAAAATGCTCTTTCCTTATCGGTTTGGACACCGGCACGACACATCTCGCGACCGCAGTGGGAACACCATGCCTCGGCATTTACGGCGAGCGGAACAATCCCGGACACTGGTATCCTTTCGGCAGCGGCCACACGATCATTTCCCATAAGGTCGATTGCGCCGGATGTCGCCTTCTTGATTGTCCGCTGTCAGATCATCCATGCATGAACGGCATCTCGGTCGAGGCGGCCTGGAAAGAGGCCGAACGCATTCTTTCCTCTATGCACACGCCTGACGCGACGGGCGAATCACGATGGATCGCTGTCTAGCCGTCAGCCGAACAGAAGCGTCGGCGTTTGCCATTCGCAGGCCAGAAAGTTAACCTTACGTTTTTAAGTTTTATGTCAACTACATCAACACCCAATGCCAGCTACAGCCTCACGCTGCGTATAAAGATCCATAACAAGCCGGGAAAATTAGGCCAGATAACGACCGCCATCGGCCAGGCGGGCGGCGACATTGAGGGCATAGACATTGTCAGCGTCGGAAAGGATTTTCTGATACGCGACATAACCGTCAACGCCGCCTCAGAACATCATGACGATGAAATAGTGCAGGCGGTCAGGGACATTGACGACGTAGAGGTTGTCAACGTCTCTGACAGGACGTTTTTGATGCATCTCGGCGGCAAGATCGAGATCGCGTCAAAGATGCAGCTAAAAACACGCTCTGACCTGTCGATGGCATACACGCCGGGCGTTGCGCGCGTATGCCAGGCGATAGCGAAAGACCCCGAAAAAGCGTTCAATCTGACCATCAAAAAGAACATGGTCGCGGTCGTTTCCGACGGCACCGCCGTTCTTGGCCTGGGCGACATCGGCCCGGCGGCCGCAATGCCGGTGATGGAAGGCAAGGCCCAGTTATTCAAGGAATTTGGCGGAGTTGACGCGTTCCCGATCTGTCTGGACACAAAAGATCCGCACGAGATAGTGCAGACGATCAAGAACATTTCGGTGGCTTTTGGCGGGATAAATCTTGAGGATATTTCCGCCCCGCGATGCTTCGAGATCGAGGAACGGCTTAAAGAAGAACTCGATATTCCGGTGTTTCATGACGACCAGCACGGCACGGCTGTGGTCGTTCTGGCGGCGCTCATAAACGCCCTCAAGCTGGTCAACAAAAA
>CAZOXY010000096.1:0-8544 GCA_964583955.1 uncultured Chloracidobacterium sp. | reverse complement strand
CTTTGGGCTTTGGGCTTTGGGCTTTGGGCTTTGGGCTTTGGGCTTTGGGCTTTGGAATCTGAAATTTGAAATCTGGAATCTGGAATCTGGAATCTGGAATTTGAAATAAAAAAAGGGCCGCCAAAAGTTTCTTTTCAACCTTTTGGCGGCCTTTTCTTTTGTTTGATGCTCTTTGCATCAAGGTCAGATCGACGGAACAATTATAAGCTGGACCCTGCGATTTTTTGCCCGGTTGCGAGCCGTGTTGTTCGGAGCGACCGGTATTGCCGAACCCAAACCTCTCGCCTCGATGCGGTTGTTCGGAATGCCAAAGATCGACAGCCTTTCCGCAATGACCGATGACCGCTGTCTTGTCAGCGACTCAAGCTCCGCTGCGTCTCCCTGATTGTCGGTGTGCGATTCGATCTCGATCTTGTAATCGGGATTTCCTGCCAAAACCTCGCCAAGCGAACTCAGCCTGACATCGGCGTTCGGCGCAAAGGCCGCCGACCTCGGATCTGACCAGAACGTTTCCGGCAGTGTCAGGATGATGCCGCGTTCGCTTTTTGAGACCGTGCCGAACCGCCGGAGCGATTGCAGAAAAGTGGTCTCATTTGACTGCATGTTTTTCAGGCGATTTTCACGCTCCTGTCTTTCCGCTTCCGCCTTGCGTTCGTTCTCAATGGCATTCAGTTTGGCCTTTGTATTCGCGGCCTCGGTCCTGGTCTTGCCAAGGTCTTCGCTCAAACGGACGTTCTCACCCCGCAGGTCGCGTATCTGCTGGAGCGAATTGGCGACGTCGCGTTCAGAAAGTTCGCGTCCGCGTCGTTCCTCTGCCAACTGCCGCTTGAGGTCTTCGATCTCCGCCTGCAGTTCGTCTATCTTGTTCTCGACCTTTCGCATTTCAGCGTCGGCCCTTATCTGTTCGTTACGCGCCTCTCGTGCCTGCCCGCGGCTGCCGGCGGCATTTTCCGCCTGAACCGCCATGCTTATCGCCCGGCGTGCGGTTATGTCAACCTCGTCCTCTTTTCTTCCGGCCTTCCACGAATCCTCGGCGTTTTGCAAAAGCGATTCCGCCTCGGCAAGTTCCTCGGCGGCGTCACGGTCGGCTCCGGCATATTTTGCCAGGGCGACTGCCTGTTTTGCCTGAAGTATTGTCGAAGGCGTCTTGGAATAATCGATCTCGGCTATCTCGGGCGTCCGCACATCACGGAAAAAATCGCTCGAATTGCCAAAATACTGAACCGCCGCCGATGTCGTCAGTTGACGGCCGCTCTGGGCGACCGGGCTGAGGTTCTCCAGCATTATCTCCTGGCTTGGCCGTGCGACCAGAAAATGCGGCTCGGCAGTGATGATAAGCGCAAAGTTCTGAAGTTTTGTGGTCACGCTGATCTTTGAATCGAATTCAAAGAAGCCCCGGCGTTTTATCTCGCCAAGGTTGTCCACCTGTCCTTCGGGCGAGATGGCCCATAGGACGTATGTGGCATAACCGCGTCCAAGCTCAAAAGGCCTCGGCATTTTTGAAACCGAAAGGTCTATCTCGCTGCCGTTGCGCGAGGTTCGCCGAACGGTCGCTCGTCCGGCCATTCGCGGAAAACGCGTTGTCCCGCGAAACTGAACGGTTACGCGCTCATTGAGCGGATAGGTTATCGCGGTCGTTCGCCGCGCCATGTCCGCCTGTGCAAATGCGGGGACCGCCATTCCGGCCGCCGCAAAAAGAAGTGCTGCTAGAAATCCCGTTAAAGCTCGATCTAATTTCATTGGTATTCTCTCCGGATAAGAAGACTCTAGTTGAAGATGCCATATCGTGGTGCCGGGTTGCAAACATACTTGGCAATGTCCGAATCGTGGACAACCGCCCGTCAGGTAACGTATAGTCGTTTGTTTACCAGTAAATGCAGGAACTCAGACGCCTTTTACAATACGTTCGCCCGCATCGGTTCTCATTCATCGCCGCGCTTTGCGCGATGGTGCTTGTTGCCGTGTTCGAAACCGCCATCGGGTTCCTGCTTGTCCCGATAATCGAACAGTTCACGCCGCAGTGTCCCAACGCCGCCGCCGAAGGGCTTTCAATGTGGCGGTTCATCCCCGAAAAGCCGTGGTACAGCGCATGGGCGGTCATTTCCATTCTGCTTGTTTCCTTTACTATCGCAAAGGGCATAGCGGAATATTTCTCATCTTATCTGATGGCACGCATCGGCCAGCTTGCCGTGCTTGACCTGCGAAGCGAGCTTTACGGCCATCTGATAAATCAGCCGGCATCTTTCTTTCAAAGGCACCGCACGAATTTTCTTGTCTCCCGGCTGGTCGTAAGCTGCTCGGCAATAGAACAGGCGGTTTCGGCAAATCTCCGCGACGTTCTTCGCGAAAGCATTATGCTGCTCTTTTATCTCGGCGGCGCGTTCTACCTTAGCTGGAAACTGATGCTCGGAGCAATGATAATCGCCCCGATAATCGCATATCTGACATCGCGGTTCAGCAAGGCGGTCAGGCGTTTTGCCGAGGTGACGTTCGAGGGCAACAAGATGCTGAACGACACGGCTCAGGAAGCTCTTTCGAACAACGCGATAGTCAAGGCATATCGCGCCGAGGGCCGCGAACGGGAAAGGTTTGACAAGATCGCCGCCATGATCGCCAAAGCGAACCTTCGCGTGGGACGCATATCTGCCTTTTCGCCGCCGACGCTGGAAATGATAGGCACGCTTACCCTGATCGTTCTGCTGTTTTTTGGTCTGCGAGAGATAAATGACGAGCACATGCACGCCGAAACCTTCTTTGCCTTTTTGTATTTTCTTTTCCGCAGCTATGACCCGATGCGGAAGATCTCGCGTCAGCACAGCGAAATATCAAAGGCATTTGCCGCCGCAAAGGACGTTTGGGACGTGCTGGACGATGATGACACGATGCCCGAAAAACCGGACGGTGCGGAGCTTGGCCCGCTCGAAGACAAGATCGAGGTCAAAGATGTTTCATTCAGCTATGGCGACGGCGCCGATGACAAGACGATAGTTGACGGCGTTTCGCTGGAGATCCCAAAAGGAACGATGGTCGCTCTCGTCGGCGAAAGCGGCGGCGGCAAATCGAGCCTTGTGAAACTGATCCAGCGGCTTTACGATCCGGCTTCGGGTGCGATCCTCTGGGACGGCATCGACCTCCGCGACGCAAAGCTTTCATCGCTTCGCGGGCAGATAGCATTGGTGACGCAGGAAACGGTCCTGTTCAATGACACGATCCGCTACAACATCAGCTATGGCCGCCCCGAGGCGACGGATGCCGAATTGAAACACGCCGCCGAGGTCGCATTTGCCGACGGCTTCATCGAGGAACTTCCCGAAGGCTTCGACACGTTAGTCGGCGAACGCGGAACGTTCCTTTCGGGCGGCCAGCGTCAGCGCATCGCCATTGCCAGAGCCGTCATGGCAAACGCTCCTGTTCTGATACTGGATGAGGCCACATCGGCGCTCGACACCGAATCGGAACGATGGGTGCAGCGTGCTTTGGCAAATCTGATGCAGGGCAGGACATCTATCGTCATTGCCCACAGGCTTTCGACCATCAGGCGCGCCGACCTTATCGTCGTGATGGAAAAAGGAAAGATCTTCGAACGCGGAACGCACGACGAACTTATGGCCGCCGAAGGCAAATACAAACTGCTCTATGATCTGCAGTTCGCCGCCGAGGAAGAAACCTCGGAAGATGATCTGTTGTAAGGAAGGCATCTTCCTGCGGCCTGCCGCCGCAATGTGCAAATATATGATGTGCGAATATATGATGTGCGAATATAAGATGTGCGAATAAAAACTCCCCGCCTTGGTTAAGGCGGGGTGGCAGCCGCTTCGGCTGACGGGGTGGTTCGTTCAGACTTACTGTTCAAAATTCTACGGTCAGTGTTAGTCTTTCCAAAAACTGTTAACTAAAAACTTCACTGTCAGAAAAGAAACCGGCCTTCGGCAGAGAGGAATGATCTTTTTTCATTCCGCACGGTAAGGCTCCGCCTTACCGCTCTGCGATACGGCAAAGCCGCAGGACGAATCAGGCAGTAGTCTCCTCTATTCGTTTTTTGAGCCGTTTAAGGTCCTCTGTGATCCATTCGGTCACTGACCTGTTCAGCACTGCCGGCGGGACCGAATATTCCGTCTCGCCTATGCTCTGTACCCTTACCTTTGTAAGAGTTCCGCCGTCGGCATCGCTCAGGTCATATCGTATCTTCATCTGAAAAGGTTCATCGGCGGCGATCTCGACAAAACTGTTCTCGTCCGCCCGCGTGACCAGATAGTCGCACGAATAGAACCGGCCAAGCAGCGTTCCGACACGCTCAAATTTCGCCCCGGCCGTCATCATTCCCGGCCCTTGCGGGAACACGTTCGTCAGTCCCGTTATCCAGAGTTTGTCGTTCTTTGGGTCGAACATGACCTCGGCCACTTCCGCACGCGGCTTTTCTATCAGGATCTCAGCCTTTGCATCAACCGACATAATTGATCATTCTCCGTTTTACGTTTTATAAGGATGTGAGGCAGCCGCAAACAAGAATACCAATGCGGCCGAGGCGTGTAAAGACGCCTTTTCGGCCGATTTCCGCATTCGGCCGATTTATTGCATAATAGCATTTGTATTCGCTCCCCGTTCATTAAATTTACTATATATGAGATCAATGACCGGCTTTGGCCGAGGATCATACAATGGACACGGCCTTTCCCTCTCCGTCGAACTGAAAACGGTGAATAACCGCTTTCTGGATGTGAACGTCCGTCTTTCCGCCGAACTGCAAAAGATCGAAGCTGAAATAAAACGCTCTGTCGGCGCTCGGCTGGCCCGCGGCCGCGTTGATGTAAATCTTCAGTTCGACCGCGATGAATCGGTTTCTTACGAGGTCAACAGCCCGCTTATAAGTTCCTACATAGCCGCGTTGAATGAACTTAAGAACGAATTTGCCCTGCCCGGAGAACCGGACATCAACGTCATCGCGCGGCTGCCAAACGTGCTTCTGGTAAAGAAAGAAGACATCTCCGAAGATTTTGAGGCGTCGGTCAAAACGGCTCTTGACGCCGCTTTGACCGACCTCCAGCAGATGCGTGAAAAGGAAGGCGGATTGCTCAGGGCAGAACTTGAAACGCGGCTTCGGCATATCGAAGAGCGGCTCGGGCCGATCGAGAGCGAAGCGGCAAGAGTTCCCGATGAATATCGTGAAAAACTCGCAAAACGCATCGGCGACATGCTCACGCGGGCCGAGCTTCAGGTGGAACTGGATCAGGGCAGGCTTGCCCAGGAAGTGGCGTATCTTGCCGACCGCGCGGACATATCTGAAGAAATTGCACGGCTGAGAACACATATTGAACATTTTCGCGGAATAATGGACGAGGAAAAAGAGGTTGGAAAACGGCTGGATTTTCTGACCCAGGAACTGAACCGCGAGGCAAACACCATCACGTCAAAGACCACGAACATGGTCATAAAGGAAAACGCCCTGAAAATAAAGGGAGAGATAGAAAAGATCCGCGAGCAAGTGCAGAATGTCGAATAGATCGGGTATGAAGGGCAGCTTTATCATCATCAGTTCACCGTCCGGCGGCGGCAAGGGGACCTTGATCCGCGAGGTGATGATTACCATGCCCGACATCGGATATTCGGTCTCCTACACAACCCGCGCACCGAGATTCGGCGAGGAACACGGACGCGAATATTTCTTTATTTCTCAAGCGGAATTTGACGACCTCATCGCCGGAGGCGACCTGCTGGAATACGCGGAAGTCCACGGCAATATGTACGGCACGTCCCGTTCGCAGACCGAGGCGATGCTGGAACAGGGACGCGATGTGATACTTGAGATAGACGTTCAGGGCGCGTTGAACGTTATGGAAAAGGTGCCTGACGTTGTCAGCATATTCATATTGCCGCCGTCCTATGAGGTGCTGGAGGCACGTTTGACCGCCAGAAACACCGAAGACGCCGAAGGCCTTGCCCTTCGCCTGAGAAACGCGGTGAACGAGGTGGCACAGTATGAGCGTTTTCAATATGTGATCGTCAATGACGTAGTGACGACGGCGTCGCGGACGCTGGGGTCTATAATCAGCGCTGAAAGGCAGAAAAGGATTAGACAAAACGCATCGATTCAGGGTATTCTTGATAGTTTCGCACGAGCGAAACATACATTTGCCGGAGACAACCATACATAATGACCGATTTAACGACAGAAGACGCAGTTGATAACATCCCGGAGGCGTTCGATCCTCCGCCGATCGATTCAAAATACAGGATGATCATCCTGGCCGCTCAGCGCAGCAAACAGCTTCAGCGCGGGGCCATTTCACGTGTCGATATGGACATCCGCAAGAACAAGGCGACCCGCGTCGCAATGCGTGAACTGGCGGAACGCAAGGTCAACTTCTCATTCACCGACCAGAACGAAGACTCGGAGACGTCAGAGAACGGCGGCGAAGAATAACCCCATTCTTGTCAGAACCGGGAGCGATAGCGACCGGGTGTTTATCTTTTGTAAATCAGAAAAAAGAGGCTGCCTTGTCAGGCTGCCTCTTTTTTCTGCGGGCCAGATCAATGCAGATCCGTTTTACATACCTTTATAATTCGGCCCGCCGCCGCCCTCAGGCGTGACCCAGTTGATTATCTGATAAGGATCGGCGATGTCGCAGGTCTTGCAATGGACACAGTTTGAGAAATTGACCTTTAGTTCACGGCGACCCGTTTTGGCGTCGTCTTCCATTTCATACACCGCCGCCGGACAAAACCGCTGACACGGATTTCCGTACTCCTCGGCACAGCGGGTCGCGCATATCTCAGGGTCAAGAATATGCAGATGCGACGGCTGGTCCTCATCATGGGCGACACCGGCGTGAAAAACATCCGTCACCTTGTCAAAGGTCAACTGCTTGTCAAAGACAACGCCGGAATATCTTTTATCTTTCAGATGATCGCTCGGCCCAAGCCCGGAAGTGGCACGGAGGCCTGACGACGCGGCGACACGGTAAGATTCTCTGCTCTCCCTGTCTCCCTGTCTCCCCGTCTCCTTCTCTCCTTGTCTCCCTGTCTCGCCGTCCAGCCGTTCCATCCGCTCATGCCCGGCGATGTGGTGTTCCTTTGGCATAAAGCCCCACGCCATGCCCTTGGTGATGAACTGAAGTGCTGAATTTATGAGCGCCGGCCACCTGCCGCTTTGGAACGCCGCGTGAAAATTGCGAACAGGATAAAGCTCATCGTATATCCAGCTCATGTTGACCTTTTCCTCAAAATTGCGGAGCGTCTTTGCCGAGGCATCCTCGTGATCAAGCGCGGTGACGATGGTCTCGGCCGCCAGCATGCCTGATTTTATCGCCGTATGGATGCCTTTTATCCTTTGGCCGTTCAGGAATGACGCCGTGTCGCCGATAAGCAGAACGCCGTCCGCATAGAGCCTCGGCATTGTCCAATAGCCGCCGGTGTTTATCGTTTTGGCGCCGTATTTGATCATCTTGCCGCCGGCAAGTATCTCGGCGATCCTGGGATGCGTTTTGAATTTTTGAAACTCGGCGTGCGGATCGATCAGCGGGTCTTTGTAATCCAGCCCCGTCACATAACCGATGCTGACGACGTTGTTTTTCAGGCCATATATCCAGCCGCCGCCGTAGGTTTGCGTGTCCGAAGGAAACCCGAGCGTGTGAACGACCTTGCCTTCGGGAAAATTCCCTTCCGGCAGTTCCCAAAGCTCCTTGACGCCGAGCGAAAACACCTGCGGTTCCTTTCCTTCCATCAGGTTCAGCCGCGAAATAAGCTGTTTGGCAAGCGAACCGCGCGAACCTTCGCCCAGAACCGTCACCTTTGCAAGCAGATCGACACCGGGTTCAAAATTCGGCTTTTGTTTGCCGTCCTTGTCGATGCCCTTATCACCCGTTCGGATGCCGATGACACGGTCCTGCTCATCATAAAGAACCTCTGCCGCAGGAAATTCCGGAAAGATATTTATCCCGGCCTCCTCGCATTTTTCGCCAAGCCATTCGCACATTTTGCTCAAGGAAAGGATGTACTTGCCTTTGTTCTTCAGCGGCGGCGGAACTATCGGTGCGTTGATGCATCTCTTTTCGGTCAGATACCACGCGGCGTCTTCCGTTACGACCGTATCGACCGGACAGCCCTGTTCCAGAAAATCGGGCATCAGTTCCCTGATCGCTATCGGGTCCATCACGGCGCCGGACAAAATATGAGCGCCGACAAATGAGCCTTTTTCGACAATGGCGATCTCTATTTCGCCTATCGTCCGGCCTTTTTTCAGCCCTCTTGCCACAAGGTCGTCATGCCGCTCGATCTCTTTCTTTAAATGAAGGGCCGCCGCAAGATTCGCCGGCCCTGCGCCGACAAACACCACGTCCATCTCGATCTGTTCTCGTTCGATCATATTCTTTGCGGAATGCCGCTGATATGCTGTATTTTCCTAAAGCCTGTAAAATGAATCGGTATTCAGTAAGAAAAAGTATATCAGAATATCCGTGATCTTGTCAGAACCGCCTGCGTAAGAGTCTGAGTCAGAACGCGGCATTTTGTCCCGAAAGGACAATCGAAAATAGCCCACCGATTTAT
>CAZOXY010000095.1:0-9092 GCA_964583955.1 uncultured Chloracidobacterium sp. | reverse complement strand
GCCCGACTTATATCCTCGGCACTTAAGAGATCTCCCGCATCTCTTCGCAAAAACTCCTCCGTCAAAAGGATCGCCGGATTGACCTGTTCTTTTTCCTTAACAAGGATTTCCAAAGGAGATTCGCGGATCATCGCATTCCTTTATACTGAGGACGCTTGACGATCGTGACCGTGAGTTTGCCTTCCTTTATCTCGCGAGTGATATTTGCACCCTCAATAGAAGAAAAGTGGGGCTGAAGCACGGTCTTCAAAGTCTGATCCTCTTGAGCAAGAACGGCGTCAAGATCGAATTCCTGACCCTCGATCTTTATCGTCGCCTTTGGGTCCGTAACGATCTGGGCGCTCGTTTCCTCGGCCGCCTTCGTTTCGGCGGCCGGACTGTCATTTTTCTGTTCCATAAATGTTTCTCCGGGATGTGTGAGCCTGCTGCTGTCTATGATGCGAAAAGCCCCTGCTGGCTTTGTTCCGTCGCAGCAGGCGGCGTCGAAGGAGAAGCGGTTGACTCGGGGTTCTTCGCCTTTGTTTGAGCCGATGCGTCTTTTGAACCGGACTTGGACTGTTTTTTCGCCGCCGGTTTTTCCTTCTTCAACTTATCCGCAGCCCTTGCCGGCAGCTCATTCCTGTATTGCTCGAACGCAAGTCCTAGAGTTCCCGAGATCTGAGAGAGGATGTCTGCCGCTGCCACATCCACGATCGCCACCCTGGGAGTGAAATCGTGCGTCCTTACACTCACAACACATTTCCTTACGCCTTCGGCTTCGGGAAGAAGCTGCACCACGGCCGTCACCGTGCATCCGTCAAAGTTATACGGCTCCTTCTCGGCAATGACAATCGATTCGATCTGTTCCGGCTCGACCGTAACCGCAGCTTCGGGTTCAACCTCGTTCGCCGCAGTGTCGTTGGGAGCGTTTAGCTCAACAGCAGCCGGAGGATTCAGATCAGGCTCTTCGGCAGATTTTCCGGTGGCTTCGATCCCTGTTTGAGTTTTCTCAGCAACTGCTTCACTTTGAACGGGTTGCTCAACCGAAGCAGGTTGAATCTGTGTCGTTTCCTGGACGGACGACTCAGCGGCAACCTGGGATGTTAGCGGTTCCGCGATTATCGGCTCCGAGAGTACTTCAGCAGCTTGCCCCTGCTGTTGTTCCGGCTGTTCATTGTCCAGCCGCTCCACTAAGGCCTCGAAGGCTGGATCGTAGCCGGGTACGCACTCGTCGGCGTATGAGGGTGTCGGAACCTGCGGCTCGTCATCCTCTGAAACCATACCGAGATATTCATCCTGGCCCGTTGTTTGAGGCGGCTGCTCCGGCACTGTTATTTTGGCCGGTGGCTCCGGCGGTCGTAAGGAAACGGCAGGAGCAGAATGCTGGATCGTTGCGGCAGTAACAGGTTTGGTCACAGCAGCCGTCTTTGCATGAATGTTGTTTTCCTTGTCGATCTCCCGAAGCCGTTCAAGGAACTTGCTCAGAAAAAGATTCCTGATATTCGCTTCCTCGTGGGCGCGGCAAACATATTCCGCTCCGTCCCAGACTTCAAGTCCGAGTTGATGATTGGTCTGGCCGCTGTTCTGAAACCCATCGGCTTTGCTCAGCTCCGTCGCGATCTCTCTGGCCGTATAGATCAGCTGATCGATCTTCTCCCGATTTTCGAGCGGTACGAAAGAACCGCTGTTCAAAATTTCCATATTGTTGTTCACTCCACGCCGCTGTCCTCCGCTTGTTTTCTTATCCTGAATACGAGCGTGCCGAACGAGAAAAAGGCTGCACATTATCGGGTATGATCGGGTATGGAATCAGGTAAGCCCTTAAGACAGTGCCGGTTGAGAAGTTGGGTATGACAATGGTTTGTCAGGACGACCAGCCGTAAAATAAGCCGTCTATAATTTAGAGATGCCCATAAAATATAGACATCTCCGGATCATTGACGGTTTCTGTACAATAAGGTTCAAGCACACCGTGCTTCATACTGAAACAGGCCTAGCCAACTCTCCGACCTCGCCGGAAATATGTGGCGGATCCCCAATCCTTTCCTTATGCTTCTTTAGTATCCGTGAGATGGTCGAATGGGTCGTTCCTATAGTTCTTGCGGCTCGGCGCAGATTGCCATCCGATTGCTTGAGAGCGTGTTCGATGAACGTAGCAGCCGCCTTCACATAAACGCTGTTAAGATCGTCCGTATCGGCATCAAGGGTTACGGTCACGATATTCGGCCGGTTCAGATGAATCCCCTGAGCAATAAATATGTTGGGATCTTTTGTTGAGCTGTATCCGCTTTCGGCCATGTCGATAACTATCTCTTCCGTGATCGAAGGGGAGTCGAACGCTTGGACGGCAAGACGGGCGGCAAAGTTTTTGAGTTCACGATAGTTGCCCCTCCATTCAAGCAGTTCGACGGCCGCAAGGGCCCCATCGTCAATAACGAACGGATTTGATCTGCCGACTGCGGCGCTTTCCTTGTTCATCTGACGAATGAACAGTTCTCGGACCCGCTCCTGTTGGAAACGAAGCGGGATCGTCTCAAGCTGAAGGATGTTCAGGCGGTCCAGCAGGTCGGCCCGGAACACTCCTTCATGCACCATCGCACCCAGATCCCGTGAAGTAGCCGCAATGATCCTTACATCTATGTCCCGCTCACGGTTGCCGCCGACTCGGCGGATGCGTTTTTCCTCGACAGCCTTCAGGAGTTTTGCCTGAAGAGCCAATGACAGTTCGCCAACCTCATCGAGAAAAAGAGTACCGCCGCCCGCCGCCTCGAATAACCCGGACTTCGCCGCATTCGCTCCCGTGAATGCGCCTTTCTCGTATCCAAATAGCTCCGATTCAAGAAGCTCCGCCGTGAAGCTGGCGCAGTTTACGCTGACGAATTCCTTCTGTGATCGCGGACTCATTTCATGGAGCCTTCTGGCTAAAGTCGTTTTTCCGGTACCCCTCTCGCCAGTTATAAGAACGTAATGTGGAACTCTCGCATATAGATTTATCTTTTCTTCCAGGATCGACGATCCCTTGCTGCGATCGCCGACAGTATATTTATGGGCCATAAGGCAAAATCTCCCCGTACAAACTACAGTTTCAAAAGAGCAGGGCTGAATCGGTTGCTGCCATCGGTTCTTTTATGTTGGAAAAGCCCGATTGATCACTCCGTTATTTCAGCCTACATATCTAAAAACCCGCATTTGACAGCGTGGTTACTTTTGAATAGCTAATTTTTGAGGAATCAATGGTTGGATAAGAAAATAGCTGACTCGGGACCATCCGCTAAGAAAAAAATAAGGGCTATCTTTTCTTAGTCGCTGTTACAATGAAAAGTTCTTTACTGTTCAGTGGCGTTGAGAAAAGAAGAGACCGGAAACTCTGTCATTGGCTTTACACGGGAAAGTTACCTAACCACACTGATCTCAGGTTATGTTAGAACAACTTTGAATCACCGACCTCTCGGAGACCTGCCGTATCTGTTTCGTGAGGTTCGATCAGCCATTCCGGCAGACTCACCGCTTCGCTGCCTTCCAACAATACTGCGCTTCGCTCTATTTCTGGCAGAAAGTCGATATCTGTGGATTGCGGCGGATAAAGAGCAAGCAGTCCTTCAAGAGCTTGCAGCGGTGATTCCTGCGGCAAAAAGAACCTTTGTTTGCCGTGCTGGACTATGTTAACAAGCCCCATCCCGCGAAGCTCCCGGATCTGCTCAAGAGTGGACGGGCATACTTCTGTCAGTAACGTCCCCTGAAACCTCGCGGTTCGAATAGAGAGATCCCCGATAAGATTGACCGTGTTCTGCTCGACGATGCGGAGAACTTCCGGAGCTGTTGTCGGAATATCGGAACGCATCCCGAAATGAGCAAAGAGATCACGAAGCGATTCCTCCGATATCCTGACACCGACAAGCCTTGTCCCATCATCCGTTGTGGTTCTGACGATATTGAGGGCTGACTGACTGAGAGTTTTAAGATATTTCCAGATCGGCAGCAATGCTCCGCTAAGAAGATGGACCGTTCTTTGCTCGAACGAGGGTATTTTCGCCTCTTCATTCAGCCACCACGCTTCCGCTCTGCTGTTCGAAACAACGCGGTACTTCTGATTCAATTCGTTCTCTCGGATATAGGAAAGGTTTCGGCCGGTGGGCTTCGAGATCGAGAACATTTGATATCTTGCCCCCGTTTCGACATCGGTGTGAGCCATTGTGCGGCGAACAGCGACAAATGAACCGTCACGGCGATCCTCGAAGAACTGATGAGCGCCGCCCATCGACAACTCCTTGTACCTTGCGGGTTTCGTCGCCACCTTGACGTTAAGGTTGTAATAGACGGTTTTCGCCGATGTGAGAGCATCTGAATGCAAGACCTGCGGAGGCTCGGCGATCTCAACCGACATCGCCTTTAGGTCCTCCATACCATCATCCAGTTTTCCGTTCTGTTTGAGGTATTCGAGGGTCTCAAGGAATGTCTCATAGAAGTAATCGAACAGAGCATTCTGCCTATCGACTTCAAGCGAAAGCAGGCGATTCAGAAAACGCGGGATGTTCGTTTTCTCACTGTCGGGAACCTGTTCTATGCCATCGACGGTTTTTATAAGCCCCATATCCTCCAGTGCCTGCCTCGGGTTTTCGATGCCGGCGATCTCGACCCCGCGCATGATGCTTGTGATGACAACATTCAAGGCTGAGCGGCCTTCTTTCGATTCGAGATTGTATTTATCGAGATTACCCGCTTTTTCGGCTTTCCTGTCACCCTTTGTAAGCGCTCCCATGTTACCGAGCCTGCGGGCGATCGTGGCCGAGAACCGTTTCTCGCCTCCCAGTTCGGTGAAGACAAGCAAATAGACAGGTGGAAACATCTGCCCCGTTCGGTGAGTTCGTCCGAAGTCCTGGACCTGCTTGTCGGCCGACCATTTCAGTTCACCCGCGATATGAAGCCGCCGCTGCTGGTTTTTAACCTGTTCTCCGGCGTGCAGGCTGTCACCTGTCGAAGCAACCTCCGACATGATAGCGATCCGTTTATCACCGTTTTGAAACGCATTCTTCTCGTGGAGATTGATGAGCTTTGAAGGAACGCCGGGAAGCTGGCGGGGACGATATTCAAGCGTCCCGTTTGCCGTCCGGATCAGCCGCTTTTTGCGCCCCGTCATCTCAGCGACGTTTTCAACACCGAAATAATTCACGAGTTGGTCAAGCGGATGCTCGGGCACTTCGAGAACCGAAAGCTTATCGAGCAGTTCCGCCCGAATTTCCAAAGCTGCCCTACTCTCAACTTGATTGCCTTCGGCATCGAGAAGAGGAATATGCTCGACGTTTCCGGAATGCGGATTCGTCTGTTCCTGAAAACAGGCGGTTGGGAAACATTGGGCTACAAGCCTCGTAAGTGTTTCGCGAGGGCTGAAATCCAGAGCATCAATGGCTTCTTCCTGATCGGCGGCGCGTTCGATCTGTTTCTTTGTCTGGCTCTCACCGGTCCCGGTTAGAGAAACGACGACCGATTGCCTTTTACCAAGCGCGTCTTCGATCTCGCGGATAAGAGTCGGAACCTTGAATGCTGTGATGAGATTCCTGAAACACCTTTGATGCTCTGCCCAGAACTGGTTGAGAGCCTGCGCCCGCGTGGTCTTTCCTGAATTGGTCAGGTCAAGCGCACGGTGGATGTTCCGGAGTACCTGCTGCCAGCCCTGAGCCATCGAATCGTACATCCGACGCTGGGCCGGAGTAAGCCAATGCGTGACTTCGCGGAACTCTACCGCAAGGCCGGACTTAGGATCGGTTCCCATGCTCAGGTTTCCGCAGAGATACCTTCCCATCGCTTTCAGATCACGGCATACCATTTCGAGCGCACCGACACCGCCCGACTCGATCCCCTCGGCGAACTGCTCAAAGCCCGTCGGGAAATTGGTTCCATAACCCCAAAGGCCGAGCCGCAACATATAGGCAAGATGCCTTACCTCACCGGCTGAAGTGGCCGATGAGTAAACAACTCTGTATTCGGGATACTTTTTTGGATCCTGAATCTCAAGAACGGCTGCTCCGGTCTGCGTCGATTTGCCGCGATCATCCGCAAACGCGTACTTTGCCTTATGGCCCTCATCGAAGATGACAACGCCCTCGCTTCCGAGCCAGCGGGTTATCTGGTCGATACGACGCTTGCCCAACCTTGAACGGGATATCAGAGAACGGTAGGTACAAAAGACTATCCCGTCGCCGATGTCGATATTGCCATCAGTAGGAAAATCGTTTATCAGCTTTATCGGTGGAGTAAGACCGAGCCTCTTGAACTCATCCGATACGGCTTCGATCAGGTCGGACTTGACGGAAAACCAGACCGCCCGTCGCCGTCCACGGAACCAGTTATCGAGGATTATTCCGGCCAGAGTAGAGGTCTTTCCCGTGCCGGTTCCGTCCCCGATACTTATACCAGCACGCGAACCATCGGCGAGCCTTTGCCCGTGGGCCTGTCCGGCGTAGATCACCCTCTCGATCTGCATTGCCGAGAGTTTGCCTGTTTCCGACAGTTGCCTCGGTAAAGAGGGACGATAATGTATCGGAGGCGGTTCGACATTGGCGAGTCCGGGCGGCTCAACGATCACTCCCGGATGAGCCGCACCTCCCACAACATATCGCGGAGTATAGGCAACAATCTGAGGCTCTGTAACCGGTTCATCGACCGAAACTGAAACCGCTGGAACGGTTGCGACAGCGGCGGCTGCCGAAATCGGCGCACCTGTACCCACAGTCGTTTGTTGATGACTTGTTAACATAGTTTTTTCGGTTGTAAGGGCTGTTTATTTCGCGGTCGCCTTGAACCGCAGGTCTTTAGCAAGAACCTGATCAAATGCGTCTTCGACAGATGAAGCAGAAATAGTGACGGGATCGTTGACCATTGCCGCAGAACCCAATTCCTGACCCGATAACTTATTACCGATCAGCAATGTGACACGCACGGTCGTACCGTTCCGGTAATATTCGCTGCCTGGTAATTCGATAGCGGCGGAGAGTTGAATATTTGGCTGAAGCGATTGCCAGAACCTTCTTCCCGAAACCGTTTTCGGAGAACCGCTTTCGCCGAGAATGAACGCAAACCTGCCGCCCGGCGCAAGCCTCCTCAGAGCGGACTCGACATGACGAAAACCGAACTTGCTCTGGTTCCGTTCGACACGTCCGCCGCTAGATGAGAACGGCGGGTTTGCGAGGATCAAGTTGGGTATGATATTCACCGGCAGAAGATCGTCAATGAACTCGGAGTCGTGTCCGGTAGGGTAAAGCCCAACCAGAGCCGCAAGATCGCGTCGCCTCGCATCGATCTCGTTGCTTACTACAGTTGCGCCAGCCGACAAAGCCCAAACCGCAAGGCTGCCTGTGCCGCACGATGGTTCAAGGACCGTATCTGTGTCGGTAAGGCTGAGAAGATATGCCGCAAGATACGCGATAGATGCCGGAGTGGAAAATTGCTGATAGGTGATCTGGGTTTCGCTTCGCCAGGATTGCGTCGGAAAGCGTTTCTGAAGCGGTCGAAGTATCTCCGCGCAGGTCGTAGCCGGATGAACTGAACTTAGGAGATCTTCTCCGTATTCGGAACGGATAAGGTAGTTGATTGCGACCTCGGCGATCTCGTGACACAGATGCGGATCGTTTGACAAACTCGGCATCCCTGACGCGGCACACAGCTCAAGAAGTTCCCGGTTTGTGATCTTTTTCTTCTCTGCATCGATGATGGCGGTTATTTTCTCGACAATCGTAAGAAGTTTGCTCCTCGGTTCATTAGATCGATTCATGACGCGGCTTGCCTGCCGCTTCTTTTCTGTTTTGAAGTGAGAATTGCTTGCGGGCATGCTCGAAACACTCGGAACTAAGCTGTTTCAGCCATTCTGAAACGGTCATGTGTTGAAGCGAGGCTCCGGTCAAGAGCGCCTCATCTATTCCTTTGATCGATCTGTCCCAAGTCACGATTCGGACTTCATTGCTGTAGTTGTCACGCTCTTGATCCGAGAATCGAAGACTTACCAATGCTGCCAGCGCCCTTGCAACATGCGGATTGGTATAACTGTCATTGTCAAAGGCGACCTCCAGCGGCTTTCGTCGTGCGGTTTCAATGATCTCGCGGTGAGCAGTGGCAACACCGCTATTTCCGACAACGTATCTGTCAGTCAGGAACCTTTGCGCTGTGGCGGCTTTTAATGCCCCTTCCGTAACGAGAACAGTTTTGTCTAAACGTGTTTCGTGGCAAGCATGGTGAAGCGGCGATCCGGGGCTACATCCCTTTCGTTCTTTTGCCGAAGAAAGCCACACATAGTTTCCCGATCGGCCTTCTATATGCCGCATGAACCGGATCTGGCACGCCTGTATCAATCCGTCCGGTCCGATGAACGGGATCAGCAGTAGATCATCTGATGAATCATGCCCGCTCCATAGTCGCCAACGGTTGTTTGAATCTTTCCAGAACCCGGGTATTCCCTCAAGGGAATGGACTCCTTCCTTTTTCAGGGCTTCGGCAAGCCGATCCACCAATACCCGCCGCTCATTTACCGATCTTGGAAGACTTCCATAATGCGAAAGGTCCTGTATTCTCCTTTCCAGTAAACCGCCGCGTCCGTACATGACCTCGCGGTTGGCAGATGCCGGTGACAGTTCTATGAGTTTTCGATAGAGCTTATCTCTTAATGCAGGCGGGGCCAGAGCGGTCGAAGCCGAACCCTTTTTCCGCTTCGGGAACTGTCTGGAGTTTCGCTTTGGATCAAAATTAAAGCTCGAACGCGTTCCGTCCTGATAATAAACTCCCCAACCGAACCGGCTGATCCGATCGGCATTCTGTGTGGAACGGGCGCAGAATGATATTGTTTCCGCTGCGGTCGTGCTGCACCAATCAGGCTTTCCACAGATGCCGCAAGGACGGTTCCTAGAAACTCGTCTGTACCCGTTGAATGACATTTCTTCCTTTTCTACTCATTTGTTGGCAACCGCTTCTTTTCCTCCCAAGTTTGTAATGGTCTATATATGGGCTTGATATGAAAGAGGCCAGTCATTGTAAGACTTCCTAACATACATGTTTTATCGCGTAATGGATACACCTTGAGAAACCTTGACAGATTTGAATAATGGGAATAATATCTTTGGCACAAA
>CAZOXY010000094.1:6230-9475 GCA_964583955.1 uncultured Chloracidobacterium sp. | reverse complement strand
TCAGCTCGCGATTTGTTGCGGCGATCACACGGGCATCGACAGGCAGTTCTTCATGAGCGCCGACAGGTCGAACACGGCGTTCCTGCAAAACACGGAGCAGCTTTACCTGCATCGCCGGTGTCATTTCGCCTATTTCGTCCAGAAATATAGTTCCTTTGTCGGCAGCCTCAAACAGGCCTTTGCGGTTGGTATTCGCTCCGGTGAAAGCTCCTTTTATATAACCGAAAAGCTCCGATTCGAGCAGCGTTTCGGTAAATGCGCCGCAGTTTATCGAAATGAAAGGCTTTTCCGCACGCGGGCCGCGGTCATGTATCGCCCGTGCGACCAGTTCCTTTCCGGTTCCGCTTTCGCCGGTGATGAGAACGGTTGACTGCACCTCGGCGACCGTCTCTATCATCTGATAGATCGCCTGCATCTTTGACGAATTGCCGACGATGTTCTTTATGCTGCCGCGTTCACGCTGGGCGCGTTTGAAGGCGCGGTTCTCTACTATCAGCTCCTGTTTGTCCAGTGCCTTTTTGACGATCAGCTTCAGTTCATCGACATCGAACGGCTTTTCGATGAAATCATCGGCGCCGAGCTTGAACGCCTCGCGCGCGGCCTCGACCGAGGCGTGAGCCGTCATAAAGACAATGCCGACATCGGGCATCGTCTCGCGAAGCTCGCGCAGCATGTCGATGCCGTCAAGGTCAGGCATCCGCACATCCGACACGATCATGTCGATGGGTTCGGCCTTGAGCAGGTCAAGCGCCTCGCGGCCGTTTGCCGCGGTTTTTATGTTGTAACCGGCATCTCCAAAGACGAGACTTAGAAGCTGCCGATAGCTTTGTTCGTCGTCAACGATCAGTAAGTTAGGCATTGTTAAATTGGCAAAAAAGGATTGTTGAAGGAAGCCGCCTGCTCCGAGCCGAACGGCGGGCTAACTCTTATTGTCACAAAAAACGGTATGTTTATTCAAGGGTAAAGTTATTTATCCGTTTTCTTTACGTTAAGAAGGTTCGTCAGCGGCGACGGAACGTGCGAATCATGTATCGCCGTTTCGTTCCCGTTGGCATCATTTTTTTGCGTCTGCTCAATGGGAAGCTCGATGGTGATCTTTGTGCCTTCGCCCTCGTAGCTTTTGATATTGACCGTTCCGCCATGCTCGCGGATTATCTGGTAAACGATGGACAGGCCGAGGCCCGTGCCGCCGGTCGTCGATACTGAAAAAGGCTCGAAAACCTGCGCGACCTGCTCCTGCGACATCCCGACGCCTGTGTCCTCAACCTCTATGCGGACACGATTTACGGGTATCGGCTGGACACGCAAGGTCAGCTTGCCGCCGTCGGGCATGGCGTTCAGCGAGTTTCTGGCAAGATTCCAGAACACCTGTTTTAGCTGCGTGACATCGGCGGCGATAAAGACCGGCTCCGAGGGGAAATGCTCCTCAAATTTGTGCGATGGCTTAACATCAGGGCCGTGCCGCAAAAGTGTGAGCGTGTCGCGTATCGCCTCGCAAACATCCGTGTCGGTGTAATCGCCCACCTTTGGCCGCGCATAGCTCAGAAAGTTGGTGATGATGGTATTCAGGCGGTCAGATTCGCGAAGGATTATGCCCATTAGGTCGGCCTGCATCGAATCGGGCGGCGTTGATGATTCCAGCACTTGTATCGCGCCGCGCATCGCCCCGAGCGGATTGCGGATCTCATGTGCAAGGCCTGCTCCGACGCGTCCAACGGCCGCAAGGCGGTCTTTTCGCCGAACGCTTTCCTCCATCGAACGCACCTCGGTCAGGTCCTGAAAAGTGATGATATAGCCGGTCGCGACCTTTTCCTCGGACAAAAGCTGACAAAGGCTGAATCCGACGTGGATCGCAAACCCTTCAGGCGTAGCCATGTCAGCCTCAAATCGCGGAAGCTGTTCGCCGACCATATCGGCTTCGACGGACAGGCGTATCGGTTCGGAAAGATCGCCAAAGAGGCTGACGGCGGAACGCCCGACCAGAGATTCCGGAGCGTAGCCCGTTATTTCGGCTCCGGCAGCGTTGATGGTGTATATCCTGCCGTCGAGGTCGGTGGTTACCAGGCCTGAGCGGATCGATTCGATGATGCGCTCATGCAACGCCCTCAGCGATGCAAGGCTTTTTGCCGTCTCTTTTAGCTGTTCGCCCGAAAAACGGCGATCGGACAGACGCGCCGCAAGCAGGCCCACGACCAGAAACGCCACAACGTGAAAGCTGGCGATCTGGACCATTTTTCCGAGCGGCTGAATGACGCCGTGCGATTCGATGACGGAAAAAGCGACGCTAACGGCCAGTCCGATGAACAATCCAACCGAAAGCAGGGCCATCATCAGCGTGTAAAGCGGCCGCAGAAACAGGCTTGAAACACTGATGAGAACTATATAAAGGGTCACATACGGCGATGAAAGATCGCCCGTCAGCCACACCAGCCACGTTATCAGCACGGCGTCGAACAAAAACTGGATGCGTACCTGCCAATCCAGCCAGCCCGCAAAACCCGCAAGCAGCAGATAGATCGCCGTGAGAATGATCGAGGCCAGAAAGACCTGCAGCGGCCCGGAAGGCAGTTCGTTAAGGCTTATCGTCAGCGTGCCGCTGTACCATATCCAACTGCTGAACAGCAGCAGAACGATGGCCAACAGCCGCCCGATGACCAAATGGCGGACCGTTGTGCGAAGATGGGTCTTGGAAGGTTCTTCGTTTTCCATTAAACTATTCTCTGGCCCCCAAGCCGAAGCGTTTCCGCCGCGACAGCGTCAGGAACGGCTATCGATTAAAGTAACACAAGCTGCATCCGCCCTGATAGCGGGCGCAGCGGTCGTGTGTTCCTTCCGCGTTTCCTGATCGCCCGCCGCATATTTGATGAAGCTTACTTTTGAAAGAAAACTGCCGATCATTCTGTTCTTCGTCTTTTTGATGATGGCGGCGGTCGGATTTGTATTCTACCAGAACACGGTGTCGATGCAGGAAGCCATCGAATGGGAGAAGAAATCTCAGGGCGTCATCTTTTATCTGGAAAACACAATGGCCGTATCCCTTGACGCCGAGGCCGAGGTCAGAGCGTTCGTCACGACCGGCAACGGCACCTACGTCGATCTTTACAACAAGGCTAGAACAAGGGCCAACGGGAACATGACGGAACTGCGGACGCTGATCGGCGACGATACGGCACAGATCGAGGAACTGCACAAACTGGAACTGATACTCGGTAATTTTTGGGAAGTGACCAGCCAAAAGATCGACC
>CAZOXY010000094.1:0-6220 GCA_964583955.1 uncultured Chloracidobacterium sp. | reverse complement strand
GTCGAAAACAGTTGGGGCCGGAAGCAAGGGACATCGACGTTTCCATACGCGACACGCGCTCGCTGCTTGACGCTATCCGGGCATCAACCGACACAATGAAGAACCGCGAGGCCGAAAGCCTCCGCTCAAAGGGCAGATCGCTCGAAAACGGCCTTTACTGGACGGTCTGGATATTGATCGTCACCAGTCTGGCGGGAGCCGCGTCTTTGGGTGTGGCGAACTTTATGGTCTGGCACGAGGGACGGAAACGTGCCGCCGCCGAGGATAAACTCCGTGAAACGAACCGCGACCTTGAGAAGACCGTTGACCGCCGCACAGACGAGCTTCGCCGCGTCAATGAAAGCCTGATACAGGCAGCAGCCGAAAAGGAAAAGCTTTTGCGAAACGAAACAAAGGCAAGGGAAGAGGTCGAGATCGCCAACCGGCTGAGGGATGAATTCATGGCGTCAGTGTCGCACGAACTGCGGACGCCGCTGAATTCGATTTTGGGCTGGGCAAGGCTGATGAAGAGCGGTTCGCTGGACGACCGGCAGGCGGCAAAGGCGGTCAAAACGATAATAAAAAATTCCGAAACGCAGAACCGCCTGATCGAGGACCTTTTGGACGTTGCCAGGATAATCTCGGGCAAGGTGCAGATAGAGACCGTTGAGATAGACCTGTCCGAGGTCGTCGGCCATGCATACGAGAGCATTTTGCCCTCTGCCGAATCAAAGAGCATAACAATGCGGATGGATGACAACATCGGGCCGGGTGTCGCGTTCGTTCAGGGCGACCGCGGCAGAATGGAGCAGATCTTTACCAATCTTTTGACCAACGCGGTCAAATTCACGCCGGAAGGCGGCAATGTGGAGATCGACATATCGCCGGACGGAGAAGATGCCGAGGTGTCAGTCCGCGACAGCGGCGTCGGCATCAGCGCGGAGTTCCTTCCGCTCGTCTTTGAACGTTTTCGGCAGGAGATCGGGAACGAGAAGAACAACGGCGGCCTTGGCCTTGGCCTGGCGATAGTCAGAAATCTTGTGGAACTTCACGGCGGCACCGTCAGGGCCTACAGCGAAGGAGCCGATAAGGGAGCCGTCTTTATTGTTCGCCTTCCGCTTGCGAAACAGCAGCTGACAGAGGCTGTCTGACGGTTTCCCGCACGATCATCTCAACCGCTTCGAGCAGATTTCGGCCTGTGATATCGGCCCCATGGTCGGTATCGGCCGTTCTTTCTCCGTATCCGGTCCTTACCAGGGCCGAGCGGATACCGGCATTTTTGCCCGTTTCCACATCCAGATATTTGTCGCCTATCATCCACGAATTTTGCCTGTCCAGCGTGTAGCCGGCGGCTGCCTGCTCGATCATGCCGGTGTTCGGCTTTCGGCAGCGGCAGCCCGCGTCCGGCAGGTGCGGACAGAAATGGAAAGAATCGATGAGGCCAGGAAGATCGGCGGTCATTTGCTGATGTATCGCGTGCATGTCCTGTTCGGTATAGATGCCTCGTCCAATGCCGGATTGATTTGTCACGACGTGGATCTTGAATCCGTTCTCGCGAAGCATCGTAAGAGCTTTCAATGTAAAAGGAAAGATCTCAAGGTCTTCCAGCCTTGAAAGGAAGTTCACTTCTTCAATAAGCGTGCCGTCGCGGTCGATGAACGCGGCTTTATTCACAGGGTATGACATAGTCGCAAAACCTACCGGCCTTTTTCTCTCAGCCTGTCTATGACCATATCAAAAACCCGTTCCGGCGTCATCCGCGTCATGCATCTATGGTCTATCGGACATTCGCGAAGCATACAGGGCGAACACTCCACGGGTTCGCGGATCACCGTCGCGTTAGGGGCGAACGGCCGTGTCGTCACGGGGTTCGTAGGGCCGAACAGGACATAGACAGGCGTTCCCGCAGCAGCGGCCAGATGTGCCAGGCCCATGTCGTTTGAGATGAACAGATCCGTTTCAGCCAGTATTGCAGCGGCATCTGCCAGTGTCGTCGCTCCCGCCAGATCGAACACCGGAGTTTCGGCAATCCGCGAAACGTTTTCCGTTACATCTTTTTCGGATGAGGAACCCATCAGGACGATATTCGCGGCCTGGTTTTTTGTGAGCATGTCAGCAAGGGAAGCGAAATTTTCGGCGGGCCAGCGTTTTGCCATTGAATTGGTCGAACCCGGCCCGAAACCGATCAGCGGTTTGCCCATATCACATCCGGCGTTTTCCAGAATGATGCGGGCATCGTTTCGGCGCTCATCGGAAATATTGAGCGAGATGTCAGGCTCGCGGCCTTCCACCGTATTTGTGCCGAGCATTCTTCGTTCGGCTTCGGCTATCAGGTTCAGATAATAAAAGACCTCGTGGCGGGAGTTTTTCCATTCCGGTATTCGGACGGGATCGGTCAAAAGAAAACGGCGTCCTTCTTTTGCATAACCGAACCTGCGTTTTATGCCGCCGATCTTTGCCAGTGCGGCGGCACGGTACGAGTTTGGGAACACGATGCCGAGATCGAAACGCCTCTGCCCGATACGACGTGCCTCGCCGACAATGCCTTCAAGCCCCGAATCCTTGTCAAAGGCAATGATCTCATCAATAAAATCCGCGTCGCGGAAAATGCCTTCCGCCCATGACCTTGTATGGAGCGCAATGTGAGCCTCCGGGAAAACACGCCTGAGTTCGCGCATGGCCGGAATGGTCATGACAGCGTCGCCTATCCAGTTTGTGCCGCGAACGAGGATCTTCATTTATCTGTCGTGGTCAACAGGCTTTCAAGTGCTTCATCAATGCCTACGGAAGGTTCCCAATCGAGTTCCGTCCGCACAAGCGTCAGGTCGGTGACATAGTTCATCGGCACGGGAGCAGGCAAAGGCCCTTCGTCGATGACGGCCTTTTTGCCGGACACTGCTTCGATCTTCTCAACAAGTTCATTAAGCGTGAACGAGTTGCGAACGCCGCCGCCGAGATTATACAGGCCATGACGAATTATCGATCCCGTAAACGCCTCGCACGCTTTGGCGAGGTCATCCACATGCAAAAGGTCGCGGCGAGGGCGTCCGCCGCCCGGAAGCCTCAGTTTCTTTCCGGCGGCGATGCTTTCCGCATAATGCCCGATAAATCCCGGCACGTTGCCTTTGCTTGGCGGAGCGACGATATTGGAAAGCCGAAATATGCAGGAACGAAAGCCGTTCTGATGGGCATAATATTCCACATAGCGCTCGGCTATCAGCTTTGACCATTCCAGCGGCGACTGGCCCGCATAAGCGGTCTGACATTCTTCTGGAACCTCGCGATGCGCTCCGGCAAAGCGTCCGTAAACGTCCTTGGTCGAAGCAAAGATGAAGACAGAGTCCCGCCGCATAGCCTGGAGCAGATTTATTGTGCCGTGGACGTTTGTCTGAAACGTCTCATCCGCCTTTTCGTGTGACCTGTCCATTCTGGCGGCCAGATGGATAACGACATCGTATTCTGACGCGGCTAAGGCATCTGATGTGCTGAGAACGTCCAGCCCGGAGCGCCGAGACAGGTCGTTTGCCCCAAAATATGAGACCAGATGTTTGCCCAAATAGCCGCTGCCGCCGGTGACGAGTATCTTCATAATAACTAAATGCTAGACACAACCCTGTTAAAACATTAAAATTTTACAGGGCAACCGGCAAAAACAGAAACCTCACTAAATCTTTGCGGCTCGCAAAAATGCAGTATCCCAAACACACAAAAAGCACCAGGAGCAAACACCCGCCAAAGGCTTGGGTCAAAACGCGGCGTGTCGGCACGTATAAAAAACCGCCTCGTTCGCGGTTCAGACGTGTTTTGGGCTGGTTCTTTAACGCGTGGACATTCACATTCGCGGGAATATTGCTTGTAACTACATTTTTGACGTTGACCTATTTCTGGTTCCAGTTTTCCGATGACATAGATCTGCGATTGCTTAGCGGCGAGGTCTTTACGCCATCGGCCGGAATATATTCCGCGCCAAAAACGCTTCGCGCGGGTGAGCGGATCTCGCTGCCTGAGCTTATAGAATATCTTCGCTCGGCGGGTTATATACAAAAGAGCGACAGGGCCGACCCTGCCCGAAGCCGTTATTCCGTAAGCGGTCGTAACCTGTTGATAGAACCCGGCTACACGGCTGTGATCGACGGAGAAAAAGCATTTCCCGATCTTTCCGTCAGCTTTAATGAAGACGGCAAGTCCGTGAACACGATACTTGACCTCGGTTTAGGAACCGAGCGGACGACGGCATTGCTGGAACCGAAGATGCTCAGCACTATCGCCGGCGAAGGCGACGGGCGCAGAAGGACGGTCAATTTCGCCGATCTGCCGCCGCATCTTATCAAGGCGATAACCGTTACCGAGGACAGAGCATTTTTTGAGCATTGGGGCGTGAATTTTCGCGGCATTGCCCGCGCCGTCTGGCAGCGTTATGACGGCGAGGAAAATTCGCCGCTGGCAAATCAGGGCGGATCGTCCATAACCCAGCAGCTTGTCAAAAATCTCCTTTTGACCAATGAACCGACATTTACGCGAAAGGCGACGGAAGCCTATATGTCGGTGATACTGGAAACACGGCTGAGCAAGGAAGAGATATTCACGCTGTACGCAAATCAGGTCTATCTGGGACAGCAGACGGGCGTCTCGATCTATGGAGTCGGTGAAGCCGCAAGTGCCTATTTTGGCAAGGATGTTTCACAACTGAGTTTGCCGGAGGCAGCCTTTTTGGCCGGTATTCTCAGAAGTCCAAACCGTTATAACCCGTACAAGAACACCGAACGCGTCGAAGAAAGGCGAAATCAGGTACTTGATTCGATGCTTGAGGCGGAAGCGATCTCACCGCGAGAACATGCTGAGGCGAGAGCGGTAAGGCTGGAGCTGAAGGAGGCCTCGGCGCGAGACGACCTTCAGGGAATGCCGTATTTTTCGCAGCATATAGTTGACGAATTGCCGAAGATCATCAGCGATCCCGAAGCTCTCCAGCATCTGCGCGTTTACACGTCGATAGACCCCGACCTTCAGCGGATAGCGTATCAAACGGTGGCGAGCCGTTTGGAGAAGCTGGAAAAGCATTTCAAAAAGAAAGAACCGGGAAACCTGAACGCGGCCCTGGTCGCGATCAGGCCAAAGACGGGCGAGATCGTTGCGATGGTAGGCGGACGCAATTATCTGCAAAATCAATTTAACAGAGCAACGAGCGCGATGCGGCAGCCCGGTTCGGTATTCAAACCGTTCGTCTATGCCGCCGCGATCAATTCCGCATACGAGCCGGCCTCACGGATTTTCACCGCCGCGACGGTCCTGAAGGACGAAAAGAAGATATTCACGTCGGGCCGCGACAGCTATGCCCCGAACAATTACGGCGACTATTTTTCCAATCAGGAGATAACGCTTCGCGACGCCCTTGTAAAAAGCAAGAACACCGTCACGGTCGATCTGGCGATGCAGGTGAACGTCGGCAGGATAATGAACCTTGCCGCAAGGGCCGGAATGCCGAAGGTAGAAAAGGCATATCCCTCAATGGCGCTCGGAACCGCCGAGGCGACACCGCTCCAGGTGGCGACGGCATACACGGCATTTGCCAATCTCGGCGACCGCGTTATGCCGAGGCCCATCACAAAAATAACACGCGGCGACGGCAGTACGCGTGTGGCGTCGGTTCCCGACAGGCAGACGGTCATTCGTCCTGATGTGGCATACATAATGAACGACATCATGAAGGATATAGTCAATCGCGGAACGGCTGCACAGCTTCGCGGTTGGGGATTTAAGAACGACCCCGGCAAGGTCGCCGTGGTGGGAAAGACCGGCACATCGCGTGACGGTTGGTTTGCCGGATTTACGCCGGAACTGGTCACGGTCGTCTATGTCGGGTTTGACAACAATGATGATCTGAGAATGACAGGGTCTGATTCAGCAATGCCGATCTGGGCCGATTTTATGAAGGAAGCCCTGAGCCTGCATCCTGAATGGAACGGCGATTGGGTGATGCCCTCCGGCATAAGAAAGGCTGAGATCGACATCCGCAACGGTTCATTGATACGGGAACTCGACGGCTCTGAATCGGTCTCCGTTTCCGCGACGCCCACCGCAACGCCAACCCCGGAAGATGTGGAACCGGAAGATCCCGATTGGGCCGTCGAAGAGATCCCGGAAAAGGTCGAGATCTATGTCACCGACGTTCCGCCAGAGTTCAGGCGGACCGAGATATTTATCAGCGGAACCATTCCGAACCGGAAACTTATGGACGAAGAGG
>CAZOXY010000093.1:0-10225 GCA_964583955.1 uncultured Chloracidobacterium sp. | reverse complement strand
CCAACGGAACCGCAGTGCCAGCTTGAGAAGCCATGTATATGTTCCGTCCACCTTGCTATAGAACCAGCCGGCCTTTGAATCGGAATGGCCGCCGGAGCCGTTTTCTGCTTTGCCTTCGTCGCCGGGTTCGCCCGAACTGGTGCTGTGCTTGGGCCGTTTGATCCAGCGTGACGCCAGCATCGGCGTCAAGGTGAACGACACGACCAATGAAATGGCGATGGCCGCCGCGGCGGTCAGACCGAACGACGACATAAAGCGGCCCACGATACCTGTCATGAACCCGACCGGAATGAACACCGCCAGCAACGAAAGCGTTGTCGCCAGGACCGCAAGGCCGATCTCGCGCGTTCCCTCTATCGCCGCCTCGAACGGATCCATTCCCTTCTCTTCGACAAAACGATAGATGTTCTCAAGCACAACTATAGCGTCGTCGATAACTATGCCGACCATGAGCGTCAGCGCCAGCATGGTCATCTGGTTAAGCGAATAACCGAAGGCGGCGATGGCGGCAAATGCGCCGACAATGGAAATAGGGATGGCAAGAGCGGCAATGAACGTCGTACGGAAATTCCAGAGAAAGAAGAAAACGATTATCGCGGCGAACAGTCCGCCAAGAACAAGGTGTTCCTCAATGGCGTGGAGCGAATTTTCGATGAATTCCGACTGGTCGCGGATGATGACAACGTTCATCTCTTTCGGCAATGTCGGAAGGATGTTCGCCATTCTGTCCTTGACGTTCTTGATGACGGAAATGGTGTTGGCCCCGGCCTGTTTTCTGATACCGAGCGAGACCGACTGAACTCCGTCCAGCGATGCCGCCGAGGACGGTTCGGCACCGATCAGCTCGGCACGGCCTATGTCTCTGACCTTTATCGGAAAGCCGTTTCGCGTGGCGATGACGATGTCATTGAACTGATCGACCTCGGTCAGTTTGCTCATCGTGCGAACGCCAAGCGTGACGCGGCCTTCGACGATGTTGCCGCCCGGAAATTCCTGATTCTGCGACCTGATGGCGTTGTTCACGTCATTGACCGACAGGTCGAACGCACGCATCCGGTCAGGATTTATGCTTACCTGAACACGCGGATTGCGCGCTCCCCACATAAATACCTCGCCAACGCCGTCAGCGTTTTCCAGCCGCTCCATGATGAGCGTTTCGACCTGTTCAGTGAGTTCCATGACGTTCATGGGAGCACTGACAACGTATTGCAGAACAGGGTCAGAATCGGGATCGGATTTTTGCGCGACCGGCGGATCTGCCATTTCCGGCAGGCGGTTGACGACGGTGCTGAGTTTTTGCTGTATCTCCTGAAACGCTACATCAGGATTTTTTTCCAGATTGAAGGTAAGCGTGATGTTAGAGCTTCCGCGCGAGGACGTGGACCGCATCTCCTCGACACCGGGAACCGTGTTCAGAGCGCCTTCAATAACGTCGGTTATCTCGTTCTCGATTTCCTCGGGCGCGGCTCCGGGATTGCTCGTGCGGACCGAGATCGTGGGCAGATCGATCTTCGGAAAACGGTCAACACCAAGCGTGAAGAAACTGAATCCTCCGACGACCGTTATGAACAGAACGATGACGGTCGCAAAAACCGGACGGTGAACACAAATCTCAGCTAACCATTGCATAAAACCTCTATATCTGACGGCGGCTCAGGATCAAAATACAACTTTTGCCCCTTCATGCAGCTGATCCAGATTGCTTGTTGCCACGACCTGATCGGCCTCTATGCCGTCAAGTATCTGAACGCTGTCGCCTTCCTCCGGGCCAAGCTGCACCACTTTCAGCTTTACTATGCCCTCTTCTATCACAAAAACACGGAACGATTGTGTCGGCTGATGAGAATAGACAGCCGATCTGGGAATAAAAACGCCGGTCGATCCGCCTTCACGGTTGATGCGGGCGCCGGCAAACATGCCTGTCCTGAGCAGGTTGTCGTTGTTCTGAATGGACGCCTCGACGATCGCCGACCGCGATGTTGCATCGACCGCCGGATTGACGGCGGTAACGACGCCTGAAAAGCGCCTGTCGCGGTATGCGTCCACCTCTATCGAAACTCCGCGCCCAAGGGCGACGTGCGGAATGTCGGACTCTGCCACCTGGATCTGTATCTTTATCGGATTCGTCCGCAGAAGCGTGGCGACGATGGTCGCGGTGGAAACGAATTCGCCGACGGCTACCTGCCTTTCGCTGATAAAGCCCGCGAACGGCGCTCTGATGACCGTATCGGTGATGGACTGTTTAGCGATCTCGACCCGTGTGCGGGCTGCCTCAACGGCGGCCTCGGCGCTTCTGATCTGCTGATTGCTCTGGCGTGCGGTGTTTACCTGGGCATCAAGCTGCTGCTTCGCGCTGTTGGCCCTCGCCCTCGCCGTGTCGCGAGCTAGCCTGAACTGCTCATAAGTGACCAGCGGAACATCGCCCGTTTCGACCAGTTCACGGTATCGCTTCTCATTTGCCTCCGCCTGCCGCAGTTCGGCAAGTACTTGTTCGTAATTGGCGTTTGCCGCCCGCACTTCAGGTATTGCCTCGGCATCGAACTTGCCGTTGACTCCCAGGCCGAGTCGAGCCTCTGCCTGACGCACTGCCGCGACCGCCTGTTTGACGGCGGCCTCCGCTGAGGCAAGCTCCAGTTTGGCATCACGGTCGTCTATCCTTGCAATGACGGTTCCCTGCTGAACGAACTGTCCGACATTGACGGAAATGTCAGAGACCTTTCCCGCGACCTTCGGCGCGATGTTCGAGATCTCATCCGCCGTCAAACTTCCCGTCGCCTGAATGACGGCCGGAACCTCACGTGATTCGCTCCGGGCCGTCGTTATCGAGACCGCCGGAGCGCCCTCAGCGTTGTCGCTGCCGGACGGCTTGACCTCAGCCGACCGAGTGGTCCCGCAGCCGACGGCAAAGACCGCAGCGATAAGGAGCGCCAAAAGGTAAGCTCGTTTCTGAATATACGTTGTGCTGATACCGCTCATAAAGATCACTTCGTGAAACTCTAGATTTTATATTACGGGGACTGATACGATAAGGTTATCTTTGTAAATTTTTGTAAATGTATTAGTTATGATGTGCCGATCCGACAAAAGTCGGCCCTCGCCGTCATTGCATTTTTAGGGTGATACGCTGTTATTATAGACGATGTGAGGAGCAATATGGTCGAAGAAATCTCAGCCACGGAATTAAAAGCCATAATGGACAATGGCGATGACATTCAGTTAATTGACGTTCGGCAGCCGGACGAGTTCGCGTTCTGTAAGATAAAGGGGTCGAAACTCATCCCTTTGGGCGAGATACCCGCGCGATTATCCGAGATAGATGAAAAACGGATAACCGTCATTCACTGCAAAATGGGCGGACGAAGCGCCAAGGCGATAGAATTCCTGAAAGCGTCGGGATTCAAGGGCGAGTTGAAAAACCTTCGCGGCGGCATCACCGCATGGTCGAACGAGGTCGATCCTAAAGTTCCAAAATATTGACATCATCGTCACCGGCAAGGGCGTCCTTCATTGCCTCTTCCAGGTGTTCGCTGAGCTTTGTTATCTCCATTCCGTCGGAAACCATGTGACGGCAGGCCATTGCCGCCTTGCCGTTTCCCTGTCCCGCTATCCAGACCTTGCAGTTCATACAATCTCCGTTCCAGCACAGCTCCGCCTCTGAAACGGCATCCATCGCCAGATACTGCAAACAGCGAAGAACGCTGTTGTTCTCGGGGACGCGGCATTCCCTGCCGTCGATGACGATCCTCACAAGCGTTTTGTACGGAGCGAACATCTCCGTTCCGGTGCTTTCGTCCATTTTCATATCGCCGGCGGTGAACTTTTCAAAATATAGTTTGGCGCTTGGTTCACAACTTAGGTAAACTATCTTATCGAAAATGCAGGCTGATCAAAAATGACCGATGAGGATAAGGGCCTCTTATTTTAAGGCCGCTTTTCGTCTGGACATTTACACGCATTAGGGCTTTGTCTATAACTATCGGTCGCGAAGCCGGTCGCAGAAAAGCCAACCATATGATCGGTTCCCGGATAAATCAATACAAGATACTGGAAAAGATCGGCTCCGGCGGACAGGGGACGGTCTATAAGGCACTTGACACCAAGCTGAACCGCACCACCGTCATCAAGGTGCTTCCGCCCGAACTGACGGCAAAGACCGCCAACTTCAGACGCTTTGAGCGCGAGGCCCAGTTGTGTTCCCAGCTCGATCATCCGAACATCTGCACGATATACGATTTTAATGAATCGAACGGCGTCTATTACATAGCGATGCAGTTGATCGAAGGAAAGAACGTCCGCCAGCTTGTAGCCGGACGCCCGCTGGAACTGAAAAGCGCCCTTTCGATAGCCATTCAGGTGACAAGCGCCCTTGCATACGCCCATTCAAAGAACATCATCCACCGCGATATAAAGGCCGGGAACATAATGGTTTCCGAAACCGGACAGGCAAAGATACTTGATTTCGGCCTGGCAAAGCTCATCGAGGACGAACAGGAAGAACAGACACGCGGCCTGGACAGATCGGAGATAACCGAACTGGGAATTCCCTACGGAACGGCAACCTATGCGGCGCCGGAGCAGGCTCGCGGCGAACGAGCCGACGCCAGATCGGACATATTCTCGACCGGAGTTCTTTTATATGAAATGCTGACCGGAATTTGGGCGTTTCAGGGAAAGACCGTCATCGACGTTCGCCATCAGGTGCTGTACGGAACGCCGAAACCGCTTGCTGAAATGCGGCGCGACCCATTGCCTCCGGGATTGCAGGCAATATTGGACAAGGCACTTGCCAAAAAACCGGAAGATCGCTATCAGAAGATCTCGTCTATGCGCGACGACCTGAACGGCATAATGATGCAGCTGACCGGCGGCGTTGCAATGCACGGAGATAACGTCATTCCGACCCATGCCGATGGCGGCGTGTTTCGCCGGGCGATGAGCTGGATAACCGGCAAGTCGGTTTCAGAAAGCGCCACGGGCAGAACCGGCAGCCTATCGAACCCGCCGTCCTTCATCCCCGAACTGAGCGTCACGGCAACCTCGACCGGCACCGAGAAAAAAAGCGTCGCCATTCTGCCGTTCAACAATCTCGGCCAGGACCCCGAATCGAATTTTTATGAATTTGCGCTTGCGGACGCGGTGATCACTGAGCTTGCACAGCTTCGGTCGCTTATCGTTCGCCCGAGTTCGGTCATTGCAAAATATCATGGCAAGGAAGTTGACCCTCGCGAAGCGGGGCGTGAACTTCGCGTCCACGCTGTCCTTTCGGCGGGATTTCTTCGCGGCAACGGCAAACTGAGGGTCACGGCGCAGCTGATAGACGTTCTGACGGGCGATATTCTCTGGAGCGACCGCATTGACGCACAGGGCGGTGACATTCTTTCCCTGCAGGACGAGATCGCCCAGCGGATACTGGAAGGGCTTCGCCTTGAACTGTCAGACAACGAACAGGAAAAGCTTGGCAAAAAGCTGACCGACAATCACGAAGCGTGGGAAGAATATCTGAGGGGACGCGACAATTTCGGGCGGTTCATCTTTCGCACGCTTTCGCCTGAAGATTGCGATGCGGCAATACAAAATCTAAAGCGCGCCATAGAACTCGACCCGCATTTTGCACTTGCCCACAGCGCTCTCGGCGCCTGTTACGCGAACCGTTTCTTTAAGGGAATGGGCGACGCCGATGATTACACGCTTGCCGAAGCCGCGTTCACAAAGGCGTTTCAGAACGACCCGAATGTCGTCGAGGGCCGCGTCCTGATGGCGATGATCTATATGGCCCGCGGCGAAAAGAAAAAGGCGCGGACTGAGATCGCTCTTCTGGAAAAACAAAATCCTAATGACGCCCCGCTGTATTTTGTCAAAGGCGTTGTGACAAGGCTGGACGGCAATTACGAGGCATCGCTCAAGGCATTTGAGAAACTTTCCCGGCTCGACCCGGCCGCAAGGGCCGTTTCGGCATACAACAGGTCACGCATCTTTATCTATATGCGTGATTATGAACGGGCATTAAAAGAGATCGAGGCGGGCGAAAAAGCAGAACCCGACCATCCGATGCTGAAGATCTTTCGGTCGGGCGTTTATTATTATCGCGGTGATGTGCAGGACGCTATCGAACTGATAAACACCGTGCTGGATGAAAATCCGAAAATGGACGGCATACGTCCGCTGCTGGCTCTCTATCACGCCGGAGCGGGCGACCGCGAGGCATCGCTGGCACAACTGACCGATGACGCGTTGAAAGTATCAGAGGCCGATCACGATATGGCCTATTGGGTGGCCTCGACCTATGCGGTGCTGGGTGAAAAGGACCTTGCCTTCAAATGGCTGAATAAGGCGATAAAGCTGGGCAACGAGAACAAACCGCATTTTGAAAAAGACCGCAGCCTCGATTCCCTCCGCGACGACCCGAGATTTGCCGAGGCCATGGCCCGAATAGACGCGAACAAGGCTGACACCTAAAGCGATCTATGGTCAGTGGTTAATACTGCTTTTAGACCACATAGGAACATAGAACACATAGTTCTTCAAATAATTTTATCAGCCTTATGTTTCACGTTTTGCTATGGACGTAAACAGGGCAGACAGCTAAACCGAAACACTCACCTTTTGCTCATCCATCATTTCCTTGACGCGACGCTTTAATGCCTTTTCAAACTGTCTGGCTTCGTTGACTCCGTCAAAAGACAACTGCTGCAAATTGGCTTCGATACGCTTGCGGTAATCAGAGACCAGCGAATCGGAAACACCGAGCATCTCGGCAACCTCAAGCTGTGTCCCGCTGTCCGAAATGAGGTAACAATGCCATAGGACGTTTATCATCCGATCATATTGTTTTGCCTTTCCGCGAACCGATTTACTGAGGTCAGCAAGAAATCCGTCAACAAAACCGGCGGCTCCCGCTTCTGCCTCGCCGCGAAGAAAATCCTCTTCGGGAGTTTCGCGAATATCGGGTATCTCGAACTGCATCCGGTCATCGTCTTCGCTTTCGCCCGAACCGCCGACCGGAACCAGATGAATGTCCATTATCGGCAGACGCGACATCACGAACGAACGAAGCGAGCGAACGTCCACCGGCGAATCTATCGCCTTGAACACCCTGATGATAAGTTTTTCGAGTTCTACATTGCTGATGACGATCTGTGCATCGCCGGTACAGCCGACCATCCGAGTGTCGCGGCTGTGAAATGACACCGCCTTAACGCGTTCATCCATTTCCTGAACGTCGCGCCTTGTTTTTTCATGATCCCAGCTTGAAAGTCCGTAAAGCCTGTCGGCCAGTCTTCTATGTGCTTCGGGGTTGCCGATGTTGTCAAATCTTTTGAATGTCCTGCTGGTCTGCACAAGCGTGGAGATGCGGCGCGCCAGGCGATATGATTCAGGATACCTTTTCCGCAGTTCCGAGGTCAGCATGTTGGTCAGCTCTATCTGGCTGATCTCCGCCTCGATCTCGGCGTCGGTCATGCTCGTTTCGATATAATGCTGAAAACGGTCCTTTCCCAGCAAAGCGACGAACAATTCCTGCGTCAGGTCAGTATATGCGTTATACTTACCCTCTTCTACAAGGAATCCGGCGCGTTTTGAGGCACGGACAAGCGGATGTGAGGAAACGATCCTGTGAAGTTCTATCCAGATCTGGTTAACGTCCGAAGCCTGAAGGCTTTCGTTCCATTTGCCGACCCTTATTTGTCGGCCCGAATGGGATCTGAGAACAGGATCTTTCTGTTTGGCTGAGTTCATAATTACGTTGGTATGGTCTCCCTTTGACATTTCGGGCATACGGTCGTATTAAGTCGGTTCCGATGACCTGGCCTTTTTTGTTAAGGACACGGCATCAGGGAGTTAGACGAGCCGCGGACGCGGCCTGACTTTGGGAATAACTGATTGGCAGAGGATGTTTGCGAAAACTAACCACCGATCGCCGCAGTCATTTTGGCGGGTTGGTCGCGAGGCCAAGAAATTCCTCACCACCGACAAATATGATAGTAGCAATAATTCTTGAAATGAGCAACAGATTTTTTACTGTTTAAACACTATTGAACGTATTTAGGTATAAGCAGTTACGTTTTTCCTGTTTGCGGGTATTGTGGGATGATGTATATCTTTTTGTGGAACACCCGTGAAATTGGCGATTTTAATTAAATGTATCGGTAAATGTGTTTAGGAGTGCTGAATTGGCGCATCCGCTGTTACCGAGCGTCCGGGAAGGGTTTCGTCTGATACGTATGGGCAGCTTTGGCAAGAAGGAAGAGTGTCCCTCTTCACAGGAACTACTGGCTTTTCAGAACGGGGATCTGTCGATCGAAGAATGCAGAAAGATCGGCAGGCATATGGGATCGTGCGAATTTTGCGCTGCCGAGGCAGAGTTTTATGAGCGTTACCCGCTTATTGACGAACCGGCGGCGCCTGTCAGATCGCCCGACATGCCAAAACCGCTGCACGACCTGGCCGAGGCGCTTATCGGAAGAACGCGCGGCGATGTCAGCTATGATGAATTGATAAGGGAGATAAACTTTACATCCCGAAAAAAATAATCGTTCTATATGAACAAAACCGGTCAGCCGCCGCATATCTGATCGATCACATCCTCATATTTTTCGTCGATGACGCCCCGCTTTATCTTAAGCGTTGGCGTCATTTCTCCTTTGTCGATGGAAAATTCACGAGGAAGCAGATAAACACGTTTCACACGCTCATAGTCGTTCATTTCACGCGTCAGTTCGACGGCGTCACGCTGAACACGCTTGACGACATGCGGGTTTTGGCAAAGCTCCTCGCGTGTACCCTCGACCTTGATGCCCTCATCAGCAAGTGTTTCGCGGAGAGCGTCCCAATCAGGCACGATCAGCGCTCCGACCTGTTTGCGGCCCGAACCGACGGCCACGGGCTGTGAAACAAGCGGGCTTTGCTTGAGCAGGCTTTCCACCTGAAGCGGGGCGACATATTTGCCGTTGGAAAGTTTGAAAAGGTCCTTGATGCGGTCAGTGACATAAAAATGCCCGTCCTCATCAACGTAACCGACATCGCCCGTGTGGTAGTAGCCGTCGCTGTCAATGGCCTTTGCGGTTTCTTCGGGACGGTTGAAATAACCTTGCATCACGCTCTTTCCGCGAATGAGTATCTCGCCGGTCTTTTCATCGATCTTCATCTCGATGCCCTCAAAAGGCTTACCGATGGAGCCGACCTTATTCTCGTCCGGAAGGTTCGCGCAGGTGACGCAGGCTTCGGTCATGCCGTAACCCTGTAAAATTGGAATGCCTGCCGCCCAAAAGGCATACGAGAGCTTTTTGGACAGCGGTGCGCCGCCCGAAACAAAAAATCTCAGATGCCCGCCAACACCCTCACGCCATTTTGAGAAAACAAGCCGGCTTGCCAACGCTTGTTTTGCCGCCAGAGCGGGCGATATGCGCTGATGAGTGTCCTTGGCGTGCCAATACTGCTGGCCGACCTCCAATGCCCATTCAAACAACGAAGTTTTCCATCCGCCGGCGACTTTACCTTTTTTGACGATCTTGTGATAGACCTGCTCGAAAAGCCGCGGCACGGCGGTCATGATGGTCGGTTTTACTTCCTGCAAATGCGAGGCGATCTGGTCGAAAGCCGCGCAGTAATGAACGGCCACGCCGTTTGAACAAAGCACGTAAAAAACTGTCCGCTCGAAAATATGCGAAAGCGGCAGAACGGCCAATGAACGATCAGAACTTTTGATCGGCAGGCTCTTTGAAATGGCGATGACGTTCGACGTGAAATTCTCGTGCGTCAGCATTACGCCTTTCGGCTCGCCGGTCGTTCCCGATGTGTAAATTATTGTGGCAAGGTCGTCGGTCCTGACCTGCTCAAGCAATTCGTCAAAATTGTCTATCTCGCCCGACGCTGAACCTCGCTCCTCGACCTCAGCCAAGGTCATCGCACGGCTGTCGTCCTCAACGGCGGCATCTTCGTCAAAGAAAACGATCTTTTCCAGGCGTTCAACACCGCGAATGGCATTTTCGGCGTGCTGCCAGAGCTTTTTGCCCGAGATGAAAAGCATCCGAGCGCCGGAGTTTTCAAGAATGTACTGGATCTGATCGACCGCCTGTGTCGTGTAGATCGGGACATTTACGGCACGCAGGGAAAGTATCGCCAGATCGGTAAGCGACCATTCCGGCCGGTTCTCTGAAATGACGGCGATGCGGTCGCCTTCCTTAACGCCCATTCGGGAAAGCCCGAGCGCGATGCGGCGAATACGCTC
>CAZOXY010000092.1:0-10370 GCA_964583955.1 uncultured Chloracidobacterium sp. | reverse complement strand
CGACCTCCGCGATAATCGTCCATCACCCCGAGGCAAAGTATTTTAATATTGAGTAAAACAGAGTAGAATGTTGCCATGACAAATGTTCAGTACATAACTGATTCTCTCGGTCACAAAACGGCGGTCATATTGCCGATAGATGATTATGAGGACATGCTCGAAGACCTGCATTTTGGCGAAGTTGCGCGTGAGAGTTTGGACGAGCCGGTAAGACCGTTTGACGAGGTTTTTGAAGAAATGCGTGAGAACGGTGAGATAGATGTATAAGGTCTTTATTACCCGACGAGCGGAGAAAGATCTGAAAGGACTTGACCGAGGTGATAAAAACAGGGTCGTAACCGCGATCTCATCACTGAAGAACGATCCAAGACCGGCTGGTTGTCTCAAAGTCAAAAGTGAATCCGGTGTCTGGAGGATCCGCATTGGTGACTGGCGAATCGGTTACTGGGTTGATGATGAAGAACAAGAGGTCAAGGTGATCAGAATTGCTCACAGGCGTGAGTTTTATGATTGAAATAGCCACTTTTCATAGACATCTCGTGCTTCGGAATTTGGTTTCAGGTTTCCCGCGTCGGCATCTTCAATACCTTTTGATATAGAACTTTTCTCGGCGTCCGAAATTTCGTTCCACCAATCGCGGCTGTTTTGCTCTCTCAGGGCAGCGATCTTATCGAGCAGCGAACCATCTTCAATAACAGAGAGCCATTGGATCAGCTCGAGCTTTCGTTCATGTAAATTCGCATTTACTGTCATACATCAATCATATTAGCATACTGCTCAATTATGAGGTTAAAAGTTGAGAGCTTCTTTGATCCTGAAAGATATTGCCATAAAGTTAAATCTCTCTGATGCGAACGCGTAGTCTTCACCACTTTCATCAATAATTCTTAAGTAGCCCTCTTTAACAGCATCGTCGTCCTTTATTACACGATAAATCTTGCCGACCTCTAATGAGGCAGGATAGCCTTCGTTATTGATACAAAGGGCAAATCACCTTTTCCGTTCTTTTTCATATTCAATTCCAAATATCAGCTTTTGAAGATTGCCTGACATCTTATTATATTTCAAACGTGCTACTCGCATTGGCCGAACTTTCATTGTAAAATATTCCTGATATCTTTCACGGAAATCATTACACTATTTTATGACAAAGACGATATTCATTGCCGGTTCGGGCGGGATCGGTGAGGCGGCGGCGCTTTTGCTGCGAGAGTGGTGCGAGTTTGAGACGGTTATAATCCTCGGCGATATAAGCGAGGACAGCCTTGCAAAGGCAAAGGATTTTGTCACCGGCGGTTCGTCGAAAACGACCGAGGTCGAGACGGCCCTGATGCCGCGAGAGGGCATAAGCGACGACCTGAAAGGTGCGTTTGAACGTGCCGATGTTCTGCTTGATTGTTCGCCCGGCGGACAGGCTCCGCGAATGGCGCGGTTCGCGGTCGAATATGGAATGCACTATGCGAACCTGACCGAATATGTGGCCGAAACCGAGCAGATAATGGAGCTGGCAAAGGATGCCGAAACGGGCTTTATCCTGCAGACCGGACTCGCTCCCGGCTTTATAAATGTATTGGCGATGCAGCTTTATGGCGAATTTGTCGAAAAATACCGGAACGAAAATGTCGAGCGTATCGCAATGAAGGTCGGCGCCCTGACGGCACATGCTCACGCTCCGCATTTTTACGGTTTCACGTGGTCGCCCATTGGCGTTGCCACCGAATACGTCAAAAATTCGCGTGTCATCCGCGGCCATAAGATCACGGAGCGCCCGGCATTGTCGGCACGCGAGACGATCATCATCGGGGCCAGGACATACGAGGCCGACCTGACATCGGGCGGGGCCGCCGACCTGCCGGATTTTTTTGAGGGAAAGGCACGCGAGCTTGATTACAAGACGCTTCGCTATCCGGGCCATTACGAATGGGTCGAATCGGTAGAAAAGAAGCTGCCGAAGGACGAGAATTTGCCCGCAAATCTGGAAAAGGTGATGCTTGAACAGATACCTTCGGTCGAGGACGACCTTGTGCTGGTACACGCTTCGGTCAATGGGTTCGATCATCGCGGCCGCCGGCGGATGATAGAAAAAGCCTATTATGTCGAACCGCTGGAGATAAACGGCAAACGGCTTCGCGCCATCCAGACAACGACCGCCGCACCGCTATGCCAATCGGCGATGATGCTGCTTACGGGATATCTTCGCGGCATAGTTCTGCAAAGCCAGATCGACCCCGAATCGTTCCTCGGCGGCAGTTTTATCGCCCGCGTTTATGAAAACCGGCAATGAGAATAGTCTGCATATCGGACACGCACAACTGCAATAGGCAGATCGACGTTCCCGACGGTGATCTGCTCATTCATTCGGGCGATGCGACGATAACCGGAACCGTTGAAGAGATAAAGCTGTTCAGCAAATGGTTCGCGTTGCTGCCGCACAAGCATAAAATTTTTGTTGCCGGTAATCACGACTGGCTGTTTGAGCGAAATGACGAACTTGCCCGATCATTGCTTGATAAGAACACGACCTATCTCAGAGATTCATCCGTTGAAATTGAAGGTATAAAAATTTACGGAAGCCCGTGGCAGCCGCGTTTTTTCGATTGGGCATTTAATCTGATGCGTGGGCCGGAGCTTGCAGAAAAATGGCGGCTGATACCGGATGATGTCGATATTCTCATCACCCACGGCCCGCCGCACGGCATTCTTGACGAGGTTCCGCGTCAATGGGGAATCGAGAACACAGGCTGTGAGGAATTGAGAAAACGCGTTGACGATATTTCCGCAAAAGGTAATTTAAAGCTCCATGTTTTCGGCCACATCCATTGCGGACACGGGCGTTTTGATCTCAACGGCACAACCTTTATCAACGCATCTGTCTGTGATGAGGATTACCGCCCAACTCAGCCGCCGCTGCTCTTCGATATATGACCGCCGCCAGAATTCCGTCTTCGGTGCATTAAGTCCTATAAAGTGTTGAGAGAAGCATTATGGATATGCTCCATTCTGCTTTGCGTTTCCTTAGCGGGCTTCGCGGCCTGGCGTGAAAAAAAAAGCGTTGTCTCACGCAAAGGAGCAAAGAATGCCAGGGCGGGAATATCAAGTGAACCGCTATCACGACATCGGGGATAAATGCTAAACTGCACTTTTGCCTATGCCGGAGACCTCGCTGGAAAAAAATGACGGTAAAGCCGTTCAAAGACCCTCTGAACCGCTTTATCCCGAACCGCAGGAGATAGCCGTTCTCAACCGGACGGAGCGCGCCGGATTTGCGCTGACGCGGCGTATGAACCTCGGCCGCTGGAAGCGGTTTTGGACCTTCTGCCAGCGTCACGTCGGTTCGCTCTGGATATATCTTGCCACCTACAATCTGATGAACGTTTTCGGCATCGAGAACGTGGAACGATCTGATGTTTCGCGGCCGCTGCTGCTGGTTGCCAATCACCGCTCGTTCTTTGATATGTACACGGTCTCAAGCGTCATTTTTCGCCGCACAAAGCGGCCGGTCAAGTTGTATTTCCCCGTTCGGGCAAAGTTTTTTTATACAAGCCCCGCCGGCTGGTTTGTCAATCTGGTGATGGGCTGGTGGTCGATGTATCCGCCGTTCTTTCGCGAGGAAAAAGAAGCCGTTAAAAGGGAATTTGACAAATTTTCGCTGCGCGAACTGACCCGCGTCTGCTCCGAAGGCCACGCCCACGTCATCGGCTTTCATCCCGAAGGCAAGCGAAATCTTTCCGACGATCCTTACAGTCAGCTTCCGGCCCAGCCCGGCATCGGCAAGGTCATCTATGCTGCACGCCCGCAGGTCATTCCCGTGTTCATTGCCGGACTCGGCAACGATCTGCCAAAGCAAATTTTAGGGAATTGGAGCGGCGGCGAAAAGGTGCGTATATGGTTCGGCGAACCTGTCGATCTGGAAGAGTTTTACGAAAGGCCCGACCGGCTTCGCACCCACAAGCAGATAGCTGACACTCTCATGGAACACGTCGCCGAACTGGGCGAAAAGGACAGGAAATTTGTTGAAAAATTAAAAGACTAACGTTTGCCAAGATCGACGGCACGTTTATACGCTGCGTGAACGGCTTTTGAAAGGACCGTTCTCAATCCACCTTTTTCCATTTGATATATTGCTTCTGCCGAAGTGCCGCCGGGCGACGTGACCATGTTGCGAAGTTCCGCCGGATGTTTGTGTGATTCCATCGCGAATTTTACCGAACCCAACATCGTTTCCTGTACGAGTTCCTTTGCGACATCGCGCGAAAAACCTAGATGCACGCCGGCGTCGGTCAAGGCTTCCATTACCATGAACGTAAACGTCGGGCCGGTCGCGCTCAGGCTGGTCGCCATGTCGATCATGTTCTCGGTCTCTACAAAAAGTTCCTTGCCGAGCGCGGACAGAATATTCCTGACCTCAACGCGGCGTTCGTCGTCAACCGCCGGCGAACAGGTCCAAACGCTCATTCCGGCGCCTATCTGCGAAGGCGTGTTCGGCATAGCTCGCACAACGAGTTCACACGAAAGAGTTTCCGAAATCCTCTCGATCCGTACACCGGCGATGATTGAAACGACAAGCTGCTTGGGCTTCACGACTCCTTTCAGTTCATTAAGGATGCCGTTCAAACGCTGCGGCTTCACACACAGCAGCACCACGCCGTCATCGGGCAAAGATCTCACCGCGTCGGCGTTCGACTCGAACGTTTCGACTCCATACTTATCGCCTAGCTCCTCACGGCGATCCTTGCGCGGATGGCTTGCGACGATCTGAACCGGAAGCACGATCTTCTGCCGCAAAAGCCCTGCGAACATAGATTCTGCCATCACACCAGATCCGACAAATGCCAGACCTGTTGAGTCTGATAATTTATTTTCCATTTTTGGCACTAGACAAAAATTTTTATCGGAACCTGAACACGATAGTACCGGACCGATCGACGTAACCTCTGCCTTCATTATCTGTAAACAACGCCAGACCATTTTTGAACGAGGAAGGTTGCCACTCTCTTGGTGCAATGATGAGAGATCCTGTTTGGTCGATAAACCCGCTCACAGTCCCAGTTTCAACCTTTGCTAAACCATCGGAGAACATCCCGGCCCAAGTGAATCTTGGTTCGATCACGATCTTCCCCGTCCGGTCCATATAGCCCCAGAGCTTATCTTTCCTAAATGGACAAAGCCCGTCCGAGAACCACAGAGCCCTTTCGAGATTTGGCGTTATGACCGTCTTTCCCAGCTTATCGATAAAGCCGACTCCCGTATTCGTGATTATCTGCCCAAGTCCTTCTTCAAACATGAAGACAATGTAAGGAACTTGAGCAACCAACTTGCCCTTTTCGTCATAGAGGTCGGACTGAAAGTCATCGGGCGATTGGTCGAACGGTGATTCTTTTTTGTTGACGATCCTAATACCCACGGCGACACCATCTTTTAGCGGCATGATCCCACCATCGTACTTGGCCGGAATGACCATTCGGCCATTTTTGTCTATCAGTCCCCAATTATCATCAGGAAGACGAACATCTGCGGTTCCTTCACTGAATTTGCCAACTGTGCGAAACTGTGGTTTGATGACCACTTCACCGGACTTGTTGATGAATCCATAACACGAATTGTCACAAGGCCCATCTATTCGTACCCCTGCAAGTCCTTCGGAAAAATCCTCAAGTGAACTGAATTTTCCCGCAGGAATGACGAACTTTCCCGACTTGTCGATATAGCCTTCTTTTCCAAGAATAAAGGCAAAATGTCCCGGCTCTGTTGAGATATTCTTTGCCTCGATCGCTACTATCGCCATGCCATCACTAAAATTCCTTGCACGATCAAACTGAGGCTTAATGACCATCTCACCAAGCGAGTTAATATATCCGTATTTTCCATCAATTTGGACCGGGAATAATGGTGGATCGTCACTTTGTGCGGTTGTGTAAGAAACAACCAGAAAAATCGCGATTAGGGCAGGTAGTAAACGTTTCATGTCAGTTAAGTTACCTCTCTATTCGTAGCTCAGGGCTTCGACCGCGTCCAGCCTTGCGGCACGCATCGCGGGGTAGAATGCGCCGAGCGCTCCGCCGATCAACCCGACAACGACCACGGTCGCAACAACCGCCGGACTTATCTCCACCTCAAGCGTCGTCACCATATTAAGGCCGTAACGCATCAACACCGTCAGGATAAGCCCGACGATGATGCCGCCAAAGCTGATGACCAGAGCCTCCTGCGTTATCGTCCAGGCGATCTTTCCATTGCTCATTCCCAGCGATTTCAGAATGCCGATCTGCCGCGTGCGTTCGGTGACGGTCGTGTACATTGTCAGCAAAATTACCAGAGCGCTTATCGCCGCCGCAATGCCGATAAAGACATTCAGAAAGATGTTCATCGCGGGCATTCCTGACATATACAGCTCTTCCAGATCGGAAAGCCGAACTACCTGAAGGTCAGGGAATGCTTCCTGCAATCTGCGTCCTGCTTCATCGACCGTTATGTTCGGTTCGATGGCGATAAGCACTGACGAGATCCTGTTTTCGCTGCCAAGCTGTCGCTGCATTGATTCCATCGACATCTTTATACGCGGGCCGCCCGCCGGTTCATAAATGCCGACTATCGTGAACGGCCTTTCGTAGATCGGCGTGGTGTCGCCGACCTTATAGCCTTTTTGCCGCTGCCATGCCGAATCGATGATGACCTCGTCGGTTCCGGGCGTAAATGCTCGGCCCTCAATGACACGCAGGCCTGAAATGGCGGCGTATTCTTCAAAATTAATGCCGTCAACGGTGCGCTTTCCCGTGTTGTTGTCAGGAGCATCGACCGAGTTTTGCCCGATGCCGACCGCCGACCTGATGCCCTCGACCTTTGCGATCTCCGCAGGCAGCGAATCAGGCAGCCGGAACGCGTCAGGGCCGCCGATGCCGATGGAACCGGAAGCGCTTATCCTGAGTTCCGCGCCGACATTTGCGTCACGCCGTGCCTGTTCGCGGATGGAGCCGTTTGCAAGGCCGACCGTGAAAACTATCAGCAGAACGCCGACCGCTATGCCCAGAACACTGACAACGGTCCGCGCCGGACGGTGCATCATGTTTGAAAATACAAGGTTTTCCATCTAAAAACTTACGGCGTGTTCGGCGGTGCGGAATTGGAATTTGCCGCCGCGACCTGAGCGTTTTGGCTTATCTCTGCCTGCTTTTCCTCAGGCGTCTGCCAGCCTGTCTGCCGCAGCAGATCGATCGCGAACCGCACCGGAACGGCCATGTTCACTGCCGTATTTTCGGTAAACACGCCAAAATTAACGCCTATCACCTTTCCGGTCTGGCCGAACAGCGGCGCGCCGGAACCGCCCTCGGCCGTTCGCGCGTCATGGACAATGCGGCGGGCGTCGAGGTCGGTTATCGCTCCCTGCGTTGTCAGCGGCTGTATCTTGTTCATTTGCGAAAGATAGCTTATCAGGCCGTGACGTGAATTGCCGAAACGTGAATTAAGCGACTTGGCTTCGGAATCGTCCACCATCGCCAACAGCCTGTCAGGCCCGTTCGGATAGCCCATCGTAACGACAGTGCGTCCGACAGTGACCGCTTCCTGCTCGGCGTCAAGCGGGATCGCCGGTATCGATTCGGCCGCGTTCGCAAGGTCGATGGTCGCAACTGCCACATCCTCACGCCCATCCGTTTTTCTTATCCGCAGCGGAAAGGGTGTCGTCATGTGCGGAAAATAGATCTCAAGCTTGGTTACACGCGCCCGGCCGTTTGAATTTTTCATCATCGACTTGACCAGGTCATCCTCGGTCCACGGCTGGAGTACGTGGCGGTTGGTGATTATGTAACCGTCACCGACGTGAAAACCCGTGCCGATAAAATCGTACATTACGGGGCTGCCGTTGCCTTCCGTGGTCAGCATTGTCGAGTTTTCTCCCATCGGCACGTCGCCTTCGGCGGGCGGCACGTAGGGCAGCGTGTCGTATGCCTGCGGGTCAGGATAGCGCAGCGTTTTGCCGGTTTTTCGGTCAACCAACTCGTAAACGCCGACGATCAGGCCGATGCCGTTTCCATATTCAACACGAAGCGTGGGGGCAAGCGAAACGGTTCTGATTATCCGCTGATTCGTTTTGTTGATCTCAGTAAGCTCATCGGTGGTTTTCCCCAACTCCTGTTCAAGGCGGGATATCATCTCCCGCTGCTTTTCCGCATCCTCGCGGCTGGTCCGAAGCTCTGCGTTTACGGCATAGCCCAGGTAAAGCACGCCCGTCAGAAAACCTATCGCCAGCACCAGAACGATCGCTTTCGTTGTCCAGCTTATCTCTCGCGAAAGTTCGCGGACAAATTCGCGCAGGAACGCTTTTGCGTCATCGCGTTCGGGCGAGGCGGCTGCGTCAAGCGCGGCCTCGGCAATGAACGGAGCAACATAAGTATCGTTCCGTTTTGTCGTGATGAGCGACGGTTTTTCGGCAAGGGCGAAAAAGCCGAGGGAAATGCTGGTCTCGCCGACCGTGACGACATCGCCGTCGGAAATGGCAATAAAACGGCGGACCGGTTTGTCGTTTACACGCAGATCGACCGTCGGGTCGAAATCAACGATCCGGTAAACGCCCTCGCTGTCCTCCAGCCGCAGCCATACGCTTTGCGCATCAAGCTGTTTGGTGAGTATCTGAAGGTCGCAGGTTTCATCGTTCCCGATGCTCAGCCGTTCCTCTGAAAAGAATTCGGTACGCTTTTCAGCACCGACCGAGATATGAATGATAATGCCTATTGCCATTTTGCGGTAAACCGTGGTTTACTTGTCCGATTTTATCACAAACATAAGTTCTTTCGATGCGGTGAAAGGGCAATTCGTGGCAAAATATAGTTATGGCCGAAAAGAAATTCATAACCGACCGCGAACAGCTTGAAAAACTGGCCCCGATGCTCAATGCCCCGATAAAACGGCAGGTTTTTGTCTGTACGGGCAAATCATGCGCCGCCGTCGGCGGAAAAGAGGTAATGGCCGAATTTGCTCGAATTCTTGAGGAAAAAGGCATCCGCCAGGGCAAGGAAGCAAAAGGCCGCAACCCGATGGGCGAGTGCGTCCTGACCGAATGCGGCTCCATCGGCTTCTGCTCCATCGGCACCGCCGTCATGGTCTATCCCGACGGCACAATGTACGGCCAGGTCATGCCCGAAGACGTCCCGGAGATCGTAGAGAAACATATCGAGAACGGGGAAGTGGTCGAGCGGTTGGCGTTGATCGAGCTGAAAGGGTGTTCTCGGGATTAGTTGAGGGACAGAAGAGACTAAGGGACTTAAGCGACAAGAGAAAGGTTTTTAGCCTTATGTCCCTTCAGTCACTACTGTCCCTTCCTCTGCTGTTCCCGTCGCTCAACCCTTGCTTTGAACATATTTTCTCTGAGGCCGCCTTTTTCGAGAAAATCTTTTTCAAGGCGGCTGATCTGTTTATCCAGCAAATAATTCGTTACTTTTATCAAACCGATAATAGCATTCGCTCTTATCTCGATATCGTCGTTTTCGACAGCCTTGCGGAAAGTTTCGTAATTTGAATCCGGCACTCGCAGAAGTTCTTGGAGCCGTTTGACATAGCGATGTTCTTTCGGCCATTCCTGCAAACTGCGGGTTCGCAGGAAATCTTGATAGTCTATAAGCAATTCTTCGAGACTTGCCCGCGCGACGCTGGTAAGCTTTATCTCAAACTCTTTCGATGTGCCAGACGCCTGACTGCCTTCTGCGATATTCTGTTTGCCAGACCTTGCGGCCTGCACCATCTGATCGACCGTTCTGTCACGTTTGTCTAACAGATCAGCACAAAACCTTACTGTCGCATCATACACGATCTCGGCACGTTGGTATGCGAGCAACTTTCTGTAACCGCCATGCGGTGGAATGAAGCCGTCGGACATGGGTTTGTTCAGGGACATAATAGATCAAAGGACGTAAGGGACAACAGGGACTAAAGTTAAAGGCAGTTTCCGACAAATATTTATATTTTGTCAATATAACGACTTTCCTTCTGTCCTTTTTGTCCCTTCTGTCCCTTGCGGTTTATCCTCTCATCGCGGTCAAAATCTCATCAACCACCTTCTTCGCATCGCCGAAGAGCATGAGGGTGTTGTCCATGTAAAAGAGCGGGTTATCGACGCCGGCGTAGCCGGAGGCCATGCCGCGTTTCATGACGACGGTGTCGCGGGCTTCCCAGACGTGGAGGACAGGCATTCCGGCGATCGGCGAGGCCGGATCGTCGAGGGCCGATGGGTTCACGATGTCGTTCGCTCCGATAACCCACGAGACGTCGGTAGAAGGGAACTCGTCGTTGATCTCTTCCATTTCAAAAACTATATCGTAGGGAATATTGGCTTCGGCGAGGAGGACATTCATGTGGCCGGGCAGGCGTCCGGCAACGGG
>CAZOXY010000091.1:0-10574 GCA_964583955.1 uncultured Chloracidobacterium sp. | reverse complement strand
GCGAATCTGGAATTTCATATCCGCTCCTATCCGCTAGATCTGCCTGATCTGCGTTCAAAAAAACTTTGCCGGCACGTCTTTCTACAAAATATCAACACATCCTAGATGCCGTATCTTTCAAAAATGCGAAACCGCTCGCGGACGTGTTCGGGATCGATCCCGTCCTCGATAAGCTCCGTCGCGGTTCTTTCGGCGATCATGTTTAGCGGCATCAGGGCAACCAAAGCGACGATGTCGGCTTCGGTTTCTTTACGGTCGCGGCGGCCAATGCCGTGAAAATTGGCGGTCGCTCCGCGATCGGGCGCGTGGAGAAGAAAATGAGCGAATTCGTGGAAAAGCACAAAGAGCTTTTTATTGGCTGAAAGCCCGCTGTTGACGGCGATAAAATGGCGTCCCATCACGCAATAATAGAACCCGCTGACACGCAGCGGCATCTCTTCGACCGTGATCTTGTGGCGTTTGCACAACCGATGCAGATCGGCTTCGGTCAGCGGACGCTTGTTCCAGCCGATGTCGAGGGAAGCGAGTTTTTCCAGAAGGAAGTTCATTATGAGAGATCATCGGATGTCGAATGTCGTCCGAGACGTGAAACATAATATCACAGACGCGATATTTTTCAACCTGTCGATGTTCGGCGGATGTAAGGTTATTTGGCAGGCTTGTTGCGAAGGGTTCGGTCAAGCACTTTTTTTGCATCGCGGACAGCCTCGACCTTTTCCTCGGGCGAATAGGTTTCCCAACCCTGAAAGAAAACAACACCGAAATCCTGCGGATAATCGCGGCCTTCGTAACGGAACCATTCGCTCATCACGCGGTGCGGATCGCCCAAATTTTCAACCGCCGCCCTGACGTCAAAACGCGGGGCCTCATCAATGCGGCCAAGGTCCTGAACTTCGCCTATCTGATGCCGGGCCAGCTTTCTGTCCACGATCTCGGCGATCTTTTCTTCAAGCATTTGCCCCAGATCAAGCGGCCGAGCGCCGGGAATATACATCTCGCCTGTGCCGGTCAGGAGCCAGTTCAAAGATACGTTCGTTGCATTTGCGATCTTTATCAGCACCTCGGGAGCAGGCATTCGCCCCTGAAAATAATTACGGACCGTTGCGTGCGGCACGTGTATTTGCCTTGCGATCTCGGCCATGGAAGCATTGTCAAATGCCACTTGGAGCCTTGCTGAAAAACCGTCGCTCATATCGGTGATAAAACGTTCGTTTTCCTCCCGATGAGAATATACACCCGAAACCGCTGTTAAATCAATATGCTTTTCCGCTTTTTAATGCTCCGAAAAAAAACATCTGCGTGTTCAAACCCTCTATGGCATCTTCTGACGTAGATCTGAATGACGTCGATCTGAACCGCCGGAATATAAACGACGTTCCGTCTCGCAGCATTTCCCAAAAGCTTCTGCAATATCTCGTCTCAACCAGCTTTTAGGCACGACATCTCAGTCGTATCCCGGCCTCTTTGCATCATTACCCCGCTTTGCCCTTAGCGAAACTTGACATCGGCTCCGCCGGACGGCTATATTTTGAAATTCGGCTCTCGCTTTCAGTAAGCCGCAATGCCACCTTAGCTCAGTTGATAGAGCATTCGATTCGTAATCGAAAGGTCTCGGGTTTGAGTCCCGAAGGTGGCTCCATTCTAACCTCAAGCAAATAAAACACTTACCGCTTTGCTTCTTCGTCCTTTCGGACATCGTGACACAACAAAAATCGGTCAGAATCGGTCAAAAAGGGGTAAATGACACAACAGCATTGCCCGAAGGCCTGTTTCTGAGGGACGGCAAGTGGTATGTCGTTGTCAGCATCCCAACCGGAGAGCGATATAAGAATGGAAGAAAGGTCTATACCCGTATCGTTAGAAGATGTCCGGCGAAACTCCTGAATACGCATCTTCTGTTCAATGACACGCTCAACCTGTGAATAGAACGTATCAGCATCCGATGCCTTCTGGAACAGCGGCCCTTCGTTGACAAAATCGTCCTGAGTTAGTATCTTTCTCTTAGAGGGGGAACGCCGGGAGAGACTCGACGGCAATTGGAGCCGCTGGAGCCCGTGCCATCTCCCCTTTCCTTTCTCTGTATTCCTGTATAACAACAAATCATCATCAATCCAATATTGCAATGCTTTATTTGTCTTGCCGTAAGAACTTGTCAGAATATTCGCGGTTTCATTTTTTCTGCCCTTCGGCGTTTCGAGTGTCACCTGCCCATTAGGTTTAATTGCAACAATAATGGATTCACCTTTATAGTCTTTTAAGTTTGTAACGATGACTTTAGATCGATCAACCGTGCTGGAATCGAATAACATTATCGGGTCAATAATGTCATCAAACAGGTCGGTAACTTGACGTTGATTTAATCCGTGGTCGCCCTTCAGCTTCTCAACAACATCTACTGTCGTATAAATTGCCTTTGCGGGAAGTCCGAAGTGACGCAGGATAGTCGGCGTCCTATCCATTATAATATGTGAACCGGACTTAATGCGTCCGGCAAATATCGCCCCGACTTTAGCTGCCCAGTCATTACGTTGTGCAGCAGCATCTTTACCCGCCGCCATCTGGAGCGTTTCGCCCTCATGTCTTTCAATCAGAGCCTTAAACTCTTCGGACTTTTCGCGTCCTTCAAGAACACGCCCACCCTCGCCACTTTCGCTCTCAAAACGCAATACGCCATCACGCTCCATATAAAACGTGACTGCGTCGCCGTCGAAACGGGCATCAAGGTTTTGAGATAAAATGGTATCGCCGCTTAGATCAAGTTGAAACCCTGCGTCGGGGTCGTGTAAATCAAATGTGAAGCTTGCGGGTAGCATTCGATCTGCTTCCCACAAACCGACAACACCAAGTTGTTTGTAAAATTCACTCGCCCTTTCCCAGGTTTCCGGTTTCTCAACTGCTCTACGCGGCTTTACCAGTCTGTCCCCAAAACTTCCTGTAAATTCTTCATCAAGGCGGCCGTTGCCGTCATAAACCGGGACCGACCACACATCGTGTTCCTCGCTGGATATGGAAAGCGGGAACTTGGAATCCTTGCCTGCGTTGTAGGTGGTGGAAAGCGTTACGCTCTCACCTTGAAAATATATCTGAACATTCGGCAAATACAACTCACCGTCATCTGATAACCCAACGTCCGGCGACCGGCCTTCAACGCTGATTTCAAACCCTTCAGGCAATCTTCCGTTGTTATAGTCATCAATAAACTTCAAGTGCATTGATAATACTTTTGCCTCATTAAACAGGTCACGAGGCATTACCCTCGAATAAGCCGCCATTTGGAGCGGCCCTTCGTTGACAAAATCAGCCTCTGTGAGTATATTATCCGTGGACAGGATAGTTTCTTCTACTTCGGATAATGGGAGTCCGATGAGTTCGAGAAACGTCCTGCCTTTTTCTTTGTTGTAGTATTTTGCCTTCCTTTTACTCGCCCAATCTTTGATAAAAATATTTCCTTTTTTATCCGTAACTGTTGGGATCAAGTTGACCGTTTCGTGTTCCAGCGTCGCATCAAATTTGACCACGGCCGCAACAGGCAATCCCTGCCGATTTTTTAGATCAGTGATAACAACCAAGGCTTTAGGGTCACGTAAAGACTCAAAGACCATTACAGGGTCATTTAATTCCGCCGGAAGTTGCTTTAACGCTTCAGGGGCCACATCGTGAGCGATAGACTCTTCTGACGTGGGCCTTGCCTCCGCCTTGCGAATAACTGATTGAGGAATAAAAATACTGTCCTCATTTACCCCAAGTCTTACAAGTATCGGCGGGGCCATTGAAAGCACTTCCGGCACAACATTGACCGGCAAAGATTTGTTCAATGCCCCGTCAACTTCCTTTCCAAACCGTTTTATTTCAGTCTTGATCGCGGCATCTGGGAAGCCAACGCCTTTTCCGTCCCCCGCCGCCATTTGCAGCGTTTCGCCCTCCCCAAAGGCCGCGTCAAACGCCTGCTCCTGCGTGGATGCCCCAAACAGCCCGCCGCCCGTTTTGGCGTTGGCATATTCATTCGCATAGGTCTTGAACGCAGAACTGACCTTGTTCGGCGATTGCCGGAGCGTCTTCGCAATGTCTATTGCCGCATCGCTCCAATCAGGCCGGACAAAAGAGGGCGTGGACGCATATTCTTCCAATGACTGCTTTCCGCCTTTCGCCCCATACTCTGAAAGCAGGTCTATCGCTTCCCTTACTTCAGGTATGATGTTCCACTCATTATCACCCTGCGTCTTTATCACGGGCGATACAGTTCTCTCGATATTCCGCTTGAGATACGCCGGAGCATTCTCATATTGCTCTATATCATCAAAAATGCGTCCGGCAAGCAGCCGCCCGATCCGAACCTTCCCGTCAGCCGTGATCTTACCGTCCTTTAGTAATGCGATTAATGATCTTAGATGATGCTCTTTTTTGATTACGCATCGAAAGGTCTCGGGTTTGAGTCCCGAAGGTGGCTCCAGTATCAAAACAATAAGCCGCAGATGTGACGTCTGCGGCTTATTGTTTTTTTTAACTTGTGAGGCTTACCGTGAGCGTTTGTTTATATCATCGAGGGCGGTGGAGCCGGGGCAGAGTTCCGCCAGCGGCAGCGAATTGAGCGGCCTGTCAGAGGTTTTTATCATGCTGTGGAGGTCGGTCGATTCCGGATCGATGAAGAGCAGGCCGGTCAATATCTCGTCACGCTGGCGTGCGGCGTGAACGGCGTGCATAGCCGAGAGCCGCTCGAACGGATCCCAGTCCTTTGCCAGTTTTTTCAGGTGGATGAGCGAACCGTCATGCATTGTCAGATCGGAAACGGAGCCGGCCTCATAGTTGGCGGTTATCTCGCGCATCATAGGGACAAAATCGACGGTCGAGGTCGCTTCTACGTGTTCGCGGACGTAATCGTATGATTTTGTCGAACCGACGTTGTTATTAAATGTCACGCAGGGCGAGATGACGTTCAGAAATGCAAAACCGTTGTGCCGCATCGCTGCTTTGAGCAAGGGGACCAACTGTTCCTTGTCACCCGAAAAGCTCTGTGCGACAAAAGTGGCTCCGAGTTCGATGGCAAGCCCGGCCAGGTCGATCGCCTGAAAGAGGTTGACCGAACCGGACTTGCTTTTCGATCCGACATCGGCCGTCGCTGAATCCTGCCCTTTTGTAAGGCCGTAACAGCCGTTGTTCATCACCAGATATACCATCTTCAGGTTGCGGCGGGCAGCGTGGACAAATTGCCCCATGCCGATGGACGCCGTATCGCCGTCACCCGAAACGCCGAGATATATCAGGTCGCGGTTCGCCAGATTCGCCCCCGTCGCCACCGAAGGCATCCGCCCATGCACAGAATTAAACCCGTGCGAATTTGACAGAAAATAAGCCGGCGATTTTGACGAACAGCCGATGCCGGACATCTTTGCCACCTTGTGCGGCTCAATGTTCAGTTCCCAACAGGCCTGGACTATCGCCGCGTTGATGGAATCATGCCCACACCCCGCACAAAGCGTCGAAAGCGAACCCTCATAATAATCCACCGTGTACCCAAGCTCATTCTTAGGCAACGCCGGATGACGAAATGTTGAACGTACGTAGGTCATTTTGCTAGCGACAACTCCTTTCTCAAGATACGGTCGATTGTTGTCGGAACGGATTGGTGCGTAGCCTCGGCTTCCTTTAGAAGGCCTTCGAACACATCTTGCGAAACCCGTACTTCGTAGATACGCTTGCTTATTTCAAATGTCATGTCAGCAGGTTCAAGAAACTCTTCGTAATCAGCTAAGCTGTGGGTATCCCAAAATTCGCCAGCCTCTTCTTCGGTGGCGAATGTCTCTGGGATAGGATCAATAACTTTCTTTTTGTTTGGCATAATAATTTCTCTCGCCTTCGTCCATATCGCGTGCCGAAATAGGCAATACGGCTCCGGACAGTTTTCTAATAAAGTATATTATCAAATATCGCCCGCCGCTTGTTTGACCAAGAGCCGCATAAACATCTTCACCTTTGGTTCTTCCTTTCCCGACCTTCCTAATATGCGGGCCGGAATCAAAAACGCCCTCCACCTCTGTGATCATAACGCCATGCTTTGTTGCCAATTTATTGACAAATTCTTCCTTCCAAATGATGTCACGAATTTTCATGCGTAAAGCAAATTATGCCCGCGACCCGCACAAAGCATCGAAAGCGAACCCTCATAATAATCCAACGTGTACCCAAACTCATTCTTAGGCAACGCCGGATGACGAAATATTGAACGTACGCAAGTCATATTCAAATGAAATTATGAAAAGTTCTCGCCTAGTAATGCAAGGTGCCAAATACAGGCTGAGCGTTCCAAAGGATGCCTAAAATAAATCCCAGCCACAGTGGCAGTGATCCAATTGCCACCGCAATCACCCAAAATCGAATCGGTTGACCGCTAATTTTTACCAATACCAGAATAATCGATCCGGCAATGGTGACGATGAGGCTTAACAAAAGCACCAGACCCCCCATCAAAAATGCAGCAAATCGCTCCTCCCGAGTTTCTCCCGCCTGAAATCCCATCACGATCCACAAAATGATCGGAATAGCGGCAAAAACACAATAGGAAATCCTGCCTATATTGGAAAAGGTGCTGTTTGGCGTATCAATTTCTTTGAATTCCAACATTGTCAATTTCCGCTATCTGCCTGTAAATATTATCTGCCGTTATCGGCATTCCGTCGTAGTTAAGTAATGGGATCAGTTTTGATGGGTCGATGCCGAGTTCGATCATCATCAGGCTGCGGAATTGGGCATCGCGGTTCTGTTCGATTACGAAAATGCGGTCATGTGATGAGACAAAATCTTCAAACGCCTTGCCGAACGGGAACGCGCGCGGCCGCATGGCGTCGATGTGAATTCCCTCTTCGGCAAGCAGATCGAGTGCTTCGAGCGCCGAGTCGGTTGATGTTCCAAAGAAAATGACGCCGTCCTTGATCGCGGATTCTGTGATCTCCTGTCTCCTGTCTCCTGTCTCCTGTCTTCCTGACTCCATACCCCGATTTCCCCGTGTCTCCGCGTCATAAAACACAGGCTGCGGGACCAGTGCCTTCGCCGTTTCCCATTTTTTGACGAGGCGGGCCATATTTCGGACATAGGCCTCGCTGTCCTCGGTATAGGCGGCGTATTCATCGCGTGACGAGCCTCGCGTGACAAACGCCCCTTTGGTGGCGTGAACACCCGGCATTGTGCGGTAAGGTATCCCATCGCCGTCGATGTCGAGATAGCGTCCGAATTTACCGCGAAACTGTTCGAGCGGCGGTTCAGGTGCTGCATTGTCATTTGTCAGGGCATCAAGCTCGATATTTCCCGGCAGTGGATGTTCACCATTGCCATTACCATTTGAACTCTCCGAGTTCGTCATTGCGGCATATATCTTTTCAAGCTGAGCCGAAGTGAGCAGCTTGCCCCTGTCCCAATCGCGGCCGTCATCCCACGTCAAGGGTTCGGTGACGTGGTCGTTCATGCCCAGGTCGAGGTCGGTCATAATAATGACCGGCGTTTGCAGCCGCTCGGTCAGGTCAAACGCCGCCGCCGTCATCTCAAAACATTCCTTTGGTGATGCGGGAAAGAGCAGCGGATGTTTTGTGTCGCCGTGCGAAGCGTAAGCGGCCAGTAAGATATCCGATTGCTGCGTCCGAGTCGGCATTCCGGTCGAAGGGCCGGTTCGCTGAACGTCTATCAGCACGGTCGGCACCTCGGCGAAATAACCGAGGCCGAGAAATTCCTGCATCAGCGAAACTCCAGGGCCGCTGGTGGCGGTAAACGCACGAGCTCCGTTCCACATCGCGCCCATGACCATGCCGATGGCGGCAAGCTCATCCTCTGCCTGGACGATGGCGTAATTGTTTTTGCCCGTATCCGCATCAACGCGGAATTTTTTTGCATAGCCGGCAAAGGCGTCCACGACCGATGTCGAAGGCGTTATCGGATACCACGCGGCGACGGTCGCACCGGCGTAGATGGCTCCGAGGGCGCAGGCGGAATTGCCGCCGAACAATATCTTGTCGCCAAGCAGATCGCGGCGCTCAATGCGAAGGTTGAACTGAGCGGATGCATCAGCGTCAGAATTAGTAAAGTTTTCCCTGATGTAGTCAACGCCGATATTGAGCGCTCGGAGGTTTGGTTCGATCAGTTTTTCCTTGCCCTTGAACTGTCCTTCGATAAGCCCTTCGAACACGGAAAATTCGATGTCGAACAGGGCCGCCAACGCGCCGATATAGATGATGTTCTTGAAAAGCTGACGCTGGCGGGCGTCGGTAAACTCCGCGTTGCAGAGCGTCATCAGCGGAATGGAGATATGCGTGATGTCCTCGCGGTCATAACCCGGCGGCAGCGGCTTTGAGCTGTCATAAAGAAAATATCCGCCGGGCTTTACATCGCCGTAGTCCTTTTTCATCGACTGAGGGTTGACCGCGACCATCAGGTCAACGCCCTCGCGGCGGCCAAGCCATCCCTTTTCGCTGACCCGCACCTCGTACCACGTCGGCAAACCCTGAATGTTCGACGGAAAGATGTTCTTCGGCGTAACCGGTACGCCCATCCGAAAAACCGCCTTTGTGAACAACGCATTGGCCGACGCCGAACCTGTTCCGTTGACATTGGCGAATCTGACTACGAAATCGTTTATCTTCATTATGCTACCAACGATCCAAACCGTACGAAGGATGACGGTGATCGTGTCGGACGACCAGAATTCTTATCGTCGTCCGGTCTATCTGCCTTTAAAGAAAGTGGTAAGGAAAACGTTTGAAATTCACCCGTCTGACCTCTGGCGGATCTTCTGAAAAAACTCGGTACGAACGTGGTGATCTCACCGCAAGTTCTGCAAAGTGTTGAAACTCTTCGTAAAATTCCAAGGCGACCTGGACACCTGCAGTTTCAAGGTAATACTCCATCGTTACACGAAGATCGTTATGAACAGCGGAATTAAGCTGAATGTTCATTGTCGGACAAACGGGAACCGCTCAGAGATCATGTCGTCCAACTGTTTCATCGAAATTATCGAATCCGGATTCTCATCCATCTCCCGATCACGCCGACGTGCCTCGGCCAATCCGCCATCATCGGCATAAAACGGCAATGAACGAAGTATCTTTCCAACCAATTCAGCCCGATCCTTTTCCGATAGACTAAATACCAATTTCTCTGCTTCTGCTATTGCTGACATATATTTCACCTGGAACAATTATATCACTGACATAGCCTGCTTACTCTACACTCCGCAATATCTTTTCCATCTTTTTCCCTTTTGCGAGTTCGTCGATGAGTTTGTCCAGCCAGCGGATCTTTTGCATCAAAGAGTTTTCGATGTCTTCGACGCGGACGCCGCAGACGACGCCTTTAATGAGCGAAGCGTTCGGGTTGAATTTCGATGCCTTTTCGCAAAAGTCGCGAAGACTCGTCCGCTTCTCGATCTGCTTTGCAAGCCCGGCCTTCGTATAACCCGTCAGCCAGCGAATACATTCGTCAACCTCTTCCTTCGTCCGGCCCTTCTTCTCCGCCTTCGCCACATAATGCGGATAAACCCCCGCAAAACTCATCGCAAAAACTCTTTCGTAATTCGTATTCATAAGATAGTGGTTCGCATTCAGATTTGTTCCCGAAGGAGACCGACATAAAGCGAATAAACGTCCGCAAAACTCTATCGTTTGGCATTACGTTGAGCCTCCAATCTGTTACGCCTGACGTAATGCACTACAAAAGAAGATAAGTATCACGATGCCGACGACGAGCATCAATGACGCTGATATACAAAGTAGAACCTGCAAAACCCGAGTCTCGGGAGCGGTTTCAAGTCCTAAAGCATCACGGAGATTGAATATCTCTTCGCGGCTCACAGCTTGTGCCCACGCGCCGTAAAAGAAGAGTGTCGCAAAGCCAATACTCATCAGAACTGGAAGCAACAGTGAGTACTTCATCAGAGCAATTTCGGACTTGCTGAAGTAATACGACATAAGAGCACCTGTCGCAGCGTAGTAGAAGATATTAAACTTCAAGACAAGCTCTAGATACTTTTTATAGAGTTCAACTTGAAGTTCATATTGCTTCCACAGTATGTCCTTATCCGAGGTCAACGATGTCGGAATAGAATCCGGTAGGTTCGACCCCATCGAAGATCCATCAAGCGAAAAGTTTTTCGGTCCCATATCGTTATTAGGTTGTCGGCTTTTTCTTACGAGTTAAACCAGACTTCTTCTCCGACTTACGGACGAAGCCATTGCGCCATAGAGCGGGCTGTCGTTGCCATAATTCGGGTCGCCGGCGACGCCTTGGCCGACTTTGGAGCGTTGTTGATCGAGGGCCTTGTATTTATCGTCGCGTTCGTCGCGTTTCATCTTGAGTTCGATCTCAAGGTCTTCTATTGTCTGATCGTCATCATTTGCCGCGCTGATCGCTGCCTCAAATGCCGCCTGCGTGATCCCGTTGAAGGTAACAGCCTTAGCACCCTCATTCCATGCATCATTCATCACGTTGCACTGCTACCTAATTCTCTTATTATCCACATTTGCCATATTGTCTTTCCTATAGGGTCATGACTAGATAAGTCAGTGATATTTGAAAATATTCAAAAGGAGCGAGTA
>CAZOXY010000090.1:0-10586 GCA_964583955.1 uncultured Chloracidobacterium sp. | reverse complement strand
CCCGCCGGGGTGTCCATAGATACTCATAGCTCGAAATGCTTCCTTTGCCGGAAAGCTTTTGTGTTATTATTAGACCTGTCATGGCTGTATCATTCGGCACAATTCCAAACGCGATCCGCAAGGTCAAAGGCGGAGTTTTACGCGTTGGCGATTCTCGTGTTTCGCTCGATTCGGTAATTTATATGTTCAACGAAGGAGCGGACGCGGCCGAGATAAGAAACAATTACGATACGCTGTCACTTGCCGAGGTTCATACGGCCATTGCCTATTATCTTCACAATAAAGAAAAGGTTGATAAATACCTCGCCAAACGAGAATCCGAACGCGAACGTGCCTGGCGTGAGCACGAAGCCGAAAATCCTCCCGCAATAACCCGCGAAGTACTTCAAAAACGAAAGAACGGCGAGGCACTGGATTGGAAGAAATAAAATTCCTCACCGACGAGGATTTTAAGATGGCGATATTCCAAGGCGTTCGCCTTCGTCTGCCTGATCTGGACATCGTTCGTGTTCAGGATGTCGGTCTGCGCACCTTTCGCGATCCCAAGGTGTTGGATTTTGCGGCAAAGGAAGGACGAATTATGCTAACGCACGATGTATCGACAATGCGAGGCTTTGCCATCGAGCGTATAACTTCGGGAAAGCCGATGCCGGGACTTATCGAGATAGGACAGAACTTTCCGGTCGGACGGGCCATAGAAGAGATCGTCCTCATTGCCGAATGCAGCCGGGCTTCGGAATGGAACGACCAGATCGTTCGCCTGCAACGGTGACACCGAATCGAGCTAAGTCAACGGTAACGATCATTGGCGGCCTTCGCACAAACACCTATGGCCGCTTAAATATTAGACCACAAGCAGAAGTTTCGCTTCTGCGAATCTCTCTTCTAAAACATATTTTTTCGGTTCATCGGGGAAATACGCGATGAAATGAAACTCTTCCGAATAAACAGTTTTCAAATCCGACAACTGGCCATTCACCATGTAATTTCCGGATAAAAGAAGCACTATGAAAATAGCCGCAATTGTGATAATTCTCTGGATCATATGGATTGATGTTGTCCGGAAGTGTTGTCTCCGATCTTTTTTTTGAATGTCTTACATTATTGATGAGGGTCAGTATATATGCTTTTGAGATGCGAGCGGAAGTGGCACCGGTTGCAAGAGGGCCTGATCTTAGATCGGTTTTCGCGTCATTTTTTGGTTAATTCCGTGTTCGAAACACCACAGAATCCACAGAAAGCATGGAAAAACGTCGAATACCGACGCCTCATCTTTGCGGCTTGCCGTTATGATGTGCGGAAAGGTTTACCTTTCTCCGAAAGCTCCCGGCGAAACAAGTTTCGCCGCACATCATGGCGGCAAGCCGCTCGGGACCCAACACTTTCCCCGCAATAAAAAAGCTATTTTAAAGAATAAAAAAACCGCCGGCGATGCGGCGGTCAATATGTATTGCTATTAAAGTAAAACTAATGCGTTGTTAGGCGGCCAATAGGTCGTTCGAAGTTTCCGCAAATACGCGTCTGCCATTGAGAGCGTCGTCAATTATCTCACGAACCGCAGACGCGTCGGGGTTGACATCCATACGGACACAAGCCCGTAAATGTCTGACAATTCCCTCGGCCGCGATCTCCACCGCGTCTCCCGACAGTTTCGAGAAACGTCGTGCTTGTATATGATCGATCTGCAAAATTCGATCTTGCAGTGTCATTTGTTTAGCTGCTGCTGCCACTTCTTCTATTTTCCCTCCCACTGGGTAATATTATTTAAAAGAACATAAGCCGGCCGAAAACGAACTTCCCCGGAGAATTTTAAGTGAATCTCACTTAAAACTCCCTTTTACAAAGGGCTTCACATCAAAAGAACTCCTTTCAGAATGTAAATTGAAATCTATCCGGTCTCACCTTATGTAATGAAATCGTAACAAATAAAATCAGGAATGTCACGACTTTTTTTCACCGCTTGTGAGATTTTTCTCAAATTGTTCCAGGCAATGAAAAAGACCGGCCCGCGTATAAGGCGGCCCGGCCTGTCCTGATCGATAATATCGACCGATGTGTTTTAGCTGACAGCGTCTTTGATGGCTTTGCCGAGGCGGAATTTGACGGTCGTCTTTGCCGGGATCTTGATAACAGCTCCGGTTGCGGGGTTGCGGCCTTCGCGGGCCTTACGGGTAGCTTTTACAAGCTTTCCGAAGCCCGGAATGGTAAATTCGCCGTTCGTTTTTACCTCACTCACCGCAAGCGCTGAAAGCGCGTCAAAAATGCCTTTCACATCCTTCTTTGCAAGTCCGGATGTCTCGGCCAAGCTGTTGATGATCTCCGTTTGTGTCAATCTAGCCATAGTGTTAGTTAACCTCCAAGGTAATAGTAAATTCAAAAATTCGTCTAAAATTTCTTTGCCTGCGAGAGTGTCGCAACAACGGGCAAATAGTATCCGTGCCGCATTGTGGTCGGGGCGGCAAGATTCGAACTTGCGACCTCACGGTCCCAAACCGTGCGCACTACCAGGCTGTGCTACGCCCCGCTTTTCAAATTGGGAAGCGATACCAAGTGTCGAATTTTACAGGCCGAAATTTAGTTGGTCAAGTCAAACGCCAATAAAATCGCGTAAATATCGAACAAATGCTCTCGCGGCCTTTGAACGATGCCCGACAGTGTTCTTGATGTCAGCCGTCAATTCGCCAAAAGTCCGGTCATATCCGTCCGGAATAAAGATCGGATCGTAGCCGAATCCGGCGGTTCCGGCAGGCCTGTCAGCGATGCTGCCGGGACAGATGCCTTCGGCGGTAAATACGATATTTCCGTCGGGGGCTGAAAACGCCATGACGCACACGAACCGCGCGGAACGCGATGCGGAACCGGACGCTTTCATCTCGGCAAGCAGCGTTTCCATCTTTTGCTGAAAACCTGTTTCCGCTCCGGCATATCTGGCTGAAAAAACACCCGGTGCGCCGTTCAGCGCATCGACCTCAAGGCCCGAATCGTCCGCGACCGCATACATCCCGGCGGCCCGCGCATAGCCCGACGCCTTTAGCCGCGCGTTCTCCTCAAATGTAGTTCCGGTCTCGTCAACGTCGTCGGTTATACCGGCTTCGTCCGGCGAAAGCAGCCTTACTCCCGAATCGCCGAGGAGTTCGCGAAGCTCAGCCAGCTTGCCCGCGTTTCGTGTTGCCACTAATATATCCATTTATTTGAGATCCAGCGACAGCTTATCTTTCTATACTTTTCTTTCCTGGTGTGTTTTGCGGCTTGGCATTAAACTGTTTTCTCACGCAAAGACGCAATGCTCGCAAAGAAACCGCAAAGAAATAAAGAAAAAAGATTCGCATCATATTCCTAATGCGTAATTTGAGTTTATATTTTTTAGGTGCCGCCGAAGAGCTATATAAGGCCAAATTATGCGGAAAACCCCAATATTTAACGATTTTCGTTGCAAACAACGGTGTTTAAAATGTATAACAATATCTGGCGGCCCTGTTTTCGCCTGCCCTTCCATCCTCATATTCCTTGAAGGAGATCTCATTTGCAAGCAGTTGAAACAGAAAAGTCTGTCCCTTTCGGAGAGACGATCCATACGGGCGAGGCCCTGGTATCAAGCCTGTTAAAACCGGCGCGTGAACCCATTGAGGTCATCTTTGACCTGTGGGCCTGGACCGCCGGCCTGCGGAGCTTTTTGCGGGCGTATGACCGGTCGATGGGCGAGAGCGACAAACCGACGGCGGTCACACGAAGCAGACTGCCCGAGTTTCAGCTTACGAACGCGGCTCTCACGCGGCTGGCCGGACTTTTGGCGGAACTCGACCGCATTCCCGAACAGGAAATATCAGCGATGGTCGATCTGGGCGAAAAGGACGTGAACGGGTTTGTGTCTTTCGTACACGACCTGTCTATATTGAACGGAGCACTGACCGAAAGCCCGAAACTCGGCTTTGCGGAATGGAAGGCGTGGAAGGACAGGCTTGCGGACGCGATAGTCCAACTGAGCGCGTTTGAAAAGCTTGAGGACGCTTCGGGTGCGATAGCGGAAAGTTTCCTGCCGGAAAGTTTTCGCAATGAAACGCTCCTCGCACGCCTTAATGCCGAGGACCGCGACAACCTGCAGACCGTGTCCGACCGCTTGAGCTGCATTCTGCGCATCCTGCGGCTGATAAGCCGAATGCTGAGGAACGACGAACCGCTGAAGCCGTCGCTGCTGCTTTTCAGCGGCGTTTATGAACAGATACGTTCGCTGACGGATCATCTGAACCGGACACTTTCGCGTTCGCCGGACGAGGAAGACATGATGTTCGGGCTGATGGACGGGGCAGCGTATATGGCGTCGCTGGAGCTGAGAAAGGCATACGATCAGGAGCTGGCCGGGATCATCGGGCTTCGTTCCGCTCCGGCGGTCTTTGCCCGTGTAGAATCGGCATACGCGCTGCTAAATGACAGTTTTCAGGAGATATTGGCAAGCTTTGCAAAGATGCTCCAGCCGGAGATCGGCACGGCCGACCTGTTTCCGGAATTTCAGCACAAGCTGGCAGAATCGCTGCTTCTGCGTTCGCATCTGTCGGACGCCCTGAATGCCGTGCAGGCGGCGGAAAAAGATCCGAGCGACGAACAGATAAAAAAACTCAAGGAACTTTTAAGATCATTTCAGGAAGAACCGGTCGAGTTTCTTTTCTATAAGGACCGCGAATCGTTCGAGCGTTTTTGTGAAGAAGTTTACGGCACGGGCGAAACCAAGGACCTGGTCCCGATACTGCATCGCTTCACCGCATATCTGGAAACGCTTCTCCGACAGGTAAACATGCGCGCCGTCCTCAGCAATCATCCGTTTGAAGTGCAAAGATAGAGTTTTTAGAGTTGCAGAGTTTGGGAGTTTAGGGAGTTTAGGGAGTTTAGGGAGTTAGCGGATCCCGGATCTTTAGTCTCCGCGTTTCTTATTTCTCGATCTTGCACCGCAAATTGCCTGACTCTACAACTCCCCAAACTCTCTAAACCCTACTAACTCCCCAAACTTCCTACTGCGACCGGAGTGTGCCGAGCGGCTTGCGGAAAAGAACGTCAAAGCTGGAAACGGTGCCTACGATAAGAACGACAAGGGCCGTTATCAATGTGCCGGCGGCAAGCAGCACGGGATCGAATTCCCATTCGATGTTCAAAATGAACCGGCTGACCGCAAAGGACAGAACCGCAGCGAACACCGCGCCGATAAGTCCCGCCAGCATTCCCAAAAGGCCGTATTCGGCGACAAGCATCATCGCCAGTTTGGCGCGTCCGGCGCCGAGCGTTTTCAGGATCGCGTTCTCATAGACGCGCTGAGATTTGGTCAGGGCGACCGAACCTATCAGGATAAGAACACCGCTTAAGATAACAAACCCGCCTACGAACGAAACAGCCAGGACAAAATTATCGACAAGTGCCTTGACCGTTGTGATGATGTCGGCAACGTCAAATACCTGCACATTAGGATATGCGTCCACGACCGCACGCTGAAGCCGCTGGCGTTCGGTCGCTCCTGCGGGCCGCAGCACGGTTGCGGCAAAGCTCTGCGGAGCCTTGTCAAGAACGCCGGGACTGAATACAAAAATGAACGCGGTTCGCGTGTTCCGCAGGTCAAGTTTGCGAACGCTTGCCACACGCGCCGTAACGTGGCGGCCCGATATGTCGAACGTTATCGAATCTCCCGGAACGACACCGAGCCTTTCTGCCATCTCGTCCTGAACCGAGACCTCCGGCACATCCGATCCGCCGTCGGGCCACCATCGGCCCGCGATGATCTTTTCGTTGAGGTCGAGTTCGGGCCGATATGTCACGGCAAACTCGCGGCCGATCTGTCCCTGCATCTGCCTTACCTCAGGGTCGCTGAAATCAGGAGCCTTGCCGTTGATAAAAGCAACGCGGGCGCGGACCGTCGGTGTGGTTTCAGGCTTTTCGCCAAGGCCGCGTTCTATCATCGCGGCAAGGCCGTCGATCTGGCTTTTTTGAATATCGACAAAGAAAAGCGTCGGCAGCCGTTGGTTGCGGGAAAAATCGAATTCACGAACCAGATTGACCTGAAGCGACTGGACCGCCAAAACGACAAACGCTCCCAGGCCGACCGCGAGCAGAATGATGCGGGTCTGATTGCCGGGGCGATACAGCGAATTTACCGCCTGTTTCAAGGCAAAAGGCCCGACCGACCCAAGGCCGCGAAGAAAATATGTAAGCACAGCCGCCGCCGCGTAAAGAACGGCCGAGGTCAACGCCAGGCCGACAAGAAAAAATGTCCCGACCAGCAGCGAACCGGCCTGCCACACGGCTAACGCCAAAAGCCCGGCAATTATAACACCGGCAACCAGCCATTTGGTCGTGTCCAGACGACGAAAGCTGGCATTGTTCTCATCACGAAGCAAAAGACGCGGTTTGATATTGCGCACCTGCAGCAGGGGAAGGCCGGAGAACAGAGCCGATATGAGAAGCCCCAGCACGATGCCCTGCAATGCGGTCGAAAAACCGACCGTGTATGACATATTTTCCGGCAGATCGGCGGAAAGCGCCGAACGAGCAAGCAGTAATCCGCCCTGTGCAAGCAACACGCCGAAAAGGCTGCCCATAAGGCCAAGCGTCAATATTTGAAGCAGATAGACGGTGATGATGCGATTGCCGGAAGCACCGAGACATTTGAGTACCGCGACCGCCTTGCGCTTTTGTTCGACGAATGCCCGCGACACGTTCCATACGCCGACGCCGCCAAGCACAAGGATAAGAAGGCCTGTCAGCGCAAGATAATTCTCCGTCCGGGCAAACTGTTCGCCCAGGCGTTCCTGTGTCTCGCGATAGGACTGTACCCGCAGCGTTGTTCCTTTCAGGGCATCGCGAAGGCTTTTTACCAAAGCTGTCGGGTTATCGGTCGTGCGGTAAAGCAGCCGGTGGCGGACGCGGCTGGCATTCTGTGAAATGCCTGAAGTGTAGAAAGCCTGTTTTGTGATGAACACACGCGCTCCGAGACGAAAGCCGCTCGTCCCGCCCGGTTCCTGATCGAACGAACCGGTTATGCGAAATTCTCCGTCGCCGATCTTTATCTTTTCGCCGACCGTGACGTTCAGGTCTTCGAGCAAAATGCGGGCGACGAGCGCTCCGCTGTCATCGAGCAAAGATTCATCAAACTTTGTGCCGTCATCCAGAACGAATTCGCCGACGAGCGGAAACGCCGGGCCGATGCCCTTTAGCTCGACCATCCGCAAACCGGGTTTCTGCGGATCGGCAGGAACGGCCATCGCGGTCGTGGTCAACGCCTCATCGCGGCCGTCAACCGTGCCGTATGCGGAAATGACCTCCTCGATCTTTGCCAACTGATCGGGTGAAAATTCTGTGGAGGAACTGACCTCGATGTCAGCCGTCATCAGCGCCCGTGCATCGGTGCCGACCGCCGCCGTCAGGTTCTGTATCAGCGACCGCAGTGCGATGATCGACCCAACGCCAAGCGCAATGCAAAGAAAAAAGAACAACAGCCGCCGCCACGACGACCTGATCTCCCGAAAAGTGAGGTTGAGGATGAATTGCATCGCGTTGAGCTAGGCTGTCCGCTCCTTACGCGGACGGCCGCCTTTTTTGCCATTTTCTACGCTTGCCGCGCGTTTCGCGGGAGTTTTTGCCCGGCCGCCCTTGCGTCCGATCTCGGCAAGGTGTTCCTTAAGGCCCGACATCCATTTGGGAGTGCCAAAAACTCCCAGCAGAAGGTCTTTCACATAAAACTGCACATCTAGAGCGTTCCAATGGATCTCGGTTCCCTGAAACCTCAATTCAAAATCGCCTAACTCACGGTCGTTCCCATTGCCCAATCCCTGCACGAGATCAACGGGTACAAGCAGCGTTACGCCGTTGAGCATTTCAAGTATGATCCTTCGCGAATGCCGGTCATATTTTGCAGCGACGGCTTTCGGCAGACTTTCCATCTCGACATCACCGCTTTGCGTTGCCTCCAGATACTGACGCTCAAACTCATCGTCGGACATTCCTATATTTTTCTCGATGTCATCCATATATCTCCTGCCATTTCTCCGCCAGAAACACCTGATGTTCCTCTACGATCTCAAGAGCACGTCTAAGTTCTCCGCGATTCATGCCTATATTGCTTCTGACCCTTACAACAGGTTCAAATTCTATGATCGCTTTTCGCCCCTGATATTCAATGTGTACGTGCATCGGCTCGTGGTCGCGGGTATAGATCATCACCCTAAATCCTCTTTCTCTCAAAACTGTGGGCATAGCTATATTAACCTAATCCGCTTGGGTTTTTCAAGATATTTCGTCGGAAACGACCTTTCCGTCCCTGAGGACGATCTGTCGCTGGGCCATGGAGGCAAGCGCCTGGTCGTGTGTGACCATCACGAGCGTGACATCATTTTGTTTATGGAGGTCGGTCATCAGCTCAAAGATATGCTGGCCGTTGCGCGAATCGAGGTTTCCGGTCGGTTCGTCGGCGAACAGTATCTTTGGCCGGTTCGCAAACGCTCGGGCAATGGCGACACGCTGCTGTTCGCCGCCCGACAGCTCGGACGGATAATGATGTCCGCGGTCGGACAGCCCGACCTCGCGAAGAAGTTCCTCGCCGCGTTGTTTCGCGTCATTTGCTCCGCGTATTTCCATCGGGATCATTATGTTCTCAAGCGCGGTCAGGCTTGGGATAAGGTGAAAGGATTGAAAGATAAAGCCGATCTTCTGGCTGCGAAGCTCCGCCAGGCCGTCCTCGCTCATGGTCGTTATCTCATCGCCGTCAATGGTGATGCTTCCTTCCGATGGCGCATCCAGGCCGGCGAGCAGGCCGAGCAATGTGGATTTTCCGCTGCCCGACGCTCCGGTCAATGCAACGAACTGGCCGTCGGGTATCTCGGCCGAAACGTTTGATAATATTGTCAGGTCTTCCGTTCCTGAGCGAACGGTCTTGGTCACGTCTTTGATAACGATCATATGTTTTTTAAGGTCCGTTTCATCATAGCTTGCCAAAATCCGTCAAACAAGTTCCAATTAAAATGCATCCAAACCGTTTGGGCTTAATAATAAACGTATCTGACCTGAAATGAGTTCCTTGTTACGAATCAAATTTTTAATTTGCCTTGTATTGGCTGTTCTGGCCATCGGCTGCGGCGAGCAGGACCGCTTTACCGGCGGCCAGGGAAATGTCGAACGCCCGCTGGTCTATCCGCAGGCCGCCGCCGCAAGGCCAAAGATAATCGCTTTTGGCGACAGCCTGACGGCCGGTTTCGGCCTGACAGAAACGGAATCGTACCCATATCTGCTCCAGCAGCGGCTGAATGCAGAAGGCTATGATTACGAGGTCGTGAATGCCGGTGTGTCGGGCGACACAACTCTGGGCGGACGCGAGCGTGCCGAATGGACGCTGGAACAGGAAGGCTCGAAGATACTGATCCTCGAACTTGGGGCCAACGACATGCTTCGCGGAATGCCGCCCGCCCGCATGAAGAGCAACCTGGAAAGCATTATCAAAAAAGCGCAGGAACTTGACATGAAAATACTGCTGTGCGGAATGTTTGCCGCTCCGACGCTCGGCACTGAGTATCAGCAGGAATTCAACGCCACGTTCCCCGATCTGGCTGACAAATACAAAACGGCATTTCTGCCGTTTCCGCTTGAGAATATTGCAATGAAACCGGAGCTGAATCAGGGTGACGGCATTCACCCGAACGCCGAGGGAACCAAAATGATGGCCGATAACATATACAATGCCCTTTTGCCGCTTTTGGAAAAATAACGGCGTTCAGGAGGAAAAAGGATCGAACTTTTTGAAATGCTTATCACGGTTGCCAAGGATGCCGAATCGCCGATTTACACCGCGCTGAAGTTTTTTCCACGCTCCGTACGTCAGCCGCGATAGACCTGTTCTCCGCGAATTGTCCATACCGGCAATGCCCGCCGCCTCGCCGCGTTCGTGAGTGTTCCAGATGGCAAAATAATCGCTCTGCTGCGGCGGCTTTGCGAATATAGGCTTCGCCTCCGTCCGTCTGGCAATGATCAGCAGCATTGCCGGCTCCTCATTTACCAGCGTAACGCGTTCGCGGACGGTATCAGGGTCGGAGATCTCATACCAGTCACAATCCTGTACCTCCTCAAATATCAGAAGCTGCTCAAGCTCAAAGCCGTTCACCTCTGAAAAAATACGGAAGAAAAGCTCAGGGCTGAACTGATAGAATCCGTGGCCGAGGTGGTTGTTTGTCGGCGTTATACCGAGAAAATGTCCTCCGGGCCGCACCATCTCCATACAGTTCTTTATCGCCTGGGGATAATTGAAGACATGTTCAAGCGTTCCGCCGTCAAGGACGACAGAGAACCGCTCTTTATGCTCGTCACCGATGGGCAGATTAAGGTCGTGAACGACCGATGCTCCTTCATAGTCCGACGCATCGTATGACACTATTTCCTCGGCACCTAGAGATCTAAGGAATGGTTCGGCATAGCCGTTCGATCCGTTAAATTCCGAGGCACGCAAAGCCGCATCGTCCTCGCCCGCTTCGGCAAGGACTCCCGCGAGAGCATCCTCGCCGATAAGCATACTCTGCCGCCCGATGGTCGCGGTCCTGGCAAATGACACTCCACGCTGCCGC
>CAZOXY010000089.1:0-10587 GCA_964583955.1 uncultured Chloracidobacterium sp. | reverse complement strand
CTCAAATCCTCTCCGGTACATCGGGCCATTTCCGATCTCCACTCAAACACTCAGCCACCGCTTCGTCCTCACTGGTCGAAGCGGTGTTTTATGTTGACAACCTGGCCGTCAGCCGTTTAACTTTGATTAAACCCAGATTCCGCATTAGAGAACCCGTAAGTTCAAAATGCAGGAGATCAGGCAGATCATATTAGTTTCTAAGAGTTCATAGTTGGTCAGTTTTTAGTTAACAGTTGAAAAAACTAATAACTGTAACCTGCATAACTATTAACTGTTATGTCGGTTCTGTTTCTCGTCAGGGTGTTTTTAGTGCGTAATTCGGGTTAAAGTCCATTTTCGTCCCGGTGTTTATTCACTGCGGGATTTTACAGGTCATTACCTCAGCCAAATAGGAGAATCCAGTATGAAGTCATCCAGACTCCGGAATCGCGTCCTTAAATCAGCCGCAATTCTGGGGGCAATAGTTGTCGGGATCGTCGGAGTTTCTGTTTCAACCGAATTTAACGAGCCTGCATCGGCGTCGTCATCCGGCCCGTCGCCTTCGTTTTCCGGAGCGCCGGGCGAGGGGACATGTATTGTCTGTCACGGAGATTTTGAGATCAACAGCGGTTCGGGAGGCGTTGTCATCTCCGGCCTGCCGCGAAATTATGCTCCCGGCCAGGAGGTCGAAGTGACAGTGACCGTCAGCCAGAGCGACGCGGTGGTCTATGGATTTCAGATGACGGCGGTGAACGGCATCGGCGACGGAACGGGAGAATTTTCGCTGCCGGCGGGCGATCCTGCCGAAATGCAGATAGTTAACAGTTCGGTCGAAGGCCATGACCGCAGCTACGTCTCGCATAATTCCAACGGCATTACACCTGTTGAGTTCGGCTCCAGGTCATGGACCTTTACGTGGACGGCGCCGGCATCGCGACAGGGCAAGATCGACTTTTTTGCTGCCGGCAACGCCGCGAACAGCGACCTCAGCACGTCCGGCGACAATATATACACCTCTGCCGGTTCTATTTTTTCCGGGACGGTCATTTCCAATTTTTTTGACGAACGACGCAGCAATATAGCGGTTTACCGCCCCTCGACCGGCGTTATGTACGCGCTCAACGCCAACGGGTCACAGGCAACCTCGGCCGACATCGGCCAGCCGGGTGACAGGCCTGTTCCGGGCGATTATGACGGTGACGGCATTACCGATCACGCGGTATGGCGTCCGTCCAACGGCACATGGTATGTCAGGCTCAGTTCCGGCAGCGTCATCTCCGCTCCTTTCGGCATGGCGGGCGACATCCCGGTTCCCGCTGATTATGACGGCGACCTGAAGACCGATATGGCAATATGGCGTCCTTCATCAGGATACTGGTTCATTTACAGGAGTTCTGATATCGGATTGGACATCCGGCACTTCGGGCTGTCAACGGATATCGTCGCACCGGGCGATTATGACGGGGACGCCAGGGCCGACATAGCCGTTTTCCGGCCCTCGACCGGCGTGTGGTATATTTGGCGGACGACCGATCAGGGATATTCGATATTTCAGTTCGGAATAGGCGAGGACAGGCCCGTTCAGGCAGATTTTGACGGTGACGGACGCACCGACGCGGCCATTTTCAGGCCATCCACCGGCACATGGTGGATCAACGGATCTTCCCGAGGTGTTTTTGCCGCTCAATTCGGCTTATCGAGTGACGTACCCGCTCCGGCGGATTATGACGGCGACGGCAGTACGGACATAGCCGTTTACCGAAACGGAACATGGTACATACTCAGGAGTTCCGATCAGACAGCCCGAATATCATCGTTCGGTTCGGCGGGAGACATTCCCGTTGCATCGGCCTTTATCGCACAATAGCGGATCGCAAATACAAAAGAAAAAGCCCGTCGTGCCGATATGGCCTGACGGGCTTTTCGCTTAGTGGAGTAACATTTATCCCTTCAGGGATATTGGCCGTTACGGCCTTTCCGGTGCCGTGGGAACCTCTGCCGGCTGAGTTGCCGGTGTTACGGGCAGCATCGGACGCGGCGTCGGGTTTGCGGCCGGTGTCTTGTCCGAGTTAGAGCTGGGATTGCCCATCGGGACCGGCTGGATTATCGTTGCCGAAGGCTTCGTGCCTGACGTTCCGGTCGTCTGCGGAAAGTCGGGACGATATATCCTCGGGGTGATGAAGAACAGTATTTCGTTCGTGTCGCGTCTGACCGACTTTCTCTTAAAGAGATAGCCGAGCAGCGGAATGCGGGAAAGTCCCGGGGTGCGGTCCTGGCCTTCGCGTTCGTCGTCAAACAGAACGCCGCCAACCACTGTTGTGCCGCCGTCCGGAACTATGATCTGCGACTGCATCTTCTGGACGTTGATCGCCGGCGGTGCTCCGGCCACTATCGTGGCTGTAGAACTGTTCTCGGCGAGAACTTCCAGCACGACCGTGCCTACATCCGTTATCTGCGGCGTTATTTCCAACTTCAACGGAACATCAACGTATTCCGTTGTTGCCAGAGCGACACCGCCCGCGCCTGCCTGGCCCGGCTGGATGGTGACAACAGGGATCTGCGTTTTACTTTCTATGACAGCCGAACGATTGTTCAGGGCCGTGACGCGAGGTGTGGCTATTACCTTTGCCTCACCTTTCTGCTCACCGGCTGAGATCAGGGCGCTTAGCTGTGCGGTTCCAAAAATTCCCGTGGTCAGACCGATCACCGTACTCGGGATGATCGATTTCAGATCGTTATTAGGCTGTGTGTTGACACCGCCGGTCTGCTGCTCGCCGCCCGCGGTCTGCGGGACGGGCAGTGTTCCGCCCTGTGCCAAAGCTCCCCGCGAACCCGTTACCAGCCCGGCAAGCTGAACACCGATGTCACGGCTAAAGCTGCGGGTGGCGACCACGATACGGGCCTCGATCTCGACCTGCGGTTCGGGCTGGTCAAGAATGGCGACCAACTGGCGGACCGCGTCGATATTTTCGCGAACGTCGGTGATGATCAGCGAATTGCTTCTTCCGTCAACCTCGATCGAGCCGCGGCGGGACAGACGACGCTTGATTATAGGAAGCAAACCGTCTCCCTGGCTGCCGCCGGCGGAAGAACCGCCGCCTGATCCGCCCGAAGAGGTACCTGCCGTGGCTGTTCCACGCTGCAGATCACCGCTTGCGCGTGCATAGTTCAGACGGATGAACTCCGTATAGAGCTGTGAAGAATCAAGCTGGGTGTCCAGTGCCTGGCGCACTATCTCGCCCTCGGTCGCAAGGGTCTTGGCATCGGCAACGCGGAGAATATTCCCGTTTACCTGCACACCCAGTTCCTGCGAGCGAAGGATCGAATCCAGAGCGACGTTCCACGGAACATCCTTTACATTTACCGTGACCGGCACCGCCTTTACGGATTTGTCGATCACAAAATTGATGCCGTACTGTTCCGTGATGTGGCTGAGTATGTCACGCACGTCCATGTTCACGACGTTCAGAGCTATCGCTTCACCGCGAAAACCCGGATCACCGTATTTGCGGCCTTCCTGCGTCGGATCCACTCTTTGCGCCATGGCGAAAGAGGCGATCAGACCTGTCAAGATCGTTGCGATCACGGCCATTCTGCCGATACCGCATAGTTTATGAAGAGAATTCATGTTTCCTCCGTTGCAAATTTCATCCGCCGTCAACTCACTGCGTGACACGGTATGACTTAAGTTAGATCGAGTGTCATTTTGGGTAGGGCCTTAAAAGAAGAACAAAGGCCCCGGAAAAGGTGTCTAGTTTTTGCCTCGTGCGACCCGTACCGGCTTTTTCGCCGGGGGCTTGGCGGTTTCGGCGGGCTGACGGTTCATTTCATCAAGCGGTGACACTATCGGGCCGGTCGCCACCTTGGGAACCTCGCCCTGGGCCGCCGGCTGCGAAGCGGATGCGGCGCCGTCCGGGGCCGTTCCCTGTATCATTGCCTGATTGCTGTACTGGCGAAGCGGTTTGTTCTCAACAGATGAGACGAATTTTCCGTTGCCGGTCTTCGTCACCTTTCTGAAAACAAGCCTGTTCTCCTCGACCGCGACAAGCTGGCCGTCAAAGAATTTCTCGCCCGGATAGATCGTGTATGAAAGCTTGATCGGCGTTGCCTCCACTATGGCGGCATAACCGCGTGGCGATTTGAATATGCCCGTCACTGCCATTTCGTTCAGGGTCAGTACGCCTGTTACCTTTGGCAGAGGATTTCCGGCGGCGGCTGCGGCCTCACGCTGCTGCATATAATATGCTATGCGCTGCTCTATCGGCGGTGCTCCGACATTGACCGGTTCCTTTGGCCCGGACGAAGCCGTTCCGGTCCCGCCGCGCGGAGCTTCACGCGTTCGCGCCCAGCCGGGTTTGGCAAAAGGGTCACGCGTTTGGGCCGAGGCGGATGTCAGTTCGCCTGACAGAAGGACGAATCCCACGGTCGCAAAGGTCAGTGTCAGAGTTTTTAGGATCGTAGATTTGTTGATCATGGCTTTTTCTCTCAAGGGTGCCGGTCATTCGGGATGGCCGAGCGGTTCATCTTATTTTGCTGGTGCGGGTGCTGCCGGAGCAGGCGCTCCCGGCTTCGCGGGCTGACCGGGCTTGGCGGGCTCCGGTTTGGGCTGCAATGCTTCCGGATCGGCGTAGTATGCCGTCAGCAAAAATCTGGCGTGGATCGTTTTCTGTGCCGTCTGTTTGTCCAGCTGGTTCAGCTTAAAGTCCGATATGGACACTATTCTGGGCAGCTTTGCCATTTTCTCGAAGAATTCGCGGAGATTGGCAAAATTGCTGTCAACTTCAACCTCGACCGGCTTTGCCATTATCGCGTCTTCCTGCGTGTCCTCACGCGGCGAGAACCGCATGACGATCAGCTTCGATTCTCTGGCGTTGTCGTGAAGCCCCTGAAGGACGTTGGTGATCTCACGCTGTTCGGGAAGAAGTACCTTCAGTTCCTCATATTCCACGGCCTTGCTTGCGTACAGCGCCCGAAACTCATTGATCCGCTGTGTCGCCAGGCGTGCGGCCTCGTTCTTGGCCGTCAGCTGTGCGATCTCGTCGTTCAGCGTCTGCACTTCCGCACGGGTCTCGCTCGTCACAAAATACCATACCGTCAGGTAGAGCAGCGTGGCGATGGTAAGGAGGATCAGCAGTTGAAAATACCACTCTAGGTTTTTAAGTTTCTCTGTCATTGTAGTGTCCTTCGCTTGCGGTCAAACCCAAGCGTGTCTGAGGATCGTCTCAACATTGTTTAGTTCTGTGCGACCTGTTTCGGTGCGGATGCCGGTTTTGCCTGTCCGTCGTCTGCGGCTGCCGTGCTGACGCCGTCAGTGGCGGCTGCCGCTTTGGATGGCGTATAGGCGGTCTTGATCGTGAAATCAACGACGTTCACCTTTGGCGCTTCCGCTCCTGAGGCCGGCACGACCGACTGGTTCACCATCTCTTGCCGCTGCGTCTCTATATTCAGGTTTGAAAAGAGTCCGTTAGAGAATTCCAGGCTGCGGCCAAACTGCACCACCGAATCTTCGCTTGGCGAATTTCCCTTGATGATGACCTCGTTGCCGGTCTGTTCTATGGCTTGCAGATAAAGGCCCGGAACCATCGCTATCCTTTCGCGGACGGCGTCAAGCACGGCGCTCGGCCCTGCCTGATTTGCCCGAAGCGTCTTTATCGCCTCGATACGCATGTCGATCTGCTGGATCTTTTGCTCCAGTTCGCGCTGTTCCTTCATTACCACTTCAAGCTCGGCGGCGATCTGTTTCTGTTCTGCCAGCCGTCTTTCGGCGTCAGATTTTGCCATCTGTGTGCTGATAACGTCCCAGCCGACAACGGCGAAAAGAAGGAATCCGACCGCGAGCGTCAACAGCAAAAGCCGTGTTCCGGGGCTGCCGACCTTGCGTTCGACCGCCGTAACGGTTCCGCCCTGGCGTTCGGTCACTGAATGTAATAGGTTTACTTTGATCATTGTTATGCCACTCCCCTCATTGCCAAACCAACGGCCACGGCCATTTCGGGCATGATCTCGCTCATATAGTCAGGGTCAAACTTTCGGCTGTCCACTTTTATATTGCGGAAAGGGTCAAGTACTTCCACCGGCAGTTCCAGACGCGCCGACAGGTCCTGTGCCAGGCCCTGCAGCTTCGATCCGCCGCCGGAAATAAGGATCTTTTGAACGACCGTCTGCGTGTCCTCGGTCGTCGCACGGTAAAAGTCGAATGTTTTCTGTATCTCCATTGCAACTATTTCCGTCACGTTGTTGATAAGCGGTTCGATGGCGGTTTCCTCAACGCCTTCGACGGCGTTGTTGACGCCGCGTTTCAGGGCTTCTGCCTGCTGGAATGAAACGCCGAGGCTTCTCTGCAGCACATCGGTGAACTGGCTTCCGCCGACGGTGATGTCGCGGGTAAAGAGCGAACGCGTTCCTTTTACGATGTTCACGTTCATTGTCGAGGCGCCTATATTAAGGAGCGTCACGACCTGTGATTCATCCGGCTGATAGTTCAGCTCATAGCAGTTTTGCAGGGCAAAGGTGTCCACATCTATAACAAAAGGTTCTTTGCCGGCCATCTGTACGGCCTGGCGGATGTTGTCTATGCGTTCACGCTTGCAGGCGGCTATGAGAACATTGGTCGAATCGGAATTTGTCGCCGTGATCTGATAATCGAGGCTTACGTCCGAAAGGTCGTAAGGGATATGCTCTTCGGCGTGCCAGTCTATCGATTCTTCCAGTTCTTCCTGGCTCATCGCCGGCAGCACGATGTTCTTTATAATGACCGAATGTCCGCTGACGCCGGTGACGACATGGTCGGCATCGACATTATTATTGCTGCATACATTCTGGATAACGTTCGAAACCGTGTTCATCTCCATTATCTGGCCGTCAATGATGGTCTCATCAGGAAGGTTCTCAAAACCCAGGCTTACCAGATTCAGACTGTTTGCCTTGCCGTCGAGTTCGACCATCTTGATCGAGCTTGAACCGATGTCCAGACCGGCGACGCTTTTCTTTTTACCGAACAGCATTTTGTTTTAGCTCCTATAAGGCGTTCTTTCCAATTTGTGTTTTGGGATTCGTTAATCTATTCGAAACGGAACGTTTTCCAGCACTTTGCGGAAATCTTTGCCACCTTATGTTCTACATACATCGGTAGGACGATCTTTGACAGGCCAACTGAAGGCAGTGACAAGTTCACGTTCCGTTTCGAATGATCCGGCCGTTTCCAAAACAAACGGCGTGATCAGATGATGAATTGTAGAAAAAGTATTCGCATCGGGTGGCGAAGGGGAACGGCTACTAATAACCGTCAAGGAATAAAATTACAGGAAAGATAAACACTTGTCAACACTTTTTTGCAATGTTGAACGATTTGTGAAAGAAAAATATTCATATTGATTGATTCATCTGACAGGAACAGGCAATTATCAGGGTAAATAAAAGGAAAAAGACGGGCAAACTGACCGATTTTTCACGAAAGAACCTTTTATTCTCCTCAGAACGATCTGATCCGCCCGTTTTTAGCGTGTCGATGTTAAACACAACGTCGAATTGCTTTTTAACCTTGGAGTTATCCCCGAGTTGGGGAATAATTACGTTAAAATTTCTTTGGGCCGCATCTGGCCCGGCTGCTTTTCCGAATTCAGGCACGGATCTCATTACTCTTTGGAGCATTTACCGATATGACCCGTTCGACAAGGTTTTTTATAAACGCGTTCGTTTTTATCATCTCGCTGGCCGTTTCGGTTGTCGCTCAGGATGAGCATATTCGGGTGAATCAGGCGGGCTATCTTTCCGCAGACACTAAAACGGCCATCGCGTTTGCCAACAGGCCGCTGACGGGCAAGTTCGTTGTTCGCGATGCCGCGTCGAGGTCGGTCGTTCTGACCGGTGATGTCCGCGAGGCAAAACGCCCCATGTGGGGAAGCGCGTTTTCAAATTACCACACGCTTGACCTGTCCGCTCTGAAAAAAGAAGGACGTTACTTTATCGAACTTGCTGACGGCAATGCCGTTTCGCGTGAATTCAACATCGGCATGTATCCGGGCTTTCACGAAGATCTGCTTTATTTCATGCGGCAGCAGCGGTGCGGCTTTAATCCGTTCCTCGATATGGCGTGTCATCGCAACGACGGCCGTTCGTTCTACGGCCCGTTTCCCGATGAGACCTGGGTTGATGCCTCGGGCGGCTGGCACGACGCGGGCGACCAGCTCAAATATCTGATAACGGCAAGCAACGCCACCGCCAGAATGATGCTCGCCTATGAACTGCAAAAAGAGAAATTTGGCGACTTTACCGACGCAATGGGCCGCGAAGGCCGTCCGAACGGCATTCCCGATGTTCTGGACGAGGCAAAATGGGGACTTGATTGGATCCATAAGCTGCATTTTCGGGCCGATGTCCTCATACATCAGGTCGCGGACGACCGCGACCACCGCGGCTTCAAAATGCCGAACAACGACAACGCAGATTACGGCTGGGGATCAAACAGCTATCGCCCGGCATATTTTGCCGACGGCAAACCGCAGGGCCTGAGCGAATTCAAAAGCCGTTCGACCGGCGTTGCGAACCTCGCGGGGCGTTCTGCCGCAGCAATGGCGATGGCTTACCGCATCTGGAAGGACGATCTTAAAGACACAGAGTTCGCCGAAAAATGCCTTCGGGCCGCTCGGACACTGTATGCAATGGGCAAAAAGCAGGAAGGTTTTCAGCAGGGGAATTCCTTCGGCGCGCCGTATCGCTATAACGAGGACACCTGGGCCGACGATATGGAATACGGCGCCGCCGAACTCTACAAGGCGACAAAGGACAAGGCATTTTTGAACGATGCCGTCCGCTACGCAAAGATCGCCGGCACGACATCGTGGATGGAATTTGAGGACGATAACATGGGCCACGAGATGTCCCGCCATTATCAAATGTATCCCTTCACCAACGTCGGCCATTTCGCTCTTTATCCGCACGTTGATAAAAAGACACAGGCCCAGCTTGCGGGTTATTACCGCAGCGGCATTGAGAAAATAGTAGAAAGAGCTAAAACAAATACTTATGGCGTCGGCGTTCCTTTTATATGGTGCTCGAACAATCTGGTCATTGCCTTTATCACACAGGTTCACCTTTATGAACTGATGACCGGCGACAAGCAATTTGGCAACGCCGCGTTGGAACACCGCGACTGGCTTCTCGGGCGCAATCCGTGGGGAACATCTATGTTCGAAGGCCTGCCCGAAGGCGGCGAGTATCCTGAAGACACGCATCTGCCGACAACACAGCTTTTAAAGGTGCAGGTTCGCGGCGGTTTGGTCGATGGGCCGATAGCTGCTTCGACACACAAGGGTTTGATCGGCCTGCATCTGACACAGCCCGACGAATTTGCGATATTCCAGCCGCGTGATGTTCTCTACCACGACGATGTCGGCGATTACGCGACCAACGAACCGACCATGGACGGCACGGCGGACGCAATACTCGTAATGGCTCTTTACAGTTCTGAGTCCCGCTTTCAGGCGGCCCATCGAAACCTCACAGCCAGCCTAAAGGCGGAACTCCAAACGGTCGAGGGCGGCATTACGCGCGGCGACACTGCATCCAAAAAGATCGCCCTCGTTTTTACCGGCGACGAATTTGCCGAGGGCGGAACCGTCATCGCCGACGCATTGCAGAAGCATGAGATACAAGCGACGTTCTTTCTGACCGGACGCTTTTATCGAACACGTGCGAACCGGCAGATCATCGAACGGCTGGTAAAGGACGGCCATTATCTTGGGCCGCATTCCGACGCACACTTGCTCTACGCCGACTGGAACGACCGCGACAAAACGCTCGTCACGCGCGGGCAGTTTGAGAAGGATCTGAACGACAACTTTGCCGCGATGCGTCCCTTCGGCATCGACCGCCGCAAAACACCGATCTTCATGCCGCCGTACGAATGGTACAACCGCGAGATCAGCGAATGGACCGAAGCGATGGGCCACCACATCGTGAACTTCACACCCGGCACAAGCTCAAACGCGGATTACACAACACCCGAGGACAAGAACTACCGCACAAGCGAAGAGATAATGTCACGGATAAAAGAATACGAGGCAAAAGACCCGCACGGCCTGAACGGCTTTATCCTGCTGACGCACATCGGCGCCGGCCCGAAACGCCCCGACCCGTTCCACAACCGCATCGACGAACTCATAACCTGGCTCAGGGAAAAAGGCTACGAACCCGTGCGGATAGACGAGTTGTTAAAATAGTTGGAGAAAAGCTCTTTAATTTGACTTGGGTTTTTGCAGCGGTTCTTTTTCCACGTGTGTCCAGATGTAATCGTTGCCGGCCTTGATAACGGTGCTGGTGCTTTTTGCGTTATCAATGAATATCTGAGTGAAGTAGGGGCGATAATACCAGACAAAAAATATAGATCCAAGAGAAGGTTTTTCCATTTCCGTATAATTCAGCCATATCTCTCTCGGTGGCTTTGCATTGAAGGCGCGAAAATCGTCTTGGTAATAGCTCTCGTCCTTTATTATTTTTTGTCCTGATGCGTCTATTGTATAAATGGCCTCACCGCCAAACACCGCAAATCCGTTTGGCTGAAATGCCGGTAAAAGCCATACAGAAAATGTTTTGTCGGGGTTCTGTCTA
>CAZOXY010000088.1:0-10649 GCA_964583955.1 uncultured Chloracidobacterium sp. | reverse complement strand
AAAGAAGAAGGCGGACGCCACACCCCGTTCTTTACGGGCTACAGGCCGCAGTTCTATTTCAGAACGACGGACGTGACCGGAGTCGCAAACCTTCCGGCAGGAGTCGAGATGGTTATGCCCGGAGACAACATCCAGATGGAGATCGAACTTATCGCCCCCATCGCAATGGAAAAGGGACTCCGCTTCGCCATCCGTGAAGGCGGCCGCACAGTAGGTGCCGGCACCGTCTCGGAAGTTGTTGAATAAATATTTCAAATTCCATATTCCAGATCTCAAATTGCTGAGGCCTGGAATCTGGAATATTGGATATGGAATTTTATTGAGGTAAAGAAATGGCAAAGGGTGCAAGAGACAACATTATTTTGCAGTGTACGGATTGCAAAGAGCGCAATTACGTGACAACGAAGAACAAAAAGAACACGCCGAACCGGCTGGAGTTCAAAAAGTTCTGCAATCGTTGCCGCTGCCACACTCTGCACAGAGAAAACAAATAGACGGGAGACGGGAGACATGAGACAGGAGCCGCAAGAAGCTCTCTGGTCTCTTGTCTCACCACTCTTGTCTGGTTTACAGGGGTATGGTGTCAATGGTTAGCATGGAGGTCTCCAAAACCTTAGGTCCGGGTTCGAGTCCTGGTACCCCTGCCAGTTAAGATCCGAGCAGAACGGGCGATAGGGGTTTTTTGAGGCCCGCCCGGATGGGAGAACAAAAGTGTCCGAAGCAGTAGATACCCTTGATAAGGGCAAGAAAAAAGAAAGCGTTGGCGAGTTCATTCAAAAGACCCGCGAGGAAATGACCCGTGTCAGTTTTCCGTCACGGGATGACGTTCGTAAAACGACCCTGGTCGTGATAATAAACGTTATCTTTTTTGCCCTGTTCCTATTTTTGGTGGATATGTTTTGGGTCTATGTTCTCGATGGAGTAACTTGGGTCTTTAACAAGATCACCGGCGTATAAAGGATATTTTAGATGAAGCAGTGGTATTTTATCCACACATATTCGGGACACGAAAATAAGGTCGTGGAAAGCCTGAATGCCAGAATCCGCGACATGGAACTGGCGGATCTCATAACCGAGGTCCTGCTGCCCAAGGAAAAGGTCGTGGAAATGCGTGGCAACAAGGAGTATGTATCTGAACGGATGTTCTATCCGGGGTACGTCCTCGTGGAAGTGGAGTGTGACGAAAAAGGGAAGATCCCGGACAACGTCTTTCACGCCATCAAATCGACGCCAAAGGTGACGGGCTTTCTAGGCGGAAAGAACCCGACGCCGCTGACCCAGGATGAAGTGGACCAGATAGTCCATAACATCGAGGTCGCGACCGAAAAGCCGAAGCCGAAGTTCACATACCAGATGGGCGAGGTCGTCAGGATCAAGTCCGGCCCGTTCGCAAGCTTTACCGGAAAGGTCGAGGAAGTGAACGAGGACAAGAACACGCTCAAGGTCTCGATCACCATCTTTGGACGTTCGACACCATATGAATTGACCTTCCTTGAAGTGGAAAAGGTCACGTTTGCAGAAGAAGAATAAATGAGGACATTTTTGGGGGATTAGCCACAGAGAACACAGAGAGGTAATTTAAGGAACGGCATATTTTTGCTGGACCAGCAGTATAAAAATTAAGAAGATATTCTCTGTGGCAAAAACTCAAAATCGTTAATCGAAAATGGCAAAGAAGATAGAAGGATATATTAAGCTCCAGATACCTGCCGGAAAGGCAAATCCGGCACCGCCGATCGGCCCGGCTTTGGGCCAGCACGGCGTGAACATAATGGAGTTCTGCAAGGCGTTCAACGCCAAGACGCAGAACGATGACCCGGATATGAAGATCCCGGTCGTTATCACGGTCTATGCCGACCGTTCGTTCACGTTCGAGACAAAAACGCCGCCCGCAGGCGACCTTTTGAGAAAGGCTGCCGGCATTCCGAAGGGTTCGGGCAAGCCTAACCGCGAAAAGGTTGGAACCATCTCAAAAGCTCAGCTTGAAGAGATAGCCAAGAAAAAGATGCAGGACCTGAACACGACCAATCTCGAGGCCGCAATGCGGACCATCGAGGGAACCGCGCGTTCAATGGGCCTGACAATAGAGTAGGCGGTTGGCGGCAGCAGTTGGCGGTCATTTATTACTGCCTATTGCCGCTGCCTACTGTCAACAGATAAGGGAGAGCGGTTAAGACCCGTTCGTTAACACCTGGAGGTAAAATGAAACGAGGCAAGAAGTACTTGTCGGCTCTTGAGAAAATAGAGCCGAACAAGAAGCACACACTTGACGAAGCGGTCGCGAAACTGAAAGAGATCGCGTTCGCAAAATTTGACGAAACGGTCGAACTGACAATGTGGCTCGGCGTTGACCCGCGAAAGGCGGATCAGCTCGTTCGCGGCACCATCGTTCTTCCGCACGGATTGGGCGGAGCAACCAAAAAGGTGGTTGTCATCGCTCAGGGCGACAAGATCAAAGAGGCCGAGGCCGCCGGTGCCGACATTGTCGGCGGCGACGACATCGTCGAAAAGATCAAAGGCGGCTGGCTCGATTTTGACGCGCTGATCGCCACGCCCGATATGATGGGCAAGGTCGGCCAGCTAGGCAAGGTACTCGGTCCTCGAGGCCTGATGCCAAACCCCAAGACAGGAACCGTTACGGTGGACGTCAAAACGGCCATCGAAGAAACCAAGGCAGGTAAGGTCGAATACCGTGTCGATAAGACCGGCGTTATCCACTCGCCTGTGGGCAAAGTGTCGTTTGACGACGAAAAGCTGGCGGAAAATACAAGAGTTCTTATCAACGCGGTGATCAAGGCAAAGCCGACCGCGGCAAAAGGCCGTTATCTGAAAAAGATAAATCTGGCGGCGACAATGAGCCCGGGCGTTCTGCTCGATGAGCTTCATTATGTTTAAGGAGTGAGGTGCTAAGAGAGTAATGAAATCAAGAGAAACAAAAGCAAAAGATCTGGCCACCCTCACTGAATCGCTGCAGAGTGCCAAATCCGCAATGGTCGTAAGCTTTAACAGCCTGACCGTTGCAAAGGATCAGGAATTCCGCAACAGCCTTCGTGAGGCAGGCGCACAATACAAGGTGGTCAAGAACACGCTTGCCCGCCTTGCCGTTAAAGGCACGGACTATGAACAGGCAACCGATTCATTCAAGGGCGTGACCGCCATTGCATGGACGGACAGCGATCCGGTCGTGCTGTCAAAGGCGATATCAAAGTTCATGAAGGCCAACGCCGACATCTACACCTTCAAATCAGGTGTGGTTGACGGAAAGCTGGTCGATCTGGCACAGGTAACGGCCATTGCGAGCCTGCCGTCCAAGGAAGAGCTTATTTCCAAGCTGCTTTATGTCATAAACGCACAGGCTCAGCGTCTGGTCACGGTCATCAACGCCGTGCCGCGTGACCTGGCCGTTGTCATCAAGCAGATCGGCGACAAGGCTCCGGCGGCAGAAGAAGCGCCGAAGGCAGAAGCACCTGCTCCTGCCGAGGAAGCTCCTCCAGCGGAAGTTCAGGCAGAGGAAGCCCCTGCTGCTGAGACGGAAGCGCCTGCGGCGGAAGTTCAGGCAGAGGAAACGCCTGTTGCCGAGCCGGAGGCTCCGGCCGAGGCCGCTGAAGAAGCTCAGGAAACGCGCGAAGAGGAACAGAACGCCGAATCGCCGGAAGCCGAGCAGGCAGCCGAAGCCGAAGAGGAAAAGAGCGAATAAAGTTTTGCGGGCTTTCAGTTCGATTAACAGGTCGAACTGAAAATGCCTGCTTGGTATCGGGCCGAGAACCGGCCCAAAGGCCGTACTCAAGGAAAACGAGCCGGGTGATTTGTCAGGTCACGTCGGCTTCGGACGATCAAGGAAAGGAGATGCAGCCCGTTCCGAGTTTGTCCCTGGGTTCTCGCGGCAATTAACAAAACAAGGAACCCTAAATAGGAGATAGATACAAAATGGCAATCACAAAAGACGAAGTAGTCGAATATTTGAAAGGCATCACGCTTCTGGAAGCGTCGGAATTGGTCAAGGAACTCGAAGAGGTTTTCGGTGTTTCGGCCGCGGCGGCAGCTGCTCCTGTTATGGTAGCGGCGGCAGGTGCGGGCGACGGCGGTGCGGCAGCGGCTGAAGAGAAGGATTCGTTTGACGTTGTCCTTACCTCGCCCGGCGGCAACAAGATCGCCGTCATCAAGGTAGTTCGTGAGATCGTTGCAGGCCTTGGCCTCAAGGAAGCGAAGGACCTGGTTGACAGCGCTCCGAAGCCGCTCAAGGAAGGCGTATCCAAGGACGAAGCTGAAGAGATCAAGACAAAATTGACCGAAGCCGGTGCAACGGTGGAAGTCAAATAGTCCTCTTTTGGAAGACAGGCTCCGGAGGTTTACGGGATCGATCGCCGTGCCTCCGGAAGTTTGTCTGCAAAGGCGTTTTGTCCTCAGCCGGCCTGTTATGTTTGGGCCATGGCCGAAAATAACGGGCAAAGCGCGTTATGCAAATGTCTTCCAATTCAAGGATCGTTTGATTTGATATTTGTAAGGCCCTGCGTTACAATAAAAAGTTGGCGCATTGGGTTCAATTTCGGGCAGTGGCTTGGGCGGTGTGAGGCCGTAAGCGTAAATCTTGTATTTTCAACAGCTTGCGGCAGCCTCGCAACAATTCGGACGGAGAGCAGGTGTCCCTTTTTTGGCACTGGCAAAAATCAACAGGTTAGCAGAAACTGCTTTTAAGCGGTCAGGGGGAATTTTGCCCTCGGCCGCATTTGCCGTCTCAAGCCATCGGCAGGCATTTATCGCATTTTGAGGAATCGTATCAGTAAAGCTCGGCGAAATCAATAGAAAATATCCTCAGCGCACTTTTTAATAATATGATCAATAATCCGCTTCAGAACAACACCATAGGGGTCGGCGTCAGAACAAGCAAGGCTCCTGAACGCGTGGATTTTTCAAAAATATACACATCTGCTCAGGTCCCGAATCTGATCGAGATACAGCGGGAATCATATAACCGCTTTCTGCAGATGGACCTTATACCGGAAGAAAGGGACAACATCGGACTCAATTCGGTGTTTCAGTCCATCTTTCCGGTGTCGGATTTTCGCGAGACGGGAACGCTCGAATACGTCGAGTATCAGATAGGCAACTGGCAGTGCAAATGCGGAAACCTCGAAGGCCTGGAGCATCTCCGCGCAAATTGTAAGAACTGCGGACACAAGGTAAAGGTCGATCCGTTCAATCCGGCCGAAGTGCTCTGCAGCAACTGCGGAACCTTCAACGCGGTTCGCCCAAATCTTTGCAACAACTGCGGCGAGCCTGTCGGGTTAAAGCATAAGCACGATCAGCAGGAATGTCAGGAACGCGGAATGTCATACAGCGTCCCGCTCAAGGTGAAGATACGCCTGACCGTTTATGACAAGGATCCCGACACAGGCGTTTCCACCATCAGGGACATCAAGGAAGAGGATGTTTTCTTTGGCGAGATACCGCTGATGACCGATAACGGAACGTTCATCATCAACGGGACCGAGCGCGTCATCGTCTCGCAGCTTCACCGTTCGCCCGGCGTCTTTTTCAAGGGCGACCGTGACGACTTTTTGGCAAAGATCATTCCGTATCGCGGTTCGTGGGTCGAATTTGAATACGACCAGAAGGGCCTGCTTCACGCCCGCCTCGGCAAGCGAAAGATACTGGCGACGATCTTTTTGCGTGCGCTGGGCCTGTGGCTGAGTCCGCAGATCGACATGAAGACCGTCTCCGACAACATTCTCGAAGAGGTCGTAAAGAACGCGGAATACACCAACGCCGATGTCCTCAAGCTCTTTTATGCCATCGACGAAGCCGTTGTTGAAAAAGGAAATCTGAAGATCAGGGTAAAGGACAGCGGAGAGACAAATCTTGTCGGCCTTCGTTCGGAAGAGAACGTCAAGAGCGGAAAAGAGGACATCCTCAAGGCCGGTAAGAAGGTCACAAAGGCGGCCTTAAGCGACCTCAGAAAAATGAAGGTCAAGACGGTCGAGATAAATCCGGCCGATCTGGAAGGGGCGTTTGCCCTGAACGATGTCATCAACCTTGAGACGGGCGAGGTCATAATCGAATCCAACACCGAGATCTCGGCGGCAAAGCTGCAGCAGATCATCGAGGAAGGCATTGAGGAATTCGCTTTCTTTTCGCCGAAAAATGACGTTATCGGTGAGGTGATAGCGAACACGCTTCGCAAGGACGCTATCGCAAAGCCTGTGGATGCGCTTTTGGAAATATACCGCAAGATGCGGCCCGGCGATCCGCCGACCGTGCCTACGGCATACCGCCTGCTTGAAGGGATGTTCTTTGACACGCGCCGCTTTGACCTTTCACGCGTCGGCCGTTTGAAGTTCAACATCAAGATGGGACGCGACCCGAAGGACAAGATCAACGATCCGCTTCTGGAAGCAAAGGATTTCATCGAGGTGGTCAATTACCTCCTCAGAATGAAGCGTGACAGCGAACATTACATTCAGGACGACATCGACCACCTGGGCAATCGCCGCGTCAGGGCCGTCGGCGAACTGCTGGAGAATCAGTTCCGCATCGGCCTCGAACGCATGGAGCGGGCCATCAAGGAAAAGATGTCGATCCAGCAGGATATGTTCACGACCATGCCGCGTGATCTGGTGAACGCAAAGCCGGTAACGGCGGCGGTTCGCGAATTTTTCGGTTCGTCACAGCTTTCGCAGTTCATGGACCAGACAAATCCGCTTTCTGAGATCACCCACAAACGCCGCCTGTCGGCGCTTGGGCCGGGCGGGTTGTCGCGTGAACGAGCCGGATTTGAGGTTCGCGACGTTCACCCGACACACTACGGACGCATCTGCCCGATCGAGACGCCTGAAGGCCCGAACATCGGCCTTATATCGTCGCTTTCGTGTTTTGCCCGGATCAATGAATACGGCTTTATCGAATCGCCGTACAGAAAGGTCGAGGACGGACGCGTTATCGAGTATGTAAAGGTCTCGAACGGCGGCGACACAACCTTCAAGCCAAACGAACACGTTCCGCTGGAAGCGGTCGAAAAGGCAAACCGCAAGGTTGCCAAGGATGGCGGTAAAGAGGCCGAATTTGAACCGTATCCGTTCTATCTGACCGCGTGGGAAGAAGACAGATACATCATCGGCCAGGCCAATATCGAACTCGACGCCAAGGGCAACATCGTCAATGAACGAAACGCGGCGCGTGAGCGCGGCGAATTCATCACGGCTGACAAGGCAGACATCCAGTATATGGACGTTTCGCCGAAACAGCTTGTTTCGGTGGCCGCGTCGCTCATTCCGTTCCTTGAGAACGACGACGCCAACCGTGCCCTCATGGGATCGAACATGCAGCGTCAGTCAGTACCGCTTCTGCGTGCCGAGGCCCCGTATGTCGGGACCGGCATGGAAAAGGTCGCGGCGCGCGACTCCGGCGCGGTCGTTATCGCAAAGCGAAACGGCGTGGTCGATTATGTCGATTCCGAACGCATCATCGTCAAGGCCGATCACAACGTTGACGGCACGATCTCGCGTGAGGTGACGGCGGATATTTACTCGCTGGTCAAATTCAAGCGGTCGAACCAGAACACCTGCATCAACCAGCGGCCGATAGTTCAGGTTGGCGAAAGCGTCCGCAAAGGCCAGGTCATTGCGGACGGCCCGTGTACCGACCGCGGCGAACTCGCTCTGGGGCGGAATGTGCTGGTGGCCTTCATGCCCTGGCGCGGATACAACTTTGAGGACGCCATTCTGGTTTCCGAACGCCTTGTCAAGGATGATTTCTACACTTCGATCCACATCGAGGAACTGGAGATCGAGGCCCGCGACACCAAACTCGGCCCCGAGGAAATCACCCGTGACATCCCGAACATTGGCGAGAATATGCTCCGCGACCTGGACGAATCCGGTATTATCCGCATCGGTGCTCAGGTAAAACCCGGTTCGATCCTTGTCGGCAAGGTGACGCCAAAGGGCGAAACGCAGTTGACTGCGGAAGAGAAACTCCTCCGGGCGATCTTTGGTGAAAAGGCCGGCGACGTCAAGGACGCTTCGCTGACCTGCCCTCCGGGGATCGACGGGACGGTCGTTGACGTTCAGGTCTTTACGCGTAAGGGCCAGGACAAGGATCAGCGTTCGATGGACATCGAGGACCTTGAGGAACAGGGACTTCGACGCGACCTTGAGGACGAGATCCGCATTCTGCAAGAACAGCGTGACGAACGCATCTTTGAACTTTTCGAAGGGCGGAAACTCACCAAAGACCTGCTTGAGAACAAAGAGGTTCTTGTCAAAAAGGGAACCTCGCTTACAAGGGAAGTATTAAAGGACATCCCGATGAAGGTTCTCAGGACCGCCGACGTTCCTTCGGGCAAGATAGACATTGTTGCCGAAATGAAGGAATACGAGCAGCGGACCGAACGCCAGATCAGCATTCTCTCGGACATCTATGACGAGAAGATAACCAAGCTGAAACAGGGCGATGAACTGCCTCCGGGCGTTATCAAGATGGTCAAGGTCTTTGTCGCAATGAAGCGCAAGCTCAGCGTCGGCGACAAGATGGCCGGACGCCACGGCAACAAGGGTGTTATCGCCCGCATTTTGCCGGAAGAGGATATGCCGTATCTGCCGGACGGAACTCCGGTCGAGATCGTGCTGAATCCGCTGGGCGTGCCTTCGCGTATGAACGTCGGACAGATACTTGAAACGCATCTGGGCTGGGCGGCACGTGTTCTGGGCCTGCACTTCGCAACGCCGGTCTTTGACGGTGCGAGCGAGGTGGAGATCAAGGAATATATCGGCCAGGCGAACGGACGTTTTGACGAACTCGATCTGCCGAACTCGGTCGGCCCGTCAGGCAAAACACGTCTTTATGACGGCCTGACCGGCGAACAGTTCGAACAAAAGGTCACTGTCGGCTACATCTATATGCTGAAGCTGTCGCACCTTGTTGATGACAAGATACACGCACGTTCCATCGGGCCGTACTCGCTCATCACACAGCAGCCGCTGGGCGGAAAGGCCCAGTTCGGCGGACAGCGTTTCGGTGAGATGGAAGTTTGGGCGCTAGAAGCATACGGTGCCGCTCACATCCTTCAGGAACTGCTTACGTGCAAGTCCGACGACGTTGCCGGCCGTTCCAAGATCTACGAAACGATCGTCAAGGGCGTGTCGAACTTTGAACCGGGCATACCGGAATCGTTCAACGTTCTTGTCCGCGAGCTTCAGTCGCTCTGCCTCGACATCGAGCTTATCCAGGAGGATGAGATCGATCCTGAAGAGGTCGCCGCGGGTGTTGACGCTCTGGTTGGAGTGGACTAATTGATACGGTCTTCGGGCTTGGGCCTTCGGTCTTTGATCACGGAGGCCCGGCCGTTCAAATATAAGACCGCTTGTATGAGCGGACGAACAACGAAGACCAAAAGCCTAAGACCAAAGGCCGATCCGCGTGGGATCAAAAATGGAGAAAAGAATGTTTCGATTCAATAACGAAAGCAAAACGCAGTTAACCACAAATTACGAGGCTATCCGCATCAGCCTCGCTTCGCCGGACAAGATCCGGTCGTGGTCGCATGGTGAGGTGACAAAACCTGAAACCATCAATTACCGCACATTCAAACCGGAGCGCGACGGCCTCTTCTGTGCCCGCATTTTCGGCCCGGTGTCGGATTGGGAATGTCTTTGCGGAAAATACAAGAGGATGAAGCACCGCGGCGTCATCTGTGACAAATGCGGCGTCGAGGTGACACAGTCAAAGGTTCGCCGCGAAAGGCTCGGTCACATAGAACTGGCAAGCCCGTGTTCGCACGTGTGGTTCTTTAAGGGATTGCCGTCACGCATCGGCCATCTTCTTGACATCACGCTGCGTGACCTCGAAAAGATACTTTATTTTGAGACCTATATCGTCATTGACGGCGGCGATGTGCCCGACCTGAAAGAAAAGGACCTGCTCAACGATGAGCGCTACCGCGAACTGATGCGTGAGTATCCCAATCAGTTCGTCGCCAAGATGGGCGCCGAGGCGATCAAGGAACTTCTCATCAAGGTCGAGGTGCAGGAGCTTGTTGACGACCTTCGCCAGAAAATGCGCGAGGAAACGTCACAGCAGAAGAAACTCAAATACTCCAAGCGGCTCAAGGTGGCGAATTCATTCCTTCGTTCGGGCAACAAGCCGGAATGGATGATCCTGGACGTGATGCCGGTCATTCCGCCGGAGCTTCGTCCGCTCGTGCCGCTGGATGGCGGACGTTTTGCGACATCCGATCTGAACGATCTTTATCGCCGCGTCATCAACCGCAACAACCGTCTGAAAAAGCTGATGGAGCTTCGCGCTCCCGAGGTCATCGTTCGCAACGAAAAGCGTATGCTGCAGGAAGCGGTCGATGCCCTGTTTGACAACGGACGCCGCGGCCGCGTGCTTCGCGGGGCGAACAATCGCCCGCTAAAATCGCTGTCAGGAACGCTCAAGGGCAAGCAGGGGCGTTTTCGTCAGAACCTGCTCGGAAAGCGTGTTGACTATTCAGGCCGTTCGGTCATCGTGGTCGGCCCCGAACTGAAACTGCATCAGTGCGGATTGCCGAAAAAGATGGCGTTGGAGCTGTTCAAGCCCTTTATTTACAACAAATTGGAGCGTGACGGCCACGCCGCGACCATCAAACAGGCCCGTGAAATGGTCGAACATCA
>CAZOXY010000087.1:0-11193 GCA_964583955.1 uncultured Chloracidobacterium sp. | reverse complement strand
CGCAGCGGCGACCGCGTCACCATTGGCAGCACCACCGAAATTGAGGTCAGCATTGACGATTCACGCTTGCTTGACCCGTATCAGAGCGCCTTTCCGTCCTCCGTTCAGGCGGAAAAACCGCAAACACCGATAACTCCGGCTGCCCCGACAGCGTGGCCTGCACCCGCATCGGGAAACGAAGGCGGCCCGCCGCTTATCGTCATTGCCTCGGTGATAATGACATTGGCGATACTGCTCCTTGGCGGACTGGCATATTTCATCGTTTCGCGGATGGATGACCCTTCGACCACCGGCCCGGGCGGAAAAACCAGGACGACAGCCTCGGCCGTTATCCCGACGCGTGTGATCGACCCGCTGGGCGGCGAGGATGAGAACGACCTTGACGACCTTATTTCGTCATGGGAGGTCGCGGAAACAGAGCTTGTCGCCTCAGACGTTTCGGACGTCACGGTCGCTTCGGCAGCGGACGAGGAAATGGAATTGAATGTCTCGGCCGAATTTCTGGCAGAGCGTCAGCGAAAGGCAATGGAACCGCGCAGCGGACCGACCGGAATCACTCATCCCACTCTGGACGTCCCCAAAGAACTTTTTGGCGACGGCGTCATCAAGCAAAAACGAAAACTGGCGCAAATGAACACCACCGGTTACAGACAGCCGATGGATTTTGCCGACCTGGCCGAAAAACGCATGAGCGGTGAACTGATCGAGATGCCGATGGCGACCGAAAGCTTTTATCTGGACGTTGGCGGCTCGGCTCAGGACAGATCGTTCCAATCCTTTAGTTTTAAGGATGGAACGCCGGAAATAGTGCCGGGCCATCCGAAATACGACACGCTGAAACGCCTCGCCGACAATTTTGCCGGCCAGAGATTCGACCTCGGAAATGCCGCCGACCGAAAACAGATGCGGCGGCGTCTGTTGAGGATGTTCCAGCCGCGCGCCAGGCCGATACTGAAAGAGCTTGCTGACCATTATCATCAGCGGTTCGGCCGCCCGCTTCGCGTTACGTCACTGACGCGTTCGATGGATTACCAGATCTTGCTCAATCAGGGCAACGCAAATTCATTCAAGGTGCGCGGCGAAGGCTCCCTCCCGCCGCATACGTCGGGCTGCGCTTTTGACCTTGCGCGCAAGCACATGACCATTGAGGAACAGAATTACCTGATGCAGAAGCTCGCCGCCATGGAGCGCGAGGGCAGGCTGGACGCCCTTATCGAATACGGCGTGAACGCCTGTTTTCATATATTTATCTATCACGACGGCGAAGCTCCGGGCCGCCTCGCTCTCTCTTCTGTTTCACCGGACACATTCCCGTTCCTTGCTGAACTTTCATTTAAATAGACACTTGGCCGTGTTCATCGGGGCAGGTTTGTTAAAGGCCGTTTCGCGAACTAAACTGTAATTGTGGCGGAAAACACGACCGAGAACGGATCAAGGAACACTCTCACAGGCCTGGCAAAGCGGCTTTCGCAGCTTCCGGCTGACAAGCGGCGGGCGGCCCTGGATGTAAGCGCCGCGTTGGCCGGTGTCAGCCTTCGCGTCAGCCGCGATTTTGTTGAGGCGGTCCCGAAAGCCTCGCGGTTATTGTCCGCCGAAGACCTTCGCCTGTGGGGAGAACTCGGGCGAAAACTTGCGATGGGAAAGGCCGAGCTTGGTTCCCGGTTCTTCACCGAAGGGGTTGGCGCTCTCAAACCTTTGCCGCCGACGGCCCGCAAACTTGCGTTTCAGATCTGCACGCGCCAGCTTGTCCTGTCCAGTTCGACCGCGCTTGAAACATATTCGCTGATACCCGCGTTGGCCGCCGAGGTCGCTGACGCCGATCTTTTGACCGATATTCTAAAACTCGCTCTGGACATAGCGAACCGCTCCGCCCGGCACAGCTCCGATTTTATAAAAAGTACGCCGCCTGTGGCGGCAACACTGAGGCAATTTCCCGCCGATGCGGACGCTTCCCGTGTTGACAAACAGGTGTCGGACGCGGTCGTTCGGCTTGCGGCACGGTTCGCAAACCGCACCGGCGGAATGGCGGCCGATCTGTGGACAGGCATCCCGTCGGCCTTAAAAGGCCTGTCCCGAGAGAACGCCGTGCTGCTGGCAGAGGCTTCCTCAGAAATGCTCGAACACGGCGGCAGCATAACGCTGCATTTCATCTCGGCCGGCGGCGAACTGCTCCGCCACGAGGGCTCTTTGTTCGATGATTGGCGTCGTATCCTGAGCCTGATGGCGCCGCAGGGAAATGCCGTAGTCATTGCCTTCCTGCGGGCGACGCCAAAATTCTTTGCCCAGATGTCAGCCGTCAAATTGAACGGTGCATCAAACGGTTCAGTTAAAACCGAGGCAATTCGCCGCGTTTTTCATCTGGTCGGGACGATCGCCGAAACCGACGCCGAGAGCGCTCTTGCCGCGTTTCGCTCGTCGTCATCGGCGCTCAGAAACATCTCGGTCGATCATTTTCAGAAATGGATAGAATCGGGCCTTGAGGAAATGAGCGAAGCCTCCGCCAAGGCGCGGCGGAGCTATTTCGCGCTTGAAACGCGCCACTCGAACGATCTGCTTCGGCAAACGCGCTCCGGCCTTCACCTTGAGGCGGTCCAGCAAGTGCTGCGGCTTTATATCGAAGCTTTGACCGGACGCGAGGTCGAGATCCATCCGCAGACCGCCATGACGCAGGAATCGCGCATCGGTGACGGAAGAACGATCTACCTGCCCGCAAACATTGCGGAATTTGACACCGAGGAAAAGGATTTTCGCCTTTACAAGGTGCTTGCCGCCTATGGCGCGGGCCAGATAGAGTTCGGCACATTTGCAAAGGACACTGCGGAATTGAAGGCCGCCTACGCCGAACTGTCCGATCTCTATTCCGCCACGGCGGAGCAGATAGACGCTTTTTCGCTGGCGGGCTATATAGAGGACGTGCAGCAAGGCGAAAAAAGCTCCCCTGACGCAGACGGACGGGGTGGTTCTCCTGAGAAAAAATTGCCAAAGGATTCCGATTACCGAGAGGTTCTGAAACTCTTTCCCGAACCGGCACTGGCGCGAAAGATCTTTACCACAATGGAAAATGCCCGCATTGACAATATGCTCCGTCAGCATTATCGCGGGCTGCGCAAAGACCTTGACCTGATGCGTGACCTATTGCGTGAACGCAGGCCGTTCATTTTTGATCTGCCGATGTATCAGGTGCCGTTCGAGCTTTTGTTTCAGATAACGCTCTGCGGCGGAGCGACCGACGACGCGCGTCAATTCTACAGCCAGATAGTTTCAGAAATAGAAACGGTCGTGGAAAAATACCTTGTTCCCAACCGCAAAGACGCAGAGACGCTGAGACACGGAGACAAAGAGATCCCTGCGTCACCGCGTCCCGGTGCCACCGCGTCGCTTTCATCCGTGGCCGATTCGCTTTACGCGGCCAGCCGCATCTATACATTGTTTCAGAACATCACGGCCGAACGATCACAGGAAAACGCTGAGAATGAACAGGACACCGAAAGCGAGTTTGCCTATGACGACAAACACGCTGACGAATCGGTCACGGAGGACAAGGTCGAGCGGGAAACAAAACCCGAATCGCTCAAGGACCTTCGCGAATTGTTCAATGCGTGGAATCTGGAAGAGGAAGATATCGATCCGGCGGACCCGACCGGCACCGAATCGTGGTCGCAGAACGAGGTGCCGGAACAGCCGCTCGAATCCGGCGACGAGGCATTTGCATACGATGAATGGGACCGCGAATTGAACGACTATCGCGTCGGCTGGAGCCGCGTCATCGAGAAACAGGTGCGCAAGGGCGACCGAAATTTTGTCGAACTGGCGCGTTCGCGTTATCGCGGTGTGATAACTTCCATCCGCCACCAGTTTCAGATGATGAAACCGGAAAACCTGACCCGCACAAAACACGAGATCGACGGCGAGGATTACGATCTGGAAGCCCTGATAGAAATGATGATAGACCGCCGCACGTCGGGGCCGAGAAATGAAAATATCTATATAAAAAGGCTTAGAAAACAGCGTGACGTTGCCGTTTCGCTTCTTCTTGACCAATCATCCTCGACGGCGCGGACAATAACACGAAACCCTTTGCAGCCTTACACGTATCCGGGCCGCAGGATAATTGAGATAGAAAAAGAAGGCCTTGTCCTGATGAGCGAGGCGCTCGAAGCGGTCGGCGATGTTTATTCGATAAACGGATTTACGAGCGAAGGCCGCAGAAATGTGAAATTCTATGTAGTAAAGGATTTCGACGAAAAATACAGTGAGGATATCGAAAGCAGAATAGGCGGCATCACGTTTCAGAACAATACCAGGCTCGGCGCCGCCATCCGCCACGCGGCGGCAAAACTTTTAAGGCAGGAGAACCGCACAAAACTGCTCATCATCCTCACGGACGGGCGGCCGTACGATCATGATTACGGCGATGCACGTTATGCCCGCGAGGATGTTCGCGAAGCCCTGACCGAAGCGAAGATCAGCGGCATCATACCATTCTGTATAACGATCGACCGCGAATCCGAAGCCGAGCTTCGCGACCTGTACGGAGATGTCGGCTACACGATCATTGACGATGTACTCGCCCTGCCCGAACGCCTGCCGAACATCTACCGCCGCCTTACCACCTAGTTTCCGGCGCAATTATAATGCCGGGAATTGCTCCTCTTTATAATGATCTCGGCATTGCATTGCCGTGAAATCCGCCCGGTATCTCGGCATATTTTCCGCGATAGTTTGCGGCTTGGCCTCGCCGGTCGTGTTCAGCCTTTTCCTTTACCGGAGCAGCCGCGTGAGCCTCATGCGGTTTTGGAGCAAGCGTCAGCGGAATGACCGATAACATCCCCATAAAGATCAATCCAAAAAGAAAGATCCCTGCAACGACGCCAAACTCTCCCGTAAGATTGCCTGTCGCTGCCGCGCCTAATACCACCAGAGCAAATGCGGCCCATATACCTAAATAAACTCTCATGACCATATCATCACCTCTTTTTTACCAACCGTATTGAGCTTTTTGTCAGAAGAATGTCTTCTGACAGCCTTTCTTTAATAGTTGTCTTTGTCGGCAAATGGGGCAATAATCACTTTGGATCATTTATATGGTCATTTTGTTCAAATGAGGCTGGGCGAACTCAAAAATATCATCGAAGGAACCGCTGAACCGGCATTTGTTCTGGATGCGAACGGGCATGTCGTGGCGTGGAACCGCTCCGCGCGTGAGACCTTTGGCGTGAATGAGGCCGACGCCGTCGGACTGCATTGCAGCGACCTGCTCCATGGTATAGATGAATGCGGAAAACGCTGTTCGCACGATTGCTCCATCCAGAAACAGGCTTTGAGAAACGTTCCTCTGAAAAGCTATGACATCCAGTTGAGCGCTGACGGAGAAAGGCGTTGGTTCAGCATGGTGGTAACGGCTGTCGGCGACGGACAGGCACAGGCTTCTTACACTATCCACATCGCCAAACCCATCGACGTTCAGAAACGATTTGAACTCGTGCTTCGTGACCTCATTATGAAGGAAACCGACCTTTCCGCCGCGGGAGCATCAAAACTATTGGCGGCGGAGCGTTCGCCGTCCGGTTTTACCGAACTGACAAAACGCGAGTTGGAAGTTCTGAAACTGATCGCGGAAGGAAAAACGACCGCCGCGATAGCCGACAGACTGTTCATCAGCAAAACGACGGTGAACAATCATGTCCGGCACATCCTGAAAAAGCTTAACGCGAACAGCCGCCTTGAAGCGGTTCGCCGGGCCGAACAGGCTCGTCTTATTTGACCAATGAGCGGAAACAGACATATATCCAGGCGGGCGTTCATTGCCGCAGCCGCCATTTTGCCCACAGCGAATATCATGACCATAGCCGGAAGCGAGAATGAATTTACCCTCTACGTAGGAACTTACACATCTGGTAGATCTGAAAGCAAGGGTATTTACACGCTGAGATTCGATCCGCGTACCGGAAGGCTTTCAGAACCTCTGCTTGCCGCCGAAACTGAAGAGCCTTCTTTTCTGGCGATCAGCCCGAACGGCAAATATCTTTATGCCGTCAACGAAACATTGAAATACGAAGGTAAAGATTCGGGTTATGTCAGTGCATTTGAGATCGACAAAAAGACCGGCCTGCTAAAGCTTCTAAACCGCCAGCCAAGCCATGGAGCTGCTCCATGCCATATATCAACGACCAAAAAAGGCGATCTTGTTCTTGTCGCTAATTATATGAGCGGGACCGCAGCTCTGTATCCGACTGCAAAAGACGGCTCTCTATTGCCGGCCGCAGACATAAAACAGCACATAGGCAGCGGGCCAAATAAGGAAAGGCAGGCATCAGCTCATGCTCATTCCATAATGCTTTCGGCTGACGAAACTTTTGTCTTCGTAAATGACCTCGGCATTGACCGCGTCGTCACCTATGCGTTGGACAAAGAGAGTAAAAAACTGATCGCCACAGGCAGCGGCCATTACACAAAACCGGGAGCCGGGCCGCGTCATTTCAAATTTCACCCAAACGGAAAATTTGCTTTTATCAACAACGAAATGGACGTGACCGTCTCGTCACTCGCTTTTGATGGACGTTCCGGCGGATTTACCGAAGTGGAAACACACTCGACCTTGCCGGCGGGGCGCAAAAGCAAAAATGATTCCGTCGCCGATCTGCATGTTTCGCCTGACGGACGCTTTCTCTACGTTTCAAATCGCGGCCACGACAGCATCGCCGTTTTTGCCATAAACGAAAAGAACGGCGGCCTAACGGCAAAAGAATTTGTCAGCACAGGCGGCAAAACACCGCGAAACTTTGCCATCGACCCGACCGGCCAATTTATTCTCTCTGCAAATCAGGATTCGGATTCGATAACGGTTCTCAAGATCGACAAACGAACCGGAAAGCCCTCGCTGACGGATAACTCCGTCGAGGTTCCCCGGCCCGTTTGTCTTGTATTCATTCCGTCATAGAGGCCGCGGTTTCCGCGCCCCGATCCGCCTTCATCCTGTGTGGGAATACGACAGGCTACATACGGCGGTCGGGATCCACTTACCTATAACAGGTGTCCGCCCGAAACCTCAATATCCTGTGCCGTGACCCAGCCGAAATCATCACTCAACAAATTGACTATCACTTTGCCGAGATCCTCCGGCGTCCCGATCCTGCCGAACACGGATTGCTCGGCTAGCGGCTTGATAAACTCTGGGTGCTTGTCGAAAACGCCGTCACCGAAATTGCTGTGCGTCGGGCCGGGCGAAACGGCATTGACACGGATATTTCGCGGGGCAAGTTCCTTGGCTATGTAGCGTGTCCATGTCGAGAACGCCGCTTTCAATGAACCGTAAGCCGAATATCCGGGAAACGCCTGATCCTTCGACGAGCTTGTGGTATTCACTATCGCTCCGCCGTCTTCCATTGAACCGACAAGCCGCTGCGACAGGAAGATCGGCCCTTTGAAATTCGTATTGAGGATATTGTCAAAGTATTCCTCGGTCATTTCCGTAAACATCATCGGCCCGCCGATGCCGCCATTATTGACCAGATAGTCAAAGGTCGTTCTGTCCCAAATTTCATTCAGGCTGCTCTTTACCTCTTTAACGAACTCCTCGAAAGTCGATCTTTGACGCAGGTCTAACTTTAAGGCGACTGCCCGAACGCCTTCATTTAACTCGATCTCCTTTACTACCTCATCGGCACGGTCCTTGGCCGAATTGTATGTAAGAATAACGCCTATTCCGCGCCTTCCAAGCTCAAGAGCCGTTGCTTTTCCGATGCCGTTGCTTCCACCTGTAATTATTGCGATTTTCATAATATCTCCTTTTGTTGTTTGTATGTTCGTCATGCTTTTATCTTCTCCAATTTCCGGAAACGGTTCTAGATGTAAAAATACCTGAATATTGCCTAAAACTACCTGATTAGTTGCATAGATGGCATAATACATAGTATTTTGCCAGCATCAATGCCTAAAACTCTTTTGCTTGAGTTCGCAAACCCAGTCGTAAAGTGCTATAAACAAGTGATATGAGAACGCTTTTGGATGAGATAAAAGACCTGATGCAGGACGCGGACACGCGACCGCTTGAAACCGCGGTTCCCGGGCTGAATATGATCAAGGGTGATGTACCGACGCATCAGCTCGCCGCTCTTTACAAGCCCATGATCGGTTTTACTGTGCAGGGCACCAAAGTGCTTTCCATCGGAGGACATGACACCGCTCTGAAAGGACCTTCGTACTATGTTCTGCCGACGCACGTTCCGGCAACGGCAACCGTGCGCCCCGCTCCTGATGGAAATCCATACATGTCCCTTGGCCTTGAAATAGATCACGACATACTTCAAAACCTCTTGATGGATACGCCCGAAGGAGCGATACAGGAATCCGCTCAGGAGTTTGCCGCCTGCGAATTCAACGCCGAACTGCTGGAAGCGTGGTTGAGACTGCTGCGTTTGCTAAAAACTCCGGGAGATATTCCCGCTCTTGCTCCTATCTACAAGCGGGAGATACTTTATCGGGTAATGATAGGCCCGCAAGGCAGCCATTTGCGGCAGCTTGGCTTTAAGGAAAGTAATCTCTCGCGGATCGCACAAACTGTCCGGTGGCTTCGGCAGCATTTTAAGCAGTCTGTTGATGTGGGATATATTGCAAGAGAAGCCGGAATGGCCGTAACTACATTTCACCGTCATTTCAAAGAAGCAACGGGATTAAGCCCGATCCAGTTTCAAAAACAATTAAGGCTCCTGGAAGCAAGGAATTTGTTGGTTTTCAATGGCTATGCGGTGACAACGGCCGCATATGAGGTCGGTTATGAGAGTCCGTCGCAATTTAATCGGGAATACTCCCGCTTTTTCGGCGCGCCGCCGGCTCGGGACACGGCAAAATTAAGACTAATTGAGAGTTTGAGAGGTGGTTAGGAAACAACGAAGGTGGTTATCTATCAATTCCGCAGCCGTAAACTTTGATCCCGACATTGATAAAGAAAAATGGCCTCGCAATATGCAAGACCATTTTCCAAAGCAATAACAGATGGTGGCGGGGGGGAGACTTGAACTCCCGACCTCGGGGTTATGAATCCCGCGCTCTAACCAGCTGAGCTACCCAGCCACGAACATTTGATTATAGTTTCCACGCAAAAAAAATCAAGTTAGGTCAGCGATCATACGACCATAGTGTGTTTCTTCCGCATTGTTTAACACGGATCGGGCATTAGCGAAATTACGCTGGAAACTGATGGCTGATAGCTGAAAACTGACAGCTGCCATTGAAATAGAATGGCGGCCGGTTGCCGATCATCGATTCCAGTTCCTGTGATCAGGGATAAGATAAGACCAGGCCGACCCAACTACCTGCAACCGCCGTTTATCGCCGTTCTATCATCATTTTGCCCTATTTTTTGTAAGATGCTGGGGCTTTTTGAACGATTTTGGCCTCATTGCTGAAATTAATTCTTCATTTTGACCTGTTTTCGATCAAAAGATTTCTTGACAGTCATAACGCAAACACGTATTATTATGTTTCAACGGTGTTAGACATCGTTGTAAATCCGTCTATTCGTTCTGGAAAGAAACTCTTTATAACTCACTCTTCTTACGCGTCCTCATTGCTTGCGTTCAATCAATAGGAATCGGACCACAAACTAAATGTCAGCGAAACTAGGGGAAATTCTTGTCCGCGATAATCTGGTGACCCCGCAGCAACTGCGTGAGGCACTGGACTATCAACGCGTAAATGGCGGCCGGCTTGGCACCAACCTCGTAAAACTGGGGATGATCTCGGATGATGTGATAACCGCGGTCCTTTCCAGGCAATACGGCGTCCCGTCAATAAATCTTGACCTTTTCAACATCGAAAGCAGTGTCATAAAGCTGATCTCACAAGAGGTTGCCCTCAAATACACTGTCCTGCCTATATCACGAGCCGGGGCCACACTGACGCTGGCGATGGCCGACCCGACAAACGTCTTTGCCATGGACGACATAAAGTTCATGACGGGGCTGAACGTTGAACCTGTTATCGCCTCCGAGGCATCTATCCAGATGGCCATCGGAAAATATTACAGCGGCGCGACAGAGATAGACATTTTTGACGCGGCCATCGCCTACGAAACGGAAAAGAACGGCAGCCGTAACGGCAAGAACGGAAAAAGCTCGGGCAAGGTCGCGGGCAAGGGGATCGGCAAGAACAAGACCGGCGACAGACTTTCCGCCGCCGATCTGGAAGTTGACCTCGGCACATTCGATTTTGACTCTCACGAAGGTGAGGAATTCGAGCTGGTCGAACAGAATGACGAGATCGATCTCGCATCGCTTACCAGAGCCAGCGAGGATGCTCCTGTCGTCCGCCTCGTGAACGTTCTGATGGTGGACAGCCTTCGGCGCGGAGCATCGGACATTCACGTGGAGCCGTATGAAAAGACCTTTCGCATAAGATTTCGTATCGACGGTGTTCTGTATGATGTGATGAACCCGCCGATGAAGATGCGCGACCCGCTTATCTCTCGCCTCAAGATCATGGCGAAACTGGACATAGCGGAAAAACGCCTGCCGCAGGACGGACGCATCAAGATAAAGGTAAAGATAGACGAACGTTCGCGCGAACTGGATTTCCGTGTTTCCACTCTGCCGACGCTGTTTGGCGAAAAGGTCGTGCTTCGCCTTTTGGACAAGGAAAAGCTGATGCTTGATATGGCAAAGCTCGGTTTTGAACCGGAAAGCCTTGAGAAATTCCAGCGGGCGATAGCCAATCCGTACGGAATGGTGCTTGTCACCGGCCCGACCGGTTCGGGTAAAACGAACACGCTTTATTCCGCGCTTCAGTCGCTGAACACACCTGAAACGAACATTATGACGGCCGAAGATCCGGTCGAATTCAACCTTGAAGGCATCAACCAGGTACAGATGAAGGAACAGATCGGGCTGAACTTTGCCGCGGCTCTGCGTTCATTCCTTCGTCAGGATCCGAACATCGTCCTCGTTGGTGAGATACGTGACTTTGAAACAGCCGAGATCGCCATCAAGGCCGCCCTCACGGGCCACCTTGTGCTGTCAACGCTGCACACGAACGACGCGCCTTCCACCATCTCGCGTCTTGTCAACATGGGCATCGAACCTTTCCTCGTGGCGACCAGCGTCAACCTGATACAGGCTCAGAGGCTGATCCGCCGTATCTGTAAAGACTGTAAAGAGGAAACTCATGTGGCAAAGGATATTCTGACCGGCATCGGCT
>CAZOXY010000086.1:0-11354 GCA_964583955.1 uncultured Chloracidobacterium sp. | reverse complement strand
TTGTATTCTTTGCGGCCAGGCTTGGAAAAAGTATGAACTGCTCTTTTATTCCCCGCGTAGAGATGCCCGGTATAGGATAAATTTTCCTATCACCTCGCCTCTGTCCAGCTCGTACCATTTTTCCAGATTTGTCATATCCGGCTGATGGCCGCTATCGACGACGACGTACGAGATAAGCGGGTTGGCGGCGTTGCTGCGGTCAAAATCGCGGATATACCGGCCGTATCGGGCGGCTTCTTCGGCGATCTCGCCAAAGGTCAGCGGCTTTGCGTCAAAGCTCAGGCGGTCTGTGTGCCTTCCCCAGCCGAAAAGGGCGATCTGCGATACAAAGTCACGTCTCAGCATCGCATCAAGCTGTTCTTCGCCGATGTTTGAATAGTATAGATACTGATAGAAACGCTCCTTGCTCTCTTCCCACGAAAGCCCGGCGAAAACGTGCTGATGTCGTGCCCAAAGAATATTTTGCGGAGCGACCGACGGCATGTCGTCGGCAAAAATACCGTCGTAAGAGAAGACGGTCTCTCTGTGCGGATCGTTCGAGAATCTGCCCAGTTCCTCCAGCCTTTTTGCCACCGGTAAGGCGGAATCCCTGTGTTCATTGGCCCAATCCAGCACCCGCACGGTGTAATGACATTCGACAAAACCCCACGCTATTGCCGCCACGGCGATAGCCGCGCATACGGGACGAACGGCTTTGCCCTGGCCCGCCAGGCCTTTTCTCCACAAAAGCCCGACCGCCGCCATCAGCGCCAGCACGGCGACATAGTTGCCGATGAAAACCTGATAATGTATCGGCTGCAGCGAACGGCCGGTTATCACCTGCTGATTAAATATCGCAAAGGGAACCAATGTCAGAGCAATGGTAAAAAGCACGCTGCGGTCCTTCATCTCAAAAAACTTTGCCGCCAGTCCTATTATCAAAAGAATAAGCACGGCAAACGCGACGTATTCGGGAAAGCGGAAAAGGTCAAGCTGCCGGGTGTGGACAAGCAACTGGACATTGTCCATCGTGTCCGCCCTCTGCGACAGCAGATAGGCATACGGGATCATCGCCGCCCCGCAGCCGAGTGCGGTCAGGCCCAGGGCCTTCATATCGCGGCGCCAGCCTTCCGGCCTCTCGATGAGCCAGACCAGAACGACACAGCCAAAAAACGCCGCCGCGGTCGTCCAGACATAAAAATAGCTGTAAACCGTGTATGAATAAAAGAGGACGGCGAGAACGATGGAAAGCACAGGCGTTCGCTGCGTGAGATGCTCCGCATCGGCGTTCGGACGGCCCGCCAGCATTTTCCATATCATGTAACAGAACATGAAGAACGCCGGGAACGCGAGCGCGGGTATGTACCGCCTGAATCCCGGAAAATACGGATAAGAAAAGCCTTCGAAAAATATCTCGGAAACGGCCCCTTCGCCCGCCGCCAGTGTTCCAAAGCAGAAAACGGCCAGTGCCGATGCCATCGCGTACCAGTTATTTCCGGTCAGCCGTCCGATAAAAAGAAAGACCGCCAGAGCGGCAAAAGCTCCTGCCAAAGCGCCGCCCAGCGTCATCGTCCACGGTGTTCCGATGCCGAGCAGGCGGGCCGTTATCGCAAGCGTGTACGGAGCGGCAAACTGTATGGAGAAAAGCGATTCGGGTTGCGGCGTTTCCGCCGTATGGTCGCGGCCGGTGTATGGATCGTTCTTTCTCGGCCTGCCGTCCGTCAGGGCCTTTACATAGGACGCGTATGCAACCTCATCAATATCGTTATAGGCATAATGCCCGTTCCACGCATCGCCGTGAACGTACCACGCCTTCAGTTGCGGATACAGGCAGAATATAGCGAGAAATAAGCCGGCAATTACACCGAATCTCCAGCGAAGTTTCATATCGAGATAGATTCCGGGGAACTTGATCCGTGATCTTAAATGGCTCCGTGAAAGGTTATTTTCTATGTTTGTAATGCATCTGTCCAATTATTGATGACTGTTTGCTTAGTTACAGGGACTTATTTGAGCATCTATGATACGTTCCATGTTCCACGATGATCGCTAAGGGCATATCGTTCGTTGTGGTATCATGCCTCCCTATGAAGATACTTTTTTCTGTTCTTTTGGTTATGTTTGCATGCCTGCAGCCGATCTTTTCCCAAACGCAGGATTCGGACGTGAAGATCGTGAGTATCCCGGAGATCGTCCTAACTCCCGAAATGGAACAAGCCGGGATAGACGGCCGCATAACTGCCTCGTTATCTATAGATGATGCGGGCAATGTAACCTCGGCTGATCTGACGGCAGGCCCTTTATGGCCCTGTGGAAAGAATCCCAAAAAACAAATATCTGATTTTCGCACTTTAGCGGAAAACACACTCAAACAAGCTCGGTTCTCTCCGAAAGTGGAGAAGGGAAAGCCAGTTTCAACCAAGATCGCAGTTACTATGCTGATAGGAAATGTTCTTAAGGCCGAAAAAAGAAGGGAAACTTTTGTAAAAGGCGACAGCATAATTTTCGGGATGAATATGGATGTCGACTTTAAGGGGGCAATTGGAACAGGATTTGCGAAACCAGTGAATATTCCCCAACCTTTATATCCATTCGGAGCACGTGCCGCCAAGGTGGAGGGAAGAACCTATATTGACATAATCATCGGTGAAAAAGGGAATGTGATTAGCGCCGGTCATGTTACCGGAGAACTCTTACTGCTTCCCGCATCTCGCGATGCTGCCTGCAAGGCAAGGTTTTCTGCTCCTATTGTCAATGGAAAACCCGTCAGAAATCTTACACGAATAAACTATGCGTTCGTTGCCCCTCGCTGATTGAAATTGCTGTATGAAATGCCCATTCAGCCTAAGACATAGAAAAAAAACTCCCATTATATTGCTAATGGAATAGAAGTTTCACAAAATGGGCAACCGGGAAATAAAAAAATGCTTCCAATCTGCCGCAACCTGTGATATTCTCGCCGCATAGTCACAAGCCTATAAACGAACCGGTTGGCGTTCGATCAGACGCCAGGGAAGTCAATTAAAGCTGTTCCGATGATCCGGGCTTTTCCTTGTTTAAGAGAGCCGGATGTTTTGGCGACGCCTTTTCACAATGATGATGCGGGCATTTGCCCGAGGCGGACGCCGTTCCGACCAGGAGATGTAATGGTGACTCGAAAATTTGTTTTATTGTTTGTTGGACTGCTGATCTTTTGCCCGGCGGTGTATGGACAGACGCCGCAAGATGACGAACTGAGCCTGATAGAAGGCCGTGTCGTGCTTATTCCTGATGGCGACCAGATCGCAATAAGAACCAAAGACGGAAAAGGCTACACCGTCCGCATTCAGGGCATTGACGCGCCCGAGGGCGACCAGTCATTCGGCAAAAAGGCACGCGGCAAACTGTCAGATATGGTGTTGAACAAGGACGTCAAGGTCATCGTTCTCAGACGCGACCGAAACGACCGCTATGTCGGCAGCGTTTATCACGACGGCCAGGATGTCGGCCTGAAAATGCTGGAATCGGGCATGGCATGGCATTACCGAAGTTCGAGCAGCGAACAGGCCGCCGATGTCAGGGCAAGATATGCCCGGGCAGAACTAAAGGCGCGAAATGATCGTAAGGGGCTTTGGTCCGAAAATGCTCCGATACCGCCATGGGAATTTGCCGAAGAGGGTTTTGAGGGTGACGCAGACACATCGGCTCAGGCCACGGTCATTGAAGGCGTCGGCCAGCCTATCGGTTCCGATGCCGGAACGCCGCCGGCAACTCCGCCGTCCGGCACAGCCGAGACAAAACCGGCGGGAAACACAAAGGACGGACGGACATATTATCTCGGGCCGCGCGGCGGCTGTTATTATCTGAGCAAGAGCGGGGCAAAGGTTTACGTCAAGGACAAAAGTCTTTGCGGTGACGAATAGGCGGATGAAATGAGATCCAATATAACGACCATTCCATGCCCGAAATGCAAACGCCCGAATCCGGTCGAGGCGCGCATCTGCGGTTGCGGACACTGGTTCATGAAAGAACCGGGAGCTTCCGAACAAGGAAATTTTCCTGCCCTGCACGTGCTGATGCCGGACATTCAGGCAAATCTCGCACGGAAGGCCGCATTAAGAACACCTCCTCAGCAGGAAACGGTTCAGAACACACCGGAAAGGCCGGTTCGCGAAACTCCGGCCATAAAACCGGAGCCGGCCGCGGCGGACATTGTTCCGCCGATAGTTCCGGTAAAACTCGACAACCGCACTGCCGAAGAGCGCGGCCTGCCGGTTTTCAGGGAAATATCCGCTCCCCGAAACGGAGCGGCACGCGGGCGGCGTTTGCGGATGGTTGTTTCCGCAGGCACCGTTGTTCTGTTCTTGATCGCGGCCGGTGTTTGGGGTGGGGCCTTTGACAGGTTCCGGACACAGCAGCCAGGCAGCAGTTTTGTCGCTCTGCCTCCGGCGGATGAACATGCCGAACAGGAAAATAACGAAAAAGTGGCCGCCCAGGCTGCCGAACCGGAAATGTCGGCAGTGAATACGTCCTTGCCGGAAGAAGCAGCGGAACAAAACACCGTTGCCGAAGAAGGATCAAGACAGCCCGCCACGACGGAAAGAAACGTGACGCCGACCGGCAGGACGGAACAGCGTCAGACGGCGGCAATTCCCGCAGAAAACACTTCCGCCTCGGCCATTGATAATGATGTTGTCGAGCTTGTCCCGGTACCGGTTACGCCAAAGCCCGCCGAAGCTCAGCCGCCAAAGAACGCCAACAAAGCGGTTCCGGTCGCCCGCTGCAATGACGGCACATACAGCTATCGTTCGTCACGCGGAGAGGTCTGCGGCCAACGCGGCGGCGTGGCTGAGATGCTGGGTTCGAGCGGCGGAACGAAAAGCACGGCACCGGCTGAGAATCGCACCTATATACTCGGGCCGCGCGGCGGCTGTTATTACCTCAACAAGTCCGGCGCCAAGGTTTACGTTGACAAGAAATTTTGTAATTAAACGCGTTGATTTTCCCCCCAAAAAAAGCTCCGGGATCGCTGCCGGAGCTTTTTTGTTTCTCGCTGGACTTCTTATGGAATGTTTCTTTCCCGTTTGCCCTCAAAGTGAGATGAGGGAAAGAAATATCTGGTATTACCAGAGACATTTTGGCCCTGTCAAAAGTATCGTTAAATACAGGTCTTTCTTAACCAAAATAGTCTTTGCGGACTTAGCGGCTTTGCGTGAGATAATTACGGAGAATCGGAGGTGTTCACAAAAGAGGAAATTTTTCACGCCAAGCCGCAAAGCCCGCCAGGAGAAGATCGGAAACAGACCCGCATTATTTCCCCAAAACCTGATTTGGGTTAGAATCTTATATATGAGTTTGCAGGATAAAATAGTTGCGGATATCACACAGGCGATGAAGGACAAGGACGCCGGGCGTCTGTCCACGCTCAGAATGGTCAAGGCCAATCTAATGAACCGAAAGATCGAAAAAGGTTCCGATCTTACCGATGAAGAGATCGTAAAAGCTCTTCAGTCTCTGGTCAAGCAGCGTCGCGATTCGGTCGAGCAGTATGAGGCCGCCGGCCGCGCCGAACTCGCCGAAAAGGAAAAGACGGAGATCGGCCATATCGAGGTCTATCTGCCGCGTGCCGCCTCCGCAGAAGAGATCGCCGCCGCCATCGAGGCCGTCGTAGCCGAAACCGGAGCATCGTCAATGAAGGAAATGGGTGCGGTAATGAAAGGCGTCAACACCAAACTGGCGGGCATGACCGTTGACGGAAAGGCCGTTTCCGACGCCGTCAAGGCACGCCTCGGATAGCTTCTTACGATCAGAAGGATGTCCCAAAAGTCGGATCAGGTCTGTGTTTTCGGGTTTTATGTCTGTGTGTTCTGTGGTATTTCCTGAATAAATAGGGTCTTGTACACAGATCTCACAGAATGAAGACACAGAAGATCACTTTTCGGACATTCCCCAATTTAAATTCCGTATTTCAGGCCGCCTTGTCTCCCGGCATCATAAAATCTAAAAACCGAGTGATCGATTGTTTCATTTCGCGGCGGTCAACGACCTTGTCGATCATGCCGTGTTCTAGCAGGAATTCGCTGCGCTGAAATCCTTTGGGGAGTTTTTGGCGGATGGTCTGTTCTATGACGCGCGGGCCGGCGAAACCGATCAGCGCTTTTGGTTCGGCGATTATCACATCTCCGAGCATTGCAAAGCTGGCGGTGACGCCGCCGGTCGTCGGGTCGGTCAGCACCGAGATGAAAGGCAGCTTTTCTTCATGAAGCATTGCCAGAGCGGCGGAGATCTTGCCCATCTGCATCAGCGACAGTGTTCCTTCCTGCATACGGGCGCCGCCCGAGGCGGAGAAAACGATGACCGCGCCGCGTTCTTTCATCGCGCGTTCTATCAGGCGTGTGATCTTTTCACCGACGGCCGAACCCATCGAACCGCCGATGAACGACATATCCATCGCTCCGGCAAAGACGAGGTGTCCGCCGACCTTTCCGGTGCCTGAGATTATCGCTTCCGGCAAACCCGAAGCGGCCTTTGCCGCCTTTATGCGGTCCTTATAGGGTTTTGTATCGACAAATTCCAGCGGGTCGCCGGAGGTCACTTCGTCGTCTATCCGCTGATATTTTCCGTCGTCAAACAGCGCGTCCAGACGCTCTATCGCCGTCCAGCGAAAATGATGGCCGCAGTGTGTGCAAACCTGCAGCGATTCGATCAGTTCGCGTTTATACAGAGCGTTCTCGCATTCGGGACATTTTACAAAAATGCCTTCCGTTTTGACGTTGCGCTCCTCGTCAGCATCCTGACCTTCTATTTTTGGCTTGTCTCTTCTAAACCAGGACATATATCAGTTGGCGGTTGGCAGTTTGCAGTGAACTATTTGCAGATGGCTGTTTTGGTTGGCGGAAAGCGGCTTTGCCGCTCTATGTGCGGAAAAGCTATGCTTTTCCGTTCCGCTTCATAAATAAACCTCTGCGGCTTTGCCGCCGTAACCTCACAAAATACGAAGAATCAGATTACCACAGGCCGCCGGACTTTGTCGCAGCCGCTCTAACGAAGAACTTCGAGCATTTCCGCGTGGATCAGCCCGTTGCTGGCCGCTATCGGCGGCGAATAGATGCTGAATCTGGAACCGTCATAATAGCTCAAAACACCGCCCGCTTCCTCTATCAGCAGTTTTCCTGCGGCAACGTCCCACGGGTTCAGGCCTTCTTCCCAAAAACCGTCGAACCGCCCGCAGGCGACATACGCCATATCTATCGCGGCCGAACCGTCGCGCCGGACGCCGCGTGATCTGAGCAATAATTCTGTCAGGTGACGCGCAAATTCCTCGCGGTGCTTTATATCATACGGAAATCCGGTGACGAGCAGGGCATTGCCAAGCTCATCGGTTGCCGAAACGCGGATCGGCTTGCCGTTGAGCGTCGCTCCGCCGCCTTTTTCAGCAGCGAAAAGTTCATCTCGCGTCGGGTCGTAGGTCACGCCGACAACGATCTCGCCCTTGTGTTCCAGAGCGATGTTCACGCAAAAACACGGATAGCCATGAGCATAATTCGTCGTGCCGTCCAGCGGATCGATCACCCATTTATGTTCGCCGTCACCGCCCGTTATCACCGCCTCGCCCGATTCTTCGGCCAATATCGCATGACGCGGATAATGTGATCTGATCCGCTCGATTATCAGAGCTTCCGACGCAAGATCGGCCTCGGTCACAAGGTTAATGTCGCCTTTTTTTGTAACGGCCTCGATCCGTCCAAACTTTTCAAGCAAAACACGCCCGGCATCGCGGGCGGTCTCTATCGCAAAATTAAGCATAAAGGGATTTTACCGCAGACCGCCGGAAAGGTTTAGCGCAACGGGGTATGCCGAGAAATTATTTCTTAAATACCTTGAAAAACCTTTCGATGGTCAGTTTGATTGGTGAGTCTGCGAAGCAGACGAAATATCGGTAGCTACTGGTGAAGCGGAGCGAAACCTGTAGTCAGGATAGGTCAAATATCTCAAAGCCTGTGAAACAGGCGAAACCGGTCTGTATCATGTCGCGTGTTTCACACGCTTCGCTAATGCCCGCATATTTACTACAGGCTCCGCTTCGCTTCCCCTGTAGCTATTACTATTTCCGTCTGCTCCGCAGACTCAACAGCGGACTTCATTCGGCCATCTTCTGTGCGGCGACGCGCAAGAATTCTTTCACCTGGCTGTCCCAGTACTGCCAGTTGTGCGTTCCGGGAAGCTGGCGATATTCGTGCGGTATCTTTTTCTCGATCAGCAGCGAGATAAAGTCGCGGTTGGTTTGGAAGAGAAAATCCTCGGTGCCGCAATCAATGTAAAAATAGGGAAGCGTTCTTATCTTTTCCGGCGTTGCTTTGCGGACGATGTCAAAGATGTCATTTGCTCTGCGGGTGTTGCTGTCCGCCGGGCCAAAGATCGCGTCTATCGACTTGCCGATACTTCCCGGAAAATTCTTTTCCGTTATCTCCGCCGCTCCCAACGCACCGCTGAAGCTGCCCGCTATGACAAACATATCTGGATATTTCAGCCCAAATTTCAGCGCGCCGTAACCGCCCATTGAAAGCCCCGCTATCGCTCTTGCCTCGCGGCGTTTATCAACGCGGTAATCCTTTTCTATTTCCGGGATCAGCTCTTTGATAATGTAACTTTCGTATTTTTCCCTGTCGTCCGAAACGCTGTCCGTGTACCATCCGTCGCCGCCTTCGACCGAGACAATGATCCACTTGTAAGACTTTGCGTAATTGATCAGCTTGGTGCGTTCCGGCCAGTTGTTAAAATGTCCCGTCAAGCCATGAAGCATATAAACGACCGGATAACTGCGTTCACTTTCAGCCTTTTCTGTGTAATTAACCGGCAGGATGATATGATACGGCATCTTTCGGCCCATCAACTTGCTGTCCAGTTCACGGACGCCATCTCTGATGCTCTGATCGACCTGGTCTCTGGCCGGCGGCGGAGTTTGTGCCGAAACAATGACCGAAAGCCCCAACAACAGGGCCGGCAATATTATACGTAGTGGCCTCATAGATTTTATTACCCCTCGGTCTTATGTATCGACCGCATTCGCTGCCGGGCTTTTTTGGATCTTCTTATTGTGGGCCTGCGTTTCAGGCTGTCACCGGCCCAGTCCGACACCTGTTTGAACGGATGCCATTCAAAGCTCTCAAGCGGCAAAACCTCGCTGGAGGAATCACGGAGTTTGAGCGTGCTGAACGCCACGAAAAATATTGCCAGATTGAACAAGGCTCCCGCCGTTATCACAAGCCAGCCCGGAGCCAGTCCTACCTGTGCGCGTTCCAAAAAGAGTTCCCAGAACCTTGCCCTGTCCTGCGGCGATGTTGTCGGTATCGGCGACGGATGGACATAAACTTTCAGCGACCACGACAGGGCCAGCAGCACGAATATCCACAGATAATTTGCCCGCAGCCGCCGCCCGATGGCCTCCCATTCGCTGATGGTAAAATGCGGCGATATAAGATCGGCTGAAACGTGGTCGGCCCATTCCTTGTCCGGCGGTATCGTCCGGTGCGACAGCATCGGGGCGAGATAGCCGGTTTCCAGAATGCGGACGCGGTTTGCCCACACCTCGTAATAGCGATAGCGGCGCGCCTCCATAAAAAGGAAGATCGACACCAGGATCGTATTGATCGGTATTGCAAAATGAGGATTGTCCGGCGAACTGAAAACGAACGAAAGCGTGGCTCCCGCCGTGATGACGGCCCAGTTGGTCGTTGCGTCCAGCCGGTTGCGCCAGACGTTCGACCGCGAGATCTCGCCCCGATAAAAATGGACTATGGCGGTGTTGAATTCCGAGGGCGAAAGCTTTTGCGGAATGTTCAGCGGGGTCGTGCGTTTCTGAAGGTTACGCTTTCGCACCTCGTCGGCAAAAGCCTTGAAGGAATCGGGGACGGATGTTGTATGAATATCTTCTTCGGCTGAGGGTGCCTCAGGCCGAACTTGCTGGTTCATAGTGCATTCGCGGTCCGGTGGTTTTTCGTTGAACGCGGCTGACGCTCACGCGTCCCTAACAGAATAGTCCTTTCACCCCGCCGATGCAAGAAAATCCGTCTCTCCCCCTACTTTTCTCCTTCTCTCCTTTACTCCCTTTCTCCCCATCTCCTTGTCTCTAGTCTCCCGTCTCCAGTCTCCCGTCTCTAGTCTCCCCCTGTCTCCGTCTTCTTCCCAAATCGCCCAAGCGCCGATAAAATGCTTTTGATGGAAAGAACGGACGAACATTGGATGAACGTCGCCCTCAAAGCGGCACGCGACGCAGCCGCCATCGGCGAAGTTCCCGTCGGGGCGTGCATCGTTTCCGCCGAAGGCACGCTGCTCGCCTCGGCGTCGAACCGCACGATCACCGACAGCGACCCGACCGCTCACGCCGAGATACTCGCCATCCGCCAGGCCGCGAAAAAGCTGCAAAACTATCGCCTGCCCGGCACCACGCTCTACACCACCATCGAACCCTGCGTGATGTGCGCCGGAGCCATCGTCAACGCCCGCGTCGCCCGCCTTGTTTACGGAGCCGCCGACCCCCGCTTCGGCGCCGTCGATACGCATTTCAACCTCTGCTCCACCCCGATCCTCAACCACCGCCTCGACATAACCCCCGGCATCCTCGCCGACCAATCCCGCAACCTGATGCAAAATTTTTTTAGATCGCGGCGCTCATAAAGCACGGAAGGCTTTATTTTCTTGCTCTTATTTAAGCCAATTCACGCCTCTGACGTTTATCCGCGTCATTTTGACGCGGATACGCTTGATATTTTTGCGGATTAACCCGTATCATTAGAAATTCGCGGAGAGGTGCGAGAGTGGTTGAATCGGGCAGTCTCGAAAATTGTTGTGCCTTAACGGGTACCGTGGGTTCGAATCCCACCCTCTCCGCCACACATTTTATTCACTGAATAATGGGGTCTGTGTATCGTGTCCGGCAAAACGGGCAATGGTCCGCCTGATCGCTTATACAGGATCTGGTTGTTTGAGAAGTTAATAAGAGACGGGGGTTCAAGAACGTCTTTCCAACCTTTTTTTGAACAAAACGGGAGAAAAATATCATGCCTTTGAGTAAAAAACTGACGGCGGAATTTATCGGAACGTTGTGGCTGGTCCTTGGCGGCTGCGGAGCGGCGGTTCTGGCGGCCGGATTTCCGGGAACGGGTATCGGTTTTGCCGGTGTCGCGCTGGCGTTCGGCCTGACGGTGCTGACCGGAGCCTATGCTCTGGGCCACATTTCGGGCGGCCATTTCAACCCTGCGGTGTCGTTCGGCCTGTGGGCGGGAAAGCGTTTTCCTGCCAATGAACTTCTGCCGTACATCGTCGCTCAGGTTTTGGGCGCCATTGCCGCCGGCGGCATCTTGTACATCATTGCCAGCGGAAAGACCGGCCTGACC
>CAZOXY010000085.1:0-11374 GCA_964583955.1 uncultured Chloracidobacterium sp. | reverse complement strand
GTTATCTCTGAATTTGTGGGTATCGCGCAGGCATCACAGCTTTTCGGCGTGTCAATGTATCTGACGGTGCCGGCCGCTGCCATTTTTATATGGTGGCTGGTCGTAAAGGGCAACCAGAAAAGGGTGGAGACCGTTTTTCTGGGAATGTCTCTTGTTTTTCTCTGCTATGTCGTGTCGGCGTTCATGTCGGCACCGAAATGGGGCGAAGTCGCCACAGGTTTCATAAGGCCAACCTTCAGGCTGGAAGGCGCTTACCTTTTCACGCTCGTTGCCCTTATCGGAACGACCATCACGCCGTTCATGCAGGTTTACGTGCAGTCTTCGGTCGTGGAAAAAGGATTGGACAAGGACGACTTGAACGTGGTCAGAGCGGATGTCATTGCCGGGACGATCTTTGCGACGCTTATCGCGGTCTTTATCGTCATATCGACAGCGGCCACGCTTCATGTCAACGGCGTCACGGAGATAGACTCGGCATCAACTGCGGCCGAAGCATTGGTTCCTGTGGTAGGCGAATACGCCAAATACCTGTTCGCCGTCGGGCTGTTCGGAGCGTCAATGCTGGCTATGGGAGTCCTGCCGCTGGCGACGGCGTATTCGATGAGCGAAGCCCTCGGATTTGAAAAAGGCCTCTCACGAAGTTTTCGTGAAGCACCGATCTTTCTTGGGATATTCACTGCGCTTATCGTCATCGGCGGTGTTGTGGCCCTGATACCGGGCATACCGCATATCCCGCTTCTGATACTGACCCAATGCATCAACGGCCTGCTGCTTCCGGTGATACTTGTATCCATTCTCAAACTGGCGAACAACCGTGAGATCATGGGCGAGTACGCGAACACACCGGTATTCAATATCGCGGCGTGGATCGTTACGATAACCGTATCGGCGTTGTCGATCCTGCTTTTATACTTTACGGTAATTGATCTATTTTAAGGCAGTCACTGTGCTTTTCCGTCGTAGATGTCGTGAAGCACCTCGGTTATAGGTTTGCGCTCGGCATAGGGATCGTATTTTTTCTGCTCTGATGTCCTGCCTTTTCCCGATGACAAGGTCATGTCTATGACATTATCCGGCAGCTTTTGTTCCTGCCCGTCGTCTGACGAAAGTCTGCGATCGTGTTCATCAGACCGTTTCAGAGCGTCTTTATCGCCAGCCTCGGCAAGTTTGCTCCGGCTCGATTCAAGCAGTACCGCTCCACGCAGCCGCCTTGCCCTCTCCAGCGAACGGACCGCTGCGGAGGTCATCGGCGCATCTCCAGGCTCTCGTTCGATCTTTCTCAGAACCTTGACGTAATTGCGAAGCTCCTGTGAGGGATACATGTATGCGGATTCATCGGCAGCTTTTTCCTCGACCACATTGGACAGGTATCTTACGGCCGAACTATGGTCGCCTGTTTTTCCGTAAAGGGCGCCGAGCGTAAAATACACCAGCGGCGGTGCGGCGTTCATCCGCTGAAGGATGCCCTCACCGCGAAGGATGACCTCGTTTATCTCAAAACCGAACCATTTTCTGTCATCGTCCTTCAGTATCTCGTGTGACGCAAGATAAAATTCAAAGATGTCTCGCGTTTCGCTGCGGCCGCCGGCAAAAAGTATCTTTACGACCAGATAAGCAAAAACACCAAAGAAGAAAACGACAAATATCGGGATATTTGCGACAACAAGCATTGACGCGATAATGCCAAAGACCAGAAAATACTGTCCCTTTTCCCTTATCTTTCCGGGCACTCTGGTTTGCAGCTTGTTATCGTCCACTTCGTCTAAACATCCTCTGCCGGTTTTTCTTCTGACTGTTCGTGAGATGCCGGTACAGGCTCATCGGCTGTTTCCTTTTCGTCCTGTTCGTCTTTTTCCTGCCGATGTTCGTCAGGACGCATTGATGACCGCTGGTCAGCTTCTTTTTTGAAGCCGAATTCCGCAAGAACATCCATGAATTTGCCTGCGGCGGAAAAAGGAGAATTTATGATGAAACCAAGCGTTTCGCTAAACGTTATTGCCTCAAGCCGGACGAGTTCAGCCACCTTTTTTTCCAAAGGCAGCTCGGCAAAACGCTTTTGGTAATCGGTATCGGCATCGCCGTCGGCTTTGCCTTCATTTTTATTTTCTTCTGAGGCAGCCGATGCTTCATCAGCCGATTTTTCTCTTCCCGACGCACTCATAACGATCACCTCACCGGCTTTTTCCATCCTTGTATGACAGCCAAGGCGATATTCACCCCCGAGTTTTCTTTCGGGAAAATATTCCTTTTCAAACGCCGTCATCTCGGAAAGAAGGTCAAGCCCTGACACGACCCTCACTTCGCAAATATGGGCCTCGGGGTCGCACGCAAAATCGTCCCGAAGCCCAAACCTCTTTCCGGCATCCGAAATATATGTTCCGACGGCGACCTTTCCGTCGCGTTCGGTTCCTTCAAAGCTTAAAAATACTTCTTCCATTGCTGCTTTGATCAGACAAGATTGCCATAGCCTGTTTTTACACGTACCTTTGGCTGTGCCCCTGACGGCGTCACGGCCTCGATCTCATGCTTTCTGCAATCTGCACAAGCCCCCCACATCCTCAGGCTGTGGTGCGACAGCGTAAAGCCAAACTGCGCGGCAGTCTCATCCTGCATCCTTTCTATGTCAGGCGAGAAAAATTCGACCACCTTGCCGCATTCGGTGCAGATCAGGTGATCGTGATGCTCCTGATCGTAATGATGTTCGTAATATGTCTTGTTGTCGCCAAAGCGGACCTCGCGTGCCAAACCGGCCTCGGTCAGCAATTTCAGCGTTCTGTAAACGGTCGTATGCCCGACCGTTTCATCCTGTTTGTGGACAAGCCAGTATAACTCCTCGCTGGTGAGATGGTCCTCGGTCTTCAAAAAGGTCTCAAGGATCAGATCACGCTGGGAAGTACGCCGCAACCCCGCCTTTTGGATGTGTTCGAGGAAGATCTCCTTCTCTTTTGAAAATGCTTCTTCTTCTGCCTTCATCTTGAACCTATTCTATCATTGTAAACTTTCTTTAGCTATTTTTATCACATTCCGGAGTTCGCCGTCATCGGCTGATGCAACCTCGCCACGCCTGGCCGTAATATCCAGCGACCGCTGACCGAGCAGCAGGTAAGTTTCCAGCACCTCTGTCGAAAGATCTTCTTTTAAGGCGCGAATGTGTGCCTGTACCGCGTTGTGGTCGCCGCGTGCAAAACTTCCGGTCAATGCCTTGTCCGTCGATTGCCCGTGAAGATTTGCAGCGGTACTTGCCAGCAGAGGAAGCAGTATTTGGTGAGCCTGCTCCACACCGCATTTCGACAATGCTTCAATAGCCATGTCGAACAGGGCCACAATGTGTCCCGCCGACATCACCGCCGATGCATGATAAAGCGGCTTAAGATCGGTGTCGATGGTAAAAGAATTGCCCTCCAACGCGGCGACAATATCCGAGGCGGCGGAAACCGCTTTCACATCGCCTTCGATACAAAAATATGCTCCTTGAAAAGAATCCGCACCGGCTTTCGGATCGCTGACCGACACAAGCGGATGCATCGAGCCTATTGACAAACCGGCGGCGGAAAGGCTTCCAATTTCGGTTGAAGAAAGAGATCCGCTAGTGTGGAGCGCGACTTTTACGTCGGGAACGCTCGCGTTGAGCTTTTCCGCGACCTCGCGTATCTCAGGGTCGCGCACAGAAAGTATCAGGATGTCGGTATCAGTGATCTCCCGTATTGGCCAGGAAAGGATCGACGGCTTAGAACGCAAATGCAAACGCTCCAGGGCCATGGCTCCTTCCTGCTCGTCGCGCACCACGACATTGGTTATCTGATAACCTTTGCGGTCAAGCGCCAGAGCCAATGCTCCGCCGACTCGACCAAGTCCAACAACAGTTACACGACGCATTGGACTACAATACATTTTGTCCGGTTAAAAATGAACAGGAGAAGTGGAAACAGTGTGAGGTCATACCTCGATAAGCATCGCTTCCTCGGAATCATGAGGCCTGCCGACCGGCCCGCTTAGGGCCTCTCTGACCTTTTGATCAAAGCCGCTCATGTCATGGGATATATCCTCATCCGGCAGAAGAGCTTCGACAACCTTTCTGGTAAAAGCCCGTCTGAGAGCTATCAGGTGAAGGTCGGAAAGTTTCGGAAGTTCCTTATTTGAACGCAGTGTCGCCGCCAATTCGCGGGAGGCCTGGGAAATGCCCTCATTCGAGCTTCTGGAAAGCTCATCCAGTCGCGATGCGGCCTGAGAGGCATCGTCACGGAGCCTTGTGCGTATCGCCGCCTGTCCTTTTGTGATCTCTGACCAGAACAGATCGGGAAGTTCCTGCCACGACCTGGCATCTCTAAGGCAAAAACCGCAAATGCACGCAGGACGTTCGGCAAGCGCAGCACGCACGTCAAATTTGCAGTCAAGCTGACGAAAGCGATCCATTATCGCTCTGACGGATGTCCATTCGGGGCCGCGCAATTCTGAAATTTCCGAAAGCCTTTCAAACTCCCACCAAATGTCGGTCCTTAATATCTCGTCAAATTTTTCCTGCAGGTCGTGAGACCTCATTATCTGGTCATGCAGCGTCGCAAAGATCTCGATATATCCGCGGCGAAATTGCTCCCACAGATAACCGGCCTCTCTGTTGCGCGTTTCGCTGGGTTCCGTCACGGCGCTGTCCAGACAGGCGAGCAATGCCTGTCTGATCTCTTCCAATTTGTTGTCTCCGGTAGGTTCACAGGCCGCAATGTAGGATGCGATCTCAATGCGAAGCCTGACCGCCGTCAGGAAACATGTCAGATCGGCCATTGCCTTTGACGACCGGTCAAATTCATCCTCATTGTCATGGAAAACGTCGGAGATACGTCCGAGGACAGTTTCCACATAAGAGTTGCCGCCTATGAAATTTCTGATCTCTTCGGCGACGACTCCAAATGTCTTCCGCAGCCGCGCCGCCTCAGACCAGATAAGCGTGTTCATCTGGTCGTCAGGCGTTCGCTCCATCCGATTCAGCAGATCGGCACTGTCCCATTCCGCCAGCCACGCCATAAGGCTTTCGGTGATCTTTGCCACGTCATCGTTCTTTTCGACCGATGATATAGACTCGTCGCCCGTGACCTTCTGTGCCCACGTTATCAGGCGTTTGCCCGAAACGCTTGAATCCAAAGGCTTTGCAACACCGACGATGTCGTCCCAGATGATCTTCAGGTCGAGCGACCGTGAACTGATACGGTCGCCTTTGGATGTGAGAAACTCGATCTTTCTTTCGGCAACGAGCGCTGCAAATATCAGATGCTGTGCCTCGCGAACAAGGCCGTAAGGCGGCTGGCGCAGCTTCAGATAGATCGACTGGAGGCTGACGGTGCCGTTCTCAGCTTCTTCGACCGACTTTAGTATCTCTACCGCACTCGGCAGTTTTTCAAGGTTCTCGGCCGTTTCCGGCAGATATTTTCCTTCCTCAAAACGCACGAGGCCGAGCGGAAGCGAGAACGTCCGCGCAAGATGCTGAACTTCCTCAAGGTTTTGGCGTGATCCGGCATAAAGCTCGGATACGATCTTGGAAACCTCGGCCATCCCGAGTTTTTCGCCGAAATGAGGATGAAGCGGGAACCTTGTCTCGAACAGAGGTTCGAGCATGGACGAGATAAGCCCCGAGATGGTGTCTGCCGACCGGGCTTCTTCGGTAAAATTGTAATCGAAACCGTCAATGCGGAGATTGCCGTTCTGAAGCATCATCCGGTCAACGATCCGCTCGGCGGCTACCCTGTAGGAATGTATCGACGCCCTGACGTGTTCGCCAAATCTGTCAACAACATCATTTTCCGTCTGAAGCAGGTGATGCTTCAGCAGCGTGTCGATCTCCTCATTTTTCAGGTTATCGGGCTTCCAAACGACCGTTGAACTTGAGCGGTCGGCATCGGAAATATCCGCTGTGTCGCTGCCAAGATCAATAATTACTTCCCAGTCAAGAATGTCGTCAGTTCGTTCTTTTGCCGTCGCGTCAGGCATTTCGCTTTCGCGCCAATAGATGCGGCCGCGCCGCTGGCCGCCGCGCCAAACGGCGACCGAATCCATAGATGCACGTATGGACCCGTCCAGTTTGACCGGTATGGAAAAATCGGGGTACCGCTCCTGCAGTATGCCTCTGATAATAGCGGGAACATCGCCTTTGTCCATCTCGGCGACCGCTTCCTGCAAGGCGCTGTTTATGTTTTCCTTAGCCTGCACACGGAAGCTGAACAGCGTATCGCCCGATGATTCCTCGCGAATGGTGGTAATGTCCTCAGGAAGTGCCTGAGAGAATAATTCGATGATGCCTCTGACCGTGTTTACGGCGTTTGTCGGTTCGGCTTCGTCAAATATCAGCATCGCCGAGCATATATCCTCGGCGGTCGCGCCGCGGCCGTTAAGCGATAACAGGAGAAGGGCCTTGAGGATCAGCTTTGCCTGAAGCCTCTGTATGACAGGGATCTTGCTTACAACTTCCGTATTGAGCTTGTCATAGGCCTTAAAGGCGTCTGCCAGATCCTCGATCTTTCTCAGATATGGTTCGGCCTTGTCAAAAACCTCGTCAAAGGCGATCAGCGAATTGGCTGGCCTGCCGAGAATACGCTCACCGGCCTCTGCCGCAAAGCTGAGAAGCGCAAAATCGTGAACATACAGGCGTACGTAGGGCGAAATTTCAAGAATCCCCGGATGAAGCGGATAAAGCGAACTAAAACGCTGTGAACTCCAGCGAAAGTTGGGAACCACTGAGCAAAAAAACTGGTAAATGTCCTCAATGACAACTTGTTTTTGGCTGTTCTTCGGAAAAATGTGAGAGTTGACGACCTTGTAGAGATGTTCCTGGTCAAGATAGTCGATCTTGAACGTTCTCACGATCGCTGCGTTCGAGCCGTCTGCTCCGGCGATGTCGTCATCCAGAGCGACACACAGCAGCATGTTGCTGTTCTGTGCAAATTCAGCAGCCTCGCCCAGTACCGCCCCGTCATTTCGTGCCACGCGGCTTCCGCGTTCAAAAGCCGTGTCTATTATCACGACAAGCGGCAGGTCACCGGCCCGTTTCACACCTTCGCCGAGTATCGCGGCGGGTGAATCTCCGCTGAACTGGACCTCAGGCCCAAATCTGTTCCTTATTGCCTCTTTTATCTCATCAACAAGCGATTCCTGAGAGCCGCGACGCACGCTGACCAGCGGATAATGACGACGCAGCAGGCCTTGTGCGGCAGCCGCCACGTGTCCGTCGCCAACCTTTGACCTTAATTCGGAAAGGGCGAGTATCGTCCCAAATGCTGCCAGAAAATGGCTTTTGCCCACACCGCGATAACCGGCCAATGCGAGCGCGACGCCGTTTTGCGGGGAAACGGTCGCGGCGGCATTGACCCACTTTGCCATGAGGGCCGAGGTATCGTCCGTAAAACAATAATGTTCGAGGGTTTGCCGCGCGTCAGCGGCAAAGTCACGAAGTCCCCGGTATGGGCGGACATCAACGATGTCCTTTACTTTTTCCTGAATTTTATTCATGTATTATCGGACCGGGATCAGGCCCCTCATGAGGACAATGAAAACAAGTTTCAAGATGAATTGTTCGGAAAAACGACCAACCGACAGCCGGTGAGAGCCGTCATACGAACAATAATAGCAGTTTTCCCAAATTTTCAAAAGAACTTTTTGTAAACAATGTTAATCAAAAAGATCAGCCTTGCTTTTCTTTTTTGCATCATATTCAAAGCATCGGGTGGCGGTATATCAAATAAATACCTGCCGGGTGTGGTCAAAACCAACTTTTTACATCCTTTCCGCATCAAAAAATGTTGAAACCATATCGGAAAGGCTTTACTATTAAATTCAATGAGAGACCGATCGGGGAGGTAGGTTGTGAAAAAGAAGTTTTCGACACAGTTATTAACGAGTTTCATGGCGGCTGTCGTGACGAGTGCAAGTTTTGGATTGCCGCTGATGAGCGTTTCGGCACAAGCACCTGAACAGACAGCAAAATCCAGCAAAAAGGCTGATGATACAAAGAAATCCAGCCAATTAGCCACTGTTCAGGACAAGGCCAAACCTCTCTCCGATAAGGAAAATCCTGCAATGATCGGCAAACGCAAGATCAACAGCGGATCAGATAAATTCTTTGGCTGGCTGGGCGGTTCTCAGGAAAGAGAGATCGCACTTGGCCGCCAGTTGGCGCTTGAGGTCGAGCAATCCGCCAAAATGGTCGAAGACCCGCTAATCACCGAATACGTGAACCGCGTGGGCCAAAACCTTGTTCTTCATTCTGATGCAAAGATCCCATTCACAATAAAGGTAATAGACAGCGACGAGGTAAATGCCTTTGCCCTTCCTGGCGGATATTTCTTTGTCAACAGGGGACTGATCCTCGCCGCGGACAATGAATCGGAACTGGCCGGCGTAATGGCGCATGAGATAGCCCACGTCGCGGCCCGCCATGCGATGGAAAATCAGGGCAAGCTCCAGGCGATCAACTACGGCCTGATCGCCACGATCATCTTTGGCGGCGGTGTTGCCAGCGCAATAGCCCAGAACGCGGGCGGTTTCGGCCAACTGCTCAGCTTCCTTAAGTTCAGCCGCAATGCGGAATCCGAAGCTGACACGCTTGGCGTTCAATATCTGTATGCCGCCGGATATGATCCTAACGGCATGGCAACGATGTTTGAAAAGCTCAATGAAAAGAACAAGAAAAAGCCCGGCACATGGGCAAAGATATTTGCCACGCACCCGCAATCCATAGACAGGCGTGACGCCAGCCTAACGCTCGTTTCCCGTTTTCCCGAAAAGGAAGAATATGTCATCAGCTCATCGGAATTTAACAGAGTGAAAAATCATCTGCTGAGAATGACAAATGCAAAGGCCGGTATATTGAGTAATTCTGACGACGGCGACCCGGGAAGGCCGACACTAAAACGCAGACAGCCTGAAGATCCGGGCGATCCGAATCCCGGCAACACGGACGGTGTCTCAACTTCTTCGGACAAGCCGACACTCAGGCGGCGTGATCAGGAGCCTGCTCCGACACCAAGCCCGTCACCGGAAAACTGATACGGGCCGAAAGCACAGCCTTTATTCAATACAAAACGCCCTCTGTCTTTTACGAAGACAGAGGGCGTTTCCTTTTATACCTGATTCTGCGAAATTGCATCGGTAGCTGTTGTTAAACCCAAGTTCCGTATTAGAGAACCTGAGTTTAAGATGCTTGTATAAGGCAGATCATTTTAGTTTCTAACAGGTCATTTTTTAGTTAACAGTGAAAAAAAACTAATAACTGTAACCTGCATAACTATTAACTGATAAATGCAACGACATCGTTTACTGTTCCGCCAGGCCCGCCAATACAGAAAACAGATCAGATACTATCTTGCCTTTATTTTCTCGCGTATCCTGTTGACATCCGCCTGGTCAGAGGCAAGGAGAACCGCCCGTTCCCATGCCGTTCTGGCCGCGTCTTCCTTTCCCTGTTTTTTAAGGACATCGCCCAGATGATCCTGTATCGTCGCCGACGACGGATCGTGCCTTGCCGCCTCTCTCAAAAATCTTTCTGCCTCTGTATAGGAGCCGAGTTTATAATGCGCCCAGCCGAGGCTGTCCAGATATGACGGATTGGTCGGATCGGACCTCAATGCCCTTTCGATCATTTCCTTTGCCTCATTCAGCCTTTCGTTTCGCTCGATAAGAAAATAGCCAAGATTGTTGAGAGCTATCGGATTATTCGGCGAGGAATTCAGGATCGAACGCAGCGTGGATTCGGCGCCTGCAAAATCACCTCCGGCATTTTGAGCCGTGGCAAGCGTCAGTTTTGCGATCTGCTGACGTTCGGGACTCTTGGCGACCGAAAGTGCCTTGTTCGCGGCGTCGGCAGCGTCCTTGCCTCGTCCTGCCTGCGAATAAAGGCTCGATATAAAAAGATAATTGGAAAATTCATCATCAAGCAGCAGGTTTCGCTGCGGATTTGCCGCCGACGCGGTATTCATCACATCAGTGATGAGCTTGACGCCTTCATCGACCTTTCCGGTCTCTGTCAACAACGTCGCTTCCAGCCGCAAAAATCCGGCGTCGTCCGGTGTCCGCTTTCTCAATTCGCGCACAACCGCCAAGGCACGGTCTCTTTTGCCTGTGTCACGATAATATGAGATCAGCTGACGGTCGGCAAAAAGGTCGTCCTTGCCAAAAAGCTTTCGCGATTCCTCAATGGCCTTCTCAACACCGGCATCGTTCCCTGCCGCCCGTTCGGCGCGAATAACACGGGACATCACATCCAGGATGAATTCGCGGCCGTCCTCGGCCTCCAATCCCTCGCCGTCTCCGAGCCGCATTGCAATAGATTCACGGTATGTATTCGCCGCTTCAGAATACTTTTCCTGACGATAGAGCATATCGCCGTACGCCGCATGTATCTCCGATGCCGCGACCGTATTGGACGCCTTAAGTCGTTCAACGGTCGAGGTGAAAAGGCTGTTTACATCTTCTGTGCGGCCTGTTCGCTCATAAACCTCCGCCAATATGACCATCAACCCGACATTATCGGGATTTGCATAAACAGCGGCCTGCAGAGCTTCGATCGCCGCAGATGCCGTTGCCGCGTCTGCTGAATTTACGGCGTCCTTTAACAATTCCGCAGCGGTAGCGTTGTCAGGATTGTCAACCACTATCGGGCTTATGACGCCGATGGCCTCGGCGTTTCGGCCCGCGTTCATCAATGCGGCTCCCAGCTTTAGCGACGCGGAAACGGGCGAAAGCGTTTCGGAAGATCCCATTACGGCGGAATAGAACTGGCTGTCCAAAGGCGCTGCCGATGAAAGCCATGAGCGAAGCGCCTCTATCCGTTTTTCCTCTTTACCGGACCTGCCGTAAAAAGCGCTCAGAAATGCCCACGCCTCAGCGTTTCTCGGGTCAAGTTCAGCCACTTTTTCCCAATTCTCAACCGCCTTTTCGCCCACTGCCCGATCAAAAGAGCCGTGGCCGATGCGGCTCCGATAGGAATAGAACCTGCCGAGAAGCCTTCTGGAACCAAAGTTGTTCGGATCGACCCTGACAGCCAGTTCGCCTAAGGCAATTGCTTCATCAACGGCTGATTCCTGAGAATTGAGGCTTATCTCCAGTTCGGCCAGGGCCGTGTAAACCTCGGCAAGACGCGGATCGGCCTGTGCTGCCGCTATAAAAGATGATTGGGCAGAACGCAGGCTTGCGACAGACCTTGTATGGTTTCTGGTGCGACTGCCTGTCCACATGTGGCGCTGTCCTTCGAGCAGTAACGCATACGCTTTTTTACGGGCCTCGGCATTAGAGGCAGCATTTCCGTGCCGATCCAGATTTGCCTTGAGCGTGGCCGATATTTTGCTGGCGGGCGGAGGCGGCGGTGTCGGCGCGGGAAGCTGAATGCTTTGAG
>CAZOXY010000084.1:5368-11527 GCA_964583955.1 uncultured Chloracidobacterium sp. | reverse complement strand
CCTTCATTTCCAACCACTTATTTTTTCAACCCCTAAATGTGTCGAAAACAAGAGGTATACGAGAACCTGCTCGACGATAACCGGACCGGGGTCACATTTTTCGGACCTCGTGCAGCAGAGCTACACGACGATCTGAAACGCGCGGGTATTGTTTGTTGCTACGGAAAACCAACAAGTGTTATAGCTGTCGGGCGATTCACCAGAGAATTTCCGACCTATGCGTCGGATTCCATGTCCGACCGCACATCATTTCACTTCGAGCTTTTCTTACTTGAACCCGGGCCAACACTACCGTGAGAATAATCGCAACGCATTCGCTATAAGACGATTCTGTGCCGCAAGCCTGAGCCAAGAAAAGCTGCCGATTTTCATCGGCAGTTTTTCAGTTTCAGCCACGTTGAACCTACTGCCCGATCCCGTAAATATACGGTGCGATTATCAGCGAGACGATGGACATCAGTTTGATGAGAATGTTCATTGACGGGCCTGATGTGTCCTTGAAAGGATCGCCGACCGTGTCGCCGGTGACGGACGCCTTGTGCGGTTCCGAACCTTTGTAATACATTTCGCCGTTTATTTCCACGCCTTTTTCAAAAGATTTTTTGGCGTTGTCCCAGGCACCGCCAGCATTGTTTTGAAAGATGCCCATCAGAACACCCGAAACGGTCACACCGGCCAGCAGACCGCCCAGAACCTCCGGCCCAAATATAAAGCCGACGACGACCGGCGTGATCAAAGCGATAGCACCCGGCAGCATCATTTCGCGGATCGACGCCTGAGTCGAGATCTCAACGCATTTCTCGTATTCGGGCTTGGCCTTATATTCCATGATGCCCGGTATTTCGCGGAACTGCCGCCTCACTTCCTGCACCATATCCATCGCCGCCTTGCCAACAGCCTGGATGCAGAGAGCTGAGAAAATGAACGGGATCATTCCACCGATGAACAATCCGCCGAGAACATTTGCCTTATAGATGTCTATGCGGTCAATGCCCGCGATACCGACAAACGCTGCAAACAGCGCCAATGCTGTCAGGGCCGCCGACGCAATGGCAAAACCTTTTCCGGTTGCGGCGGTGGTGTTGCCGACCGCGTCAAGGTTATCAGTTCGTTCGCGGACCTCAGGCGGCAGTTGGCTCATTTCCGCAATGCCGCCCGCATTATCGGCGATCGGGCCGAAGGCATCTATCGCAAGCTGCATGGCCGTGGTCGCCATCATTCCGGCGGCGGCAATGGCCACGCCGTAAAGACCGGCAAAATGATAGGAAAGCACGATGCCCGCAGCCAATGTAATTATCGGGATGACCGTTGATTTCATGCCTATGGAAAGGCCGGCGATGATGTTTGTCGCATGTCCCGTCGATGATTGCTGAACAATGGAATTGACCGGCTTTTTACCCATTGCCGTGTAGTATTCGGTGGCGACGCTCATTATCGCACCGACCACGGTTCCGACCACTATGGAAAAGAACACGCCGTTGCGGTCAAAGCCGGTCGAGCGGAGCATAAGCTGTCCCTCAGGCAAAAGCCAGATGACGGCAAAATATGATGCGATGACCGTAAGGATCATTGATGCCCAGTTACCTATGTTTAGCGCGGTTTGGACATTGGCGCTGTCATCGCTGATGCGAACAAGCTGCATCCCGACAATTGAAAATACAAGGCCGATTCCGCTGATGACCATCGGCAGCAATATCGGCGACAACCCTCCAAAGGCGTCGCGGACAACGATCTCCTGTCCCAGCACCATCGTCGCCAAAATGGTCGCAACATAAGAACCGAAAAGGTCTGCACCCATACCGGCCACGTCACCGACATTGTCACCGACATTGTCGGCAATGGTGGCGGGATTGCGAACGTCGTCTTCGGGAATTCCGGCCTCGACCTTGCCCACAAGGTCAGCGCCTACGTCAGCCGCCTTTGTATAGATACCGCCGCCAACGCGAGAGAACAGTGCGATCGACTCGGCACCGAGAGAAAATCCCGTCAGCACTTCAATGGCCGTCTTGATCTGATTTGCTCCAAGATCGGCAAACATTGCCAGAAAAACAATGAACAATCCGCCAAGCCCAAAAACCGCGAGTCCGGCAACGCCAAGCCCCATGACCGCTCCGCCCGTAAACGAGACCTTGAGAGCTTGTTTCAGGCTTGTGCGGGCGGCTTGTGTCGTGCGGACGTTCGCTTTGGTGGCGACCTTCATGCCGATATAACCGGCCGTGGCCGAAAACACCGCGCCGATTATAAAGGCAACGCTTATTATCCAGTGTGAATGGATCTCGCGGCCGCCCACCTCATGAATGGTTCCTGAATATGCGAGCAGCGCGGCGGTTATGACCGCAAAGATCGCCATTACCTTCCATTCGGCCTTGAGAAAAGCCATGGCACCGTTGGCGATATAGCCAGCAAGCTCCTGCATATTTGCATCGCCGGCGTCCTGCTTGCTAACCCAAGCCGATTTCACCGCCATTATGAGCAAACCCAAAACTCCCAAGGCTGGTACCAAATAAATTACGTAAGAATTCATATTGTTTTTTAGTTCTGTTTCCGCCGTTCCGCAGAAAAATACCTTTTTGGGTCGGTATCACTTCGTTGGAGCAGGGAATGAATTTACAGATATTTTGGTCAATATCAAAACTATTGATTATCAAATAAATGCGGTATTTAATCAATTACGCTGGGCGAAATCCGGGCCAAATGCCTCGTTAAGTGTGGATTCCCACGGTGGCAGTCCGTAAATGGCACATATTCCCGCTGTTGTCCCTCTCCTTACTTTGCCTCATAAGAAACACCGAAAATAGAACTGGCTAAGCCGTTGTCTGACGAACTTCAGGAATAATATGAGGCTCTTTCGTTTCAAAACCGGAATTCCTGTTACCGCAGTAGCGCTGGCAGCTGTTCTCTATGCGGGAAGCGGCCATTTCACCAAACCGCGTGTGCTGGCCGTAGATGAGGTGCCGATAGCATTTTGGTCATGGCGTACCCAATCGCCTGCCGACGCCGAGGTGAGACAAGACTTGGAGATGACAAACGCCGGATCGCTTTTTCTGAGAGCCGGACAATTAGACCTCGTTGACGGCGAGATCAAGTGTATCAGGCCGGTCATCGGTACATTGCCTTCGTCCGTCGAACTGCATCTTGTATATAACGCCACCCGCGATCTGCTTCGTGAATGGGAAGAGGCGGACAAAGAAAAAATGGCTGATGCCGTGGCTGCGGTATATTTAAATGACCTCGCAAGCTCCCGACTCCAAAACGTCGGTATCAGCGGCCTGCAGCTTGATCTCGACGTTCCTACCCGTCTGCTTCCCGGCTATGCCGAAATGCTGAGGCGGCTTCGCGAAAAGCTCCCGCCCGAAACAAAGCTGTCCATCACGGGGCTGCCGACTTGGGCGGCTTCGCAAGATCTCTATCCCGTTCTGGATGCCGTTGACTTCTGGATCCCGCAGATCTACGGGACAAAAGTTCCAATGCGTGTAACAGACCGCATTCCCATCTCTTCGCCCATTGAGGTTGAGCACTTTGTCAAAAAGATCCGAGGGCTTAACAGGCCATTCTATGCTGGATTGTCGGCTTACAGCTACGCAATCCTCTATGCAAAGGACGGAAGCCTGCTGGAAATGCGTGGAGATCTCGATCCGGGACTGGCCGCGCATAATGCGGGGCTTGAGCTTGTCAGGACACAGACATTTACCGCAAATGCCGAGGCAAGCGAGGTTCGTTATGAATACCGGGCGAAAAGCGATCTTGTCTTGGACGGGCTGATAATCAACGCAGGCGAAACGCTTGTCTTTGATCTGCCGACATCTGCCTCGCTGAGGGCCTCCGCACGCGCCGTCAGGGAAAATGCGGGCGAATCCCTGCTCGGCATTTGCCTGTTCAGGCTGCCGACAGCCGAGGACAAAACGACATTGAGCATTGCGGAGATCGCAGCCGCAATAAAAGACACAAAAACAAAGGCGGCAACCGCAATAACGGCAGAGGCCATTTCAAAACACCAAATAGAGCTGCGGGCGAAGAACACCGGAACGGCCGCAACAATGTTGAGCGAGAATTCGCTGGTAATCGACATTGATATTCCCGCGGGAAGTATCGGCGGTGTCTTGTCTTTGTCGGGCTTTGCTTCGTACGAAACGCTTTGCCGTATTTCGGCCGCACAAAAACCGCTGCCGTGCAGCAGGCATCGTGCAAATATGATCCGCCTGAAAGCACGCGAATGGAAACCAGGAGCGGAAGCGGCGATAACTTTCGGATTCAGAAATAAATTGCCGACCGCATTGCCGGTATCGGCAACGTCATACATTAACGACGGACGTATGGAGCGGGAATCCTTCGAGCTTCAGATTCAAAACCGGAGAGAATAAGATGAACCGTAAAATTGAAAATATCAGCAACTTCACGTCACAAATGCTCGGCTTCCGACACTCCCCGCTTGTCTGGGGCATCGTCTTTATCCTTTTGGCCGCCGTTGCTGCATTGGCCTGCGGCTGGAGTTTCGTCACAGACCGCTCCGTCCGTTTCAACGATTCCCGAACCGGTCGTGGCTTATACCGCCTGCCGCCGCTTCCGATAATGTTTGACAGCAAAACAGGCAGAGAAATATCCGTCCGGGATATGGAAAACTGGTACGAATATGAACAGGAAGAAATGCCCGTTGCTTTTGCTCAGGGACCGACAGGATCGGACGTTTGGGGTAAGGCGCTGGCGGCGATAGAACAGAATGACCTTGCCGAGGCAAAAGGCCTGCTGCAAAAATATCTTGAGCTAACTGAGCTTCCCACGCTTGATGAAGAACCGGAACGCCAACCGAGACGAAATGCAGCGGTAGATATGCTGGACGCCCTCACCGCATTAAGTCAGGGATCAAAAATCAATGCCGTAAAAGATTACCTGGATGCTCGCTCCGCTTACGATGGATCACTGGTGAAAGAATCCGATGTAGCCACACATCCGGTTACGGCAGACCGAAACCTTAGGGACAACTGGGACTATCTGGACGCGGCAAAGCTATATGCCGCAGACAAAAAGGAAGAATCTCTCGCGGCCTTTCGCAAGCATTCGGCCAACTATCCGCATAGTGAAAAGAATGAGGCGGTTTTGTATATGGCTGCAAAATTGACGATGGAGTTGAGCCAAAGTTTTGTAAATAACAGATGCGGCATTCTCGGCAAGGATATGGCGGGAGAAGACCTCACGGCGGACAATATTGAACCATCGGAAAAATGCCGCGACGGAAATTGGGGCGACGCGGTCGGGGCCTTTCAGAATTTGATGAGAAAGTATCCCAACGGCAGATATTTTAACGATGCGCGCGGCTGGCTGGCATTTCTATACAAACGCGGCGGCGAGCGGCCTAAAGCTCTTGCGGAATATTACAGAATGCTTGGACATCCGACGGACTGGCGAGCGCGGCTCGAGGCAAAAAGATCCCTGCAGATCATCGGCCACGAATACGACGATGCAACACTTGATGAAACCGAAAAACTGATCGCGGATGATGCTGAAGCGGCATTGGCTTATGCTTATCACCGCATTTACAACCACGCGGTAGATTTCAGCTATGAAGAATTTAACGATTGGTGTTGTTACGGAGAGTACCCATGGTCCGAGCGCGCCGGCGAAACGGATCGCGTAAAGAAGGAGCAGGATAAGGGCCGGTATGAGCTTGAAAGGATAGCAAAGTTTGCGACCGCTATGGTCAAGCGTCACGGCCAGTTGCGTGTGAGTGCAGACTTTATGCTTCGCCTCGCACAGGCACAACTGGAACTGCAAAACTTTCGCGATGCGCTGACGTTTGCGGATCGTGCGTTGGCATTGGGCGTAAAAGGTGATTCCCGCGCACAAGCGCTCTGGGTGAAGGGGAGTGCCGAGCACCGGCAAAAGAAGCTGTCTGCAGCAAGATCGACATTTTTGCAGCTCATCCGTGAATTTACCAACCACAAGCTGACCGAAGGAGCGCGGCGCCTTTTGGCGATCACCGCCGAAGACCAGGACGATCTTGAGACTGCTCTCGATATTTACTTCGATCTCGGATACGAGTACGACGTGGCATACTTCGTCGATGTCCTGCTGCCGACAGACCGGCTTGCGAAGTATGTTGCACAGCGCTCCGAAAACGAGAACTACAACAAACTGCTTTACTCACTCGGAGTTCGGTATATG
>CAZOXY010000084.1:0-5358 GCA_964583955.1 uncultured Chloracidobacterium sp. | reverse complement strand
CAAGAGGCAAGAGATACATTGGTCCGAGTGCAGACCGAGAAAGGCCGGGATGAGTACCTTGGTTATAAAAAAGACGAAACCTGGTTTTTTCCAAAAGAGCCTGGATATGGAGAACCTGAAGTTAATTACATCAAAACGAGTTGGGTCGTGCAGGACCTGAAAACGATCGACATTATTGAGTACTACGAGAAGACGGTCGAAAACGCACAAGGTGACGAGGCAAAGGCTGAGGCAATGTACCAACTCGCCAGCGTCTATTTCGAATCGGATGACCTGGCTTTCTATAATCCCGCCATGTGGGACGGCAGGCGAACCGGATCGCTCAGTTCCCTGCAGTTCAGTTCTCACGAACGGCTGCCCAATGAAACTCGAATGATCTTCGAGCATCTTCAACTGCACGATCCATGGGCGAAGGCAATACCGATCTACGAAGAAGTGGTCGCGCGATATCCAAATTCAAAGGTTGCTCGTGATGCTTTGTACTCAGCGGCAGTGGCTCACGAGCGACTTGAAGGACGGAACAGCGTTTGGAGTGAGATGTACAAGCGGGGACTCTTTGCCGGGCCGCGAATGGTCACTTATCAGGATGTCAGGAATATCTATCCTGAATATCAGCTTCCAAGAGGAACCTACGGCTGGAGGCCTTCGACGCGGACAGTGAACGGCGGGCCGGGCTGGGATCCAAAGCCGAACCCGGTTCCAAAGCTCACGACCGAACAGCGGGTGGTACGGAAGCTGACCAAGTGGGCAGATGCACTCGGCCCGACCGTGATGGAGAAGGCATCGTGGGTGAAGGACGGCATTGCGGGAGCTGCGTTGAACATATCGGATGCGATCTTTTTCTTACTGCGGGGCTATCTTTTAATGGTTTTCACGGGCTTTATTGCGTTAATATGCCGGAACAAGCGTCGCGAGATATATGACGGTCTGCTGATAAAAGCTCCGGCACTCGTCCGTAAAAGCCTGGCTTTTTTAAACGAACGACTGCGCCCATGGCTTAGCAAATTGCCGCTGCCTTAGATCATCGGAAAGCAAAGTGTATGGCCGGATATCCGGACCGTCCATTTTAGGGAATCATGCTTTTTAAGGACTCTCGCCCACCTTTGCGGAAAACGAGTAATTGAAATTTACAGCGTGAGGTCAGCATTCGGCCCCGGTGACGGGCCTTAACCGAGGCATTTCCCGGTTATGCGCCATCTGTCCTGGTCGGTTAGAATTATGTGCGTGAAAAGCATTACTATCAGGTCCGGCGAGCGCGAGGAGATGATAGATATTACCGCCGAGGTTGCAGGGCATTTGCCTGGCGGTGACGGCGTTTGCGTGCTTTTTACGCAGCATACGACCTGCGGGCTGACGATAAATGAAAATGCCGACCCGGATGTGAAAAACGATATGCTTGGGTTTCTTCATCGCCTTATACCGCAATATGAACCAAACTTCAGGCATTTTGAACATAACTCCGACGCTCATATAAAATCATCTCTTGTAGGTTCCAGCGTGACCGTGCCTTTTGAGAATGGCAAGCTGTGCCTGGGCCGCTGGCAGGGGATTTACCTGTGCGAATTTGACGGGCCGCGAGAGCGACAGGTATTGGTGTCAATAATTCTCACGTAAGAAAGAGGGTTGTTTATGACCACCGGATATTCAGGAACACCGCTGGCAAAAAAGCTCGGCTTCAAGGAAGGAATGACGGTCGTGGCCGTCGATGCGCCGGACAATTATGCTGAACTGCTCGCCCCGCTTCCGCCCAACGTCGAACTATTTAATGCCGATGTCGCCGCTTTGCAGAAGCCCGCACGAAGTAAGGGTATTGACCTAACTGGCTTTCATAAGATCGACATTCTCCATATTTTCACAAACTCACGTGACGGCCTCGCTCGCAGCTTGGCGGAAGGTCGTGGTCTCATCAAACAGAACGGTGCGATCTGGATATCATGGTACAAAAAAGCCGCAAAGCTCCCGACCGAGATAACGGAAGATACAGTTCGTGAGGTGGCATTGCCGCTCGGCCTGGTGGATGTAAAGGTCTGCGCCGTTGACGAAAAATGGTCGGGGCTAAAACTGGTAATACGAAAAGAGAACCGGCAATTGTAAAATGTGAATTGGATGCTCGTACATTGGGAAGTAATATTCCATCTGCCAATTTACAATTTGCCAGAGGACAATTAACAATTGGTCCAAATTGTAGGGTATATTAACGCTATGCCTGCGATCGATCCCAGAATTGACGCCTACATAGAAAGGTCGGCCGATTTTGCACAGCCGATACTGACGCATCTGCGCAAGCTTGTTCATAAGGCCTGCCCGGACATTGTTGAGACGATGAAATGGAGCATGCCGCATTTTGACCATAAAGGAAATGTGTGCAATATGGCGGGGTTCAAACAGCACTGTGCCTTCGGCTTTTGGAAACAAAAGCTTCTCGATCACAAATTTCCGGTTGAAAAGAACGCCATGAGCAGCTTCGGTAAGATCACCTCGCTGAAAGACCTGCCTTCGGACAAAGTGCTGATCGAATTGATCCGACAGGCTGTCGAGCTGAACGAAAAAGGCATAAAGATCCCTAAAAAGAAACCGGCGGAGAGAAAGGAGTTGATCGTTCCTGACGGCCTTGCAAAGGCGCTCTCAAAAAATAAAAAGGCAAAGACCGCCTGGGACAAATTTGCATATAGTCACCGCAAGGAATATATAGAGTGGATAAACGAGGCGAAAACCGAACCGACACGCGAGCGTCGCATTGCCACAACCGTCGAATGGGTTGCGGAAGGAAAAGGCAAAAACTGGAAGTACGAAAAATGTTGAGAGTGAAAAAGGCTTTGAAACTTTTTCACTTTTTTGCCTTTTCACCTTTATACTTACATATATGGCAGAACCAATTTTAGCAGCAAAACGTGATGACAAGGATTTTAACCTGTTGATGCAGATGGCGAACCGCCACGGCGTCATTACCGGAGCGACCGGAACCGGAAAGACCGTTACGCTTCAGCGCCTGGCCGAAGGCTTTAGCCAGCGCGGCGTGCCGGTTTTCATGGCGGATATCAAAGGCGACCTGACCGGCATCAGCCAGCCCGGATCATTGTCCGGTAAAATTGGCGAACGCCTGACACAGCTTGGCCTTGCCGAAACGACCGTTTTCGAAGGCTCTCCCGTCACGCTCTGGGACGTTTTTGGCAAACAGGGCCATCCGCTTAGATCGACGATCTCAGAGATGGGGCCTTTGCTGCTCACGCGCATTTTGCAGCTTAACGACACGCAGGAAGGCGTCTTGGCTCTGACCTTCAAGATAGCCGACGACAACGGCATGCTGCTGCTTGATCTAAAAGACCTGCAATCAATGCTGAAATTTGTCGCTGAAAATGCCAAGGAGTTCACGACCGAATACGGCAACGTGTCATCAGCCTCGGTCGGCGCCATACAGCGCGGGCTTTTGCAGCTTGAACAGCAGGGCGCCGAGCAGTTCTTTGCCGAGCCTGCGGTTGTTCTGGATGATTTCATGCAAACCATCGACGGCAAAGGCGTACTCAACCTTTTGGCCGCTGATGATCTGATAAATTCGCCAAAGCTGTATTCGACGTTTTTGCTGTGGCTGCTCTCTGAGCTTTTTGAGAACCTGCCTGAGGCCGGAGATCTGGACAAACCGAAACTCGTCTTCTTTTTTGACGAAGCCCACTTGCTTTTTAGCGATGCCCCGAAAGCCCTTGTTGACAAGATCGAACAGGTCGTCAGGCTTATTCGTTCAAAAGGCGTCGGTGTTTATTTCGTCACGCAATCACCTGCTGATATTCCTGACAAAGTTTTGGCACAGCTTGGCAATCGCCTCCAGCACGCGCTCCGCGCCTATACGCCAAAGGAACAGGAGGCTGTAAAGGTCGCGGCAAAAAGCTTTCGCGAAAATCCTGAACTCGACACCGTCAAAACCATCACCGAACTTGGCGTCGGCGAAGTGCTGATCTCGTGCCTGGATGAAAAAGGCGTCCCGACGATGGTAGATCGCGCATTCGTTGTTCCGCCCGTCAGCCAGATCGGGCCGGTCACGCCCGAACAGCGTCAGCAGCTTATCGATTCCTCGCTCGTCGCCGGTCAGTATGAAGAAGTGATCGACCGCGAATCGGCATTTGAGATACTTTCGCACCGCACCGAGGAAAAATTGCAGGCGAAGGCCGAGGTACAGGCCGCCAAAGAAGCCGAGAAAGCCAGAAAAGAAGAAGAAAAAGCTAAAAAAGAGGCTGAACGCGAGGCCGCCCGAAAGGCCCGCGAAGAACGCGCCGCCGCTCGCCAACCTGACACGCTGGTTGAATCCGTCGTAAAAAGCGCCACCCGGTCAGCCTCGACATCCATTGGCCGACAGATAGGCAACACCATCGTCCGCGGCGTTTTAGGAAGCATCTTCGGCGGGTCTTCATCAAAGAAAAAGAGCGGTTGGTTTTAACAGAGAGCGGAACAGATTTTCAGTAATCTGGTGAGAGAAACAAATGAAAATAATCGTTGCCTTGTGGTTTTTACTGGCCGTAGTGGGTGTTAGTGCTCAAGTTCGGCTAGATTCAGGAGATATTACTAATCTTGTAAAAGTAAGTGAAATCTATTCTGCTAATCCTAATCTCTCCGGTGATAATCTTGAGGCGTCCCTCAGACCTCTTCGAACGCCAAAGCTCACCACGCTTATAGACACTCTCCTTGTGGTTGGAAAGGGTGACGGTATGATCCTTTCTGAACAATTTCTTAAACGACCTGGTGACGACGATCTCTACATGTGGTACGTAGTTAGGGAAGTTCACTACAACCTTACAAATGATTCCAAAAAGCGCCGCCCAAACATCGAAGTTGCAAAAGAGACTCTCGCCAAAAAGATAGACTCAAGATGGCTCCTTGATAATTACTATTATCGAGTTCGAGCTGGCATTGCTATGCATTTCAACAATGCAGATTTGAGCGGGTTCGATCTAAAAACCGACAACTTTGGTCTAAAAGATAAGACGGAAAGAGCAATTTTCTTTCTGAACGTAATGGAGGCTGTTGGCGGTGGAAGATTTATGGTATTGCTAGCGACACAAAATTACAAAAGAATTGTCGAATTCAGTAACCGCTTTCCTAAGTTTGATGGAAACGAGTATTACACCTATAAAGACTTTGATTACCCAGACTTTGGCTGGATCGGGCATGAAAAACTCGAGTCTTATAACTTGCGACACCTGGACAGATTCTATATTACTCTGGTTGCTCATTACAGAGCAGAAACTGAGCTTAATAATAAGAGCCTTAATGAAAAGATTTTTAAGGAATCTATCCTGAACGAACCTAAATATTTTAGGGTCATGACTAGATGAACGTACAATAATGTATGATAAATCTAGCAATGAC
>CAZOXY010000083.1:0-12681 GCA_964583955.1 uncultured Chloracidobacterium sp. | reverse complement strand
TTTAACCGTTCAAAACGTTTTGAAAAGGTATTTTTGTCGGGCGATCCGGCATCCGCAGAAGCTCCGGCCCGGCGGTTGAAGATCTCCGGCGAGATCATCAAGTATGACAAAGGCAGCCAGGCAGCCCGCTACCTGATCGGACTAGGCGCCGGAAAGACCAAACTGATAGCTGATGTTAAATTCATTGATGTGGAAACCGGTGACGTTGTAATGCAGCAGTCCGTTGACGGTGTGGTCAGCGCCGGCATTTTCGGCGGCAGTAAGGGCGGAGCGAAAGACAACCTTTCCAGCGATCTTATCAAATCAATGACCAAGAAAGGCCTCGCCAGCAAAAAGCGTTTGAAATAAAACTATCTTATTTATAAAGGAGGGATACGGCTTTAGATAGGAGGCGGTTCTCTGCTTCTGGCTATTCTTTGTTGGGTTAGAGAGAACTACCCCGTCAGCCGAAACGGCTGCCCCCTCCTTGGTAAGGAGGGGAGCTTTTGTGCGGCGAGTTCTGACAGAATAACACTTGTTACGCGACTACTTTTATCGGATGCGGATCTTCATACCAGCACCGGATGCAAAATCGGTGCTTTTTTCTTTCCTTTAAAGTGAACGCCGCCGAGCCGGGCAGACGCCGGGCCAGAATCTGTTCCTCTGAGGTCAGTTCGTTCCATGTTCTAATGTCGGGCATTAAACATCGCGGACATCTGTCTTTTACTTCTATTTCTTTCATCGGCTTTTGTATTTAAGCCTTTTCAGTTTAGTATTTTATCGTTCGAATGAAAATCTTCGCCGAAATGACACTGTTCTGTCCCTGTCATCCTCCGGCACTAACGATACTATATGAAGATCATCCTCCGTCCTTGTTTGGTATTTGTCCTGCTGACAATGTGGCTCCCGGCCTTTTCTCAAAATGAGGAAAGGTTCGATTTTTACAGACGCGGGCCGTATAAAGAGAGCGTTCCCCGCCCGCAGGCGAAACTGCGTTTTGATGTGGGCGACCACCACACGACATACGCACAGATGGAGCAGGTCGTCGAACGCATTGCCAAAGCGGCACCTGACCGCGTAAGGATCTACGAGATCGGGACGACGCACGAACATCGGATGCAGTATCTGATCGCGATCTCCTCACCGGAAAACATCGCCCGGATAGACGAGATACGCGCAAATGTAAAAAAACTTGCCGATCCGCGTTCCACCTCTGCCGCCGAAGCCGCCCGCATCGCCGAAAACACGCCTTCCATCGCATGGATGGCATACACGATACACGGTAACGAATCGGCTTCGTTCGAGGCGATGATGCAGGTCGTATATCAGCTTGCGGCTTCGGATGAACCGGCAACGCTCGACATTCTTAAAAATGCCGTGACGCTTATTTTGCCGGGCGAAAATCCTGACGGCCACGAACGTTTTGTGACGTGGTACAACTCTGTCGCCACGGGTGACGCGAGCCGAAGCGCCATTGAGCATCGCGAACCGTGGAGCATTTTTGGCCGTTACAATCATTACCGCTTTGACCTGAACCGCGACACGCTGACCATGACACAAAAGGAAACGCGAAACATGCAGGCGGCGTATGTCGAATGGAATCCGCAGGTGCTGGTTGACCATCACGGCCAGCCTTCGCAATATTTTTTCCCGCCGGTCGCCCTGCCGATCAACCCGAATCTGCCCCAGCCGGAAACGAACCGCTGGCAGGAAATGTTTGGACGCGCGAATGCAAAAGCCTTTGACGCAAACAAATGGGATTATTACGTTCGCGATGTTTTTGATGCGTTCTATCCCGGTTACTGGGATATGTATCCTTCGCTCAACGGCGCGATAGCGATGACCTATGAAACGGACGGCGGCGGCTTTAAGGGATTGAACTGGACACGCGAGGACGGCACGATCGTAACGCTGCGGTCAGCCATCGCCAAACATTTTGTCGCGTCAATGACCACGCTGGAAACGCTGGCTGCAAACAAGACGGAAAGGCTGCGGGAGTTTCACGCCTTTCGCATCAATGGAATGAAAGCTCACGCCGGCGCAGCGATGAAACGCATCATCATTACGCCCGAGGCTGACCGCGTCAAAACCGCCGAACTGATAGAGGTTCTGCGTCGCTCAAACATAGAGGTGAACGTCGCCTCCTCGCCGTTCTCGTCATCAACGGCCCGAACCTATATGGAAAAGGACGCTCGGCCTGCGACGAAAAACTTCCCTGCCGGTTCTTACATCATAGACCTGAACCAGCCGCAGCGTGTTCTGATAAAAAGCATCCTCGAACCGGACACGCCGCAGGACAAAGCTTTTGTTGACGACAACATGGCGCGTTTTCGCCGCAACCAGATGCGCGGCAAGGGCCAGCCAAAAGAAGATTACGGATTTTATGACGTAACGGCGTGGTCGCTGCCGTTGGCTTACGGACTGAACGCTTATTGGACAAGCGACACCGGGGCAATTCCGGGATCGCGGGTGACGGATGAATACATCACGAGCCAAAAACGCGGCAGCGTCAACGGACAGGCTCAGATCGCCTACATCGTCCCGTATGATACCGATTCGACCGGTCCGTTCGTCCTGCGTTTGCTGCAACAGGGCCATCGCGTCAACGTGGCGACGCGTCCGCTGAACGCTGCCGGCAGGAACTGGCCCGAAGGCACATTCGTTATCCGCGTTTCAAGAAATAACGATTCCATACACGAGGCGGTTCGCTCTCTGGCCGCAGAACTCGGCGTCAACGTGACCGCGGCAAATTCGGGATACGCCGAAGAAGGCGACACAGGGATCGGCGGCCAGGCCGTTGTCCCGATGCGCGAACCGCGAATAGCAATGCTTGCCGACGATCCGGTCGATCAGACCTCGTTCGGCTCCATCTGGTGGACGCTTGACCGTTATGGCGTCAAGTTCACTGCCATTTCAATGAACTCCCTCAACGGCTCCGTCCTCAGGGACTTTAACATTCTCATTCTTCCAAACGGTTCGCCGGGAAGATATATGTCCAGTTTGGGGACACGCGGCGTGACTACGCTGAAGAGCTGGTTGGCACAGGGAGGAACGCTTGTCACGGTAAAAGGCTCATCGGTTTTTGCAACGCTCAAGGATGTCGGCCTTTCGTCCGCCAAAATGGTCGGCAGCGATGAGGGCGAGCCGTCCAAAACGCCTGCTCCCGCTGCGTCACCGACACCCGCTTCGCAGGCCGGTCAAGACCAATGGAAAACAGACAATGATGACGGCATCGCTCCTGAACTTCCGCCGATAGCCTCGCCTTCGGCAAATGCCAATCGCGTCCCTGTCCCTCTTCCGGGTTCGATAATGAGGGCCACGGTGGACAGGACAAACTATCTGACATACGGGCTGAAACAGAACGAACTTCCGGTTCTTATGGCAAGCGGATATTTTTTCAGGTATTCTGATGAAGGCACGAATGCACTGATATTCCGATCTTCCGGACAAAAACCGCTGACCATTTCGGGATTTGTCTGGGAGGGCAACACCGAACGGCTGCTTGACGGCACGGCTTACGTCCTTGACGAATCCGCCGGAGGCGGACGTGTCATAATGTTTGCGGAAGATCCGTTCTTTCGCGGGATATATCGGTCCGCGACCCGGCCTTTCTTTAATTCGATGCTCTTTGGCGGCGTGTTTTGAGAAGGTCTGGGGAGTAAAGCCGGCTTGGACTGTAAAGACTATTTAGGTAATGTTGACATTTTATTTCAGAGGAATTCCGTAAGCTGTTGTACTTCCTTGTTTTAGCATAGCCACGCCGTTTACGGCGTTGAGAGATCGGCGATTCAACGCCCGGCCCGTTCACGGGCCTGTCATTGAGATGGAAGAAGCGTACGGTAAGGGCGTAAACGCCCTTACAGGACAAAATTTTGACCTTACCACGCCGTAAACGACGTGGCTAAGCTTTGCCGTAGGATGCATCGTATAAAATGTCAACGGAACCTATACCTATAAAATTATGTTCACGGTAAAAGCAACATACAGTGATGATTTTGAACTGGCGACAACGGTCGAAGCAGCAAAGGAATTCTTTTCTGACATGAAGAACTTTGCGCGGCTGATGCCCGGCGTTTCCGAAATACACATTGACAATAACGGCATCGCACATTGGCGCATCGAGGCCGACGTGCCGATGGTCGGGACGATCCGCCAGAAATTTGCCGTTGAAAAGACAGAGGATTCCGACGACCGCATCGAATGGTTCCCGATAAAGGCTGAGACCGAAAATCTGCTGCGTTTTTCCGCTGATTTTCTGCAAAAGGCCAAGGACGTGACGCTTGTTCACTTTACTCAGATGGTCGAGATACGGCGGCGTTCCGCCCGCGACCTGCACATGCTGGCCGGTCTGGTCGGCGAAACGATCATAAGCAACGAAATGACCAAAAAGGTCTCTGAAATGATCAATGTTTTCATCCAGCGAGCTAAGGAGAGACTTGAAAAATGAAATTAAGGCAATATTCCCTTTTGATTACAATGATGCTGTTCGCGGCCGCCGCCGCGTTTGCCCAGGTGACAATTCCACGCGAGAGCAACTATCAGGAAATGGTTCAGATCGTAGGAGATACAAAGATCGCCATCACATACCACAGGCCGAACGCCAAAGGCCGTGATCTGTGGGGCGGACTGGTTCCGTATGGCGAGGTCTGGCGGACCGGAGCGAACAATGCCACGACCTTCGAGGTCACAAATGACGTTACTGTCAACGGTCAGCTTCTTAAAAAAGGCAAATACAGCCTTCATTCGCTCCCGACCAACGGCGACTGGCAGATCATCTTTAACAAGGTCTCTGATCAATGGGGCAGCTTTACCTACGACGAAAAACAGGACGAGCTTCGCGTCAAGGCCACACCCGTAAAGGCCGAGTTTCGCGAAACAATGTCGATAACATTTGAGAACGTCGTTGGCAACAAAACCGACGTGACCGTCCGCTGGGGCGAACTGGCGGTTCCCTTTACGGTCGATGTCGGCGATTTCAAGGCACGCTTTGTTTCCGACCACATACGCCGCACGAATTCCGATCGAATGACGCTTGCAAATTTTGTCCTGTCCGAGAAGATGACGGGCAGCTACGCGGACGCTCTTTCGTGGGTGGAAGGCGTCGAACAGACGTCAAAAACATTCGGTGTCCTGTCGCTGAAGGCGAGGCTGCTCAACGAACTGGGCCGCAAGGACGAGGCAATAAAGGCCGGCGAGGAAGCGATAAGCATTGGCAAGGCCGCCACGCCCGCCGCGAACACAAACGCTCTGGAAAATATGGTAAAGGCTTGGAAGGACGGAAAATAATCCGCAATTTTTGAGTGGATATAACGTCTCGTCAAAAGCGGCATTGCCGGATTTGACGAGACGTTATTTTTCAGATAATATTCTTATTGAAATTGGTTTTCATTTTCCTTTATCCTAATGCAGACGAACGCAGCACATAAATTTGCCCCCGTTGTCACGGACGACAAACGAATAGACCTGAAGATCGAAGGCGAAAACGCCGCCATCAGCCTTTCGTTATGGACCGACGGCCTCGGCTGGTGTACACAGAAAACCATGACGCTCGACGCCGACCTGCTCGACGACCTCCACCGCGTCATCGCCGCCGCCCGCGTCAAACTAAAGGGACAGATGGACACTGACGATGTCACGGTGAATTCAAAAGTGATCAACTTCCCTTCCGCCGCATAAGACCATCAGAGTTTAAAATGAGAAAAGCCGGACACACACAAAGTGTTCGGCTTTTTGCTTGAGGAAAATACCACCGGCCCTTAACCGACCTCTCTCAATACTATTCGCTCAGATCCGGCTTTGGCGACGCGTTCGGATGTGAGTTTTTCGAGTTCTTCGATGTGCATCTGCTCGTCGGCGATCTGGCCTTCGAGCCAGAATTTCTGCGGGAGGTCGTTGTCGTCACATGCCGCCCACGCTGCCATGTACGCGGCGATCGCCTCGCGTTCGAGTTCAAGGTCCTGCTTTAGCATTTCCTTGAGTTCGACGGATTGGCGTATGACGGCCGGTTCGACCGTCGGGACACCGCCGAGGGCAACTATCTTGTCACCCAAAACTTCCGCATGGCCCTGCGCCTCTTCGGCCATTTCACGAAACCAGTCCTTGAAGACCTCGCGATCCGTGCCGGTAACGAGATAGCTGTGCTGTGAATACTGAATGACACCGGCCAATTCATATCCCAAAGCCTTGTTCAAATTTTCCACCAAATCCGCTCTTGCCATGATCTACCCCCATAATACCTGCTCAGGTATTATGAAAAGATTATCAGCCACAGATCGGGATGTCAAGATAAGTCTTTTATTTTCAACAAGATAGAATTGACTTTCAATTTCAATAGCAATATGCGAGGCTGGGTTTTCCTGCGAGCTTATCTGTCACAGATCAAAGCTAAACCAATGGATTCTAAAGGGGTTAGGTCACGGTTCCGCCGTCAACGGTCACGATCTCGCCATTCATATAGGAATTGCGCGGGCTGACCATAAAGGCGGCAAATTCCGCAAGTTCATTTGGTTGGCCGAGCCGCCTGAGCGAGACCCAGCCTTCGTGTACCTGAAGCAGACGCTCGGGCAGAGTGTTCCCGAGATCGGTGTCAAATATTCCTGCCGCGATGGCATTGACCGTAATGCCGAAATTTGCCGCCTCGCGCGAGAGGCATTTTGTAAAGCCGATCATCGCCGCCTTTGACGTGGCGTAATGCACCGCCGTCGGCAATGCTCTTATCGCTCCTATGCTGGTTATGTTCAGAATGGTTCCCGCACGCTGGCGGATCATCATTTTGTAAAAGGGCTTGGTCACGGCGAACAGGCTGTTGACGTTGGTATCAACGACCCAGTCCCACGAGCGGTCGGTGGTCGTCGCGAAATTGTCCCCTTTGTTCACGGCGGCGTTATTGACCAGAATGTCCACCTGTCCCCATTCGTCCACTATCTCTCGCGCGGTCCGCTTCATCCCGACGCGGTCGGTCACGGACACCTTAAAAGCGAGAGCCTTTCTGCCAAACGCCTCGATCTTTCCTTTCACGGTTTCGGCCAGGTCGTCACGCGAATTATAGTTGAACGCCACATCAGCGCCTTCGCGGGCAAATACCTCGCAAATGGCCGCTCCGATGCCTCTGGTTCCGCCGGACACAAAAACACGTTTTCCTTCAAGCAAAAGACTCAATATACACGCTCCGAAATATTAATGGGATAGGTCAAAAGAAAAGGTTAAGAAAATGAACGTTGGCTGACAAGCGGGCAAAGGTGATTTTTACGCCGCCTTTACCGCCTCGGCCTGTAACGCGGGCACATTTCGCGGCATCAGCGCCGCTATTTCCCGGACAATGGCCTCGGTTGCATCGGGGGTTGAAAGGCCATTCGCCGCCGCCCTCATGCCGAGATAACGTTCGGTGTCCTCAACCAGCGAACGAACCACCGGAACAATGTCCGATGCTTTTTCTAAAAGAATGCCCGCACCGCGAGCCGCTATCAGGCTCACAGTTCCCGCTTCCTGCGGCATCGGCGGCGTCGTGGCGTCGGCGATTATCGGCAGGCGGCAGGCCAGGGCCTCAAACGTCGTCAGGCCACCCAGTTTGGAAACCATGACGTTGGCGGAGTGCATGAGTTTTTCGACCTCGTCCGAGTAACCGATAACCTTTACCGGGAATTTGGCAGTCTTTGCAATGGCCTCGGCCTCGGCCTTCAATCCTTCGTTGCGGCCCGCCAGGAAAATAGCCTGAACGTCCAGTTCGCCTCGGACAAATTCTCTGAAAATGTCCGGAATATTGCCTCCGCCTACCCATCCGGCGTTGATGAACACCGTGAATTTGTGCGGATCAAGGCCATAAGCTTTTCGCGCGGTCTGGGCGTCCAGTTCATCCGCCACCCTGAACTTCGGATGCAGCGGCAGGCCGGAGATCTTTATCTTTTCGGCGGAAACGCCGTAATCAACAAGCTGCCGTTTTGCCTCGTCGTTTGCGACAAGGTAGAGCGAAACATCCTCACACGCCCATCCTTTCCAAAAACCGTAGCACGGATCGGTAACGACCGTGACAAGCGGTATCTGGGCCGTCAGGTTCAGTTCGCGGAGGATGCGGGCAAATATGTGCTGCGTCAGCGGATGAACGCTGACAACGACATGAGGACACCATTTTTCAAATGCATCGCGCAAGAACACGATGCAGCGTTTTTGAAGAAACTCACTTTTTTCCGGGCGAAAACGGTTGACGGTCCAGTACAGATATTTCATCCAGCCCTGTTTGTGCCGCAGTATCCAGTTGTACACTCGAACCAGTTTTTCGGTGATGTGATGAGAATCCTCAACAGCCCTGACGATCCTTACCGCGACCGATCCGCCATGCCAAAATTTGTCCAGCCCGACAGCTATCGCCTGCGCGGCCGAACGATGTCCGCCGCCGGTGTCGGATGAAATTATCAGTATTTTGGGTGTGTTCGGCTGCATAGGATCGTTATTCGGCAATGAGTTTCTTAAGAGTATCGGCTATCAAGTCTCCGTCAAAAATGGCCCGAATCGGAATAGCAAAGTTTTCCACTACAACGCTTCTCAATAGTCCATCATTCGCCTTTAATAGCAGTTCGTATTCCCCATCAACAAGCTCATATTGTTCTATCATCTCGGCATCAGGATCGATGATCCAGTATTCGCTGATACCATGGGCCGCATAATCTTCAAATTTGACCCCGCGATCTCTTTTCTCGGTCGATTCCGACAAGACCTCAACTACCAGATCGGGAGCAGGAAACTGCATCTGATCCTTCTTAAACGCGATCGACCTTTCACGTCTGAAAAAGCACAGATCGGGTTCGTAGTCGTTCCTTGAGAGCGAAACCAGCATTTTTTCCGTCGCGACCACACCCATCTGATTTGCTCGGACATAGGCAAGCATTAACCCCGACAGGTTGGTAACGGCCTGAGTATGGCAATATTTAGCCGGTGATTGAAAGTATATCTCGCCATTGATGAACTCCATTTTCCGATCCTCATCGATCACCTCATAAAACCTCTTGCGTTTCTCTTGCTCAGCCTTCAGAGCAGCCTCCAACTCCCGAGCGAAAAGCACTGCGCTCGGCATTTCGAGGGTTTGTGCAACGGTTATATTCATCAATATCTATATCTATGCTTTAAGGGCCACTTCGCGGGCGGCGGCAAAATCGGCGTTTTTCGAAGCCTTTATCATTTCCTTTTCAAGTTTCTTTATCTTGACCAGATGCCCCGCATTGAACGGCAGCGACGGATAATAACAGTTCGATTCGTGCGTGCAATAGCATCCGTCACCGACCTCTTTCCGGCGCGTTTTCATCAGATCCGTTCGCCATGCCGCCTGAAAATCCCAATCATAATCACGCAGGTTCAGGACATCGGGCTTGTTCTCGCAAGAAGAAAGCACGCCGTTGTCATAGATGACCGCGCCGGCGCTTCCGGCATAGCATTTCAGCTGGGCCTTGTTCTCTTCTTTGGTCTTTGCGATCAGGTCGTGCATATAGATATCCACCGCCGCCTTGAAAAAACCGCCCTTGCCGCCGTAATTATTCTTTATCGCCGCGCTTTTTGTGTCCTCCAGGATCATCTGCGAAAGCCGAGCGTAACGCTGATGATCGAACTCAAGTTCCTTCGGATCGGCGGACGGCGGACGTATGTAATTGATATTGACCTTGTCCGGTTTGAGGTCGTATTTGAGAAAATCGTACCAGTCAAAGATAGTGTCCTCATTTGAATGCATCACGCAGGTACACGTTTGAATATCAAGGTTCGGATACTGCTCGCGTTTCATTTGCTGCAGCGTCCGCGCCGTATGGATCGCCTTGTCCCAGCTTCCCTCTTTGCGGCGGATCTTTTCGTGAGCATCCTTCATTCCGTCAATGCCGAGAGCGACGCTGACATTCAGGCCCGGACATTCATCCAGGATCTTTGCCACGTCAGGAAATATCCGCTGATGGATCTGGCCGTTCGACATCAGATAGACCGAATCAAGCTTGTTATTTTCGTAAAAAGACTTCACGATCTCCGGCAGGTCCTTTCGCGTGAACGGTTCGCCGCCCGCAAGCACGAGAACGCCGAGGTTGCCGCCAAGCGTTTCCGAAATGCGGACTATCTCGTGAGCCTTCATCTGCATTTTCTTGCGCGGACGGTCATCAAGCTCTTCGGTAAAAAAGCAGTGCGTACAGCGCATATCGCACACACTCGTTACCAGAATGTTCAAAAATACCGGTGAGATCGTCTTGCCTATGGCAAGGCTTGCGTATCGCTTGAAGATCTCTCGAGTTGTAAAATCCATGAAATCCATTATCAATTTCCTCGGTTGAACGGCCTCCGCAACCACGCGGCGGGACACACTCAGCCATCATAAACTTTAACCTATTAACGGCTATTTTGGAAACTATGTTCCGTATGATCCTGTCCGTAACTGTTTAAAAATACTTGCTCAAGGTAAATATCATGTTATCATTCCCTATTCTTTGCGGCGACGCATCTTTTTTGTAAAAGTCCAACGGTATTAGGTATTTAACAGGTGAGCCGTTGTAATTTCCCTTATGAACGTTCACCAGACGCAAGTTAAAATCGTGTTCAAAACTGCATTCCGAATATCTTTCCGTCAGCGTATATCAGCCTTTACGGCAATGCTGATCCTGTTCATCAGTTCGTCCGCGTTTTCGATGACATTGGACAACAACAGGTTGGCAAACGATCCGCAGCCTGAACGCCGGACGGCGGTGGAAGGCAGGCTCCCGATGCAGAAGATCGTGCCGGAGCCGGTAGATCTGGCAATGCTCTCAGGATATTCGATGACGCCTGAGGGACGCCCGATAAACGGCGCGACCGTCGTATTGTTGGATGAGTTCGGCACTTTCCGAAACGTAAGGACCAATGCCTTTGGCCTGTTCCGTTTTTCCGGTGTCCAGACGGGACGGCTGTATATGCTGTTCATTGTTCATAAGCAATATGTTTTCGCCTTTCCCTCTGAAATGTTCGAAGTGACAGGCGACATTCACGACATCCCGCTCGTCGGTGAATCTTCATTTTGATCGTTCGGCGAATTTTTCTTCGCAAACGCGCTTTCCATTCCGTCCTCAATTCCTAAAATCTCCTGACAAGTTTAGAATGGAAGAATGTTACGGCGCGTATATCTCGACAATTCAGCCACAACGCAGGTCGCTCCCGAAGTTCTGGAAGCGATGATGCCCTTTCTCACGGAAAATTTCGGCAATCCTTCAAGCATTCATCATTTTGGACAGATGGCCCGCTCGGCGGTCGATAAGGCCCGTCATCAGGTCGCGGAAATATTGAACGCGCGGCCTAACGAGATAATTTTCACATCGGGCGGAACGGAATCGAATAATCTTGCCATTCGCGGTCTGATACATGAACTGATACGAAAAGACCCTGATGTCAGGCCGCATCTCATAACATCCGTCATCGAACATCCGGCAGTAAAAATGGTCTGTGAGGATCTGGAAAAAAACGGCTGTGATGTAACTTATTTGCCCTGTCATGAGGACGGCGTGGTTCGGTTCGAGGATGTCGTCGCGGCAATGACCGACCGGACGGTGCTTATTTCGATAATGACGGCAAATAACGAGATAGGAACGCTCCAGCCGGTTGCGGAAGTCGGGAGCTTTGTCCGTTCGCTGCGGAAGGACGGGCGAAAGATATATTTCCATACGGACGCCGTGCAGGCGATCGGGAAAATAAATGTGGATGTGGAAGAGATCGGTTGTGATCTTTTATCGCTTTCGGCCCATAAGATACATGCGCCAAAAGGCGTCGGAACTCTTTTCGTGCGGCGCGGAACGCGGCTGCATCCGCAGAACATCGGCGGCAAGCAGGAACGCGGAATCCGCGGCGGCACCGATGCTGTCCCTCAGATAGTCGGCCTCGGCAAAGCAGCCGAAATGGCCCGCGAAAAGATGAATGAAGACGCTGGACGGCTTCGCCAAATGCGTGACAGATTTGAAACGGCGGTTTTTGAAATGATACCGGACACGCATCTGAACGGCAGCAGAGATCGCCGCATCCCGAACATATCAAACATCTCATTCGGCTCGGTCGAGGGCGAAGGCCTGCTGATAAATCTGGACATGCAGGGCATAGCAGTTTCGACCGGTTCGGCCTGTTCTTCCGGTTCGCTTGAACCGTCGCCGATCATCAGGGCGTTGGGACGTGAGGATCAGCTTGCCCGCGGAGCGATCCGCTTCAGCTTTGGCAGATATAACGATGACGAGGATGTTGAACGCACCCTCGCCATTTTGCCGCGAGCCGTTGAAACATTGCGAAGCCTCGCTCCGCCGCAACGTCAATTATAAAAACATGGAACACGGATAGAACGGATAGAACGGATCGCCACAGAATAGAAAAATTATATTTTTTGTCCGTGCATATCTGTATGATCCGTCCGATCCGTGTTCCATTGATATTGCCGCCGAATCAATTCCCGGCCGCTCTGTATCAAGCTATTTTCCGACGGTATCGACCACATTTTGTGCGGCCTGTTCTATGACGCGAGAAATTATGTCGTCGCCGTCGGCTGAGGCTTTTTCCTTGTATTGTTTCGCCAAGACCTGCCGGCCCGTGCCGTTGACCATGCTTAACTCAAGCGTGATCTCGTCCTTTGCCTTTACCTGAGACGCAACGGTCGTTGCTGAAACGGCAGCCTGCGTTATCATCTGTCCGGCAATGTTGCCGACCGTGCTTCCGGTGTGGCCGATGCCG
>CAZOXY010000082.1:4897-13106 GCA_964583955.1 uncultured Chloracidobacterium sp. | reverse complement strand
CGGCTTTTCTCCCGCATTCAAACCGGGAAATTCACCTCAACTGTCCGTAAACTGGAGCATCCACGGCGGGTCACAAGTGTATGATCAGGTCTTCACCTCGATCAATGCTCCTCGAACGGTGGAAACGCTGACAAGGCAGCAGCGTTCGCCCGCGCAAACGATAGGCTTTTCGGTCGGGGCCTCGGCTGTTTTTGCGAACCACACATTGCTGGCCGGAGCGGAAGGGCGAAACATCAGAGGGGCCAGCGACGAGATCGGTTTTTCCGCCGGCAACCCAAGCGGCTTTTTCGGTTCGGGCGGACGCGAGGATTCGTTCGGCGTTTTTGTGAAGGACCAGGCGTTTGTGGGAAAGCGTGTTGTGATAATCGGTTCGGTTCGTTATGACCGCTGGAAGAATCATCGCGGGCTTTCGGCAACGCGTCCGATCAATGAGGCCACGATCAGCGTTACGCAATATCCCGACAGGATCGAATCCATGACAAGTCCGCAAATATCCCTGCTGTTTCGTGTGAACAATGCTGTTTCGATCTATGGTTCGGCGTCAAGGAGTTTTCGTGCGCCGACGCTCAATGAGCTTTATCGTGGTTTTCGCGTCGGGAATGTAGTGACAAATGCCAACGAAAATCTTCGGGCGGAACGTGCGGACAATATCGAAACCGGCATAAGTTTTGGCGGAAGCAGGTATTTTCTTCGGCTGAACGGATATCTGACCGAAATAGACGGGGCCGTTTCCAATGTGACGATCTCATCCGCCCCTGCCCTGATAGTCCGTCAAAGACAAAATGCCGGAAAAACGAGAACGGCCGGTTTCGAGGCAGATCTGGAAACTCGTTTCGGGCCTGTTTCATTCAATGCCGGTTATCTGTTCGCTGATCCGTCCGTGAAAAGCTTCCCGTCGAACACGGACCTGGTCGGAAAGATGATACCGCAAGTGGCTCGGCATCAGGCCACAATGCAGATAAGCTATCACGTCGGACGCTGGAACGCGGCCAGTCAGATAAGGCTCTCGAGCGAACAATTTGACGATGACCTCAATGCTTTTCGGCTGGAACCGTATGGACAGGTGGACTTCATGATCGGAAGAAAGATGGGAGATTCGGGCAGGATATTTATTGCGGTCGAGAACGTTTTTAATTCCCGTTATTCGGTCGGAAGAACACCGATCAGGACCGTAAGCTCGCCGACCAACTTCCGTTTAGGCTACAGGTTTGACCGAAAAAAATAAAAAAGCGGCCTATGGGGCCGCAGTTAAGGTCCTGTAAAAGTTGGTAATACCAACTTTTTATGAGTTTCAAGTTAATGTGAAGAGCAGCAGATATTTCAGCCTACTCCGGCTGGCCTTTACAGCCCGGCCCAAACAATGCCGGCATCTTGGTGCTGATGATCGGATAATTCTCAGCTTCCTTGTTTATTTCAAGCCAATTCAGATATTCCTCAGGAATGGACATATCCGAAAATATGGCCTCAACCGGGCATTCAGGCAAACATGCATCACAGTCTATGCAGGAATCGGGGTTGATCAAAAGCTTGTCTGGAAGCTCGTGAAACGCCTCAACAGGACAGACGGCGGCACAGTCAGTGTACTTACATTCAACACAAGGTTCGGCAACTATATAGGTCATTGGGCAACGTTCTCCAAGCCCGACACTTATTGGTCAGGCTAAAATTAAAACGTAATATTGTGAGGTGAGGTTGTCAACTGTCGCGAAACAAATGGACAAATGGTAGAATGCGTTAGACAAAGTCTTGAGTTCGACATTTTCAGATAAAATTTACGGAGTACCGGATGACCAACATCAAAGTAGAGCGAGAATTATCGCTTGATTTCCTGAGAGTTACCGAGGCAGCGGCCATTGAATCCGCTAAGACAATGGGGCAGGGCGACCGCAAGCATTCCGACCACGTCGCCGTCGAGGCGATGCGTGAGGTGATGGACACGGTCCAAATGCGCGGCCGCATAGTGATAGGCGAGGGCGAGCGTGACGAGGCCCCGATGCTGTATATCGGCGAAGAGGTCGGCGGCGGCGTTTTTCCGGCAGATATCAGGGCCGGTTTCCCCGAAGTTGACATCGCGGTCGATCCGCTTGAGGGTACGAACCTTTGCGCTCTCGGTGCCAACAACGCCATTGCCGTGCTGGCGGCTGCCGAACGCGGCGGCCTGCTGAACGCGCCGGACATTTATATGGACAAGATCGTTGTCGGGCCTTCGTGCCGCGGAGCGGTCGATATCGACGCCCCTGTGGAAGACAACCTTCGGCACATCGCCCGCAGGCTTGGCCGCGACGTTGACGACCTGACGGTGATCTGTCTTGACCGCCCGCGTCATAAAAAACTGGTCGATGACGTAAGGGCCGCCGGAGCAAGAATACGGCTGATCTCGGACGGCGACCTGTCAGCCGGAATTTCGGCCGCCGTCGCGGGAACTAACATTCACGCCCTGATGGGCATTGGCGGCGCTCCCGAAGGCGTGATAACCGCCGCCGCAATGAAATGCCTCAACGGCGAGATACAGGCAAAACTTGTTTTCGATCCTGAACGCCTCGGTGTTGACGCTTCAAAGGTTCCGCCGGTCGAGGCCGTGGTGGAACGCATCAAGAGCATGGGCATTTCCGATCCGTACAAGGTCTATGACACCAACGACCTTGCTCCGGGCAAAAAGGTGATCTTTGCCGCCACCGGCGTCACCGACGGTTCGCTGCTTCGCGGCGTAAGGTTCTTTGGCGAGGGCAAGCGAACGCATTCCGTTGTGATGACTACCGACAGCAAGAGCATACGCTTTGTTGACACGGTTCATGTCGAGGGCGGGCCTGACGCTGTGATAAGATTTTAGATCACGGAGCTTATAACTATGGCCATCAAAACAGGCAGCAAGAATAAGACGAACACCCATGATCCCGGAATTAAGACCGTCAGCGTCGTTAAAAATACATGGATCTTGGAAGTGCCGGAAGATGTCTGCAAAACAGAAGGCTTTGCAAAAGGGACGCTCGTTTGTCTGACCTTAAAAGATAACGGTATTCAAGCTCAATACATACGTCCGCCATCAAAAAAACTCCGTCAGGCGGCAAAAGCTGTATTGGAAAGAAATCTCGAAGCATACGCGGAACTAAGAAAAATTGACGACTGAGAATATCCATTATATCGAGGTTGAAGACGCTTTTGTGCTCCATCTTGAGCTAATGCAGATCTGGAATGAGAAAAGATGCGGTATCGACCAAAGGGAGCTTCTCGAATCCGCTCTTGCTCGTCCCAAACACGCTATTGTTTATGGGAATGCTGACATATTTGCTCAGGCCGCAACACTGATGTATGGACTGATCAAAAACCATCCGTGGCTCGGAGGAAACAAAAGAACGGCAGCATATATTACGGACACTTTCCTTCAATTGAACGGTTATGCGGCCATTTACTCGCCGAAAGAAAGTTATGAAATAGTTCTTGCCATTGACTTGGACAACGTCGGTCTGGATGAGATCGAGGAATGGTATAGAGGTAAATCGAAAAAAATATAATGAATCCGTCTCGGCCCATCATTTTCACACCCGATGTCGGTCGGCTTATTGATTTTTACGCGTCTGCGTTCAACTTTGAAATTTATTTGTAATGATGAGACAAAATCCATACGTACTGGACCTTGAGCAGGTTGGAGCCGGAGACGTTGCCATTGTCGGCGGAAAATGCGCCAGCCTCGGCGAACTGTTCCGCGAGCTGACGACGCAGGGCGTCAGGGCCGTGGACGGATTTTCAACGACCAGCCACGCCTACGAAACGCTTTTGGAGACCGACGGGCTTCGCAGCAAGCTGAAAAAGCTGCTCAAGGGGCTGGACGTCAACGATCTGGATGAGCTTGCACGTGTCGGGGCCGAAGCTCGCCGCATGATGATGGAAACGCCGTTTCCTGAAGACCTGGAAACCGCGATAACCGGCGCGTATGAGCGGCTTGGTGAACGCATCGGGAAAAAGGCTTTCGAGGTAGCGGTACGTTCATCCGCAACCGCCGAAGATCTGCCTGACGCGTCTTTTGCGGGACAGCAGGACACGATCCTGAACGTTCGCGGCGATGTCCGGCTGTTGGAAGCCTGCAAGGAATGTTATGCCTCGCTCTGGACCGACCGCGCCATCTCTTACCGCACTGCCAAAGGCTTCGATCATTTTGACGTAGCCCTTTCCATCGGCATTCAGCCGATGGTTCGGTCTGATATTGCGTGTTCGGGCGTGATGTTTACGCTCGACACCGAGAGCGGCTTTCGCGAAGCCGTCGTCATCAACGGGGCATGGGGCCTCGGCGAGGCGGTCGTTCAGGGCATGGCGACACCCGACGAATGGATCATCTTCAAACCGACACTTAAAAAAGGCTTTCGCCCGATCATCACGCGAAAGCTCGGCGTCAAGGAAGTGAAGATGGTGTTTCATGATGACGGAAGCGGCACAATGGTGCGTCCGGTCGTAGAATCACAGCGTAAGCGTTTCTGCCTTGCCGGCTTTGAGGTGCTGCAGCTTGCACAATGGGCGTGTGCCATTGAGGATCATTATTCAAAGATCGCCGGACGCCATCAGCCGATGGACATCGAATGGGCAAAGGACGGCATCACCGGTGAGCTTTTCATACTTCAGGCAAGGCCGGAAACCGTCCATACACAGAACACAGAAAATTTCATCGAGACATACGAACTGACCGGAACGCACGGCGCTCCGCTCTCATCGGGCGTGGCCGTCGGGCAAAAGATCGGCAGCGGAACGGCCCACGTTCTGCTCGATCCGTCAAAATTAAATACTTTTAAGCAGGGCGAGATACTTGTCACGACAATGACCGACCCCGCGTGGGAACCGATCATGAAACGGGCATCGGCAATCGTCACCGAACGCGGCGGCCGAACCTGCCACAGCGCCATCATCAGCCGCGAGCTAGGCATTCCGTGCATTGTCGGAACCGGCGACGCGACGGAAAAGGTAAAAAATGGGAGCGAGATAACGGTTTCCTGCGCCGAGGGCGACATCGGCAACATCTATTACGGAAATATCGAATTTGAGGTCAAAAAACACAAGATAACCGACGATGTCCGGCCAAAGACACAGATCATGATGAACGTCGGCGACCCCGACCATGCTTTTAAGGTCTCGCGTTTGCCGAATGACGGCGTCGGCCTCGCCCGCCTGGAATTCATCATCAACAATCACATCGGCATTCACCCAATGGCGCTTGTGAATTATCCCAATCTGAAACGCCGCGAGGATATTGAGACGATCTCGTCCCGTATTCTGGAAGAAGACCCGAAGGAATTCTTTGTCCGTTCGCTGGCGGAAGGCATCGGCCGCATCGCCGCGGCTTTTTACCCAAAACCGGTTATCGTCAGAATGTCGGATTTCAAATCCAATGAGTACGCAATGCTGATAGGCGGCCGCGAATTTGAACCTGTCGAGGAAAACCCGATGATAGGCTTTCGCGGAGCTTCGCGTTATTATGATGACCGCTATCGCGCCGGGTTCAAGCTGGAATGCCTTGCGCTCCTGCGTGCCCGCGAGGACATGGGCCTGACCAACATCAAGCCGATGATCCCGTTCGTCCGCACGGTCGAGGAGGGCGAAAAGGTCATCGCCCTAATGGCGGAACACGGCCTTGTGCAGGGCGAGAACGACCTTGAGATCTACGCAATGTGCGAACTGCCAGCAAATGTCGTCTTTGCCGATGAATTCCTTAAGGTCTTTGACGGATATTCGATAGGCTCGAATGATCTGACGCAGCTTGCTCTGGGCCTTGACCGCGATTCGGAAATGGTCGCACATCTTTTTGATGAGCGTAACGGCGCGGTCGAAAAAATGGTGGCGATGGCGATAGACGCCGCCATCCGCAGCGGCAAAAAGATCGGCATCTGCGGACAGGCTCCGTCGGATTATCCCGAGTTTGCCGATTTTCTGGTCGAACGCGGCATCAATTCGATCTCTTTGAATCCGGACACCGTTATCCAGACCACCGAGCATATTCTCAAGACCGAAAAGGCTCTGACCCGCAAATAGCGGTGAAAGCCGCAGGATGGCCGGTCAAAAATGCTCTCGCATTTATTTGAATTGAAAGTACCTTTCCGCCGTTTTCGCAAGCGGATTGCCGTCCGCGTCCAGAGCCGAGACTGTCCACGTCAGACGGCCCGACACAGCGCGTTCCTTCAGCCACGGCGGAGCGGCGTAGCTTGACATCGGATCGACCGTGATCGCTGAATGAAGCAGATCAGTCCCGTCAAAAACCTCAAGCTTATAGAACCGGGCATCCGCCAATGATCTCCATGTAAAAACAAGAGCCGTCGGATCGGCCGGCCGATCCGCCATCGGCAGCACCGGAGCGTTTTTCTCCCATTGGGCATTTGCCGAAACACCGGTCACAAAAAACTTGAGCGAAGGCATCGGGAACGACGCGACCGCACCGCTGTGTACCGTTCCGGGGCCGACGCCGATAGCGGCCAGGTTCGAGTCCGATTCCTTATCGTCCGTCGCTTCGACCCTGAGCAGCAGCACGTATTGGCCGGACGCGAGAGTCGGGAATTTCTCACTCAGTTCCAGCGGGAGTGAGAATTTGCCGGTCGGCATCAGAAAATGGCTGAACCGAGCCACCTGTGTGTATCGCCTCTGCGTTCCTCTTTGCTCGATCGGCAGCGTCGCTTCGGTCAACAGGTCACGGTCCGCTGGCGGGTCCTCGCCGGGCTGGACTATTTCCCAACGGCCTTTTAACCGCCCTGTTCCGTTATATTGGATCTCGGCGGTTATTTTCGGAAAAGCCTCGCCCTCTTTGATGAACAGCACCGGTTCTCCTTCAGGGGCTTTTATCCTGACGTCCGTCAGAGCGAACGGCACTCTGGCACCGCCGCCGGTCATGCGGCAGGTGACATTTACAAATTGATCGGGGCCGCCCGTCGTTGATACAAACCGGCGCACGTAAAAGAACCCGGCGCTGTTTCCCGCAACCGCCGCCTGATATGCCCGCCGAACTATTGACGGCGGAATGCCCATGATGTCCGTAAAACCGCCGCTGCCGCTTACGGTGGAACGGTTCAACCTCGCGGGCAGCGAGCCGTAGATCGTGTCGGGACGGCATTGCAGGCCGATCGCCGGCGGCAGGGAAGGCACCAGCTCGCCGCACCATATCGCCTCCGCCGGAACATAGCCCGGCGGGATCGGGCCGAACGTCAGGAACACCGTCGTCGCGTTTTGCGAATTGATGTTGACGCCGGTCGGATTGACCTGGATCTGGGCAGCGGCGCCGACCGCGAAAACTGCCATCACAAATACGCTTGCTATGATTCTCATTGGGCCTCCGTCTAAAAAATATTGAATGTCAGGCCAAAATTGAAAGCCTGCGTCTTGTTCAGGTTATTCGCGAAAAACAGACGGTCAATGGTGCTGCCGTAGCGGTTCGCATAGCGAATAAAGAATTGCGTATCCAGCTTTTTATATTTCTTTGTGCCTATGGCGAACCGGTAAGACCATTGGACGTCAAATTCAGCGTTTCGCGAATCGGTGGTATTTGCGGTGTCGCCCGCCAGCGTCGTCGAAATGCCCATGGTGAACGTAGAATTTTTGAAAACCGCCGACCGCCAGGTACCGCGCGTGCCGACGCGAAACGTCCGGTCCTTTCGCGGTTGCTCCAGGCTTAGCTGATATTCGTCGCCCAGTTCCAGATCCAGGTCGAGATCGTCGAACGGCTTATAGCCTACCGTTACGGCGTTTACCGCGCTCTGAAAATCAGCAAGTTCGCGTCCCGGCTGGCGGTTGTCCTGCGATCCGTGCGTATATCGATAGCCGAAATTGATCTTTTCCGACAGCGTCCACTGAGCATTGAACGCATGGGCAAGGGTCTGCTGATCCGGCACCTGCGACGGGTCGCGGAAATCGCCGTTTACGGGAAGAAACGCTCCGAACTGATGCACATTGTCCAGCGAATACGAAACCTGCGGCAGCCACTTTATCGGTTTTTCGGGCCGGAAAAAGCTGTTCAGCGGCAGGCCGATGACCAGATTGCTCCGCCGGTTGAGAGTTTTCAGTATCGAGGTTATATCGTTCAGATTGTCCCGGTCCCGAAAGTTTCCGGCGGCAAAGGTCATCTCGCCGAAATTGCCCGAAAACTCAAACTGATGCGCCCGCCTGTCCGCCTGTGTGGAAACGCCGATGCTCCGATAGAGCGGAGCAAGCTCCTCATAGCGATAGGTTCCCGTCAGCTTCA
>CAZOXY010000082.1:0-4887 GCA_964583955.1 uncultured Chloracidobacterium sp. | reverse complement strand
CCGCCAAACAGCCGCATCCCGCAAAATATCAAAACTGACCTCGCCGTATCTCGCGGTTCGCCATACTTCCCTCACCGGCCTTACGTCCTGGCCTTGTTCGAGAAGCTCGTCCGGGGGATTGACGAATCTGCTTCGCGAAACGCCCGCCTCAAAACGAAGCCGCTGTTTGGTATCGCTGCCCGACACCTTGAAACCAAAGCCGAGGCTCTTTTCGGCATCGTTGACACCGCCCGCGTTAAGATCGGACAGCGGCAGCAGCGAGCCGCTCATCACCGTGAACTCCGCCTTCAGGCCGTTTGGCCGGTTCTTGAAAATATCACGGGAAAACCCTATGCCCATCACGCTGTGTTTTTTGCGTGTGACGCCGATAAAATTGTCAAAACCGACGATCGATGTGCCGTTCATCGCCGCTAGCGTTATCTCGTTCTGCTTTCCGGCCGGGATCGTCACCGAAACGCCGCGACTCGAAAAACTGCTGATAAGGTGGCGGTTGGAGCCGAATGAAACGTGTCCGAAATTCATTTTGAAACGCCCTTTTCCAAGCTCGATAAGATAGCTTGAGAGATCGATCATCGGGGCCTTTTCTCCCAGATCGCCGAACCTCAGCGCGTTCGGGCGAAAGCCGACGCCCACCATGTCGAATCTGTTGTTCAGCGTCCAGCCGCGACGGGAAACGTTCAGGCTCAGCCCGATCTGTGTGTCTGCCTCGGTGAAGGGATTTCGTTCCGGGGCCGCTTCTCTTGGAAACGTCAGTGTCTGATTCTGGCCTTTTATGTTCAGTGCCACTTCTGGTGTGAACTCAAATTTTGTCCGACGCTCGCCCGCTGGTTCAATGGCGTCCGTTCCGTTCTGTTCGCCGGTGCGGCCCTCTGCATCTTCTCTGGCCCGCAATCGCAGGTCGGCGATCATTCTCCAATTTCCGGAAGGCTCGACCAAATACGCCGTGACCGTGTTTTCACCCGGAGCATAAGGCACAGGGCCGGGAGCGTAGCCGATAGTCGCCGCGTCGCCGGTCAAAAGCGCCGTGATGTCCGTTGCACCGAGAAATACTGCCAGCCTGCCCTCGCCCTGCCGCAGCTCACGGCTGATGGAAAGTTCCATCCGTTCCGATCGCCCGATCTCGCGGTCGGTAAAATTCGCCGTGACGCGCAGGTCGTCGGATTGGGCTTTTGCCGTCGGCAAAGTATCGACCCAAACCGCCGCCGCAAGAACGACGCCGATGATCAGCCATCGTTTTGCCCGGCCAATACTCGCGAGCATCTCCGCGAATCCGCCATTCCTTTTTGTATTGAATCTCGCCCTTAGCATCTTTCCCCTCTGCGACAGCCATTGATCTGTAAAGTGGCCCGTCCTCGCGAACCGGGCCATGAAGAAAAATGACGGCATGATGCTTACAGCCGCATGCCGTCCGACAGGCAACCCTAATTGCAGGTGGCCTTATACGTGCTTTTGAAAGCCGGGACGGCCGGATTGAAATCCGATCCTTTCTCGATATTGAAGCTGATAATCTCATTGGCGCTGTTGTTCGTGATACGCAGCGACCAGCTTCCGCTCTGCGCGGCTTCGGCAGCGGTTATGTTGTGAGTCAGGCTATACTTTGGTGTTTTGTTCGAGTGGAACGAAAAGTAGTTTCCTGTTTTAGCAACAGTGCCGTTGGGCCTGAGCAGCTCGATCTTCAACTGATTGAAGGTATTCGGGATCGGGTTAAGCGAATGCCATTTTGCCTTTAGCGTAAGGGTTCCGGGAGATTTGGCGATGCCGAAAAGCTTTCTTGTAACAACGCCGCCCTTTGTCACCGTCGCGGTATCTGCACCCTCCATATCGAGATTCACGGTGCCTGGGCAATTTGGCGTGTAGGTACTCTTGAAAGCCGGGACGGCCGGATTTATATCCGATCCTTTTTCGATATTGAAGCTGATCACCTCATCGCCGCTGTTGTTCGTAATGACTATTCTCCAATCGCCGGTCGCGTTGGCAACGGCCTGTGTCACATTCAGCGTAACGTCACATTTTGGGGTCTTGTTCGAGTGCGTCGAGTAACACGTGGTTTTCGTTGACAGCGTGTTCGTTCCTTTTTGCACGACAACCTTAAGCGGGTTGAAGGTATTGGGGATTATATTCACGGCGTGCCATTTGTATCTGAGCCGCAAAGTTCCGCCGAATTTCGGAATGCCGAATATCTTGCGCGTTACGGTGTTCCCTTTCGGGATCGTCGCCGTGGAGCCTTCCATGTCCAAATTGATGACATCGGCGTATGCCGCTCCTGTCATGAACGTCAGTATCGCGGCGAAAGAAAGTGTCAATTTCCTGAAACCGCCAGCCAAATTATTATGTTTTGCGTATGCCATTTTTTTCTCTCCTCACATCCTGTATCTGAAATTTGTGATCTGCCGGGCAGCTCGTAAATTGCCCTTCATATCTATCTGCGCGGTTTCCGCAAAACGTGTCGAAATAAATTGTCGGGCCGTGAAAAAGCGCAAAAAAAGCCCGGACAGCATCAGCTTCCGGGCAAATGTTTCTCTTAAGGCCGTACCGTTTCTATCGGCGCCTGACGCTAAAATCGTAAAACTTAAGCTCTTCCTCCGGGCCGTCCGCCGACATCCCTGTAAGCCATATCTCATAGGCTCCGTCTTTGAGGATCGTCGGGTCCAGCGTGAGCGAAACCGGCCTGGACACGCGCGAGGCCGCGACCGGTATCTCACGTTTGAACACTACATCGCCGTCACCGTTACGCATTTCCACGCGATAGCCGCTGAACGGCTTTTCATTGTCATGAACGAGCCGCAGCGTGACCGTCGGAGCTTCGCGAGGGATATGAAGAACGGGGCGAACGCTGCTCCGCATTGTCGGCAAAAGCGTCGCGGCGAAAATACGCGGCGATTCGGGCGGCGTCCTTTTTTCGGGAACGTCGGGTGCGTTGTCATTGGCAGGCTCGCCCTTACTTTCGTCGTTCTGTTCGGGATCGGGTTCCGGGGCGTCAACGTCCGGCGGGCGCAGGAGATCTTCGTCAATGACCTGCACATCGTCGGTCATGTTCGCGACCTCGTCGTCGCTTCCTGACGGCCTGAGCAGCATCCATCCGCCGATAACGACAGCGATAAGCAGCGCCGCAATGCCGCCCGCCCAAGCAAGGTTCGGCAATCGGAAAAGATCGAAGATCGAGCGTTTCTCAGGCGGTGGCGATGCCAGGGCCGGTGATGCAGCCGGGAACAACTCTTCATGCAGAACGCGTGCCGCCGCCAGTTTCATTTTCCGGCTGTCATTGGTGAGATATGCGGCCTCAAAGAGCTTTTTCCGCCCGCTTTCCATCTCACCGCAAAGATATTCGTCGATCAGGTCATGCTCGACCGCGTCAACATGCGCGGCCAGATCGCCGTCGCTGAAAACGAGTCCCTCAAACTCGTCGCGCTCGGCGTCATTCATCTGACCGAACAGATATTGTCTTGCCCGGTCTGTGTTTTCAGTTTCCATTGCCATCAAAAGATCCGCTTCCGCTTATTCATTTGCGAAATGCAATACATCGTCCCGCTTATAACTGTCGATCTTCTTCAAAACGTGTCGCATTTATTTTTTCCCGCCTTCCGACCGGCGTATGCAGCCCTTGATGCAGGCCTCAAGAGCGTTCCTGATCCGCACCGCGCGGTTCCTGAGAGCGTTCGGCGGAATGCCGAGGCGCTCGGCAAGCGCGGCCCGGTTCTCGATCTTTGTCCGCTTTTCGCCCTCGTAATATCCGATGATGATCTCGCGCTTTTCCGGCGACAGATCGTTCAGGCAATCGTCCAGGCAATCAGATCTCACGTCATCGCCGCTATTTTCCTCATCGTTCGGCTGGACGCTGATCTCAGGCATCAGGTCGCTGTCAACTGTCCGTGGCCGCCGATAAAGTTCGAGCGCGAGGATGCGGGCTATCCCGAGTGCATAGGACTGTACATTGTCGAATGTTTCACCGCCTTCCAGTTTGCGGGCAAGGCGGTCAAGCACCTCATCGGCCGCGTCGTCAGGTTCCGGGAGGCCTCGTGTCTCAAAGAACCGCGTCAGATTTCCGCACAGCGCATTGTATCTCTCGCCCGCCTCGGCCACGTCGTCCGAAAGCGCGGCAAGCAGGCTGTCAAAGGCGGTCTTTGTAAGCTGCCAGTTCTTTTTTTCAGTCCCGGATGAATTCATCTGTGGCGTGTTGTCGATCGTCAGCGGCCTCGCCAATCACCCTGAAGCGAAAATCCTGCCCAATAGAACGGGTGGGCCGACCCTTTGTTCTTTAACATTACGGCCTGGGCTGACCGTATGGCCGCGGCCGGTGTCTGGCCGTCCTTTAGCACGCCCTTATAAAAGATCTTCATCAGATCGGCGGTCGCTTTGTCCTCGACACGCCAGAGCGTCGCCAAAACGCTCGGAGCGCCGGCATACATCATCCCGCGCGTCAGCCCGACGATGCCCTCGCCTTTTACCTCCTTTCCAAGAGCGGTCTCACAGGCGCTTAACACCACAAGGTCAGCGTCAAGGCGCAAATTGTAGATCTCGCTCAACCGCAAAAAGCCGTTTCGCGAATTCCCGCTCTCATCCACCAGCGAAAACACGAGTCCTGACAGCTCCGGAAACTGGCTGTTGACCGTCCCGTGCGTCGCGAAATGGACTATCCGCGAACGGCCGATGTCGTCCCCGGCGGCCGCATCCAGATTTGCCGCGAAATCAAGGGCGACCATCCGCTGGGCGGCAGGGACATACGCTGAGATCGCCGAGGCCTCCGACCGGCTGAATCTCAGCCTGGAATACTCTGACCTGAGCGTTGTCGGCAGCGGCCTGGCGGCAGGCTTTGGCGGGTCAGCGGACGGCTCTGCAGAACCGGCCTGCCGCGACATCGCTTTTAGCCGTGTATCATCGGCGCTAAAG
>CAZOXY010000081.1:0-13492 GCA_964583955.1 uncultured Chloracidobacterium sp. | reverse complement strand
GCGTTCGTGGCGGTTGCGACCGGGCCGCTGATCTTTGATCCGCTGATGCCGGATGCGATGTGGCCGTTCGTGATGCAGTTCGTGCAGGTGAGAAAGTCGGCCTCTCTTGAGGTTTCGGCGATCTTTGAGTAGGGCGTCGAGCCGATCTGCTGGCGGGGTGTCAACTGCGCGTATTCGCCCTGTCCGGCGGGGCTGACCTGGATGTCCAGAAACGCGGTCTCATATCTCTGAAAAAGTCCGGTCTCGAACTCCAAATTCACGGTGAAGATGCCGTTCACGACCTGCACGCCCTCGACCGTCTGTTCGCCAAGCAGGTCGCCGCGTTCCGGTTCGCTGTAGAGCTGAACGATAAGATCATAACTGCCGTTCGCGGCAGTTCCGCCGACCGTCAGCTTTCCCTGATAAGTGAACGGCGCTGCCGGGGCCGCGATCACGGTCTCCTTTTGCCGCTCCTGCGTAAGGCCTGTAATTGTCAGGGCCATTGATATTAGCGTCAGAGTTAAAAACGTTCTTTTTATGCTTTTCATTATCGAAACCTCACAAGTTTGCAGATGACGGATTGACAGGCGGATCAGCACCTTCAGACCGCTACGCGGAGAAATAGGGAAAACAGGCTCAAAAATTTTTCTTACCGAGATAAAACAAAGGAAAAATATGACAAAATTCAGGTTTTGGCCGGAAAGGGAAAAGATCTCATTGTTGTCTTTTTCCCAGATTCCGCATTAGTGGACCCCAAAGTCCAAAATGTTGTGGATCAGGCCGATTTATTTTAGTTTCTAACAGTTCATAGTTGGTCAGTTTTTAGTTAACAGTTGAAAAAAACTAATAACTGTAAACTGCATGACTATTCACTGTTAGGTCGGTTTGGGCTTTCGCCGGGGTGTTTCTATTGCGTAATTCGGGTTTATTACATCAGAACAGACATGTCTTTCCAGACATCCTCAGCGATCAGAAAAAAATCATTGATTAGCTTTTGTCAAAACGATATAATTTTTGTTCAGAAGCTTTCCCCGTCCTTTCCCCTGCAACATTTTTCGTTATGAGACTTCCGCCATTTCAATTTATTATTCTCACAGCCTTTCTCGGCATTTTTGCTTTTTCATCATCAACCCTGGCTCAGCGGTTCGATGAGCAATTTCGTTTTGACACAACGGAACTTGAATCCGACATTTATGCCAGGGTGAACCGTCAGCGAACGCGACGGCATCTGAACATGCTGGTCTGGGACGAAAGGCTTGCACGCGTTGCCAGAGATTATTCGCGGCAAATGGCGAGGGAAAGATTCTTCGGCCACGTCGATTCAAAGGGAAAAGCGGTTCAGGATCGCATTGGCCGAACTGACATCATCAGTTGGAAAAAGGTCGGAGAAAATCTGTTCTGGGTCGCCGACCTTGACGATTTCGGGCCTCTCGCCGTGTCGAAATGGATGGCTTCGCCGACCCACAGGGACAATATTCTTGACCGCGAATGGACGACGACCGGCATTGGCGTCTGGTGCAATGACGACAGCCGCTGCTACGCAACGCAGATCTTCCTCAACGACTAGAGATCATCACCCGCACAAAATTTATAAAATTTGGACGAATAGCGGCTTTGCCGTCAATTTTGTCTGCCTAAACATCAAAAAGTCTTTTGCTCAGACCGCATTTAAGGCTAAAATATAAGGGATGTCACTATTAAAGCTGGTGTATTATCCTGATCCGGTCCTTCTGACCATGGGAAAGCCCGTCGCGGACGAGGAATTTGACGCCGATCTGGCTCAGACTGTCGAGAATATGTTCGACACAATGCGGACTGCCGGAGGTGTCGGCCTGGCCGCGCCGCAGGTCGGCATCTCAAAGCGCTTTTTTGTGATGGATATTCCTGACGAGGAGGGCAAAGGCAATCCGCTGGCGTTCTTTAATCCTGAGATCATCGCCGTTGAAGGCGAACAGATCGGCGACGAAGGCTGCCTTTCGTTTCCGGGGCTTTATCAACAGGTCAGACGCGATATGCGTGTGATCGTCCGCGCTCAGGACGTAAAAGGCGATCGGTTTGAGATGGATGTGAACGAACTATCGGCCCGCTGTGTTCTCCACGAAACAGATCATTGCGACGGCATCGTTTTTCTTGACAGAATGTCGCCTCTAAAGCGCCAACTCGCAAAACGCAAGATAAAGCGGCTGCAAAATACAGGCAAATGGGAGACGGTTTGATATGAAAACATAGCGGACCAATACGAGAAGACCGTTCATTGGAGTGACGAAGATCAAGTTTTTATTGGAGTTTGCCCTGAGCTTATGTACGGTGGAGTTCACGGAGACGATCCTATTGAGGTATTTAAGGAACTCGGCATTGCGGTTGATGAGGTAATTGAGATCTTGAAAGATGAGGGAAAGGCATTGCCTGCTCCTAAGGAATTGGTTTTTGAGCCTGCTTTAGTTTAATAAGATGCAAACACAAACAGAAATATTGATAGAAAAGATTCAGGCGTTGCCTTTCCGGCGGCAGGCGGAAGTCGAGGATTTTGTGGATTTCCTTTCGCGGCGTGATGATGAACTGTTGGTTGAATCTGCAATGAAAATGTCAGAACCTTCATTTGAGTCTGTTTGGGATAACGATGAGGATGCGGCTTATGACGAACTATAAATTCGGAGAGATAGTTCTTGTACCTTTTCCTTTTACCGATCAAACAGGCACTAAAAAGCGGCCCGCTATTGTTGTTAGCTCTGACATTTATAATGCGAGCCGCCATGACGTGGTTTTGATGGCCGTAACGAGCCAAACAACCGGACGGTTAAGACCTAACGAACTAGAAATTGGAGACTGGAAACAAGCAGGTTTACTTAAAGAGTCGCGAATAAAACCGATATTTACGACAGCCTTAAATGTATTGATTCTAAGATCTCTGGGAGAATTGGCTGAACTTGACAAAAACAAATTGAGGGCCGAGATCAATTCGATTCTCGGGTAGATTATGAAAACACAAAGAGTATTGGACGAATTTAAGAACGAACCGTTTACCGATTTTTCAAGGCCGGAGAATGCCGAGGCTTTCAGGGCCGCATTGGAAAAAGTCCGGGGAGAACTGGGCCGCGAATATCCTTCCGTCATAAACGGAGAAAAGGTCACGCTTGAAAGCAAGTTTCAGAGCATCGATCCTTCGAATACCTCGCAGGTTGTCGGCGTATTTTCCGAGGGCGACACGGACACGTCCCTGGTCGAAAAGGCGATAGACGCCGCGACCGAAGCCTTTAAGACCTGGAAATTTGTAGCTCCGGCCGAACGTGCCGAATATCTTTTTAAGATCGCGGACATTATGCGTCAGCGAAAGCATGAGCTTTCGGCATGGATGGTGTTCGAGGTAGGAAAGACCTGGGCCGAAGCTGACGGGGACACGGCAGAAGCTATCGACTTTGCTGAATTTTACGGCAGAGAGATGCTCCGCTGGTCGCAGGAACAGCCGATAACAAAGGTCGCCGGCGAGGACAACAGTTTTGAATATATTCCGCTGGGTGTCGGGGCGATAATTCCGCCGTGGAACTTTCCGCTTGCCATCATGTCCGGCATGACGATGGCGGCTGTCGTTGCGGGCAACACGGTCGTTGTAAAACCGTCGTCGGATTCGCCGACCATCGCCGCAAAATTCATGGAGATCGTGGAAGAGGCCGGTTTGCCCAAAGGCGTTGTCAACTTCCTTACCGGAAGCGCAAAGACGGGCGAGGCGATGGTGACAAGCTCGAAAACGCGGTTCATTTCCTTCACCGGATCAAAGGGCGTCGGGCTGCACATCAATGAGGAAGCCGCAAAGACGCGTCCGGGACAGATATGGATCAAGCGCGTTATCGCCGAGATGGGCGGCAAGGATGCGATCATCGTTGCGGACGATGCCGATCTTGATTCGGCGGCTCTTGGTGCTGTTCAGGCAGCGTTTGGTTTTCAGGGACAGAAATGCTCGGCCTGTTCGCGGCTGATTGTGGATGAAAAGGTCCATGACGAATTGATCCAAAAGGTAAAAACGCTCACGGAAACCCTTAAGATCGGCCAGCCGACCGAATGGGACACCAATGTCGCCTCCGTCATCAACAAACGCTCTTTTGACAAAACGCTTGGCTATATAAATAAAGGCATCGAAGAAGGCGGCGAGGCCATTATCGGCGGAACCGGCGATGACAGCGAGGGATTCTTTATCTACCCGACGGTCATCACTAACGTGAAACCGGGCGACACCATTGAACAGGAAGAGATATTCGCTCCGGTGCTTGCGGTAATAAAGGCGAAGGATTACGATCACGCTCTGGAGATAGCCAACGGAACCGAATTTGGACTAACGGGTGCGGTATATTCCGCGTCGGAGGAGAGATTAGAGCGGGCGAGAAAGGAATTTCACGTCGGCAACCTCTATCTCAACCGCAAATGCACCGGCGCTCTTGTCGGCGTTCACCCCTTTGGCGGTTTTAATATGAGCGGAACCGATTCAAAGGCCGGAGGCCGTGAATATCTCGTTCAATTCATGCAGGGCAAATCCATTGCGAGGAAAATTTGATGTCCGTGAAAACTCTTGTTGCTGATTGTGCTGCACTCACGGCGGTAATTATTGCCGCCGTGAGTTTCGGTTATGCCCAGCGCGCTACAACCGCCCCGCGGCCGATAATATTTGCAGTGTTGAATGACGGCGCGTCTCTGGAACCCATCGCTCTGGTGGAGAAAAAAGAATTGAAGGCTCCTGTTAACGGAAGCGATGAACTCTCGTTGATACAGGCTTTTAACAGGGAATTTTACGGGACAAAACAAACGTATCGCGTTATATTCGGCGGAGCGAACGCGGGAACTGTCACCGTAAATTCGGCTGATGCCTCAACGGAGTGCGCAAAGAATGTTGCCTCTGTCACCACAACGTCAGCGCGTGTTACGCCAAAAGGCCATCTGATGGCTCTGGCGACGAACGTTGATGTCAGCAAACAGGCCGGCGGAACCCGAAGAATGCCGACATGGCCGGAAAGGAACGAACTGGACGTTCTTATACGAGCGGAATTTGCGAAAAATTCGGTTCCGGTGACAAAGCTGGATTACCACAACCTGACAGCTCTCGATGTCGATAACGACAAGAAACCGGAACTTGTCGGCAGCTTTTGGGTGGAGAATGAACCAAAATCACGAACTCTTCTGTTCTTTATCGCGGAGAAAGGAAGCGATGGTAAATATTCGATCTCTCATTCAGACCTGAGAACGATAAATGAGGACGAGGTTCTGAACGGAGAAATATCCGTTTTGGATGACGGCGTTTATCACGAACTTCTCCTTGATGTTTTCGATTACGACGGTGACGGCGTTGCCGAGGTCTTTACTTTTGTCCGGGCCTTTGAAGGGTCAGGTTTCAATGTCTATAAACGCAGGGACGGCAAATGGGCGAAAGTTTTTGAAGGATCCAATTATCACTGCGGATTTTAGTAAAAGGTCCGATCTTTTTTGCGAAAATTTAACGACAGTGTTAAATCCGTGAACGGATCAGATGATGCCATTGCTCTGTTCAATATAGACTGCCTACATTATGATGAGCCAAAATAAACTGTTCAAAAGATCGTTGTCGTTATGTTTGCTTTTCAGCCTGGCCCTCTCTGTTTTGGGGCAGATACCTGCTCCGTTTCCGGTAAAGAGACAGGAAACTCCCGAGACATGGAAAAAGGACGGATGGTCACGTATAGACGAGGTAAAGAAGCAAAAGATCCGCAGCGGCAAGGCAAAGAATGTCATCCTTTTCATGGGTGACGGTATGGGGATTTCAACGTTGACGGCTGCCCGAATATTGGAAGGGCAGCTTCGCGGCGAAAGCGGGGAAGAGAACCGTCTAAGCTTTGAAGAATTTCCTTTTTCGGCCTTGTCAAAAACGTATCAGGTGGATCAGCAAACACCGGATTCGGCCCCGACAATGAGCTCGATTGTGACAGGTGTCAAAACCAACAACGGGATGATATCCGTCAACCAGAACGCGCGTCCGAACGATTTTCGCACCGTAAAGGGAAACGAGGCAAAGACCATTTTGCAGTACGCCGAAGAAGCCGGACTTTCCACCGGAGTTATCTCAACGGCGAGGCTGACTCACGCGACACCGGCGGCCTGTTATTCTCATACGCATCAGCGCGGATGGGAATCGGACAGGAATGTAAAAACGAGCAGCGAGGATGCTCACAAAGCGGGTTTTCCCGATATTGCCAGGCAGCTTATCGAATTCAAATACGGTGACGGCGTTGATGTCGCTTTCGGCGGCGGCCGTTCAAAATTTATCCCGGAGACAAAGCAGGACCCCGAATACGCTGACCGTAACGGCGAACGTCAGGACGGGCGCGACCTCACCGACGAATGGGTGAAAAAACGCCTCGGAGCGGAATTTATCTGGGACAAAAAAGGATTTGACGCTCTCGACCCAAAGAAAACAAAGAGCGTTCTTGGGCTTTTTGAGCCGTCTCACATGAAATATGAATATGACCGAGCTAAAGATACCGGCGGTGAGCCTTCGCTTACCGAAATGGCCTTGAAAGCTGTCGATATCCTCTCAAACAATAAAAAGGGATATTTCCTTATGGTCGAAGGCGGCAGGATCGACCATTCGCATCATGATGGCAGTGCGTTCCGCGCTTTGACGGAAACCATCGAGCTTTCAAACGCCGTACGCGCCGTTGCAAACAAGGTCAACCTCGATGAAACGCTGATAATTGTCACCGCCGACCATTCGCACGCTTTCGTTATGTCCGGTTATCCGTATCGCGGAAACAATATTCTCGGCCTCGTCAGAGAAAGCAAAGCCGACGGCAGCCCGGCAGACAGCTATAAACTGGGTACCGACAAAAAGCCTTATACGACGCTTGGCTATATGAACGGAACAGGAGCTGTAACCGAAGGCGAAAGAAAGGCCGTGACACAAGAGGAAGCTCTTGACCCCGGTTTTAAGCAGCCTGCGCTCGTCCCGCTGGCCGGTGAAACTCACGGCGGCGAGGACGTTGCGATATATGCCACCGGCATAAATGCTCAATATATTCGCGGATCTATGGAACAAAACTGGATATTCTATGTCATGGCCGATGCGTTGGGCCTGGCCAGATGACATTGAACCGCGGGAATATAGAGAAAAGGAAAAATAAGGTTTAATTACCTCAGACAGACAGGATCGGAATTTTCTTCCGTTCCTGTTTTATTTGGATTCTGCGTTTTGGTGTCCGTGCGGTTAAAATATAGCTGATGAAGATAGTTTTTATGGGAACTCCCGAAGCGGCAGTTCCCACATTGTTGAGGTTGCTTGACGACGGCCATGAGGTCGTCGCTGTTTATACACAGCCGGATCGGCCTTCGGGCAGAGGAAACAAGATAACGATGTCGCCGGTAAAACTGGCCGCTCTTTCAAACGATCTGCCTGTATTTCAGCCTGAAAAGATCAGGTCACAGGAAACTTTGGACACGATGCGGTCACATCAGGCAGATGCGGCGGTCGTCGTTGCCTATGGCAGGATATTGCCGCCCGCCGTATTGGAGATATTTCCCAAAGGAGCGATCAACGTACACTTTTCGCTGCTGCCAAAATATCGCGGCGCGGCCCCGGTAAATTGGGCGATAGTCAATGAGGAGAAAGAGACGGGCGTTACCACAATGCTGATGGACGAAGGCCTGGACACCGGAGCGATACTTTTAACAAGCAGAACAGAGATCGGTGAGGACGAAACGGCTGTTGAATTGATGACGCGGCTGTCACAGGACGGAGCCGAGCTTCTGTCACAAACCCTTGCCACATTCGATAACATTACACCCAGATCGCAGGACGACGACACGGCGACCTACGCGCCTTTGTTAAAAAAAGAGTTCGGCAATATCGATTGGAGCGAACCAGCGAATGCTATTTCAGGAAAAGTAAGAGGTTTTCAGCCGTTCCCGACAACTTTTACGGCCTTTAGGGGAAAGAAGCTTACTATATGGTCGGCCAAGGCCGCAGAACCGCAAGACGGCAACATTCCCGAAGCTGCTCCTATCGGCACAATAGCTACTGTGGGAAAAGATTCACTTGATGTCGTTTGCGGCAGCGGAACTGTTTTGAGAATATTCGAGGTTCAGACAGAAGGAAGAAAAAGAGTGAGCAGCCGCGATCTTATCAATTCCGCTAAACCGGTAGTGGGCGAGATGTTGGGAGATCAGGCGTCATGAGCGAAACCGCAGCCGTGCAGATAATCACATTCTATCAATTCAAAAAGATCGGCCTTATCCGGCCGCTTGAAGAAACGCGCCGGATCATCCGTGAGGAAATGGCCGCCTGCGGCATCAAAGGCACGCTGATACTTGCGGAAGAAGGTTTCAATTCGACCATTGCCGGAAAGCGGACTGAAATATCGGAATTTATTTCTTTTCTTGAAAAGATCCTCGAAACAAAAATAGCTTTTAAATCCTCATATAGCGACGATTTTCCGTTTCGCAAGATCGACGTAAAGATAAAGCCGGAGATAGTCACGCTTAAACAGCCCGTCGATATTTCCAAAGGCGTCGGAACACACGTTTCGCCAAAGGACTGGAACGATCTTATTTCGTCACCTGATGTCATATTGCTTGATACGCGTAACGATTATGAATTCAACACCGGAACCTTTGAAGGGGCGTTGAACCCGAAGACCGACAAATTCAGCGACCTTCCTGATTTTGTCGAGAGCCACTTAAGCGAACACAAGGACAAAAAGATCGCGATGTTCTGCACCGGCGGCATCCGCTGTGAAAAGTTTGCTCCATATATGCTTGCAAAAGGCTTTCGCGAGGTCTATCAGCTTGAGGGCGGCATTCTCAAATATCTGGAAGAAGTTGACCGTGATGATTCAAAGTGGCGAGGCGAATGTTACGTTTTTGATACTCGCGTCACCGTTGATCACAGTCTCAGAAAAGGTGAAGGTATCGACCTTTCACAGCCGAATGACGAGCCGGAAAACGACAACACTGCCGATCTAAAATGAAGGTCTCACCCGCAAGAAAAGCCGCTTACGATATTCTGCTGAAGATCGAGGCCGAAAAGGCTTTCAGCTCTGTCCTGCTGCCGAAATATGCCGAGCGTTTACCGGAACGCGACCGTTCGCTGCTCTATGCTTTTGTGCTGGGCGTCCTGCGTCGGCAACTGTTCCTGGATAAGGTTATCAAGGCACTTACAAAAGGAAAAAAGCTTGATGCAGAGGTGCTTTTGATCCTCAGGCTTGGCCTTTTTCAGATAATGTTCATGACCAAAATTCCCGGCCATTCGATCGTGAATGAGGCGGTTATTTTGACAGGAACGGCTCGGAAAAATTCGGCCAAAGGGCTTGTCAACGCGGTTCTGCGCAATGCATTGCGCAAACTGCCGGAGTTAAGTTACACCGATGACATCGAGCGGCTTTCCACAGAAGGCTCAATGCCCGAATGGCTCGTTCGGCGATGGATAGATCAGTTCGGCATCGAAAAAACGACGAGTATCATAAACGCTGTCAACGAACCGCCGGTCACGGCTTTTCGCCTGACGCGAAAAGCTCTCCTGAATGCGGAAAAATGCGAAGAAATAACGCAAGCGGCTTTGAACGATGCCACTGTGTCGGAAATTCTTCCCGGAGCGTTCACAACACCGCGAATAACCCCCGATCTCCGTCGGTTGAGCGATGAGGGCTTTATCTATTTTCAGGATCTTGGGTCACAGATGATCGCTTCAACTGTCGGCTTGAAAGCGCAACAATCATTTCTGGATCTTTGCGCGGCTCCGGGCGGCAAAGCGGCGATGGTTGCCGCACAGGCTGATGAAAACTCCGGTGCAATGGTCGCCGCCGAAGTTCACTGCGCCCGCTCACGGTTTCTGAAACAAAATTGCGAACTTCAGGGAGCGGAAAATATCCATGTTGTTCAGCTTGACGCGGAACATACGCTTCCTTTTCCAGAGGATTCTTTCGATGTGGTGCTAGTGGATGCTCCGTGCAGCGGCACCGGCACGATAGGAAGCAATCCTGAGATCAGGTATTTTCTTGAAAATTCAGATATTTACGATCTTCAGCGCAAACAACGCGAGATACTTCATCAGGCATCAAATGTCGTAAAGCCGGGAGGCCGCCTTTTATATTCGACCTGTTCGCTGGAAAGGGAAGAGAATGAGGATCTGATCAGAACCTTTCTGGCAGAGAACGAGAATTTTTCATCGGTTTCACCGCCGATCCCTGAGATGTTCCTTACTGATGAGGGCAATGGACGCATATTTCCCGATACAGGGCCATACGACGGATTCTGCATTTTTGAAATGAGGCGGCGAAATTAAGGGAAATTTACACGGATATACGGTTTGTTGTGTTTCCGAAAAGTGTTAAACTTTAACTTTAGGTTTTGTGACCGAATAGCAGATGAGCATTATCAAAACAGGAGCATCCGCAATAGGACGGCTGATCACGCTCGGCATCCTTTTGCTTGCATTCGCCGCCGGCATGGCCGGTGTGATGTACCTGTCGCTGTCGGGCGAGGAAGTAAGGGTTCCTGAGATAGTCGGCAAGGATTTTGTCGAAAGCGAAAAAGAGCTTGCGGCCTTGGGGCTGAAGCTGAAAAGGCGTGCCGACCGTCCGAGCGCGGAAAAGATAAACACTGTGTTGGAGCAACTGCCGCGTCCCGGCGAAACGGTCAAGACCGGACAGATGATACTGGTGGTCGTCGCTTCTGCGGGCGGAGCGCCGGAGCAGACGCCGGAATCGTTGAAAAAGGACATCGAATCGGACGACACCGAAAAGATCGAGGAAATGATCTCCGATAAGCCGAAACGGACGCGAACGCCTTCAAATTCCAACGCGAACGCGAATACCGAGCCGGAGCAGAAAAAGGCTGATACGCGCCGTGATGTGATCTCAAATTCGGCTACGCCGCCTGCCAATACCGGCTCGGGTTCGGGAAGCGAACCGCCAAAACCGGACGATACGCCGCGTCGTGACACTCCACCGCCGCCTCCGCCAACCCCCAAGCCACAGCCGACGCAGGCCGAAAGGCCTGCCAGCGGCGACACACGGCCACGCACAACGCCGCGCCCGACACCGAGGCCGTAATAAAGCACAAGCAACCGGAATCAGTTACTTTGCAACAAAATAAATGTTTGAAATAGCACCTTCGATATTGTCCGCTGATTTTACTCGCCTGGCCGAGGAGATCAGTGTTGTCAAAGAAGCAGGCGTACGCGTGCTGCATGTCGATGTCATGGATGGCCGGTTCGTCCCGAATATCACGATCGGGCTGCCTGTTGTCAGATCGATCCGAGCGGCGACGGACATGATCATTGACACGCATCTGATGATAGTCGAGCCAAGCCGGTATGCCGTCGAATTTGCCGACGCAGGTGCGAATATGGTCTCGGTTCATGTTGAGGCGGATCCGCATCTGCACAGAACGCTGACGGCGATAAGAGAAGCCGGAGCGCTTGCCGGAATTGCGATCAACCCGGCAACTCCGATTTCGATGCTGGAAACAGCGCTTGAATTTGCTGATTTCATATTGGTGATGTCTGTCAATCCGGGTTTCGGCGGACAGAAATTCATACCGGCGGCCCTGAATAAGGTGCGGACCCTGAAGAACATGATCCGCGAAAAAGGCCTGGACGTCCGTATTGAGATAGACGGCGGGGTCGATGGTTCGAATATCGCCGATGTTGTTGAGGCCGGAGCCGAGCTTATAGTTGCCGGATCGGCGGTTTATGGAAAAGACGATCCGGCGAAAGCGATCCGGGAATTAATGGAAAAAGGGACGGTTTGGGTTTGAACTGCCGCCCGATTTGGAGTGACTTATGAGAAATGTCAAATATTGGAGCATTGCTCTGTTGTCCATCACCTTTGTGCTGGGAAATGTTGTTATCAGTGCCCAAAACACAGGTGAAGGAACGCCGTCCCAACGGCTCGAGGTGATGCGTCAAAAGCTGGAAACCATCCGCCGTTCGGCGAACAGCGCCATTTCCGCCTTAAAGGATGAGGGTGACGATACGAAAACGGATCGTGACAACCCCGATTCGCCGACCGCCAGACTGCGCTCGATAGAGCGCGAGGCGTCATCGCTTCAAAGTCAGGCCAACAGCATCCGTGGCAAACTGGACCGTGCTGAAAAGTACGAGATGACCGACATTGACCAGCTTGAGGTTGCCGTAGCGGACCTGCAAACCCGCGCGGAGATAGTTCAGCTCGAGACCGCTGCCGACCGTGCCAATCCTGATTCAGGCGTCGGCCAGCCGCGTGAGATAAAGAAGAAAAAGAAATTTCTCGGCATATTTGGCGGCGGCGGAAATGACGAGTACGACGAAATGATAGGCACGGTCGCTCCCGGCCGCGACAAACAGCTTTTCGTCAACGCAACCCGCGAGGTACGAAAGCGTAATTACGATGTCGGACGCCTGCTTTTCCAGACGATCATCACCACATATCCCGATTCGCCTTATTTGCCGATGGCAAAGCTCGCGGTCGCTGACTCATTCTATCTTGAAGGATCGACCAGCGGACTTATCCAGGCCATCGCTGCATATAAGGATTGGCTGACGTTCTTCCCGACACATCCGCTCTCGGACAGGGTCGTGCTGAAGATCGCAGAATCTGAGATGAGGCAGATCGGGCTTCCCGATCACGACGCCACAAGGGCAAGAAAAGCCGAAGTGACATTAAAAGGACTTTTGGCAAATTATCCCAACTCCGTTCTGAAGGACGAGGCCCAAAAAAGACTTTTAGAGGTTCAAAATAACCTGGGCACACATAATCTGCTGATAGCCAACTATTACTACACATTGTCCGTCGATCAGAAAAAAGGCGGATTAAAGGGAGCACAGTCGCGTTACCGTGAGATCCTCGATAAATACCCTGATTTTGGAAATATGGACGAGGTGCTTTACAAACTCGCCGTCACATACATGATCGAAGAGGAAACCGATCAGGCGGCAAGATATTTTGCGAGGATCGTCACGGATTATCCGAACAGCGACTTTGGCGAAAAGGCAAAGGATCAGTTGGAACTGATCGGGGTTCAGGTGCCAATGCCGAAACCGGAAAGAATGAATGTCATGCCGCCGGAATCAGTGTCATTTTTTAAGAATTTCCGTAATCAGCTTTTTGGCGTATATCCGATGACAATTGATAAGAACGGGGTTTTGATGACAAGAAACTTTGACAAGGAAAAGTTTGAGCTCATCGATCAGGTCGTGGAGAATCAGGGCGATATTTTTTCCAACCAGATACCTCAATCGCTGACAACCGTTATTTCACAGCGGCAAACACCACCCGCCGGCGTTCAGCCGAACGAAGGGCAGGTGCCGCGAGCCTCCGATCAGGAGCAGTGAGAAAGGTACTGAACGAAAATGCATGGAAAGGAAAAGCGGTTCTTTCGGGGGCCGCTTTTGCTCACAAAAGGGAAGTATAAGAATGTCGTTTAACGCACTGTCCGAAAAAAAAGTACTTAACCGCGTCGCAATGGGCATAATGCTGACTGTCGGCTTTACGTTGATGCCGGTCATTTTGCTTGCTCAAAG
>CAZOXY010000080.1:0-13612 GCA_964583955.1 uncultured Chloracidobacterium sp. | reverse complement strand
CGGACGGCCTCCACCGCATACTAACATCGCTGGTGACAAATTTCACCGGATTTGCTCCGCTTGGCATTGTTCTGGTCGCCCTGTTAGGCATCGCGGTCGCCGAGGCCAGCGGGCTTATCTCCGCGATGATCCGCCTTGTCGTCATCAAGGCCCCGGACAAACTATTGACGGCGGTCGTGGTCTTTGCCGGCGTTATCTCGAACGTGGCAAGCGATGTCGGTTATGTGGTTGTGATACCGCTCGGAGCGGTGATATTTCACGCAGTCGGACGCCATCCGCTGGTAGGGCTTGCGGCTGCTTTTGCCGGTGTCTCGGGCGGATTCGCGGCGAATATTTTCATCGGCCCCGGCGATACGCTTCTGGCCGGAATAACACAGGAAGGAGCGCGGATCGTCAACGCTGCCTATGAGGTGTCGCCCGCCGCGAACTATTACTTTCTGAGCGCTTCGACTTTCCTCGTGACCATCGCCGGAACGATCGTAACCGAAAAGGTCATTGCTCCCAGGCTTGGCGAATACAGATCGGAAGACGCCGAAGAGACCGGAGCGGAAGACCTGACCGTGCTGAAGCCGAATGAAAAACGCGGGCTTGTGTTTGCCAGTGTCACGCTCATTGTCCTGGTTGCCGTTGTCCTTGCCGGGCTGCTGCCTGAGAACGGCTTTTTGCTTGACCCAAAGACCGGAAGCTTTCTGGCATCGCCTTTTCTGCGCGGCATTGTCTCGATCATTTTCTTTGGAGGATTGTTCCTTGGGCTGGCATACGGCATAGGCGCCGGCACGATGAGAAACGATGCCGACGTCATGAACGCCATGGAAGACGGGATGAAGTCGATGTCGGCGTACCTTGTGCTGGCTTTCTTTGCCGCACAGTTCGTTGCGTTCTTTAATTGGACGAACCTTGGCCTGATCACGGCGGTCGAAGGAGCGGAACTTCTTCGGTCGCTGAACATTGGCGGTGTGCCGCTTATCATATCGTTCGTGATAGTCACCATTTTGCTTGACCTGCTGGTTGGCAGCGCATCGGCAAAATGGGTCGTGATGGCCCCGGTCTTTGTCCCGATGCTGATGCTGCTGGGCTATTCTCCGGAAATGACGCAGGCCGCGTATCGCGTCGGTGACAGCGTCGCCAACATTATCACGCCGCTGATGACATATTTTCCGCTGATCGTGGTCTTTGCCCAGAAATATGACAAAAAGGCGGGGATCGGAACGATCATTGCTCTAATGATGCCGTATTCGGTCGTGTTCTTTATTTCGTGGACGCTGCTGCTGATCGTCTGGTATCTGCTGGGCCTGCCGCTCGGCCCCGGAGCCGGGATATATTATGAGGCTCCGGCGTTATAGGCCGTGATCGGAAGCGTAAAATTTACGTGTGTTTATTGTGACAAGGGTGAAAAAGTAATAAAATCCGTAATTTGACACGTTTGCACGGCGGTCTTTTGGCCGCCGAATTTATTTTAGTTATGCTTGACCTCAATTTTGTACGTGAAAACCTCGACCTGGTTCGCCAGGCTCTTGCCAACCGGAAGTTTCCGGCGGACGCCCTGGACAGATTCATGGAAATGGACGCCGACCGCCGAAAGATCATCCTTGAATCAGACGAGATAAACCGCAAGCGAAATCTTTACAGTAAAGAGATCGGCGAGATGATGAAGCAGGGCAGGGGCGAAGAGGCCAAGGCCATCAGGAACGAGGTGGCTGAGTTCAAGGAACGCCAGGCACTGCTTGAGGATAAACGCGGCCATGCCGAAAACGCGATGCGCGACCTGCTTGCCGGTATGCCGAATATTCCGGCGGATGATGTGCCGGTTGGGGCGGATGAATCAGCCAACATCGAGATAAGAAAATGGGGCGAACCAAAGGAATTTGGTTTTGAGGTGAAGGATCATGTCGATCTGGGCGAGGCCCTCGGCATTCTTGACCTTGAGCGGGCAACAAAGATCGCGGGAGCGCGGTTTGCCATCCTGAACGGAGCCGGAGCAAGACTGGAACGGGCATTGGTCAATTTCATGCTCGATATACACACGCGTGAGCATGGATACACCGAAACGCTGCCGCCTTTTTTGGTGAACCGGACGGCTCTTTTCGGCACCAATCAACTGCCGAAATTTGAGGACGACCTATTTCACATAAAGGATGATCGCGGTTTTGCCCTGATACCGACCGCAGAAGTGCCGGTTACGAACTATCACAGCGAAGAGATATTGGACGCAAAGGACCTGCCGAAATATTACACCGCTTACACACCCTGTTTTCGCAGTGAGGCGGGCAGCTATGGCCGCGATACGCGCGGCCTGATACGCCAACACCAATTTGAAAAGGTTGAGCTTGTAAAGATCTGCCTGCCCGAAGAATCCGAGAACGAACACGAAAAGCTGACCGAAAATGCCGAAAAGATATTGCAGCTTCTTGGCCTGCCATATCGCACGGTCGTCCTATCGACGGGCGATATGGGCTTTGGCGCGAAAAAGACCTATGACATCGAGGTTTGGCTGCCGTCACAAAATACATACCGTGAGATCTCAAGCTGTTCAAACTGCGGCGATTTTCAGGCTCGGCGAATGAACCTGCGTTTTCGCCGCGCGGGCGGCGCCAAACCCGAATTTGCCCATACGCTCAACGGCAGCGGCCTCGCCGTCGGCAGAACGTGGATCGCCATTCTGGAAAACTATCAGCAAGAGGACGGTTCCATTCATATTCCTGAAATATTACAGCCATATATGAATGGTGTAACAAAGATCGGCTAGGTCAAGAACGTTCTTCCTTCTGTCCCTTTTGTCTCTTACGTCCTTTTAATGGGACATAAGGAACTTAAGCGACAAAAGGGGCAAATTTCAGATTGACCGGACCGGAAAATGTAATTACGATGTAATTATGAAAGCCCAGATAATTCAGATAGGGAACTCTCAGGGTATTCGTATTCCAAAGGTTTTGCTCGAGGAAACCGGTCTTTCTGGCGAGGTTGAGCTGGAATCGACCGATGACGGCAGCATCTTGATAAAGAACATAAGAAAGCCGAGGGGAACATGGGAAGCTGCTTTCAGGACAATGAGCGAATCGGATGACGACATTGCGAACGCGGACGCACCTGCGGCCGATTTCGACAAGAAAGAGTGGAAATGGTAAAGCGATTTGAGGTCTATCTCATCAACCTTGACGAACAGGTCACTGATGACCCGAGGAACACACGTCCGGGCGTCGTTATCTCACCGGACGAGATGAACAAGTTTGTCGAACACGTCATTATTGCCCCGATGGCTTCGACCAATGCGACATTTCCCACGCGTATCCCGGTCGAATTTCTGAATGCCGAGCGTTTTATCATTCTCGATCAGATACGTTCCGTTGATAAGGAACGGCTTGTAAAAAAGATAGGCGAGGTAAATAAAAAGACGGCCAAAGCCGTCCTTGATCTGCTGCATGAATTGTTTGCGGAATAGCGGTTTTTCCCGGTTAGTCGGCGGCCGCAAAGCTCTTTTTAGCTTCGTCCCAGATCCGGTCAAGTTCCTTCAGATCGGTTTCCTCAAATTTTCGCCCCGTTTCCTTCATCCGATCTTCAATATATCCGAACCTTTTTCGGAACTTTCGATTTGTCCTTTTCAGGGCCGTTTCAGGCTCAATGTCCAGCTTTCGTGCCAGATTTGCTATTACAAAAAGAATGTCGCCGATCTCTTCTTCGATCTTTTCCGGTGATGAACCGTTCGCGATCTCGGTTTTCAATTCATTCACTTCCTCATCCAGTTTTTCAAATACCTGTTCGGAGTTTTCCCAATCAAAGCCGACCTTGGCGGCCTTTTTGGTCAATTTCAGGGCCTCAAGCAAGCCCGGAAAATGCACCGGAACGTCGTCAAGCATCGAATCGTTTACTTTTTTCGCTTTGCCCGAAGCCTTTCGCTCGTTTGCCTTCAGCGCGTCCCAGTTGTCCAGAACGTCCTGGGCCTTTTCCAGTTTTGCGTCGGAAAAAACGTGCGGATGCCGCAGGATAAGCTTTTTGGTCACGCCTTCGGCCACCTCGTCAATATTAAAATCTCCGCGTTCGGCCCCGATCGTGGAATGAAAGACGACCTGAAGAAGCAGATCGCCGAGCTCCTCTTTAAGATTTGTAATATCTCCGGTCTTGTCGGCTTCCTGAATCGCATCAAAGGTTTCGTACGCCTCTTCGAGCAGGTATTGTGAAAGCGAGGCGTAGGTTTGTTCGGCGTCCCACGGACAACCGCCGGGAGCGCGCAGGCGGGCCATTACACTGACCAATTCATCAAAACTTTTGGACATAACATTTATTAAAATCCAGTCAGCCAAGGAAGTCTAGTCGGTGCGAAAGGCCTTTCGTCGGCATTGTTCACGGGACTTCCAAGACCGCGATCCAAAATGCTACTATCTGAGAACAGACCTTAAGGCTATGATCGGACACGAAGACAACGAAGAAGTTACATTCAAGGTATCGGACCGCCGCAAGTTCAATCCGGACGGCACGCTGAGGGATGGCGTCGAATTGACACCCGAACCAATGATGCCAATGCCCGCTGAGGACAGCGGTGAAAAGACGGCGCAGGCAGCGGCTCCGGCGGTTGAAAGCCCGGACGAACCCGTCGAGGACGAGATTGACGACATGGAAGATGTGCCGGGTGCGGATGATCCGGCAAGTTTTGTCAATTTTCTTTCCACGCTTGCGACCAATGCCGCCGCCGCGCTCGGAGCGGTGCCTCATCCGGCCACGGGCCAGCGTTCGCTTGACCTGGATACGGGTAAATATTGGCTGGATGTTCTTGGCATGATAAAGGACAAGACGGCAGGCAATCTTCACCCGCAGGAAGCTCGCCTTCTGGACGGATTGCTTGCCGATCTGCGTATGCAGTATGTGACCATGGTCCGCGCGACCGAGGAAAAGCTGAAAGCCCAGGCCACTCAAAAATTTTCCGGCGACGACATTTTGGGAAAGAAATAGATCAGCCACGGAGCGCACCGAGGGAGTTAGCATGACTTGAAAGGGATCGCAGGGAAATGTTTATTTGCGGCGGTCCTTACGTTTTAAGCCTCTCTGTGTTCTCTGTGGCAAAAATTCTAAATGAAACTCACATTTCTTGGAACTGGAACTTCCACCGGCGTTCCGTCCATCGCCTGCGATTGCGAAACGTGCCGTTCAGACGATCCGCGTGACAAACGGCTTCGGGTTTCGGTTCTGGTCGAACACGCTGGAAAAACGATATTGGTCGATACGTCGGCCGATTTTCGTCAACAGGCCCTGCGGGCGAACATCCGCCATCTTGATGCTGTTCTGATAACGCATTGCCACGTTGATCACGTTTTTGGTTTGGACGACATCCGTCCGCTGAATTTTCGTTACGGGGCGATGCCGATCTTTGCCAATGACATTGCCTGGGTCGATCTTCGCCGGATATTTCAATACATCTTTCAGCCCTCGCATTACGGCGGCGGCCTGCCGCAGCTTGTCCCGCACACGATCTTTCCCAACGCTCCTTTTTGCGTTGGCGATATCGAGGTGACACCGCTTGAGGTCATCCACGGCAAGCTGCCGGTGATCGCCTATCGCTTTAATGACCTTGCCTACGCCACCGACCTGAAAACGATCCCGCCCGATTCGATGGACGGCCTGCGCGGCCTGGACGTGCTGGTGCTTGACTGTGTGCGCATAAAACCTCATTCAACGCATCTGAACCTTGACGAAGCTCTCGCCATCATCGAAGACCTCAAGCCCAAACGAGCTTTCCTCACACACCTAAATCACGACATCCTCCACGCCCGCGATTCCCGCCTTCTCCCGGGCAATGTCGAATTCGCCTACGACGGACTCGTGATTAAATAGGGATGAAAAAGGGCAAACATCTGTTCGAATAGACAGATGAGAAATGTTCACAGATGGCCGGGCAAGTACAATTTGTCCGGCCTTTTTGTATCTTCTAAGGCTGAAACCGGGGTTGGCTCAGCCACAACATATTGTGTTTCCAACGGGTTACAAGAAATGCCTTCAACATTTAACGTGTTACATTACGGCGGGCGCGCTAAATGCGGCAAATACTAATGTTAGCAATTTCTTTAAAAACCACTATATTTAGTGTTGACAAACCGTTTCGAACACAATATAGTCTATTTCACTGCAGGAGACCGCCCCATATAAACAACGCGCTTTGAGGCCCCGCCTGCAATACAACGCATAACGCAGCAATTAACTGCCGAGCTAGGACCCGAATAGCCGGAAGGGGAGTCTTTCTCTCTAATTTTTGCGAAAAGGCACCCAGGAACCGGTTAGGGTATAATAAAAATACAGGAGAAAAGAGCTGAACGTGATGGACATATTTGCCGGACAAAGTGGAACCGCCGCCGTACGTCAACCCGGAGAAACCGCTCAAACACAGATGCAGGTACGAAAGAGAAATGGAGCATATGAAACGGTCGATATAAACAAGATCGTCCGTGCCATCTCTCGCTGCTGTCCGGGACTTCCGGATGTGGACAGCATGCGTATCGCCACGCGAACGATCAGCGGCCTGTATGACGGCGCAACGACGCAGGAACTGGACAAGCTTTCCATTCAGACTGCCGCCGGGCTTATTTTCGAGGAACCGGAATATTCACGGCTGGCGGCTCGGCTTCTCAATCAGTACATAGAAAAAGAGGTCGGCAATCAGGAGATATATTCTTTTTCGCAATCGATAGCATACGGCGTCCGCGAGGGTTTGATCGCTCCGCGTGTGATCAAATTCGTTCAGGAAAACAGCCGCAAGCTGAATGACGCCATCGACCAATCGCGCAACGACCTTTTTGAGTTCTTTGGCCTGCGCACGCTGTATGACCGGTATCTGTTGAAAAATCCCGAGACGCGCGACGTTATCGAATCGCCGCAATTCTTCTGGATGCGCGTTGCCTGCGGCCTGGCGGAAACGCCAAGCGAGGCAATAGCTCTTTACGACCTGTTCTCGTCGCTGGAATACGTCCCTTCGACGCCGACGCTTTTCAATTCCGGGACAAAGCATGAACAGCTTTCCAGCTGCTTCCTTCTTGATTCGCCGCAGGACAGTCTTGAGAGCATCTACAAGAAATACTCAGATGTCGCGATGCTTTCAAAATTCTCCGGCGGCATCGGCATCGCGTATCACCGCGTTCGCTCACAGGGTTCGCTCATTCGCGGCACCAACGGGCATTCGAACGGCATTGTGCCGTGGCTGAAAACGCTTGATTCATCTGTCGCGGCGGTCAATCAGGGCGGCAAGCGCAAAGGCGCGGCCTGTGTCTATCTGGAATCGTGGCACGCGGACATCGAGGATTTTCTTGAATTGCGTGAGAACACCGGTGACGAGGCTCGCCGCACGCATAACCTGAACATCGCCAACTGGATACCCGATCTGTTCATGAGAAGGGTCGAGACGGACGCGATGTGGTCGCTGTTTGACCCGAAGGTCGTTCCGCATTTTCCCGATCTTTACGGTGAGGAATTTGAACAGGCATACGAAAAGGCCGAGGCCGACGGCCTCTATATGCGTCAGATAAAGGCGCGTGACCTCTATGCCAAGATGATGCGAACGCTGGCACAGACCGGCAACGGCTGGATGACCTTTAAGGACGCCAGCAACAAAAAATCAAATCAGACGCTGAAGCCTGATAACGTCGTGCATCTTTCAAATCTCTGCACTGAGATAATAGAGGTGACGAACGAGAACGAGACGGCGGTCTGCAACCTCGGTTCGATCAACATCGCCCGCTATGTAAAGAACGGCGAGGTCGATTATGACAAGCTGGGCCGAAACGTAAGGCTTGCGGTAAAACAGCTTGACCGCGTGATCGACCTGAATTATTACGCCATTCAGAGCACTGCCGATTCGAACAGCCGCTGGCGCAACATCGGCCTCGGGTTGATGGGTTTGCAGGATGTTTTCTTTCAGCTTCGCATTCCGTTCGATTCGGACGAGGCGCGAAAGATCTCCGCAAAGATACAGGAAGAGATCTATTACGCGGCGCTTGACGCTTCGTGCGAACTGGCAATGCTGAAAGGCGCTCATCCGGCTTTTCCGGAAACGCGTGCCGCTCAGGGCGTGCTTCAATTCGACCTGTGGGGCGTTGTTCCCGAAGACACCGCCCGTTGGGATGCCCTGCGCGAAAAGATCAGGGAACACGGCCTTCGCAATTCGCTGATGATAGCCATTGCCCCGACGGCGACGATCGCCGCCATCGCCGGCAGCTATGAATGCATCGAGCCGCAGGTATCGAACCTTTTCAAGCGAGAGACGCTGTCGGGCGATTTTGTTCAGATAAACAAATATCTTGTTCGCGAACTGAAGGAGATCGGGCTTTGGAACGAAGGCATCCGCTCAAAGATAAAGATAGCGGAAGGCTCCATACAGGACATTGAAGAAATACCGGCCGATCTGCGGACGATCTACCGGACGGCTTGGGAACTCCCGATGCGGTCGCTGATAGACATGGCGGCGGAGCGCGGAGCGTTCATCGACCAAAGCGCGTCGCTGAACCTATTTATGGAAAGCCCGTCGATAGGCAAGCTGTCATCAATGTATATGTACGCGTGGCAAAAGGGTTTGAAAACAACTTACTATCTGCGTTCGCGGCCCGCGACAAAGATCAATCAGGTGACTGCTGATTACAAGGTCGCTGAAGTGCTTCCGAGCGAGCCGATAAAAGAATATACGGAAGAAGAGGCCCTGGCATGTTCGCTGGAAAACCCAGAAGCATGCGAGGCATGTCAATGAAATGAAGACCGAGCAGATAAAACAACTCTTTGAACAATTTGAGGCGGCCGCTATTGAATTTGACGGAGTCGAATGTTGGAGTGCGAGAGAGTTGCAGATATTGCTTGGTTACAGCAAATGGGAAAATTTTGAAAAAGTAGTCGTTAAGGCAAAAGAAGCATGTAATAACGCCGGTGAGAGGATCGATGACCATTTTCCCGGCGTCAGGAAAATGGTCGAAATAGGTTCCGGAGCAGAACGGGAACTAGAAGACATACTTCTAACACGATATGCCTGCTACCTGACAGCTCAGAATGGGGACAGCCGAAAGGAAGAAGTGGCTTTTGCCCAAAACTATTTTGCCATTCAAACCCGTCGAGCAGAGTTGGTTGAACAACGACTACTCGAATATGAAAGAGTAAAAGCCCGGGAAAAATTAAGCCAGACTGAAAAACAATTATCGGGGATCCTCTACGAAAGAGGAGTGGATAATAAGGGATTTGGACTGATCAGGTCAAAAGGAGATCAGGCCCTGTTTCGTCTTTCAACCCCACAACTCAAACGGAAGCTGGGAGTTCCTGACAAGCGTCCTGTTGCAGATTTTTTACCAACAATAAGCATTAAGGCAAAAGACCTTTCGGCAGAAATGACAGGATTGAATGTTCAGTCAAAGGATTTAAAAGGACAGTCAGGCATCGAAAGGGAACACATCGACAACAACTTGGCAGTGCGTAAAATGCTGCTTGAAAGAGGGATCGTGCCGGAAAATTTGCCGCCGGCCGAGGACGTTAAAAAGATCCAAAGAAAATTGGAGTCCGAAGAGAAAAAGATGCTGAAAAGGACAAAGAAGTAGGACTTTAGGGAGAGAAAGATAATGTTATTAGATCCAGGATTTGACCTTACGCTTCGCCCGATGAAGTATCCGGATTTTTACGAGATGTACCGGAACGCCATCAAGAACACATGGACGGTCGAGGAGGTCGATTTTTCGACGGACGTCACCGATCTTCGGGCAAAGATGACGCCTGCCGAACGCCACCTTATCAATCGGCTGGTGGCATTTTTCGCGACGGGCGATTCCATTGTGGCGAACAACCTGGTGCTGAATCTGTATAAGCACATCAACTCGCCTGAGGCGAGAATGTATCTTTCGCGCCAGCTTTACGAAGAGGCGTTGCACGTTCAGTTCTACCTGACGTTGCTGGATACCTACATTCCAGAACATAAAGAACGCGAGGCGGCCTTTGCCGCCATCGAGAATATTCCGTCCATTCGTGTAAAAGGCGATTTCTGCATGAAATGGATCGACACGATAGACAACCTCGATGAGCTGCATACCAAAGAAGACCGCCGCAAGTTTTTGCTCAATCTGATCTGTTTTGCTTCGTGCATTGAGGGGCTTTTCTTTTTTGCGGCGTTCGCCTACGTCTATTTTCTTCGTTCAAAAGGGCTGCTCAACGGCCTGGCTTCGGGAACGAACTGGGTCTTTCGCGATGAATCCGCTCACATGAACTTCGCTTTTGAGGTGGTGCAGACGGTCAGAAAAGAAGAGCCGGACCTTTTTGATGCCGAATTGGAACGGCAGATAGTGGATATGCTGAAAGAAGCGGTAGAGTGTGAAATGCAGTTTGCCGAGGATCTTTTGAGCGGCGGCGTCGCCGGGCTTTCGGTCGCGGATATGCGTCAGTATTTGGAATTCATCGCCGACCAAAGGCTGATAATGCTCGGGCTTAATAAGATCTACGGAACAAAGAATCCATTCGCCTTTATGGACCTGCAGGACGTACAGGAGCTTGCGAACTTTTTCGAACGCCGCGTCTCGGCCTATCAGGTCGCCGTCGGCGGTGAGGTCAGTTTCGGTGAGGCGTTTTAATATCTGGCATGTCTCACAGTTTAAGAGATATACTATTCCTGTATGACAAATATCGAGATAGAAAGAAGACTGGAGACGCTCGAAGCCGAAGTAGCCGTTCTAAAACGTGCCGTAAAGTCCGACGAAAAGCCGTGGTATAAACAGATACCAAAATTCGGCGGTAATCCGGCTTACGAAGAAGCTATAAAACTTGCCCGCGAATACCGTGTATCTCATAACGATATTGAGGACGCAGCATGATAATCCTCGATACCGATTCTCTCACTTGAAAGACAGACCGGCACCGATTATCTGCGGCTGCAGACCAAACTCGATGAATTTCCAGCCTCCGAGATAACGACCACAATTAATAACCTTCGAAGAACAGATGCGCGGCTGGATGGCATATCAGAGGAAACTTCGTAATATCGATGAAGAGGTATTCGGATACGAAACACTAAGGAATTACTTCGATTATTTCAAAACGATCATCATTATCAATTTTGACGACAAAGCAGCCAATATCTTCAAAGAGCTAAAATCCAGCAAGATCCGAATCGGCACGATGGATCTAAAGATAGCTTCAATAGCATTGGCAAATGACGCTATTCTGGTCTCTCGCAATCTGTCAGACTTTGAGCAAATCCCCGGACTAAGAGTAAAGAATTGGGCCATCTAACTTAAATGCACAAAGTTTAGTGAGATTTATTAAGAAGAAGGTCCAAATCCGATCAAAGAAGTATATAGCATTCGGCTTTGACAAAATCTGATCCCGCTTTTGCAACTTTTGTCTAATCTTATGAATCCGACACAAAGACATGATGAAAACAACCCTGCTTCTGATCTGCCTGTTGGCTTTAACCATCACCGGCATGGCACACGAACTACGAAAAAAGGCCGAGACAAATCCACTGGACTGCGCCTATTATTTGTTGATAAACAACAAGCTAAACGGCACTGGAGGACATTCGCTCACAAATGCTTTTTTTGATGTAGGGCGATTTGATGATGCACTCCTTGCTGAGAAAAACAATGGCAAGGAAGACTATTCGCAATATTATGCACTTAGGGGCCTCAGCTCTAAACTTCTGCAGGCGAATAATAAAAAAGAAGAAGCAATAAAATATATTTCTACGGCCTATGATATCTACATTGAGAATGAAGATAAATGGTCTCACGAAGCTCTAGGACCTTTTTTATCTCTATTGATTCAAGTCGAACGGGCTGACGATGCATTTCGAATCGTTGAAGGCTACCAGGGTTTTGATGAAGAAGAAACTCGTAAACAGAAGGCAGAATTATTACTTGAAATTACACACGCATACTTGAACACAAACGATAGAGTAAATGCATTACAGGTACTGGAAAAAGCTTCGTCATTGATTTCCAAACATTCAACAGAAGATTCACTGGATTATGATTATATTGATAATTTGATAAGGATCGCAATTTACTACAAGAGGATAGGAAACCGCGGCAAAGCTGTTGAAATATTGGACAGACTAAGAAAATATGCATTGACTCGATCATATGAATCCGAACAAGATCATATTTTGCTTAGGATTCTCTACCAGTATTTCGATCTGGGTTATGAAAAGCAGGGAATGGAGGTCTGGAACAAGATCAATGAGAAGAAATCCGCAAGCTCTCTTCTTACTCTATCGGCAGCATTGATAAAAATTAGGAAAACCGCTGACGCTGAAAAAATACTTGATAAAATAACACGAAGAAATTTGAATGAACAATCCGTTGGTCCAAAGATCGTTACGCGATGGCTGATGCTTGGCAATACCAAAGCTGCCGTTAAAACAGCAAAGGCCATTTCTTCAAAAAATGACAATAATTACGATCAGCAGGAAGCCTTAAAGTTGGTGACAGACTTTTTTTTCGAGAACGGAGAAAAAGACAAGGCTGCCGAGATACTTGATCTCGCATTTAAAAGTGTCCGTAAAAAGGTGTATAAACATCAACCTGATCACAGATTGGGAACCTCGCCGGCAGGACAAAAAGCATACTATCTAAGCTACATCGCAAAAAGGCTGCTTGAATTGGGAAAGATTGAACAGGCTTACATTGCGGCAACGTCCATTGATGAAAAGCACCCGGAGGCACAGCTTTCCCTGGCATTAAATCTGGTGAGGTTTGCCAAAATTTCTGTAAATGTTCTGCCGGCTGATCGCATACGCAACATGGCCGTACAGGCAAACAAAATAGCCGACGAACAAAAGGTGGAACATTTTACTATCCTCATCAGATCACTGTCGGCTGAAGTCCTTGCGTTGATAGACGAAACCAAAGAAGCGGCAGATATGCTTTCCGATCTAATAGGATCAAATACAGGCAAGTCCTATGAAGGCTACGCCTTGATAGCCGCCGGAGAGGTATTTGAGAATTACAGGCTGCCTGCAACACCGAAAATGCGGCGGAGCCTTGCAGCAGTTCTTGATCGTCACGCTTTGTAAGAGAACCAACCTCTACATATTACACTCGAACATAGGTTTCTGAACTCACAAACTTCTTCAGCAGGCGAGTCGTTCTGATAAAATGAAAGACATGCGAAGTGGATATCTTCTTGAGTTCGTCTTGGAACGGGAAAAGGTGTCCTCTTTTGACGAGTATCCCTTTTCGCTTCCGGCAATATCTCAGTTAAGATCGCTCCCGCTGCATCCGTCTGTCACTTTCTTTGTCGGTGAGAACGGCAGCGGCAAATCGACGCTGCTTGAGGCGATAGCTCAGCTTCTGGATATCAACCCCGAAGGCGGAAACAAGAACACGTATTATTCCGACATCGACACGAATTCGGATATGTTCAAATGTATGCGCCTTGTGCGCGGGATGCGGCGTCCGCAAGATCATTACTTTTTGCGTGCCGAAAGCTTTTACAAGCTGGCATCGTACATCGACAGCCCGGAAATGAGCGATTTTCTGTGGACGTACGGCGGCAAGCGGATCCACGAACAGTCGCACGGTGAAGGCTTTATGGCCACGCTGACAAACAAGCTTCGCGGTGCGGGCATTTATCTTTTTGACGAACCCGAAGCCGCTCTGTCGCCTTCGCGACA
>CAZOXY010000079.1:0-14920 GCA_964583955.1 uncultured Chloracidobacterium sp. | reverse complement strand
ATAATCTTTCGACGCAGTTAAAGGAACTGCTCGAAAGATTATAGAACGTGAAATAAAGGTCGTCGTGATCGTATTTCACGATGTCCTTTGGGTGATGTTCCAGCGAAAACGTCATCAGCTTGCCGACAAGTTCGCATAGTCCCAAATACAGCCTTTCGGGATGAACAAGCGGTGAGCGGAAGTAATGCGACATTTCCGGGATCGACGAATTTATCGTATGAAGCAGCCAAAAGACCGCGACCTCCGATGTTGTAAAATCCGCCAGCGATGCGTTCCGGCTGCGGCGCTGTTCGCCGAGGCTTCCGCTTTTGGTTATCAGTATCTCAACGATCTGCCGAAGCATGTTCGACACCCAGGTCGAAGAGGCCGTCTTTAATATGGGCGGAATATAATCGTCAGAGATCTTTAGCTGGCCGGTCGGCGTTCGCTGAAGCTCGGCGATCTTCATCGAGGTAAATCCGTCGCGAAGCTCGTCATCAAAGATTATGCGAAGATTCGATTTGGCGTATGCTATCGGCTGTTCATTGGAACCGGTCGTCTCGTCCTTGACCATCGCTCCCTCTTGCAGAAAGCGAAGGTTGGAACCCGACTTTACGCCGTTCGCCTGAAAGTTTGCCTCGCCCATTTTCTTTGCCGGCAGGGCAAGGTGGACGCCGAGAGTTTCCTGTTCAACCCTGAAATGATCGCCGACCGGACGCAGGTCAGGGACGGCCTCGGCATCAGGAACGTTTACCATCAATCCGTCGGGCATAACCGCCCGGCAGTTGATTATCTGAAAATTTCCGTTAGCAATGGCCTCGTTGCTTACCTGAAGGTCAAGTACACCATAGTTGTGCTGCATTACGGAATTTACCCGCGAATTCAGCAGTTCTTCATGATAATTGTCGAACTGTTGAAAGTGATGCGGGGTCAGCAACATCCCTTCATTCCAGACTATTTTTCGGAATCTGCTCATAGACGAGAACCAAACCTAAATATTAGACCGAGTTTTAAAATTAGTAAACACCCAGTCGCATTCTTTCTAACGATCATGTGCCGGAGACTTTTATCGACGCTTTTTGCTGGGCTTTCGATAGCTCTTTGGCTTTGCCTTGATCCCTTTCTTTGGTATTTCCGACCTTGTCATGATGCCAAAAAAATCAGCAACCCATCTTTCCCCGGTTTTTTCCACAAAATGTTCCGGCACTTTGTCCGCAAGTTCCAGGGCGCGGATCAGCGGAAGCAGTCCGGCATTTGCAAAGCTGCCGGTCGTTCCCAGGTGTTTCAGGGTTTTGGAAGGCTCCATTAACATCTCCACTTTCTTCACCGTTTCCGCCGTTGGATCGTAACAGTTTTCGGCAGGCGACGTGACCAGATATTCGCGGCAGGCAAGCGGCCTCGACTCATGGATCGAGCAGGATTCTTCCTCAAGGAACGGACATGGGATGCGTTCATCCATATACTGATGAACCGCATTTCTCACTTCCTCGGTCACTATTTCTTCCGGTTCGGTTTTGGCAAGTTCCGAGAATCTCCCGATACGGTCAAACCAGCCGATCTTTCGGAAATGCTCTGCCGCCCTGGCAAAACGCTCCTTTATCTCGGCCCTTCTCGGTTCGGGCATGGCTTCTACCAGTTCGGCAAGCTGATATACCTCGACCTCCGCCAGAGGCACGGGCTGGCGACAGCACGCACCGCAGCCGGCCTTGCATGAAATGTCCCTGCCCTCGGCTTTTGCGGCATCAACGCTTAAGCCAACGAATGAATTGGTCATTTGATGGAAGACGGGAAGCATCCGGTGAGGCTTTACAGGTTTTGCCGGCACTGTCATGCTCATCTCCAGCGGATGGTCCGCAATGGAAATCTTGATAGTTCCTGTCACCCATTCATTCTCTGCCATTATTTCCCCATGTTGATGCCAAACCCGTTAACCGGTCAAAGTTCAAGCTTCTCTGCATTGACGCCGAAATCCTTCGGATTTTGCGAGATCGTCCCGATGGCCAAAAACGTCAGCGCCCGGTCAAAATCGGCGTCGCTTATCCGCTGCTGTTTTTTCAGGAACCATATCGAACGTATCTCTCTGGAACTGGCGGGAAACTTGTTCGCCAGGTCCTGAAGCAGATTCCGCATCTTCATAAGGTCGCCCGCCGTTCCCTGTTCAAAGGCCGCAATGATAAGAATGGCGTCATCGGCGGATTCGGTCCCGATCTGCGGGATGAGCTTCTCAATGACCGGAAGCGTCGTCTCGGCCGTCCGCACAACGTCTCCTCTATTGGAACCTAGTCTGTTGACCGCCGCAACTACGAGAAATAGTGGTGTTGTCTTGTGCGATGCAACAAGCGATGAGATCCGTGACGATTGCTGCCGGGCGGACGCGAGATTAGCGGCCAGAGCGGGGTTGCCGCTGATCTGGCGTATCTTTTGCCCGACGATGTTCGCCTGCTCAGAGGTCAAAAATGCCTTTGGATCATTGTCGCCGATCTTTCTCATGAAAAAAGCCGCGTTCTGCTCAACTTTCGCCGTTTCCGAAAGGTTGCCTGTCGGCGTTGGCGGCGGTGTTCCCGGCGTCGGTGTCGGCGATGCTCCGCCGGAAGGCGTCGTCGTTGCCGTCGGCTTGACGTCAACCGGTGTTGGCGAACTGCCCGGTTTTGTATCATCCGAACGACGGCTGTTAAAAAGATCGTCGAGTTCGTCCCGGTCACTGCCGGAAGAGTTTGCCCTTCCGCTGCCGGAACCGCTGTTGACAAAAAGGAATATGCCGCCCGCAAAGGCCAGAACGATGACCGCCACCACCGGAGCGATGAGAAATATCCACGGAAAGCCGCCCGAACCGCTTTTCGCTGTCGCACCCGAAGCAGGCGGCGGAGCTGCGGACGGCGGCGGAACGTCTTTCACAGCCGTTCCAGCAGGCTTTTCGTCAGGGACTTCTTCGATCCTCACCCGAAAGATGACGCCGCCCATGTCCAGAACGTCACCGTCATAGAGCCTTGTCCGGTAACTGAGGTCGCCGGAATTGAGCTTTGTGCCGTTGCTCGAACCAAGATCGGCGACAAAAACATCATCGCCCGTCCTGTCGATGCGGCAATGTTCACGCGAGAGCCTGTTGTCCGGAATACAAAGGTCGCACGAGGAAAGCCGGCCGATGGTAAATGTCTCTGATGCCGCCGGAACCGTCTGTTCGCCGCCCTGGGCATCGGTATAGGTCAAACTTAGCCTCTTCATTGTTCGCAAGCGTTCCGGTCTAGTTCGAATATGTTGAAAGAGGCTGGAGTTTCAGGCCGAAATCCTCAGGGTTTTCACCGACTATCGCGGCGGCGAAAAATTTGGGGACGTATTTGAAATTCTCAGACTGAAACTGTTTCGACAGTATATCGCTCTTTGATATCAGCGACCAGAAATCGCGCGGCAACCCGGTGTTGGACTCAAGCGCCTTGACCAGATTGGAGCTTAGTCCGCCCTCACCGCTGTTGTAACTGCCTATCGCCAGAGGAACACTTGCCGGGCCTGTGCCGTAGCGTCCTGTCAGGGCTTTCATGTACGAGGCCGCCGCACGCGCGGACGGTTCCGGTTCGCAACGCTCGTCAGGATTTGAGGGCGAAGCACCGCTTATGGTCTTTAGCCCGTGCATCTCTCCGGTCGCTTTTGTGAACTGGAACATCCCAAGCGGCCCGGTCGGACTTTGCAGACAGACGCAGTGTTCAGATTCGATCATTGCCAGATAAAGTCCGATGCGCGGGTCTATGCCCTTGCCATTGAACGCGCGGATGATAAAAGGGGCATTCTTGCTGGCTCGTTCATACGTCGTCTGCAGATTGTCACCAAAGCGACATCCGCCCAGCGGTTTTACATTTATCCGTTTGGCGTACGCCTCGGTAAAAACACGTATCTTCTCCACCGCTTCCGGCGGTATCTGGTCGCTGCTGCGGTTCCCTATCACCTGGGCGATACGCATCGAACGCTCGGCGATATAAGCCTGCTTTTCTGCGGGACTCATTTCAAGATACTTCTTGCCGCTTGAGGGCGGCGGTGTGGTCGGCGTTTCCGTCGGGATCACCACATCATCATTCTTATCAGCTTCCTTTTGCGGTGTCGCCGTCGGTGCCGGAGAGTTCCTTGGTTCCGGTGTTGACCATTTATCTCTCTCTGTGGCCTTTTTCTCGAACGGGTCCTTATCGAGGTCGTCGTCAAATTCGTTCGAACCTGTCGCTCTTTCCGTTGACGGAACAAAGAGTTTGTAGCCGATGGCCGCCGCCGACACGCTCGTTATCAAAAGCGCCAAAGCAATAAGAGCAACAGGAAGAATGCTCATGCCTTGTGAACCGCCTTCCGCGACCGGCGCTGTTGCCGCAGTATAGGCCAAAGGCTCCGCCGAAGCGCTCTTTGCCGCCGCGACGCGCAGTGAGAGCCTTGTAAAGTTTCCCAGCGTTATTTCATCACCGGGATTTAGCGGCGTTCCCGTAGGCCCGACCGGCGAACCGTTGACGAACGAGCCGTTCGACGAATTTTCGTCAACTATCCATACGCGGTCGCCCTCGCGATAGATGGCCGCGTGCAGACGCGACAGGCTGTCGTCGGCAACACGTATGTCCGCGTCGCTTCCGCGTCCGAACGATATCCGGCCTTCGGTCAGGGGCATTTCCCCTAAACCTCCGCCGGTCGGATATGTCAGGATCAAATTCAGCATACAACTATCATTTATAACGCAAGTCGGTATAGTTCCGAAAGAGGTTTTTCACCGGCAAGCCCAAATTTCGCCGGATTTTCGGCAACTATTCCCGCCGCAATGAAGCGGACAAGCTGCTCACGCTCAGGCGCCGTCTTGATCGAATTCCACAGATCGGAACGGTTTGGCGGCAATGACGCCTTCCACGTTGCCGCGTCAGCCGAAGATTTCCCGAAAGCGGCGGCCGCGTAAACGACATCACCGTCAAACACACTGAAAACAAGTGTTTTCATGTAAAGAGCGGTCGCCTTTGCGGCACAGTTCTGCGACGGGTCGTTCAGCTTTTCCGGCCCGCACATACCGTTATATTGATTTGTCGAAGCAAACTCCTCCGTCATTCTCCACAGACCCTGTTCCTGGCCGCGTCCGTTGGCGTCGAACTGTGTGCGGCTCATTGCCAGAACATAGCCAAGGCCCGCGTCCAGATTCTGTTCACGGACAAATCCGACGTTTATTGCATCGCGATATACCGAGGCACGGGCGAAATATCCCGGTTTGGCATATTCGGCGGTCATCCGCTGGACCTCCTGAAGGAACTGACGATTGGAAACGATCAGCTTGTCACCGCCGCCAAACTGCTTGAGCATATTTTTCGCCATGTCATTGACCTCGATCAACGACGCGGTCGCGGTTTTCGGCGAGTCGGGACGCTGCGGATCGCCGCCTCCCGGCCCGGGCTTGCCCGGTTCGTCCGCGTCCGGTTTCTTTATTGCCCGGGTCTCAAACGCAAGAAGTACCGGTTGCGACTGAGGCAGGCGGTTGCCGTCCTCGTCCTCAAGAATTATCGTCAGCGGATGGTCAAAACCGTCGGCGAGATCGGGGAAATCGGCCGGATCTATCGACGCGGTGAACGGAAAATCGGTCGATTCGGCAAACTCGATGCCGTCTAGCGCGAATATCGCCCTGACCGCGCAGGCGCCGTCCGCAACATCTATGTCGATCTCGGTCGGTTTTGATATCGTGTCGCCTCTCTCAGGCGATCTTATGACCGCACTCGCTCCGCACGAGGAGTCGCCCATCATATAGAAAACGCCAACTCCCACAGCAAATATCAAAGCCAGGCCAAAGATGCCGCCCGCCAAAAGGAGCATCTTGCCCGAACCCGCCGCGTTCGCGGATGAGCCTGCGGCAGCCGCTTGAGCCGTTCCGGGAGCAGCCGTTTTACTTTCGGTGTTTTGGGAAGTTTTCGCCGCAACAGGATGCGTCGCGGCATGGGCGGCAAGCGGGTCCGCCTCGCCCTTGTCATACTCGACCCTGATCTCCGCCGAACCGCCAAGCAGTATCACATCGCCGTCAGAAAGGTAAACCTCGCCGGAGACCGGAGAGCCGTTCACCTCAGTTCCGTTGCTGCTGTTCAGGTCGGTAATGCAGTACTCGCTACCGCGTTCCTCGATCTCAGCGTGGTAGCGCGAAATGTTCGGATCATCGGGAAACGAGATGGAATTGTCGCTTGTTCGGCCAACGGTAACTACTCCCGAACCCAAAAAGAACTCACGACCGTCAAATTTTAACTTTACCCCGGGCATTCTTATTCCTGGCCTATGGTTTACGCGGCCCTCAAACAATTATAGCCGCAGGCCCAAAAAATAAGGAACAGCGGCTTCCTTTCCGCGTAGAGGTGACGTTTTCCAAAATGTTGTTTTGCGGTCAAAAAAGCGATCCGGAACTTTGCGGTTTCAGGAAAAGGAAATATATCACCGCCAGAAAGACCGCGAGAAATGTCAGTATCACGACAAAACCGAACAGCGTAAAAAGCATTCCGGCCGATCCGCTCTTTTTCTCCTCTATCGGCTTTGCCTCGGCCGTCAGTTCCGGTTCGGGAATGAGGACCTCGGCAAGTTCCGGCTGTTCTTCAACGACCGGCGGTTCTGAAACGGCGTCCGTCAACGGCGTCGGCACGGGCGCGGCTTCGTCAACACGGCCATACCGTTTTTCAAAATTTTCCGGAAGCTGTCCGCTGGTCTGCCTGAACACAGGCTTGGGCATTTCCCACTTTCCCTGCTGCGGCTGCGCGGCAAAGGGAGCTGGGATCGCCTCGTTCGCCGGATTCGGCGGTGTGGTGTCCAGATCTTCGTTCACGCCGGTGATATTACTGCTATCATCTTTTTCGTCCATAGCATTAACCCCTACCAGAACATTGTCTTTGATCTACTGCTGGAGATCGAGTACGTCACTCCGTGTGATTATACCCGTAATTCGCTTAAAATCCTCAATCAAAACAGCGGGTGAACGCTGAAGTTTCGATTTTATCTTATCAAGGCTCGTGCCCGCGTCAACAACCGGGAAACTTTCTTCCATTATGCTCCTGATCGGAGCGTTGAGCAGATCGCGGTCTTCGAGGAGCCGCGTCAACACCCTGCTTTCGCGCAAACTGCCGACCGATGTCTCGTTTTCAAGGACCGGTATCTGTGTGACGCCGCTTTCTCCCATTTTTGCGACGGCGCTGGAAACAGGCTCATCCGGGCCGACAAAGATCAGGTCATTTGGAGAACCGGCCTGTTTTGTTTCGGCGATCAGATTTGCCGTGATCGTCTGCGGTTCTAAAAGGAGTTTTTCCTTCATCCATTCGTCCGAATGGAACTTGGTCAGGTAATGTTCGCCCGTGTCACAAACGATAAAAACTACCACGGCGTTCTCATCCAGGTCTTTTGCGACCCTCAATGCGCCGGCAAAGATCGTCCCCGTCGAACCGCCGCAAAAAATGCCCTCTTTGCGTGAAAGCTCACGGGCCAGATTGAACGATTCGCGGTCGGTGATGTTTATTATCTCGTCAATGACGCTCATATCGGCGTTGCCGACAGGCAGATTTTGCCCGATGCCCTCGACCAGATACGGCGTCGGTTCAGGCACGTGGCCGGAGTCCTTATACGGTTTGAATATAGAGCCGTAAGGGTCGGCTCCGATGACCTTTACGTCCGGGTTCATCTCCTTGAGGTATCGGCCGGTGCCGCTGATCGTGCCGCCTGTCCCGATGGAGGCAACGAAATGCGTTATCTTCCCTTCGGTGTCGCGCCATATCTCCGGGCCGGTGGCGCGATAGTGTGCCGCCGGGTTTTCGGGATGGTTATATTGATCTGGATAGAACGAATTTGGCGTTTCCAATGAGAGACGCTTTGCGGTGGCAACATAATGATCCGGCGAGCCGGGCTTTGCCGCCGAAGGACACACGACGATGTCCGATCCGAGCGATTTCAGATACCGCATCTTTTCGACCGACACCTTGTCCGTCAGCACAAAGATACAGCGATAGCCGCGCACGGCCGCTGTCAGCGCCAGCCCGATGCCCGTGTTTCCCGAGGTTGCCTCAATGATCGTGCCGCCCGGTTTCAGGACGCCTTCCTTTTCTGCCCAATCGATCATCGACACGCCGATCCTGTCCTTGACCGAATAGCCGGGATTAAGGCTTTCCATCTTGGCAAAGACCTGCGCCCTGATGCCGTATTGTTTGGTCAGATTATTTATCTTGACGAGCGGTGTGTTTCCAATGCGTTCCAGTATGTTGTTATAAAAATTCATTTTATTCTCGGAGTGCCGGGAATTATATCAAAAATGGTTATGGCGTAATAATCTTAAACCTACTTTGCGTTCATACAAAATTGAAACGTCATAAAATAGGTTTCGTATGATCATCATATCAATCGGAATGCAGGAAACAGGCAGAGCCGTCATCGTTATGTGAGACGACTGCTAGCTTGAAAAAGGCTTTGGAAATAGTGAACAGTACAGTAAAGAAACGGAGAATTAGAACACATGATCAAAAAGGCATTATATTACATTTTTCTTATTGCTGGATTTTCTCTCGCGGCAACTGCTCAGCAGGAAACCAACGCGGAAAAAAAGGATGAGGCCGCTCCAAAGCTGCCGCCGGCTTCCGAGGTGATAGATAAATATGTCGAGGCCATCGGCGGCAAGGCCGCGTATGAGAAATTAAAGACCAGAAAAGATTTGGGAAAGATCCAGATACCGTGAATGGGAGTAAACGGCACGTATGAAGCAATGTCCGCAGCCCCGGACAAGTTCTATATGAAAATGTCCATAACCGACTTTGGAGATACGACCGCAGGATCAGACGGAAAGACGGTATGGTCGGTGGACCCCTTCGCCGATAGCCATGAAAATCCGGTATTGGATTGAAGCAGGCCCTTATTGCCCACAATTTCTACAAGGACATAAAGATCAAAGAATTGTATTCAAGTCTGGAAACCCTCCGTAAAGATAAGGTCGGCGACCGCGATGCCTATGTCGTCAAAGCAACGAATGAAGAATTGCCTGACGACATCATGTATTTCGATACTGAAACCGGCTTTCTTCTCAGAACTGACATGATGGTGATCTCACCCGAAGGCAAACAGGCTGTCTCAGCCTATTACAGTGACGTGCGTGAGGTTTCAGGGATTAAACTGCCTTTCAAACACACAATGGTTATGCCTCATTTAGAAATGATCTTTTTAATGGAAAAGATAGAATTTGGTGTCAAGGTCGATGAGTCAAAATTCTCTAAACCTGGCAACTGAATGAATTAGTCTGTGAGTTCGGACCGCCGTTTTAAAAGACGTTCCGGGTCGTTGGTTATGATGGCGTTCAGCCCTAACTTTATTGCCTTTTTTACCCAACGCGGATTATCGGCGGTCCAGACCGTTACCGGAAGTCCGCGTTTTGCCGCTTTTTTCATCAGTTTTCGGGTGACAAGCGAATAATGCAGCGAAAGCTCATCGACGCCAAGTTCGTGGGCGATCCTGACAAGGTATTTTTCCTTTCTTAGCAGCGTTCTTATCTTTGGCGCGAACAAGGCCGCCGTTCTGACATCGGGACAAAAGCGCCGGATGTGTGATACCGCTGCCATTCTAAAGCTTTTTACAATGACGGTTCCGGCCGTTTCCGCCGTTTTGAGGGCATCGGCAACCGCCATAGCAAGCGGTTCCGCGTCATTGCTTTTGCATTTCATCTCGATATAGATAAACCCCTGAAAATCCGCTATCGCCGAAAGAATGGTTTTCAGCGGCAGCACCTTTTGATCGGAAAACCTGCCGTTTATTTCCGGGCGTGACCTGCCAAACCACGTCCCGACATCAAAATGCGATAATTCGTCAGATGAATACGAGGAAACGCGGCCCTCGACACCGGCGGTGCGTTTTAGGTCAGGATCGTGAATAACGACCGCGACGCCGTCCGACGCCAGCCGCACATCCAGCTCTATGCCGTCGGCGCCGGCATCTATGGCGTGGCGAAAGGCCGCCAGCGTGTTTTCAGGTGCAGCAGCGCTTGCTCCCCTGTGGGCGATTATCAACGGAGGTCTTTTATTTTGGGTCATGCTTGTGTGTCCGCCGGTTCGGCCTCATGGCCCTTTCGTTCCAGCAAATAAACGTTCTTTGACCACGCTATCGGCTCTTTCAGCGGGAACTTGTGATCACCAACGATATTAAAATATTGTTGTGAAATCCGTCTTACATTTTCGATGGGATGAATGCGGAATTTGTATAGAAACTCAAGTACCGACCCGACCAAAGAAGGTTTTACGGGTATCAGCACCAGGCGTCCGCCGGGTTTCAGGACGCGTGCCAGTTCCCTGAGGCCGTCATCCAGCGGAACATACTCCAAAACGCCGCAGGTTATGACCAGGTCGAACGTCGCATCGGCGAACGGCAGGACAAGAACGTTTCCCTGAACGGGGCTGATGTTGTCCGCGTTCGTTCTTTTATCCTTCTCAAATTCGGAACAGGCAACCTTCAGCGATTTGTGCGAAAGATCGTAGGCGATGGTCTTTTTTACGGGATAACCGGCATCCTGAAACCCGAGCGTGACGATGCCCGTACCGCTGCCCGCATCCAAGACCAGAGAATCGGGCTTTAGGTCCAGTTTCAGTGACCTGAGGTATTTTGCCACCGATGCGCGATAGCCGTTGATCTTCAGCGCAATGTTGTGAACATCCGCGATGCGGTCGTAGAAACCCTGCGTATTCGTTTTACGATCCTTTTTTTTTCTGGACATCGTGTTACTTTTCCGCGATCAGCTTCATGACCATTGTCCGCATATCCGCGATCCTGCTTTGGCTGGTGCCGCTTTCGATATATCGAACGATGCCTTTTCTGTCAATGAGAGCGGCGGTCGGGAGCGCAGTCGCTCCGTATTGCCGCTGTGTCTGCTGGCCGTCCATAACGACAAAATCATACGGGAGGCGGTATTTTTCCCGAAATCTTTCAAGGAACGTTATCTCATTTGGCCTATCGACCGAAAATCCCTCGGCACGGCCGTAATATCTTGTTACGCCCAACACGACAAATCCTTCTTTTTCAAAATCCTGCTGCCACTCGGTCAAATGCGGGAATGCATCAAAGCACGGCGTGCACCAAGTTGCCCAAAAATCAAGCAATATCACCTTTCCGCGCATCGAGGCAAGCGTTCTTTCCTCGCCCGGAAACCATTTGCTGATACCGGCCAACTCTATCGCCGGTTCGCCTACCAGCTTGTAGTGCTTCTCACGATCCTTGAGTTTTGACAAGGCATAATTCTGCGAACCTTTGCCCTTAAAAGCTTTTTCAGCGTGGAGCAAGGCGGCCTGATATGTCGCCAGGGCCTGCGGCTTTCGCCCTGTCTCAAGCTGATTGAAAATGAGTTTGTCGGTCGCGTAATAATACAGATCGCCGGCGCCGATGTCCGCTCCTGCGGTTCGCATATCTTCCAGAACGGCGTCCGCTTCCTTGTTCATAGAACGGTCGCGGTACGTTTCAAAGAACAGCATTCCCGCATCCAGCATTTCATCAAGTCCGCGAGCGCGGGCCGTTGGGTCTGCGATGAGCGCCTTTGAGGCCTTGTAGGCGCGTTCCGCAAAAGGTGACGCCTTTTCATTGTCGCCCTTTGCCATATAGGCTTTCGCGAGTTCAACATTCATCCGCGATGTCTCGGTCAGCTTTTTTGGCTCGGACGATTCATATTTGTCCAGAAATGCCTCGGCATCGGCAAGGTTCTTCAGCTTTGCATAGGTCACGACCAGCAGAGAGCGGACACGCTGAACCCGTTCTTCGTTTTCTTCATTGAACGCGAGGTATTTGACGAAGGTCTCGGTCGTTGCGTCGAGGTTTTCGGAGATCCAGTGGAGCAGCCCCAGATAATATGTGTCCTCGGCCGTCAGGCCCGAACGCGAGCTTATGATCGCCGCATACTTTGCCGCAAGCTGGTTGCGTTCCGTCTCCGTTTTGGCAATGAGAGCATCGCTGACAGGAAGTTTCCTCTGCTCGTATTCCAGATATTTGGCACGCGTGTAGCCGCTGACCTCATCGAACATTTCCCTTGCCGTTTTTGCGGACGCCGGATCAGTTGAACTGGCGGAAGGCGAGCCTTGCGGCGAAACACGGCGCGACTGCCCCGCCGCGGGCAATGCAACGCAAAAGGCCGCGATGATGAAAAATATGAATGCTTTTAGTGCTGCCATGTTTTAGTCTTGTCCCGCCGCAGCCGCCGAGAAACGCTCCGGGCTGAATGCGGTCATGTCGATCTCTGTTGTTCCTGTTGTCACAAGATCGGCCAGTATCTTTCCCGTGATCGGGCTGAGCAGGATGCCGTTACGAAAATGCCCTGTGGCAGCGAAAGCATTTTTCTGTCCGGGTATTTCGCCGATAACCGGCAGCCCGTCCGAAACAAATGGCCGCAGACCGGCCCAGCTTTCGTTCATTGTCGCCTTTACCAAAACAGGTGCAATTTCCTCTGCGGCGTTTCGCACGGCGGCGATCCCTTCGGGCGTCACCTCCGCCCGAAATCCGACATCCTCCATTGTCGCTCCCGCTATCACATGACGATCCGCCCTCGGGACAATATACCCGCGAGGGCTGTATATCACATGCGAAAACGAAAAATCACCCGCCGCAAAACCTATCATCTGGCCGCGTATCGGACGCGGGCAGAACGCTCCCCGTTGACCGTTGTTTGGGATGAGTTCCGCCCACGCTCCGGTTGCCACGATCACGCGGTCTGCACGTAATACATTGTGTCCCGAAGCTGCTCCAACGACGAAGCCATCCTCAATGATCAGCCGGTCAATAAAGGTATTTTCCCTGATGACGACATCGTTCATTTCCGCATAACGCCGCAGAGCGGCAACCAGCTTTCTATTCTCGACCTGTCCGTCATCAGGATACAGAAGCCCTTTTCGGACATCGCCGGAAACATTTTTTTCAAGCGCCAACACGTCCTTGCCAGAGAGCGGAACAACGTTAACACCAGCCTTTTTCTGTATCTCGTATCTTTCCTCGATCTCTGCTTCATCCTCATCGGTAAAGCCGATAAACAATGTTCCGGTAAGGTCGAGTTCTATGTTCACGCCGGTTTCCGTCAGCAGTTCCCCGGCAAGCACCGGAAAAAGCCGGTTGGACGCCGAACATAATTGATGAAATTCACCGGTCCCGTTCGACTCCGCATTCGGGGCGAGCATTCCGGCGGCGGCAAATGACGCCTCACGTCCCAAAACGCCTTTTTCAACAATGGTGACGCGCTCGGCCCCGCGCTTTTTCAGTTCGCGGGCCGCGGTCAGGGCTATGATGCCTCCGCCTATTATCAGGACATTCATAAATCCAAAAGATTATTATAAGATAGTGTAAGCCAGTATTGAATTTATGAAACACACGATTACCTTAATTCCCGGTGACGGCATCGGGCCGGAAATAACCGCAGCCACCGTCAGAGTGTTGGAAGCGGCCGGAGTCGAGATCGAATGGGAGACCCATATTTTGGGTGCGCAGGCCCAGGAAAAATACGGCACGACGCTGCCGCCCGAAGCTATAGAGTCGATAAAACGGAACAAGGTCGCCCTTAAAGGGCCGATCATGACGCCTATCGGCAAAGGCTTTACGTCTGTCAACGTCGGGCTTCGCAAGGCGTTGGACCTGTATGCCAATGTCCGTCCGGTCAAGGCATTGCCGAATGTTCCCTGCCGCTATCCTGAACTTGACCTCGTCATCGTCCGCGAAAATACCGAAGGGCTTTACTCCGGCATCGAACATGTTGTCATTCCCGGCGTGGTCGAAAGCCTGAGGGTGATAACCGAACGCGCCTCGAACCGCATCGTCAAATACGCCTTCGATTTTGCCAGGGACAATGGCCGCAAAAAGGTGACTGCCGTTCACAAGGCGAACATCATGAAGCTGTCGGACGGCCTGTTCCTTCAGTGCTTTGAGAACGTCGGGCAGGATTATCCCGAACTGGAAAAGGACGACAAGATCATCGACAACTGCTGTATGCAGCTTGTCATGCGTCCCGAACAGTTTGACGTTCTGGTTATGGAAAATCTTTACGGCGACATCCTATCCGACCTGTGCGCCGGCCTGATAGGCGGACTCGGCCTTGCTCCGGGTGCGAACATCGGCGAACAGGGCGCGGTCTTTGAGGCGGTTCACGGCTCGGCCCCCGACATTGCGGGACAGGGCATCGCAAATCCGACGGCGATATTGATGTCAGGCATTATGATGCTCCGCCACATCGGCGAGAATGCCGCCGCCGACAAAGCGGAAAAAGCAATGCTGGCGGTTTTTGCGGAAGGGACGACCCTGACCCGTGACCTCGGCGGAAATGCAAAAACGTCCGAGTTCGCGACCGCTATAATCGACAAGATGAAGGCCGCCGACGCCGTTTCAGGTTAAGCCGCTTCGCATAGTTTTTATTGACGCAACGCGCCGCAGCCTGTTGTCTTCTAAAGAGGTGTCCGGCCCGTTGCCGGAGAGGACTTTCTTTTATGAAGGCTTTTTGTTTATCAATACTGGTGTTCGCCATCATCGCGGGAGCAAATATGACTGTCAGCGGGCAGGATGCAAAATCGTTAGCTGTCGGCGTCGGCAGCGAAACCGACTTTTCCGGCAAACGGGTAACAAAAGTGAAATTCCTTGAGGTAACTGAGGATTCCAGATGCCCTGAAGGCGTCGATTGCATCTGGGCGGGCAATGCGCGCCTGAAAATAGAGCTTTATTTTTGTGATACGGAGCCTCTGACGCTGGAAATGGACACGAACGGGCCGAACAGCACGGTCAAATTTGAAGGCGGGGCAATTTCTCTTGTCACGTTGGATCCTTACCCAAAAGCCAATGTCGAGTTTGACCGCTCGGCTTACAAGGCCACCCTGAAAATAGAAGAGGCGGACCAATGATCCGCCTTTCTTATTTATGTTAGTGTCAGTCTTTTTTCCTGTTTTCGACACTGGGACACCCTGGGGGGTTAGAGGTGGAATAGGTTGGC
>CAZOXY010000078.1:13809-15770 GCA_964583955.1 uncultured Chloracidobacterium sp. | reverse complement strand
TGCATCGACATCTGCAATGAGATAATCAACGATGATGAGCAGGCGGAAAAGGCGACCGGAAGGGCTCATCTGCCAAAACCCGCCGAGATAAGGGCGTATCTGGACGAATACGTCATCGGCCAGGACGAACCGAAAAAGCGCCTTGCGGTTGCTGTCTATCAGCATTACAAACGGCTCGAACTGGCAAAACGCCGCACAGATATCGAGCTGCAAAAATCCAACATTCTTCTTATCGGCCCGACCGGAACGGGGAAAACGTTCCTTGCACAGACTCTTGCTCGCCAGTTGAGTGTGCCGTTCTGTATAGTTGACGCCACGAGCCTGACCGAGGCGGGCTATGTTGGCGAGGACGTCGAGAACATCTTGCTTCGCCTTTTGCAGGCGGCGGGCAACGACGTTGAAAAAGCACAGCAGGGAATCATCTACATAGACGAGATCGACAAGATCTGCCGCAAGGACGACAATCCTTCGATAACGCGTGACGTTTCCGGCGAAGGCGTTCAGCAGGCGCTGTTGAAGATATTGGAAGGAACGATAGCGAACGTGCCGACCGGCGGAGGCCGCAAACATCCGCAGCAGGAATTCACACAGCTTGATACGACCAATATTTTGTTCATTTGCGGCGGAGCTTTCATCGGACTGGAACGCGTGGTCGAAAAGCGGCTGAGGAACAAATCGCTCGGTTTTCAGGCGGATGTGAAATCCAGCAAGGAACGCCGCAACGAAGCGTTCGCAAAGCTCGAACCCGAAGACCTTATACATTACGGCCTGATCCCGGAATTTGTCGGACGCCTGCCGGTCGTCGGCACATTGTCAGAACTGGACGAGAATGCTCTGGTCAAGATACTGACCGAGCCGAAGAACGCCCTGGTCAGGCAATATCAGCGAAAGTTCGAGTTTGACAATATCATCCTGAAATTTTCTGATGGGGCCATCCGCGCCATCGCTTCTCAGGCTTACAAGAGAAAGGTCGGCGCCCGCGGGCTGATGATGATAATGGAAGAGATCCTTCTGGAATCGATGTATTATCTGCCCTCGGACAATAAGATAAAAGAGCTTCTCGTCACCCGCGAAATGGTCGAACGCAAAACTCCCGTTTTCGACATCATCGCACCGGTGGAACAAGCCGCCTGATCATTTTGCGGTTCGGACGAACGCCGTCTGAGCAGAACGGCAAAAAGGTTTCCCTTAGAGCAGTTCCAACATCAGTATGCGGCATACTAACGACTTGCGGCATCTGGGCCGGATAGCATTTTTTACCACAAATTCAATAGATGCTTTGGCAGCTTGCTGCCATGATGTGCGGTGGAGCTTGCTCCACCGAAGGATGCACTATATCTGCTGCGGCTTGCCGCCGATAAAAGGCAGATCGTGGGCAAGCCCGGCCGAATTTGAGCGGTGTCACGGTGAAACAAGTTACGCCGCACAACATAGCGGCAAGCCGCAGTCAGAACCGCCTGTGTGAGCGGGCGGGCTTTAAGGAACACAAACTTGACAGTCTCAGTTTGTCTTCGTAATCTATTTATTCGCTTTTGCGAGCACCCGTAGCTCAGCTGGATAGAGTGCTTGACTACGAATCAAGAGGTCGCATGTTCGAATCATGCCGGGTGTACCAGAAACTGCATTGCCATATAATGCAAAAAAGGACGGTTGTTGCAACCGTCCTTTTTCATTTTCACAAAACTGTAAAGGCTATTTAGCGAAATATCCCTGGCGGGTTCGGGTTATCAGGGATTCCTGATTTACCTCGACCTTGATGGAGCGCCATTTGCCGTCGCGGGTGAGGTCTGACGGGGAATATTCGATGGTGTAGAGCGTGCGCATGTCGGCGGCGACCTCGGCGTAGAGCCGTCCCATTTCCTCCAATCGACGAATGGCATTCAATGTGCCGCCGGTTCGGTCGGCGACTATTTGAAGCCGTTCACGAGCGGCCGTGTACATTGCAACCTGCCGCGGTGTCG
>CAZOXY010000078.1:0-13799 GCA_964583955.1 uncultured Chloracidobacterium sp. | reverse complement strand
CACCGCGGCAGGTTGCAATGTACACGGCCGCGGTGTCGGGTCTGCCAGACGAGCTGGGTCGCCTGTCGGCAGAGCAAGCGGATAGATGGTCACGCCGAGCTTGTCCGCTGCTTCGAGTATGCGGTTCAGCGTCTCATTCTCGTCCGGCTTTAAAGCTGTCGGCACACTTTCGTCCGGGATGTCGGTCAGCTTTGAGCGATCCACATTCTGAAGACTGGTATCGATACCGTCCGAAAGCACGACTATCGCCTTTCGGGCGGACTTTTCTCCTGCCAGACGGCCGATGGCAAAATCGAGCGCCTGATACAACTCTGTCGGGCCTTGCCCGTTTGCGACCGAGATCGAAAAAGCCGCCCGTCGCCGGTCGGTGGTAAAATCGTTCAGCAGTTTGGTCTTGTTGTTAAATTCAGCGACAGCAACGCGGTCTTGCGGCCCCAACGCGTCCAAAAATCTTGATGCCGAAAGAGCGATGTTCTGCCGGAAGCTTTTTGTCGAACCGCTCATGTCCAACAGCAGCATCACGCTGAAAGGAGCGGAGCTTGTTTCAAAGCTGACTATCTCCTGTTTCTGGTCGTTCTCGTAAAGCGTGAAATCTGAGCGGCGAAGGTTGATGATCGGCCTGCCGCGTCCATCCACGACGCCGACATTAAGGCGAACCACGGCCGAATCGACCTTGATCGGGTCGTCTATCTGGGCCGCAACCGGCAGCATCATAAACAGCAAAGCCAATAAAATATGTGAGGAACGCCTTTTCAGCATAATAAAATTCTAACAATCAGACGCTTATATCTGAAATCTGGTTGTATCATTCAATTTGATGAGTTCTTAACAAGACGGCGGTTTTAGTCTATAATTCGAGTGTTTTGATCTGAACCAAACCGAAAGACCGAAGCTGTCAGCGGCAACATGTCCGTATGACCGCAAAAAGTTTTTATGTTCTACAAGCCGACATTCTGCTGCAATTGCGGTGAAAAGATCGAGCGGGCAAACTGGAGCCTGTGGAGCAGCCGCCGCTTTTGCGAACTTTGCGAGACCGAATTTAAGGGCCACGACATGGTCATCCGTATCGTGGTTGGTTTTGGGATCGTGATGGGTGTTTTCGGATTGAGTTCGTACTTTGGGTTGGGCAGGGCTGGCGAGCAGAACGCCCCATTGCCGCGGCCTGTTGCTGCGGATACTTCACCGCCGCTTCGACTGCGCGAACCGGTTGTCAGGGAAGATCAGGTTCGGTACTCGACCGATCCGGCCGCTCTTGACGCTGAAAAGAACCTGACGACAAACGGCCGGCCGGAACTTGATGAACTGCTGCCGCCGGAGCAGACGCGTGAAGATAAAAACGGCCGCCGAACGGAAAGATCGCCGGAACAGCCCGTTTACCATTGCGGAGCGCGGACCAAAAAAGGCACTCCGTGTTCCCGTCGGGTCAAGGTTCGCGGTGCCAGGTGCTGGCAGCATCAAGAGGCCGAATGGTGATCGGCGACGCCTTATTTAACGGCCAAGATCGGCAAAATCCCCCTTCTGAAGCGTCAAAATTCGGTCAACTTACGCGAACAGCCACATTAGTTGTTGATGTTTAGGCGTTTTTGTTGGAAAATAATAGCTTGTGTTTGAATTTTAACATCACCCTACCGTAACGAAATTATTTGAGAGAATGAAACCACTTGCGCAGAACACGATGATCCAGGGGCGATACCTGATCGTACAGTTGATCGGTAAAGGCGGCATGGGTGAGGTTTACCTTGCCGTCGATCAGCGGCTCGGCAGCGCTGTCGCGCTAAAACGCACATACTTTGCGGGCGATGAGACCCTTGGGTCGGCATTTGAGCGCGAGGCACGGATCCTTGCCAGAATGCGTCATCCCGTTTTGCCAAAGGTCTCTGACCATTTTGGCGAAGGCGATGAGCAATATCTGGTGATGGAACACATCTCCGGCGACGACCTGTCCAAACGGCTCGAGGTCGCGCAAAAAGCGTTTCCGCTCAGTTGGGTGATGTTTTGGGCGGACCAGCTATTGGATGCGTTGTCCTATCTGCATTCTCATGAGCCGCCGATCATTCATCGCGACATAAAACCGCAGAACCTTAAGCTGACGGACGAGAATCATATAATCCTACTGGATTTCGGCCTTTCAAAAAGCTCAACCGGCAATACGGTCGTCCCCGATTCGGGCGGCACCAGCGGAAGCACGACCGGCGGCAGCACCGCCAGCGTTGTCGGCTACACCCCGCACTATGCCCCGATGGAACAGATACGCGGCATCGGCACCAGCCCGCGAAGCGACATCTATTCGCTGTCCGCAACGCTTTACCAACTGCTTTCCAACACGGTCCCGTTCGATGCTCTGACACGGGCCGACGACCTTATCAATGTTGGCACTGATCCGATAAGGCCGCTGCACGAGGTAGCTCCTGAGGTTCCGGCCGCTGTTTCCGATGTGATAATGCGGGGAATGGAGCTTTCGCAAGAGAAGCGATACGGCACCGCGAAAGAAATGCAGAAGGAACTGAGGCGCGGATATGCCTCGCTGCAAAACGCGATGTCGGAACAGACCGTGGCGTTCACGACCGATGTTATCGAGGTAGAGCCGGAGCCTGAATCATCCGTCAACATGGACAAGACCGAGGTGATGAATTTCGGCACGCTCAACGAAGCGTCCTCACAGCCTTTGGCAGCCGACCCGGTTCCGGTGCATGAGACGCCTGCTGTTCTTGACTATGACGCGACCGTTGCGTTCAGCAGCGAGACGGCAAATTCAGAGCCAAGACAGGCTGATGTCAAGACAGAGGTATTCATTCCCGGCAGTTTCAATGTTTCGTCGGAGCCTGAGCTTGAGCCTGATGAATACAAACCCGCAGAAACGCCAGCAGTTGATAATGAGCAGTCCGTGCCTGCGTGGGATGCGACATTTGCGGCCAGCGGAATGGAGACACCCGCTGCTGATGCCGGAGAGTCCTTCTCGCCGGAAGCGACCGTTCCGCTGATGAGTTTCGATCAGGGAGCGGCAAGCGGCGATCAGGGCTTTCAGCAGACGACAGCTTCAGAAGATATTTTTACAAGCCCCGGCGGATATGATCAGGGCGGATCCGACAGCACACCTCTATATGGTTCCGAACCAGATGAACAGGAACCGCAGTCCGTTGCTGCCGCAGCAGCATCTACATCCGCGACAGCGGCTGTAGCGCCGCCCGCAAAGCAAAAGAAAAAGGGATCGACGGGCAAGATCGTGGGCATATTCCTCGGCCTGTTCGCGTTCTTCGCACTGGCCCTGGGAGCGGTCGGCGGCGGCTGGTACTACTATACGAATTATTACCTGCCGGGACAGATACCGGTTGGCGAGGAAAGCCCGACGCCGACACCGTTTGAAAGCCCGTCACCTGAGCCGACAAGCGAATCGGGCATGGATGACGGCAATTCAAATACGGAAGATGATTCGAACACGAACACAGAGTCAAATTCCAACACCGAAGATGCCGGCCCCTCGCCGACGCCAACACCGTCACCGACGCCTGCGGTAACCCCGAGGCAGGAGTCAACGCCGCGTCGCGAGACGACGCCAAGGCCGACACCGAGGACAACGCCGCGTCAGACCCCGGCGCCGACGCCGCGAAGCACGCCGCGAGGGCCGGTGATATTACAGTAAGCGGGAGAGATGATAATGAAAAGTATCAGGAATTACTGCCGATCCGGCATATGGGCTTTGGCGTTCTTATTTATCGCGTTCCCGCTTGCGGCGACATCGCAGGACAAACGTGATATCAAACGCGCGGACGACCTGGTCGCCGAAGGAAACCGGATATTCAACCAACGGGATTTTGTCGGGGCAATAGACAAATATGCTGAGGCTATAATGCTGGTCCCAGCCAACTCCAACGCCCGTTTTTGGAAAGGCGCAGCCCATTATTACCTGAACGAGTACGACATGGCCCTGCCGGAACTGGACATGGCTATTTCGCAAGGATATTCAAGGCCGCTTGATGTCTATCGCATTCGCTGGCGCCTCCATTATGCGAAAAAAGATTGGGCCGCCGCCGAAAGCGATGTCAATAACGGCCTTACGCTCGATCCCGACAATCTGGAGTTTCTGATCGCCAAAGGTGATCTGGCGATGGTTGGCGACCGCTATTCAGAGGCGTTGATCGCTTATGAAAAAGCGGTTACAAGAGCGCCGAACAACGGCGCCCTGCACATGAATCTGGCAAGGCTGTATCGCCAAATGGGAGATAACGAAAAGCAGGCGGAAGCCGCGCAGCAGGCGATACAAAAGGGAACACAGGACACCGGTGAGGCATACCTGCTGTTGGCCGAGGCAAGAAAGAATCTGCGTCAGTATGATCAGGCGATAGCGGCGTATGACCGAGCGCTGAACATCGATCCGAAAAACTATGAGATTTACAGAAGCCTTGCCGACCTCTATCGTGTTCAGAATCTTTTCGATGATGCCATCCGCATTTCACGAAAGGCGTTGACCGTTTTTGAGGCCGACGGCGAAATATATACTGACCTGAGCTGGTATTACAGCCTGGCGGAACGCCATGCCGACGCTGTCGAAGCGGCAAAGGCAGCAATTCTCTATGCTCCCAAACAGTACATGGCATATACCAATCTTTGCCGGGCTTACAATGACCTGAATCGTCCGGAAATGGCTATCCGTGAATGCAACAAAGCTCTGGAACTGAGGCCGAATGACGGCGAGACCAATTTTTACCTTGGTTATGCTCATACGCTCATGAACCGCCACAACGACGCTGCCGTCTATTACAAACGAGCGGTCACAGGCCTTGAGCAGTTCACACGAGAGAATAAATCATATGCCGACGGATATTATCTTTTGGGCAACGCATATCTGTCCGACCAGCAAACGCAAAAAGCGATAGATGCATATCGTGAAGCGTTGAACATAAGTCCGCGGTTTGCCCGGGCACGATACAATCTTGGAGTGAGCCTTGCCAGCGTCAACGACAAGGATGGCGCCATGGAGCAGTATCGTTTGCTTTTGGACCTTGACGCAAGCCGAGCGGAAAAACTGAAGGCCGAGATCGACAAGCGATAAACGGCACCGATATTGAAACAGCAAAGGCGGTCTTTTTCTCCATCATTCGGATGGTCAAAAAAAGGCCGCCTTTTATTATCCCGAATTTCACACTAGAAACACCCGCGCGAAGATCAGAACCGGCAATAGTTACACAGTTTACAGTTATTAGCTTTTTCAACTGTTAAGTAAAACTGACCAACTATGAAATGTTAGGAACCAAATATTATCAGCTTGATCTCCTACACTTTGAACTTAGGAGTTCTCTAATGCGGAATCTGGGATCATTTGACAGGTTAAATTCTAGCTTCCGTTACCTGGCGATGCGGTTCTGGTGTCCACATCAACGGTCTGGATCTTCAGCACGACGCGCATTCTGTCAGAACGCTTGTCCATTTCCGCCGGTACGAACGGGGTAAAGCCGTCATCCGATTGAAGGGCCTTTTTAAGTTCTTCGATTGCCTGCTTGTCGTCCGAAGGTTCGATCACTTCGGCGATCCTCGCAAGCCCGTTGCCAAAAACGTCGGCAATGACAACAACCTCGCTTTCCTTCATATCGCCGCGAACCATGGAACGGGTCAGTGAGACCAAAGCTCCGCGCGGATTGATACTGGGTGATTCGCCTGTTATCCCAAATCTGGAGTTTACATACTGGGCAGGTGTCAGTTCCGGTGCCATCGGATCGAATTCCGACAGCATTATCGCCGATGATGGGGCCGGACGCCGGTTGGACGCCAGTTCCGTCTGCAACCCGCCGGAAGGCGACAGGATCAGCCACAGCATCGTCACGCCAAGCAGGATCGAAGCGACCGAACCCACCGCATACGGCATCAGCCAGGCGTCTATCCAGCGGCGCGGAGTTTCGATCAGTTGAAATCCCGGTGACTGCATGGCCGGCGACAGTTCCGCCAAAACCGCCGAACGGATGGATTCCAGCCTGATGCGCGGCATTGCGGGAGTTCTCATCGAACGCAGTTCTGAGCGCAGGTCATGCATGTCGGCAAGTTTCTGCCGGCACAGAGGACAGCTTTGCAAATGGGTGTCCAGGGCAGCAGTTTCCGACGCCGACAACGCGTCATCGGCGTAAAGTGGTAATTCATATTGCAGGTCGCGGCATTTCATGGTTTTTCGACCCCTTTTTGTGGAAGACAAAAATCTATTGAACAGAGGCGTTGGCAAGCAAACTGCCTATTATGCTGAAAGCCACGTTTTTCACTACGAAGGGCCGATCTTGCCCGCCGGAACTTTACCGGTTGAGTTGCTGGTCAACTGTAAAAGAGCCGTTTCGAACTTAATCATTACCTTACCCGCGAAACTCGCTGGTTCAGACCTCTCGTTTGGCACCGATACGTTTAATAAACGCAGCCTGCCGGCGTTCGGCCTCTGTTCAATTCTCAAATATCCTTTCTCAAATATCTTTCAGCTTGCGTCTGAGTTCCTCGCGGCCTCTCGCTATTCTGGACCTGACCGTTCCCACGTTGATCTCCAGCGTGTCGGCGATCTCCTGATAGCTCATGCCCTCGATGTCACATAATATGACCGCTTCGCGAAACTGTTCGGGCAATTCATTAAGAGCTTTCGCCAGTTCTCTTTGCCGTTCATTACTGATGGCGGTTTCCTCGGGTGTCGCTGCGGACGATCCGATCATCTCGCTCATCGGTGTTCCGCTCTCGCCGATCTCAGCATCCAGAGAGATCGTTATGTTCCTTCCCCTGCGGCTCCACCAGCGGAACCGGTTGCGGGAATGGTTGAGAGCGATCCTGAACAGCCATGTTTTCAATTCCGATTCGCCCCGAAAGCCTTTCACGGCCTTGACCGCGCTTATGAACGTTTCCTGTGTCAGGTCGCCCGCTTCCTCGGCATCTTCGGTTATCCGATACAAGAGTCCGTAGATCTCATCCGAATATCGGTCTATCAATTTTTCAAAAGCTTCGGGTTCTTCGGCTTTTAGGGCCGTTATGAACTCCATTTCGGCTTCACGGGTCACAGAGGAAAATCCTGCCGCCGCGACGGCATTTCCGATATCTTCGTCGTCAAAAGTGATCGACCTGGAGAAGACCATTACCCGCGTTCCGCTTGTTTTACCGGTCGGATCACCGGTCGCTTTGCCTCCGGTATTGTTCCCGGCTATTACCTTAGACACCGTTTCGGCTGAAAAGTTCCCGGATCTCAAAATAAATTTTTGGAGATATTGTCCGGCACAGCCTGTAAATGCCTGTGTTCCTGGTTTGCCCTAACCGTATTTTTACGATACATTAACAATTTTGGACAAAACCGCTTTGCTCAAGTATATAACGATTCAGTAAGCAAATATTGCATTTTTTTACCAATGGCAAGAAAGAAAAGACGTTTTGAGAACCTGCCGGCTCCGCCCGCTGACGATAACAGCGGCAAAAAGCCTGTTTACCGCGATGCTTTTCAGGAAAAGCTTTCCACCCCGCTCGAGGACCTCGGCAAAAAGCTGGAAGGCCAGGGAAGGAATATATTGTATTTCATCGGCGCTCTGGCCGTTGTGGCGATCATAGCCTGGATCTTTGTTTCGTGGAATCGAAAGAGCGACGCCGAAGCCCAGGCCGCGCTTGGAAAAGCTATCGTCACCTCACAGGCAAGGATAACGGACATCGCTCCGCCCGCCGGTTCTGAGGAAAAGACGTTCAAAACGGCAAAGGAGCGTTCCGAGGCCTCGATACAGGCATTTAACGCCGTTGCCGAAAAATTTGGCGGAGCGGTCGGTGAAAAGGCAAGATATTTTGCCGCGACCAGCCGTCTGCTGATAGACCGTGACGCTGGCGTCGCCGAACTGGAGGCGTTGTCCAAATCGGGCGGTGAAGCGGGAACGATGGCAAAGTTCGCTTTGGCCCAGGCAAAGGCCGATATGGGGCAGTATGATGTTGCTGCGACTTTATATAAGGAACTGCTGGATATGTCCGATCCGATCCTTGCCAGGGAAACGATAAGCTTTGAACTTGCGGGTATCTATGAAAAGCAGGAAAAAAAGGATGACGCCGTAAACACGCTGTTCGAGATGGTCAAGACAGCCTCTGAGGCGAAAGACCTTGAGGGCAAACCCGTTGCTCCGTCCTCGACCGTGCAAAAGGCAAGGGAAAAACTGGAAGAACTATCGCCGGAAAAGGCCAAGGAGCTTCCGACGCCGGAACCGCTTGATCTTTCCAATTTCGGCCTTTAGCATCAGACGCAATAAGAATATTCGCCCGGCATCGTCAGTGATGTCGGGCTTTTCTTCTGCGTTACCGAAGGCGTCATATATGTTATTCTTGTTTATTGACGGGTATTTTTTGTTTTAGAGTGAGTATCGAAATCCTAAAAGACGATCAGGAAAACATGCAGGTTCCGGAAAACGCCGCTGCTGACGAAAGGCAGGTTCACGGATCGCTCAGGGTCGGCACGGCGGCATATTTCGGTGCGTTCTTTGTCCTGAGTTTCGCCTCTGCATTCCTGCTTTATCTCGACCATGAAAAAGCCGGGTTCACCCTGCTTTTTCTGACGTGGGCGATCATTCCCGTTTTGGCCGTGACCGACAGGGTCCGGTTTGACGGAAAGCGTCTGGTGCGGGACGGCATTGTGCCGCGAGTCTGGCGGATACTGAACAGGTCGCGTTATTGGCTTCGGCTTTCGGACGTGGAACAGGTCGATACGCAGACTGTCCGGTCGCTGAGACGCGGCGGACGCGTGATGTATCGTTACAGCACGACGTTCCGCGGCAAGGGAACGGTGATAACGCTGACCTCCGGCGGCGAGGCTTATCGCCGAATGGTGAGGAACGTTCTTTCCAGCGTGCCGTCTGAAGTGATGGACGGCCGTTCGCTTGAGCTTCGCGATTATCTGCTCACGTTGTCAGACCTTCGCGTCAAAGCTGTGAGCAATGAGATACCGTCGGTGGACGTGCTGGAAACGTCGGTTCGCAATCGCCTGCTGCGGCGAAAGAACGATATTGGCGGAAAGCCGTCCGATCCGGAAAGGCTTCTCATCTGAGGCGGCTTGCCAACGAGCTAAGGCTGTCGGGATCGCTTCCGCAATCATTGGAAGCATTTCGCCGTGCCGCTCTGGCGGCTCCTCCTGACGGCTGGCTGCTGCTGGAATTTTCCCGGTGTTTGCAGGCTTTTGCGGTCGTCGAGCGTGACGACAGGGTGTTCAGGCGTTCACAGGCGATGATGCGGTTGGCGGAAAGGCGTGCCGGAACGGATGCCGATCTGCTGGCAAGGATCGGCGAGACCTACGTGCAGGTGGGCGACTGGCGGCGTGCCGCGCGTGTCTTTCGCCATTCGACAGAGATCGTTGGCGAGACATTTCTTGCATTGCGCGGCCTGGCCGAGGTGGCCCTCAGAGAAGGCAAGATCGCTCATGTCATACATAATTTTGCGGCGGCAAACAGGCTTGCGACGCTGCCGTCGCTGCGGCGCTGGACGCGCGGCGAGGTCGAATATTTCAGCCGCATCAACAGCGACGACGAGTATATGGAACTAGAGGTGAGCCGCGTCAATCTGCTGGATTCGGTTGACCGTTGGCAGCGACGTTTCTTTCTGACCTCGATGATCGGTTTTCCTGCCATTCTGGTCGGGCTGCTGATAGATGTGGCGACGGTCACGAACATCGGGTGGTCGGTTTCGCTTATATCGCTCACCGGATGGCTGCTGACCGGATTTGGCAAGAGGATGCTCGAGCGAAGGATCCCGTTCGAGGCATTGCGGACAGACGATCAGTGACCGTTTAGCAAAAGAAAATGAGGCCATCTGAAATGTGAGTTATTTCAGATGGCCTCTTTGTATTTTCAGCGGAGATCATTTACTCCGATGTTTTCTTTGCTTTAGCTTTCGGCTTGGCGGATTTTTTTGCCGCAGGAGCTTTCACTGCTTTTGCCGCGCTTGTCGGTGTTGTCTTTGCCGACGCCTGCTTCTTGGCCGGAGCCGGAGGATTCAGCAACGCCGACCATTTATATTCGGTCGTTTCGACGTTCTGCTCCAGCTTTTTCAGGATGAAATCCGTCATATTATCGACGATCCATTTATGGTTGGTTTCACCGACCGAGGCGAGTTCCGCATCAGGGGCCGGATTCATGAAGTCGATTGCGTAAGGAACGCCGTCTTTTATGGCAAATTCGACCGTGTTCAGGTCATAGCCCAACGCCTTGCAGATGGTTATAACGTCCTGTTCGACCCGTCTGTGAAGCTCAGGCGAGAGATAATTTTCTGCATTGTGATACTGTTCGCCGGAAAGATACGGTTTCGACGGATCGTAAGGCATGATCAAGACCTTTTCCTGTCCGACGCAGTAGCAGCGAACGAACTGGTCGTATTCGATGCCTTCCTGCAAGGTCATGCAGAGAGTTCCTGACTGGTTGTATTCATTCCAGAGTTCTTCAAGTGAATTTATCTTTGAAACGTTCTTCCAGCCGCCGCCGTCGTGCGGTTTCAGGAACGCCGGAAAGCCGACGTAATCGACGATGCCTTCCCAGTCGATGGGAAACTCCAGATTGCGGAGCGATTCGCTGGTGATGTCCTTTATATACGCGTGCTGCGGCAGCAGAACGGTCTTTGGTATCGCCACGCCGATCTTTGCAGCAAGGCTGTAGTTAAAGAATTTATCGTCAGCCGACCACCAGAAAGGGTTATTGATGATATATGTTCCTTCCAGAGCCAGCCGCTTGAGCATCGCCCGATAATACGGAACTTCGTGCGAGATGCGGTCGATGATAACGTCGTATTTTTTCGGCTCATCAAGCCTGATGCCGCCGACCTTCACCATATCGGCAACGACCTTGCCGCCGCTCTTTTCATTTATGCTCTTAATTATTGATTCGGGAAACGTAACCTCACGCCCCACTAATATTCCTACTCGTTTCATAATTCAAATATTCTAACTCGCAATTATTAAAAATTTCTTACAAAGACAGAAACCAATGATTTTAAAGGAAATCGATGCGGGAGGCAACAGAGTTTGAGCAGTAGTTATGCCATATTGCCGTTATTTCGCGATAGATCATTCATTTTCGTGGTAAAATTTGATGCGAGGGTTTTTAGGACATGACCTTAACTGTTGAAATATCGAGTGAATTAGAATCAATGCTTGAAACTGAAGCTGAAAGGAATGGCGTCAGCAAGGATGAGTTTGTAAAGGGAGTTCTGGAAGAAAAACTTGTGCCGCAGAGAAAAAGACAGCTACACGGACGGGGATCGATGGGAAGCGTGGTTGCAAAGGGCTTGCCAATTAGGGATCGTTCGCTGGAATATGAGTGGATCCTGAAACATCGAGACGAGTATGACGGGCAATATGTGGCGTTGCAAGGGGATGAACTGATCGCAGCGGACAAAAGTGCAAAGACAGTTGCTGCCAAAGCAAGGGAAATCGGCATCAAGGAGGCCCTGATCGTTTATGTCGAAGGTAGCGGCAGTCAGCGATTTATCGGTGGAGGCGTTTGGTAATGCCTTATACTTTTGAGTTTGAAAAACGTGAGATATACAAGTCGTTCGACACAGGCATTACGATAGAAGCAATATTGAGTTACGGCGGTCTCACGGTCAACTGTGAGGCAAAAGTTGACACAGGTGCGCAGGTTTGTCTTTTTTCAAGAGACAGTGCAGACATTCTGGAAATAGATGTCGAAAGCGGCTATCGTGAAAAGTTTCGGACACTTGCCGGAACCGTGGTCGCGTATGAACATGAGGTTAGCCTGGAAACGCTGGGATTGTAGTTTCAGACCAATATCTTTTTTGCAGAATCCTATGAAATAAAAAGAAATCTGCTAGGGCGTCACGGATGGCTTCAATTGCTCAAATTAGGCCTTGTCGATTATGATTCGACAATTTACATGAGTCCATATTCATGATCCGGTAGCAGCTTCTAGCCGGTTGAGCGTATGGATTTTGACATAGGGCGGTCAAGTCTTCACAGCATTGTTCTACCTGACATAGACATTCTGTATTGGAATATCCGATCCGAGTCCGAAATAGTGGTATTCCACCGTGTTGCTTTCTGAAAGCAAGACGTACCAAATGCCGTTTGACGGCCTGAAAACAGCGATGTCAGTTTTGCCGTCGCCGTCAAAGTCATCTGCTGTCGGCCGGTCTCCTGCCATACCGAAGGGAACATAGTTTATCAGGCCGTTTTCGCTTGAACGCCAATACCACATTCCATTTGACTCGCGCCAAACGGCTATGTCGGCGATGCCGTCACCATCAAAATCGCCTGGCACGACCTTGTCGGACGGCAGGCCGAAATATTCCACTCTTAGCGAACCGTCGGTACTTAACAGAATGAACCAGACGCCTTCACGATAAACAGCCACGTCTGCCTTGCCGTCGCCGTCGTAATCGGCCGGAACCGGCCTGTCGCCAAGCGAGGGCAAACCCCATGTCGTGCTGATGCCGATGTTTGTCGAACTTGGCAGAATGAAGAATGTCCCCGGATCTCCGACCGCGTCGGTCAGGCGGTAATATGCCAGGTCGGTCTTTCCGTCGCCGTCGTAATCGGCAGGCACAGGCGTGTCAAATTCGCCGATGTTGTTTGACGCCCAACGGGCTGCATAATGGCTAAAGTCAAGGCTGTTGAATATCCACCATGTGCCGGTTTCGGGAAATGCGATCAACTTGCGGTGAATAGCGATATCCGTTCTTCCGTCACCGTCATAGTCGCCCGGCACAAGATTGTCGGTTTCCAGTCCCCATCTGACATACTCATAACCGCCCGAGCTTTTCTTTATGTACCAGTATTGATCGGAACCGCGAAAGACGGAAACATCGGCCTTGCCGTCTCCGTCAAGATCAAATACGGGCTTCGCCAATGATACAACCGGAAGTATTGACAGTAGTGCAACTAAAATAGCTCTGCGGAAAATAAAAACACACATAAACAATGCATCCTCTTGTCTGCGATAGGAAGGGACATTTTCTGTGTATTGTATTTTTTTTTTTGACTTAAAGCAACTTTTGCGAATTAACGATTTACTTCGGGCAGGAGTTCGTAGTTGCCCATTTCGCGGTTGTAGGAATCTAGGGCGCCGACGTCGTCGGCTGTGGCGTCGAGCATCTGCTTGGTCATCGCGATGGAATCGGAAAGCTGTTCAAAATCGAGCAGAGAGAATTTATCCGGAGCCGACATCGTAACGATCTCGTCATTTAGATAACTGAAAAAATTCTCGATGGACTGGAGCTGGCCCTCAACGAGTTTGACGCTGCGTTCGATCTCGTCAAATGACGCGACACGGCGTTTTAGTATCTCGACATTCGTCTGCTGAATGCGTCGTGTCTTGTCATCTTCGGAGCTTTCGGCGGCACGATAGGCTTGCGAAAGCTGATTATGAACTGCCTGACGGTTGATCGATTTCAGATGCTGTTTGCGGCGGCGGTAAACGTCCAGCAGATCGACAAAATCTTCCCAACGCTGTTCAAGAGCGACCAGATTTGAGGGCAGCGATTTGGCCCCGGTGAATTTGCGGTAATTGTCCTGTATCTTTTCCTTTAACCAGCGCAGGTATTCGACCGCTTCGCGTTCGCGCGGCGTAAATGTCTTTATCAGCTTTTCACGCGAGGCCTTGTTCAGATGAAAAAGCCGTTCTTTTTCACGTTTCTGGACTATCTGACGATATGCGGGCAGATTAGGCACGATCAGCAGATAAGCGATCTCTGCCACGAGGGCGACCAGAAGCGGGATGACGCTCATCGTGTATGCAGCCGCAATGGCAAACCACGCCAGGCCCCAAAAGTTCAGAGGCTCGGCGAGCGCCTGCTTGGCATAGCTCGTGCTGAATTTTTCC
>CAZOXY010000077.1:0-15958 GCA_964583955.1 uncultured Chloracidobacterium sp. | reverse complement strand
TCTCAATATTTTGGAGGAAGAATCCTAGTGACAAGCGAAGAACTCGAACAAAGTCTGAGAACCGAATTCGAGAATCACCATAACAAGACCATTGAAGCGATCCGTGATGATGTCGCTGAGTTTCAGGCCCAATTCGAGGCCGAATTCGCAAAACACAAGGCCCAGCTTGATGATGCCCTGAAGGCCCTTTCCGCCCGTATGTCGTCAGAACGGCATATGGACAAAGGGTTTGCCGAATCGGTTGTGGAACATCTGCGGCTTGCCCGGGACGAGGGCGCCCAGATAACGGCAACAGCATTTGGCGAAGCCGAAAAGCTCAGGCAAGACGCCGAGCCTCCTGCAAAATATGACCTGCTTCGCGATGCGATAAGCGATATAAGTTCTCAGATGACCCAGGCGGCGATCCTGAAATCGCTTGTTGAACACGCCTCTGATTTTGCTCCGCGCGGTGTATTTTTCATTGTTAAAAATGACCAGTTCGCGGGCTGGAAGGTGTTTGGTTCAACCGGCAGCACGACCGATGATACGGCACAGACCGTACGGTTCCCGCTGTCTGCGGACACGCTTGCCGCCAGAGCAGTGCATTCGCTTGAAACATCGGAAGGAACGTACGGCGCCAATGCGGATGACGAACTCTTTTTGACTCCGCTCGATTTTGGTCGGCCGGACAGGATGTACGCGATACCGCTGACGGCGCGCGGCCGTGGCGTTGCCGTTCTCTATGCCGATTACGGCATAGAGGGCATCTCGCTCAACAAGGAAGCTCTTGAAACGCTTGTTCGCGTAGCCGGATTGACCGTGGAACTCAGGGCCGCGGCACCGGCGGCCCAGGCTCCCGCAGTTGCGGCCCCGTCCGTGACATACACAGATCACACAGCCGTGCCGGAACAGGATCACGCGTTCTCGGCGGCGGAGGAAAGTGCCGCGACGCCGTATGAGACCCAGGACCTGTCCGCTGACACCACGTCGCATGATACGGTTCCCGAAACGTACGAAAGCTACGGTGAGCAGGAAGCATATCAGCCGGCGGCAGAGGCTGAAATGGCATCCGAGCCGGAATTTGCGGCTCCGGAGGCCGAAACGGTTCCCGCTACGGTTTACGAAGAAACTCCTTCGTATGAGCCGACGGAATATGCAGCCGAGGTTTCGCCCGAACCGCAGGCCGAGACCGCGTTCGAATACGTCGAACCGACGATCGAAACACCGGAATATGCTTCGAACGAGGATCAGGCAGAAGCTCCCGCCTATGAGGTGCAGCCGACCGATGCCGCATTCGAAACTCCGGTCGCGGAGTTTGAAACGGTTCCTTCCTACGGTGAAGTTGAACCGCAGGAGCCTGCTTCCGACTTTGAATACGGCTATACCGAGCCTGAGACGGTTTCCGTAGAGGAAACGGCCGCCGAGATCGTGGCCGAAGAGGTTCCCGCGTCCGTTGTTGTCGAAACCACCCAGCCGCAAACGAACGGCCATGTCGATGTGGCTGAAACGGTTTCACAGCCGGTGGCCGAAACTGTCGGGGGAACTCAGATAAAGAGCCGCTTCAGCGACCGTTCGATAGACCTGCCGATAGATGTGCCGGAAGATGAAAGGAAACAGCACAACAACGCTCGACGGTTTGCCCGCTTGCTTGTTTCCGAGATAAAGCTTTACAACGAACAAAAGGTCGTTGAGGGCCGCGAAGCAGGCGATCTGTATGACCGCCTTCGCGAGGCAATAGACCGCTCACGCGAGATGTATGACAAGCGGGTCGAATCGCTCGTTGCGTCCAAGTTTGACTATTTCAATTACGAACTGGTCAACAGTCTGGCTGACGGAGACGGCTCCAAGCTCGGTTCCAGCTATCCGGGAGCCGTGGTTTAACAGACATGCTATTTCGATCGAAAAAGGACGGGCGACCGTCCTTTTTTCGTGATCGGAAAGGTAGAACCGGGCCGAACGCGGCAAAAGCGGCGTGGCCGGACGTCAATATTTTTGGCTTTATGATATGCCTTGCCCGGGGAAAAATGTGTCCGCTGGTGTAAAATAGATCGCTCCCTTTTTGTTCTTTAATTGAGAAAAACTGAAAGATCATGCCAGAAATGTTCAAATGTCCTGCCTGTTCGGCCCCGCTTGAGTTTCAGGGAGGTACGATCCAAAAGTGCAGTTTTTGCGGCGGTTCCGTCATTGTTCCGTCAGAGGTTTTTGGCCGCGTCGCAGCTGCTAAAGTGAATACGTCTCCGCGTGAGGCAGCCCCTGTCGGCCCGATAGGAATGCTGACTCAGGGCGTCGAGAACGTCCGGCGGCTGATATCCGAAGGCAAAAAGCTGGAAGCGATCAGGGTATTCAAACAGACGTTCGGCGTAAGTCTGGCACAGGCCAAAGCAGCGGTCGAGGCGATGGAACGCGGCCACGGGGTCAATGTCTCGGACATGCGGGCGTTAGGTCCCCGTGGCAAATCCGGGATGCCGCCTGCGATCAAGGCAGTATTGGTCCTGGTCTTTCTTGCTGTATTTGTTTTGCCGATGGCGTTCAGTTTTTTGCCGATGCTATTATTTTTGGTGGTTCCGACGGCAAGCGAAAACACTAACCAGCGTCAGGACACGAAAAAGACCGGTTTTAGCGGAGCGGGTACGGAAGCTGACGGTTCTGTTACGGAACTTCTCAGGTTTGGCGGCAAGGGAACCGGCGCCGGGAAATTCACGGACAATCGCGTCGTTGCGGTCGATGCCGCCGGGAAGATATACAGCGCTAATTACACCGGCGGACGCATTCAGGTCTTTGACGCCGAGGGCAATTTTCTGACCCAATGGAACGTGTCCGGGCTGACGTCCATTTCCGATCTTGCGGCAAGCCGCGACGGAACCGTCTATATTGCGGACGGACGCGGCGTGCGGAGCTTTAACGGACAAACCGGAGAAGAACTGCGGTCGATAAAGCTCGCGACGCCTCGCGGAGTGCATGTCGGCGCGGACGGCCGCGTCTATATCGCCGCCAGAAATTCGATCGTGATAACGGACAAGGACCTAAAGATACAGAAAGACCTCAACAAGGCAGCCGGGGACGCAAGCGCGAGGCTTGGGTTTGATAAGATCGCTGCTGACGGCATAGGCAGCATTTACGCTTTTGTCCGGCCCGAAGGAGATGTTGTGAAGTTTTCGCGTGAGGGAAAATTTCTGACGCGTATAAAGACCGATGTCCGCTCGTCGCAGGATATTGCCATTGACCCATCGGGCAACGTCTATCTGACAAACGTCAGCACCATTCACGTTTTCACCGGCGATGGAAAGCCGCTCAAGACGATAAAGACAAGTCAGGCTTTCGGCATTGACATCAATGACAAAGGCGACATATTTGTAGCCGTTCGGCCTGAGGTCATAAAGCTCCGAATAGACCTGGAATAAGCCCGTCGGCGCACTATTTCGTAATGTTTTTTTCGGCCCGGCGCACCAAAAGGTATGACCACTTCGTACCTTTTGCCTGAAATATGTGCTTTTTCGCCTAAATTCAAACTGCTTCTCTTTCTTCTGTTTGCGGCATGCTTATTGCTAAATAATACGGTAAAAGCCGGGTCGCGACCCTTCGCCGTCCGGCCCCCATCACCCCAAGAGATAGGGAGGTTTAAATATGTTGTCGTTAAAAACCAGAACAATTCCGTTTATTTTGTCGGTTGTAATGCTTGCCGCCGGTGCCGCGTTCGGCTATTCGCCGGAGGATGAGGATATTCCCGATGTGACTGACCGCGTTGCCCGCATAAGCGATCTTTCCGGCAATGTTCAGATAAAACGCGCCGATTCTGACGAGTGGGAAAAGGCGGTAATGAACCTCCCTGTTGTGGAAGGTGATGAGATCGCCGCCGGGCCGGGCGCCAGATACGAGATCCAGCTTGCCAGCCACAAACACATCCGTATATCCGAAAATTCATATCTCCGCATGACGCTGATAAACGAAGAAGGCATCGCCCTGAGCCTGTCCGAAGGGATGATGGCCGTTCGCCTGCTGGAATTTGACGCGGAATCAGAGTTCTTTGAGGTCGATCTGCCAAAGGCAACGGTCGCCGTACAGCTTGCGGGCCGATACCGGCTGGACGCGGGCGGCGGTGAATTTGACGGCGTCAGCATCAGCGTCAGCGAAGGCGGCGAGGCACGCGTGTATTCGACCACATCGGGCTTTACGCTTCGCGACGGACGCACTGCCAGGGTCTTTACCGACGGCAGGAACGAGGGCGAATGGGAACTAAGCGATTTTGCCGGCCTGAACGATGAATTTGATTCATGGTCGCTGGACCGCGAACGGATGACCGAACAGCGGCTGGCGAACGCGCGTTATGACGAATATTATGACCGCGATATTTACGGCGCCGAAGACCTTGGGAATTACGGCGACTGGATGCACACACTGGATTATGGCTATGTCTGGCGGCCGTCTTCGCGGGCGGTAAGCACATACAGCGACTGGTCGCCATATCGCTACGGACAGTGGCGCTGGCTTCCGGCATTTGGCTGGACGTGGGTCAACGATGAGCCTTGGGGCTGGGCGACGTATCATCACGGACGCTGGTTCTGGCACAACGGTTATTGGGTATGGTCGCCTTACGGATACTATCGCACGACACGAAGCTGGTGGCGTCCGGCGCTGGTCGTGATGACGGTCTATAACAACAATGTGTGCTGGTATCCGCTTCCGTACAACCGCCGTTATTACAATTATAACCGCAGGCATCAGGAAGCCCGTCGCCGAGGCGACAGGCGGAACAGGCCGACACAGGTTGTGCCTCAGCCGACGCCTGATATAACCGGCCAAAGGCGGGCGGGTAATCGTGTGCCGCCTCTCGATCAAGGGCCGGTCAGGGGAATGATATCGACGCCAAAGGACCGTTTTGGCAGGGATCGAGGCTCGATGACGCGGTTGCCCGATACAACGGCACGCGAGGTTGTTGGAAATGATACGGTCATCGCGAATTCACCGCCCCTGTTGCCGACGCGGCGCGAGATCGGTGACACCATAAGCAAGGACATCAGGCCAGAAAAACCGCTTGTGACAAGGCCTGTCGATACTTCCAGGACAGGGGCCGCTTCGCGAACGGAGAATGCTCCGCTGGATGACAAACTGCGAAATTCGCGTATGTTCGGCAACAGGCCGCCGCTGCAGACGACACCGCGAACCTCGCCGCCGATCGCGGAGCCTCCTGCTCAGCCGCGAACAGGTGCGGTCTCCCGGCCGGATGCCGTAAAAACACGTCCTGAGGTTACACGGGAAACGCCGCCGATAGCGGAGCCGGTGCCGCGAACGCCTGTGGTTCCTGAGCAGCCGAAACGCGACACGACGGCCAGGCCGACGACGGTGCCCAAAACACCGCCGGCAGCTAACAGGCCTAACCAGTCGCCGCCTCTCGTGACGCCGAGGCCTTCACAGCCAACGGCTCCGTCAAGGCCAAGCACGCCTCCGACGACACGGCCTCAGGCTCCAAAGGCGACGCCGCAGCCTTCACAGCCAACGGCCCCGTCAAGGCCGAGTACGCCGCCGTCAACGCCACGGACGACACCGAGCCAGCCGCGGCCTTCCGCTCCTACAAGGGAAAGCCGTCCGTCACAGCCGGCTCAGCAGCAAAGGCCTGCGGCTCCGTCAAAGCCGTCGGCCCCGCCGCAGCAAAAGTCGGCCCCTTCGTCTGGATCGTCCAAATCGAGCGACAGCTCACGGCCCGCTCCGACCAGGGCCAAGAAGCCTGAATAGAAAAAAGGCTGTCTGATAAAAGATGTCAGGCAGCCCTTTTTATATCCAACCGTAACCGGCGGCGTCATTTTGCGGAACTCAGAAGAACTTCCTTATTTACCGCTTCGGGGTTGCCGACAACGACAAACCGGATGTTCTTCATATACTTTTCCGCGACCCGTCTTATATCGGCGGGTTTGACGTCCCTCATTTTCTTGAGAAAGTCCGCTGAATTTCTCCAGCCGCCGCCAATTAGTTCATATTGAGCAAGCTCTTTGGCCTGAGCGGCATTGGTCTGCTGGTCAAGGTAATAATGCGTTAGGAATTGTCCCGCCATTCCGTCAATGAACTCATCGCTCGTCGTGCGTGTCCGCATCATCTCTATCTGTTCAAGCATAACGGTTACGGCCTGATCGACATCGGTCGCCGTCACATATATGAATGCCGTGTTCGCCGAGTTGCTGCTCATTTCCGCATTCGGCGCATAGGAAAGCTGCCGTTTTATGCGAACCTCTTCAAAGACAAGCTGCTGCAGAATGTTCATCGCGACCCGCATCGCATAATAGTCAGGATCATTCAAAGCAGGTGCCGCAAAAACGCCCTGGACATAATTTGTCTGCACATCGCGGGGAGTTATGTCCACCGTACCTTTTGAAAAATCCAGCGCCGGCAGCGGTTCGTTCTTGTATGTGCCGACGGGCAGTTTTCCGAATGAAGCCGTTACCTTTGCCTTAAGTTCGTCAGGGCCGATGTCGCCAACTATAACTAAAAGCATTCTTGAGGTCTGCATCATCCCGGCATGGTATGTCTTAAGGTCGGCCGCCGTGAGGGAGGTTATCGTCCTGATAGTTCCCATTGGATCAACGGCGTATGGATGTCCCGAATAAAGCATCCTGTCCTGAGCGGCGATCAAGGCCCCGTCCGGGCTTGTCTCCGTTTCGCGCAGGCCTGAGATGATCTGCTGTCTGACACGCTCGATGTCAGCGGCGGCAAATGTAGGGTTTATTGCCGTGTCGGCAAAGATGTCCCAGATGCGGTCAAAACTTTCCCGTGTGGAAACAAAAGAGATGACACCGAAATCGCGAGAGGACGCGCCGCCCAGCGAACCGCCCGTCCGCGAAAGTTCGCGGCGGACCTGCTGGCTGGAAAATTTTTGCCCTCCTTCGGTCGCGGCCGCGAGCGCAAGGTTCTCTATGCCCGCTTTTTCGGCGGTCTGATTTCTTACGCCGCCGCGAAAGAAAAGGCCGCCGGCAAAGGTCGGGGCCGAGTCGCGCCGTTTCAATATCACCTTCAGGCCGTTGACCTCAAACTCTGTGACAGGGTCGGCCTGCGGGACAGGCGTAGTTTGAGCGGCTGTCTGTAACACCGCCAGAAAGGCAATGCCTGTAACCAATGCCGATAATGAGAATTTTCTAAAAAAAGATCGCATATCTGTTTATTCGTTCTTGTACGGAAATGCCTGTTACCTCGGGCCGATGAGTTCCTCTTCGGTCAAATTCGCTTTTGCACGAGCCGACGGCGACATCAGCGCGACCGCAACATGATTTTTGCCCTTGATATAGGTCTGAATATAGCGGTTTATGTCCTGACGCGAGGTTGCCCTCAGGTTCTTGTGATAATCGCGGAAATAATCAATGCCCGTGGATGACCACCAGAAACCGAGCGTGTGTGCGTATTCGCTTGGTTTTTCGCGGTCGTAAAGATCGCTTGCTTCCAAAATGTTCTTTGAGTTTTCCAGTTCCGCATCCGTGTAGTATGCGGGCGTATCAAAAAGCCTTACCTCATCGTAAACCGTCTTGAGAGCGGCTTTTGCCTTTTCCGGCGTCGTTATCAGAAAGATGGTTATCGGCCCGACGTTGCGTTGCGTGTAATAGTTCAGCCCGACGGTCGTTGCCAGGCCTTTGTCCACAATGTTTCGCTGAAGCCGGTGATCGGGCTGAGAAAGGATGTATGAGAAAACATCCGCCGCGTATGTAGAGGCGTCGTCCTTGCCGATGGAAGGGCCGTGCCAGCCTATCTGGATAAAAACGTTCTGTTCGTCATCGCCTTCGCCTGAGCCGATCTCTTTTTCGATGATGGAACCCGAACTTTTCTCGATCGGCGGATGCTCGACCAGCGGAAATTCCTTGAACGGATCGACCTTGCGCGGTTCCCAGCTTCCCATCGTTTCCTCGACAAGTTTGAAGACCGTTTCGGGAGACGCGTTTCCGGTGACGACCAATGCGGCGTTGTTCGGAAAATAATAGCGGTCCCGGATCAGCTTCATCTGCTCGACGGTTGCCGCCGCTACCGTTTCACGCGTTCCGCCGGGGCTTTTGCGTGTCGGATATTTGTAAAAGAGCTTTTTGTTCGTTTCGTCAAAAAGATACGAGAACGGATTGGAAGCGTTGCGTTCGAGTTCGCCGATGACGACCCGTTTTTCGTTATCCAGATCTTCTTCGTCAAATCGCGGATAGCGGACTGCATCATTTATCACGCGGACCGCCGTCGAAAGATACGGGCTTGTGGTCGTGAAATAGTAATTGACTACCTCTTCGCGCGTCGTTCCGTTGTAGGAAATGCCGAGCGTCGAGATATTCTTCATATAGCTTACGTCGCCGATAACGGGACGAAGCTTTATCGGTTCGTTACACACCGGATTGGAGCCGCCGCGAAGAATGAGGTCCTGACATTGCGAAAGCAGGGCCGCCATGTTCGGCTTGAAGAACATGTGTTCGTAAAGATGCGAGAGGCCGTTCAGCTCCGGCGGTTCGGTGAACGAACCGTTGCGCACGGCCAGTTCGACCGTGACGATCGGCACGCTGTTGTCCTCAAGGACGATGACATCAAGCCCGTTTGCCAGCTTTTTATTGACGAACGGAACGGCATAGGCCGGTTTGGCTGCTGCCGGGGCCGCCGCCGCAGCAGACGAAGCCGTTCTCTGGGCGAGGAACGCATTGGGGAGCAGCGCCAGAATAAGCGCGGCCCCGAGTAATGATCTTTTCACACTAAGACTCCATAAATATTGTCCGGCAATGTTTGCCGGACGAATGAATGATATAAAGACTCTCTTGCCTGAACCACGTCAGCCACTTAATATTAAATCTAACATAAGGAGACAGATACATGGAACGTGATAATTTGATGCACGGAGCACGCACCGCGTTGAATACTAAACCAGAAATGCGTGAATGGGCCGAAAATTACCTGAAAGAAAAAACCCGGGCCGAAATGCCCGAGCTTTCTGATGATGACTTTGAAAAATACTGGAAATACCACAAACCGGAGATCATGCACGCCGGCGCAACGGAGGCGATGCAGGCGTTTCGCGAAGCGAAACGCCTGCAGGAGTAGAAGAATAGAAGAGTAGGGGAGCAAAAGGCTATTTTCGAGGCCTTTGGAGAACCCATGAATCGGCGTTGGCTATCATTGAGACGATCATCGAAATTATCTCGTCGTATTCGATAAACAATGGCTTCGCCGTTTCTCTGTTCACGTACTCACTCTTTACAGCGAATTCGATCCAGGTCTGGGTTTCGGCAGCCTCTCCTTCGGCATCAGATAATTTACTAATAAAAGACGCCCTGTATCTACGTTTTCGCCAACTTTCGGCTAGATTCGTGCAAACCGAGCGCGAAGACCGCCTTATCTGGTCAGTCAATGAATAGGTCTCTTCTTTGGGGAAACTCTTAGAGATCTCGAAAATAGTCATCGCTGCCTTAAATGCTTTGCGATATACCACAAGATCCTGATGCCTCGTAACAAGGTTTCCCACTCCCCTATTCCCCTATTCCCCTATTCCCCTACTCCTCTACTCCCCTGCTTTCTCAAAAAAACCTTACAGCGGTTCTGTTGTCTTTATTCTATCTCACTCTTTACCGCGGCCTCGGCGTCAGACTCTTCCGGGCTGCTGGCACGCATCATTCGTGCTATCGGGACGGACAGAACGATCAGGACCAGGGCCGCGCCGCCGAGGAACAGCGTCGTTGTCGTAAAGAGCCTCGGCATTGCCGGAAGATTGTTCGGATCGACATCTCCGCCGACAAGTCCGCCGATCAGGTTGCCCACGGACGACGCCAGGAACCATACGCCCATCATCTGTCCGACATATCGTTTTGGCGACAGCGTGGTCATCGATGAAAGTCCGACAGGGCTGACAAAAAGCTCACCCAGCGTCAAAAACAGATAAAACGTGACCAGCCAGAGCGGAGAAACTTTAGTTATCGACGTTCCGTCGCCAACGACAACGTAAGAGGCAAAGATCATAACGATAAATGCAAGTGTCGTCAGGCCGAGGCCAACGGCGAATTTGACCGGACTGGAAAGATTTATATTGCGGCTGCCGAGCGCCGTCCACATCGCGGCAATTACCGGGGCAAGGAGGATGATCCAGGCGGAGTTCACGGACTGGAACCAAGTAGCCGGGATAAGAAAACTGCCCATTTGACGCTCTGTGAAATCCTGTGCGAAAAGGTTTAGGGCAGTAGGAGTTTGTTCAAATGCCGACCAAAAGATGGCCGCAAAAACAAAAAGAACAGCAATAACTAGAACGCGTTTCTTTTCATCGCCATTCAATCCGCCAAAAATGAAAAGATACGCAAAATAAATAAACCCGATACTGACGAGGATGTAAGCAAGATACGTCCCAAATACCGAGGCGCTGAACGGAATGATCTCTGTGGCGACAAGAATAAACACGAGAGCCAGGATCGCGAGGCCGATAGTTGTAAATATCTTTACCTGCGATTCCTGTTTGGCCTGGACTGCCGGGTCGGGATGTCGTGAAGGTTCGGAGCCAATGTTACCCAGCGTTTTTCCTGACTGGATCCAGAACTGGATGAGGCCGAGGATCATGGCAAGTCCTGCGGCTGTAAATCCCCAATGCCAGCCGATCCTTTCACCAAGAAAACCCGTAATGAGCTGTCCGATAAAGGCCCCAAGATTGATGCCCATGTAAAAGATCGAAAAACCGGCGTCCTTTCTGGCTCCGCCTTCGGGATAAAGGTCGCCGACCATTGCTGAGATATTCGGCTTTAACAGGCCCGTTCCCAAAACTATAAAAACAAGGCCCAGGAAAAATGGCGTTTTGGAATGTATGAACGCCGACGCGCCGATGGTCAGATGTCCCAGTGAGATCAAGGCTCCGCCGTAAAGGACGGCTTTGCGCAATCCCAGTAATTTGTCCGCTATCCATCCGCCCGGCAAAGATGCAAGGTAAACAAAAGCCGCATAAATACCGACTATCGCTGAAGCCTCGCCGCGATCCCAGCCCCAACCGCCCTGCATTACGGCGGCTGCCATAAATAAGACCAGCAGCGGCCGCAGGCCGTAGAACGAGAACCTTTCCCACATTTCCGTGAAAAAGAGGGTTGAAAGGCCTTTCGGATGCCCGAAGAATCCGCCCTGTGGTGCGGAGTTGTCAGCGTTTGCAGCAGCGCTCATTTAAGTTTTCCTCGTATAAGTTTGATTTCTGAAGAGAGTTACGGAAATATAACAGATATTTCCGGCAACATAAAGCAGATCAGAGCGGCAGGAACAAGCGAACAGCCGTGAAAATGTGGGAGCATCCTGTTTTCGGTAAAATATCTCATATTCGGAGGATTTCTGTATGTCAGAGAGGTTTCGTTCGGCAAAGACCCTTTCATTGGCCGCCATTGGCGGATTGGCGGCCACGGCGGGAGTGGCACTTTTGGATATTTTGGTCGGGTTCATTCAAATAATGGATCCTTATGCATTTGTTTTCTACGATACAGACGAAGTTCCTGGGTGGCTGATGCTTGTGGGCTTGGCGGCTTTATTGCAGTTCCCGATCTTTATCGGAACGGTCATTGCATTTCTATTATGGGAATATCGCGCTCATTCCAATCTCAACGCGCTCAAGCCTGAGAACCTGGAATTTACACCGGGATGGGCGGTCGGGTGGTGGTTTGTCCCATTTCTTAATCTTTTCAAACCGTTTCAGGCGATGCGCGAGATATGGTGGGAAAGCGATCCTGACGGGGTCAATTTCAATAACGAGCCTACGTTCCTTTCAGCCAGCCTGCACAGCGCTCCCGGGTTTATGACCATTTGGTGGGCATTTTGGATCATCTCAAATATTGCGAACAATTTTGCATCGCGTATGTTTGACCCCAACAACCCCGAAAGTGCGGCAATAGGCGGAACGGTCGTTATCGTCGCAGGTATATTGACCATTATTGCGGCGGTATTGGCTATAATGGTCGTTCGCGATATTACAGACAGGCAGGACCGACGCAGCATCGTCGTTGGGAACATACAAGCGGCAGAACCGCCTCCTCCGCCGACCTTTGGCGATCCGGGGCAAAATATGTAAAACTTTTTATTGGGGCGTATCATGGATTTGCGCCGCCCTTGCGTTTAAATTAGACTAATCAGTTCGTGCCCCTGTAGCTCAACGGTTAGAGCGCCGGACTCATAATCCGTCGGCTGTAGGTTCGAATCCTACCGGGGGCACCAATAGGAATAGCGGCAAGTCTTGTGTTTACGGGACTTGCCGTCTTATTTTGGTTTAATGGTTGTCAATGGAATAATTGAGACACATTTGACAACTATGCTATCTGATATTATAGTTATATCGTGAAAGGAAAGCTTATCACATTCGTCGAAGTTCCGGTGTTTGTTAAGAAAATAGATGAACTTGGAAGCATTGGCCTTTTAACGGCGATTCAAGACGAACTGATAAAGAACCCTGAACGCGGCGACATCATACCCGGCGCAAAAGGAGCAAGAAAGGCACGTATTGCCGATCCTTCACGCCAAAAAGGTAAGCGAGGCGGTTTCCGGTATATTTACGTTTATTTTGAAGTGTATGGCCGCATATATCTGCTTTACATTTACGGAAAGAACGAGCAGGAAAACCTCACCCGCGAGCAGGCGAAAATGCTCGGTGAGATCGTGACGGAAACCAAAGAAAAGTTGAAACAAGGAGGTAAATAAAATGGATAAGAAGACGTTTGACGAACTGATGACCGGAGCGAAACAAATGCGCGATCATGCGGCCGGCAAAAAGGTTGTCGGCGTTCGCGAGATCGTGCGTGAGGTGAAGCCTCCGAGGCCATTGGCAAAAGAAGACATCATCAGGCTTCGGCAGAAGCTCAGAGTTTCGCAGGCGGCATTTGCGCTGCTTTTGAATACCTCAGCCGCCACTGTGCGGGCATGGGAACAAGGTGTCAATACTCCAAGCGGTTCGACGCTGCGACTGCTGGCAATCGCACGGAAGGATCCGAAAGCCCTCTTTACGGTTTAGGTTGAAGGGAAACAGCATTTTAGCTATCAGAGGCCCCATTTGAAACAGGTTACAAAGTCACGCAAACTCAATGATGTCTTTTACGACATACGCGGGCCGGTGCTTGATCTGGCATCGCGGATGGAGGAAACCGGCGAGCGGATAATGAAGCTGAACATCGGCAATCTGGCCGCGTTCGGTTTTGAACCGCCGGACGAGATAGTTCAGGACATCATCCGCAATCTGGCCGACGCCGCCGGTTATACCGACAGCAAGGGAATGTTCGCGCCGCGGCGTGCGGTGGTCAGTTACACACAGGACAAAGGCATTGCCGGTGTGACGGTCGATGACATATATCTAGGCAACGGTGTGTCGGAGCTTATCGTAATGTCGCTGACCGCATTGCTTGACCCCGGCGACGAGATACTTGTTCCGGCGCCGGATTATCCTTTGTGGACGGGAGCGGTCTCGCTGTCAGGCGGCAAACCCGTTCACTACATCTGCGACGAACAGAGCGAATGGCTGCCCGACCTTGCCGACATCAGAAAAAAGGTCACGCCCAAAACGCGCGGCATAGTCGTTATCAACCCTAACAACCCGACCGGAGCGTTGTATCCAGAAGAGACACTGAACGGCATTATCGAGATAGCCCGTGAGAACGGCCTGATCGTTTTTGCCGATGAGATCTATGACCGCACGATCTATGACGGCCACACGCACACAAGTATTGCGTCGCTGGCGGACGACGTGTTTTTTCTGACGTTCAACGGCCTGAGCAAAAATCATCGGTCGTGCGGCTATCGCTCCGGGTGGATGATCGTGTCCGGTGACAAAAGCGGTGCGGCGGATTATATAACCGGCCTAGACATGCTTGCCTCGATGCGGCTCTGCTCGAACACGCCCGGACAGCTTGCGATACAGACCGCTCTCGGCGGCCATCAGAGCATTGACGAACTCGTGGCTCCGGGCGGACGACTGTTTCGCCAGCGGGAAAGGGCATACGACCTGTTGTCGCAGATACCCGGCGTTTCGGTCGTTAAGCCAAAAGCGGCATTGTATATGTTCCCCAGGCTGGACCCGAAAGTTTATCCGATAGTGGACGATCAGCAGTTTGCTTGCGAACTTCTTGCCGAAGAAAAAGTGTTAATTGTTCAGGGAACAGGGTTTAACTGGCCGGGACATGACCATTTCCGCATAGTTTTCCTGCCGAATGTTGATGATCTTGCCGAAGCGATAGGCCGCATTGCGCGCTTTTTGGAAGGTTACAGAACACGTCGCGGTTAGCCCCCAAAGGGCGACCACATTCCCGGATTAGATATGCCTAAAAAACGGATCAATTACAAACATCTCATTCGCAGATCCCATCGCTACCTGGGGCTTTGTATCGGGGTGCAATTCGTTTTTTGGACGGTAGGCGGACTTTATTTTAGCTGGACAAAGATCGAAGAAGTGAGGAGCGAACACATTAGAGCTGAGCCGCAGGCAATTGCGCTGCCGCCCGAACTTTTGACCGGAAAATTATCGCCTGCAAACTTTCTCCCTAAAAATGCAGAGACCGATGCGTCAAAGCTGCGCATAGTGGACGTTCTGGGAGATGCTCATTATTTTCTTCCTTACAAAACGGCGGAGGGGGAAAGCGGATCGATATTGGTGAGGTTTCGCGATGGCGAAAAGCGCGAACCTATAAATGAAACGGAAGCAATTCAGATAGCCAAGCGGGCCATTGTCGCCGATCTGGCAATAGCGTCGGTCGAACTGATCGAAAAAGGCGGGACGTCAGAGTATCACGAATATCGTGACAGGCCGCTGCCCGCCTATGCCGTCAGTTTTGAAGGTGCAGAAAATTATACAGCATATGTCAGCGTAGAAGACCATCAATTGCAGACGGTCAGGTCAAACACCTGGCGTGTTTTTGATGTCCTGTGGATGCTGCACACAATGGACTTTGAAGGCCGCGACAATATTAACAATTATCTATTGCGTGCGTTCTCGATATTCGGGATCGTCACGATAATGTCCGGTTTTCTGCTGTTCACTGTCAGCTCAAAAAGATTGCGGCGGTTGATGATCCGTTTAAGGAAAAGGAGCGAGAATGGTAGCGCCTAGGGGAATCGAACCCCTCTTTCAAGAATGAGAATCTTGCGTCCTAACCGATAGACGAAGGCGCCGTGCCGAACGGCAAAAACAATTTTCACGCAGTTACGCCAAATTTGCAAGGCATGAACAAAAGAGCGGTGAGCCGGATGATCCGATGTCTGATATTATCATCGCTTTCAATCGGCTCATATTTTGTAACAGTTAATAGTCAGCAAGTTAAAAACTATCAGTTTGCAAACTATTAGCTGTAAACTACCCAACTTTTAACTGTTAGAGTTTCGATGTCCCATTATCGATCTTAGTTCTTTTTGAGTGTAGTCCGGACCGAGCCGCAATCGAGCATTTTTTCGCCGTAATACGGATTCTTAACCTCTTTTGAAGCTGAAAGCCAGGTCGCTCTTTTCATCGGGCAATAGTGCTGATAGACCTCGGCGGCATTTGCCTTGAAACCCAGAAAGAGAGAAAAGAAATTATTTGACAACTGCATAAAATGGCTGCGCTGGTGTTCGAGGTCGCCGGTGTCGCGGATGTGTTCAGTGTCGCTCCTTAAAGGTGCCGAAAGTTTTGCCCAAAACTCTTTTTGAGCGGCGGTCATTTTTTCATCGGAGACCGCACCTATGAGCGTGACCAATTCGCCCGCCTTTTCCTTTGTCTTTTCCAGATCGGAATCGACCAAAGCGTCCTTCACCGCGTAATAACCTGTCAGTACGGCGTTCATTTTGTTCTTTAGATCGTTATCGACCTTGCCGAGGTTTTGCGAATGTCCGGCAACGGCAAACAGTGCCAGTATCAGGCCGGCGAATAAACTTTTTTTCAACATAATATTTTCTCCAATGTATCGGGTATTTCCCCGTCCTAATAACTAAAGATCACGCCGGCGCCAAAGCCGTAGCGGTTGTAATAATTTGTCCCGAGCTGCCACCGTTTTGTCATGATGTAGCGAACGCC
>CAZOXY010000076.1:0-16191 GCA_964583955.1 uncultured Chloracidobacterium sp. | reverse complement strand
CTGAGGAGAGTGTATACCTAAAACTTGCGACAGTTCAAACGTGACGTGACACTAGCCGACCTTATTCGGCTGCGGCGTTATCCGCAGATAGGGTTTCACTTCATTCCAGCCGGCAGGGAATTTTTCCTTTGCCTGTTCGTTCGTCACCGCCGGAACGATGATGCAGTCATCGCCGTCGTTCCAGTTCACGGGTGTTGCCACGCTGTAATTCGCCGTCAGTTGGAGCGAGTCAATAACGCGCAGTATCTCGTCAAAATTTCGTCCGGTGCTTGCCGGATATGTCAGTGTCAGTTTTACCTTTTTGTCGGGCCCGATCACAAATACCGACCGCACGGTGAACGTGTCGCTCGCGTTTGGGTGGATCATGTCATAAAGGTCTGAAACTTTTCTGTCCGCGTCCGCGATCATCGGAAAGTTGACCGCAGAACCCTGTGTTTCCTCGATGTCCTTTGACCAGCCGCTGTGCGAATCAAGCGGATCGACGCTCAGGCCGATTATCTTTACGTTCCGCTTTTCAAACTCCGGTTTCAGCTTTGCCGCCATGCCCAATTCGGTCGTACAGACCGGCGTGTAATCCTTCGGATGCGAAAAAAGCACCCCCCAACTGTCGCCGAGCCATTCGTGAAAATTCACCGTCCCTTCTGTCGTTTCCGCCGAAAAATCCGGCGCATCGTCTCCTAATCTTATTGCCATGTTACTACCTCCAGCTTTATGTTTAACCTATGGTGACAGATTGTATCATACGCTTTGTCAGTCGGGAAAAAGTTGATGCTGAGACGGCTTGGCCGTTCTATTTGCGGCGAAGCTGTGCTTCGCCGAGTTTCCTCTGGCTTTATTTTGCGGCTGAGCCGCCGTGTTTCTCGAGTGTCAGAAACAGCGGCAGAGCCGCAAACGGTCTTTCGGCATCAATGGAAAAGCGCAGCTTTTCCACAAATAGATGGGCAAAGCCCATAAACCCAGATCATTTGTTAAAGTTGTTTCTGTGATTTCTGTGGTCAAAGATACTGGAACACGGAACACGCAGACGAAGACACTAAAAATAATTCTATTTTGTAATTTGGGAGAAAGAAAGAGGCTTTGAGACACTCTCTATCTATAGACGGGTTATGTATTATGCACGGCGTCTGTCACGGCGGCGTCGGTGTCCGCCGGTTTCAGCCGCACCAGATGTATGCGTTTTTGGTCGGCGCGGAGTATTTCGACATCAAAGCAGCGAATGGCAAGTTTTTCGCCTTTTTTGGGAACACGGCCCGATTCGCTGATTATCATTCCGGCGACGGTGTTGTATTCCTCGTCATCAAGTTCGATGTCTAACAGCCGCTCCAGTTTATAGATCTCCGTTGCTCCCAAAACGTCAAAATATCCGTCCTCGCCTTCGACGATCTCGATTATCTCGTCCTCGCTGATGTCCTCGTCCTCTATCTCGCCTACTATTTCCTCAACGATGTCCTCGATGGTGACAATGCCCGCGACGCCGCCGTATTCGTCAATGACTATCGCCATCTGGCTGCGGTTCACCTGCATGCTTTTCAGGAGTTCGGACGCGGTTTTGGTTTCGGGAACAAACACCACCGGGCGGAGAAAATTCTGAATGCTGTCGTCTTCCTTGCCGTTCGCCCACGCAGTCAGCAGGTCGCGAACGTATATCAGGCCTTCTATATTGTCTATGCTGTCGCGATAGACCGGCAGACGGGAATATTTTTCTTCAATGATCAAGTCGCGTGCAGATTTGACCGTTGAGTTGAACGGCAGCCCGACTATTTCGGTTCGCGGCGTCATTATCTCACCGGCGCGCGTTTCGCTGAACTCCAGCATCGATTCGATCAGTTCGCGGTCCTCTTCCTCGATGATGCCTTCGGCCTCGCCGACCTCCATCAGTGCCTGAATGTCATCGGTGTTGTCGCTGTCATCTCCGGCGTCCGGCGTGGCCGACGTGTCAAGCCGCTGCTGCTCTCTGCCGCCGCGTGTTGACGATGAGAAAGGCGATGAAATTGCCGACGCCAGCCGATACAGCGGTTTTGCCATCGGCAGCATCCAGAGCAATATATTTTCCGGATTGTTCCTGGTTATCAGCCGGGGGACGATCTGTCTGAAAAAGACCGTTGCGGCAAGGCTGATCACCAACGATGCAAAAACGACCATCTTTCTGCTTTCCAAATAGCGGATGGCGGCTATCGTCACCAGCACCGAAAAAGAGATCATCAAAACTTGTATGGCCGAGGAAAGGGCAAAGCGAAAACGGGAGCGGTTATCCAGTATCTCACGCAGAAACTCAGCCGCCGCCGGACGTTTTGAATCGTCCGATTCGGTCGAAAGACGCCGCAGGGACAGATCGGAGAGCTGTGCGAACGCCATATCGATGGTCGCCAAAAAAAGGAGTGCGGCTAATATCAACAGGCCGACGGCTAGGTCTATTTCCATAGGCTGATAAATCGAAATGTTATCCGCGCAACGCCGTAAATGCAACCTCAAACACGCATCAACAGCCGAGCAGCGTCCTTGTCCAGAAACCACGTGACAGTTCCGTCAGTTGGCCGGACAAGGCCCGCGGGCAGCGGGCCGGCATTTCCCGTGTCTTCGATAATGCGTTTTACGGCTTCGGCCTTATCGGCTCCGGTAACAAGGAACATAATGTTCCTCGCGTTATTTATGACCGGAAACGTGATCGTATATCGGCTTTCGCCAAGCTGTGGAACAATGTTCGCAACGGCGAGGCGTTCATTTTCAAAAAGTGCGTCGGTGCCGGGAAACAGCGATGCCGTGTGGCCGTCCGCTCCGATGCCAAGCATAACAAGGTCAAAACGCGGAAACTCTCCGGGCTTTAGGTCAAAGGCTGTTTTGAGAGAATTTTCAAATCTTTCGGCTATCTGTTCCGGCTCGCCGCCTGTCGTTTTCCATCTGACGATGTTCTCGTCAGGAACATCCAGCGGGAGCAGCAGCGAGCGATGCACCATCCTGAAATTGCTGCGTTCGTCATCCGGCGGCACATCGCGCTCATCGCTGATGACAACAAGGATTTTCTGCCAATTTATGCGTCCGCGATATTCGTCACCGGCAAGCAGTTCATACAACGCCTTTGGCGTGGAACCGCCGGCAGCCGCAACCGACGCATCGCCGTTTTCCGTTAATACTTTGGCAATGACATCGGTAAAATGCACCGCAGCCGCCACGGCCATTTCTGTCTTGGCGGAAAATATTCGTACGTCCGTCATTTATTTCTCTTTTTCCGGAACGTGTTGTGTGTTTTTCCATTGCCTGCCGTCGCGGTTCAAAAGTTCGTCAGCGTCGGGCGGCCCCCAGCTTCCGGCGGCATAATTAGGAAAATCACGCGGCGGTATCGCCGACCAGACATCCAATATCGGCGAAACGATGGACCAGCTTGCCTCGACCATGTCCGCGCGTTGGAACAATGTGGAATCGCCGATCATGCAATCGAATAGCAGGCGTTCATAGCCCGTCGCCGCCTGTTCGCCGAAATGGTCAAGGTAATTGAAGTCCATATCGACCGGCCCGACGCGGACTATCGGCCCCGGGACCTTTGCCCCGAAATGCAGTGTGATGCCTTCGTCCGGTTGGATGTGTATCTCTATGCGGTTGGTGGTCAGGCGTTCGACCGGCGTGTTCTCAAACAGTGTGAAAGGAGCTTTTTTGAACTGGACGATTATGCTGGAATATCGCGACGCCATACGCTTGCCGGTACGTATGTAAAAAGGCACGTCGGCCCATCGCCAGTTGTCGATGGAGAGCTTTAACGCCGCGTAGGTCTCCGTTTGCGACTCCGGCCTTACATTCGATTCGGAGCGATACGCGGCCGCTTTTTTGCCGTCTATGTCGCCTTCGCCGTATTGGCCGCGAACCGCCGAATGCAGCGTTTCTTCGGGCGTGAAGCATTTTATCGCACGCAGTATCTTTGCCTGTTCGTTGTGGACAGATTCGGCGTCGAACGAAACGGGCGGCTCCATCGCCGTCAGTGTCACAAGCTGAAAGATGTGGTTCGGGATCATATCCCGCAGAGCGCCGGCATTGTCATAATAATCGCCGCGCTGTTCTATCCCGAGCTGCTCCGCGACGGTTATCTGTACATGATCGACAAAATTGCGGTTCCATATCGGCTCAAAAACGCTGTTGCCAAAACGGAACACAAGCAGGTTCTGCACCGTTTCCTTGCCAAGGTAATGATCTATACGATATATCTGCCGCTCTTTTAACAGTTTCAAAAGGTCGGCGTTGAGCTTTTTCGCCGATGCCAGATCGTGGCCGAAAGGCTTTTCAAAAATGAACCGCCGCCAGTTGCCGTTCTCTTCTTTCCCGAGGCCGTTCTTTACTATCTTTTGCGTCACGTTAGCAAAAAGGCTTGGCGGTATCGCCATATAAAAAAAGAAATTGTCGGGTATATCGTGCTGCGTCCTGACCTCCGCCGACATTTCCTTTAGGTCCTTAAAAAGCTTTTTGTCGTCGTCAAAATCGCCGCCCGTGTAATATGTCCTTTCGCGGAACCAAAGCATCAGGTCGTCGTCAGGTTTTCCGGGCAGAAATTCGGCGAGGTTCTCCTGCATCTGACGGCAAAAATCCTCGCTCTCCATCTCTTGCCGCCCAACGCCGATGATCGCAAAATTGTCAGGGATATGCCCCTCTTTCGCAAGATTATAAATGGCAGGGAACAGCTTGCGTTTTGTCAGGTCGCCGGTCGCCCCAAAGATGACCATTACACACGGCTCAGCAGTTTTTTGAAGCTGTTTCATAGAATTTTACCGCAGAGACGCAGAGATACAGAGGAAAGTGTGAGGCTATTGAAATGAGATGCATCCATAAAGTGAACTAATTTAGATACGGTTTTGTCACTTATAACGCCTCTAAACTCTTCGCGTCTCTGCGTCTTTGCGGTTCAACTGATCCCAAGTCTATCACGAAGCTTAAGCTCGCGTGCGTTCATCTCACCGTCGTCCGTTTCATGATCGTAACCGCAAAGGTGCAAAACACCGTGGAGCATAAGCTGTTTTATCTCATTTTCCAACGTCAGGTTATTCTCCTCGGCCTGCCTCGCCGCCTGCTCGATGGAGATAACGATATCGCCGAAAAATCTCGCCTCGCTCATTGCAGGCAGGATGCCTGCGTTCCAGTCATCCGGCACATGCGGGAACGACAGCACATCCGTCGTCGCGTCTTTCCCGCGAAAGAATTTGTTCAACTCCCTCATCCGCCTGTCCGAAACGAACGCCACTGAAAACTCGCCGCCTTCGATCTCCTCAACCGCCCCAAGCAACGCCTCCGCAAACGGCGAAAAAGCCTTTGCTTCTATCTTTATTTTGCGTTGCAAATTTACGATCATCGAGATTTTTTCAGATCAAACGCTGATCAAAGACAGGCTGGGGAACATTGTCTGGTAAATTCTTGTGTCAAGTGTGAGCAGCGAGTAAGAGTTGACAGCAGCGTGGGATCCTATTAGAAAATCCGCAAGAATACGTCTTGGAAAACCTGCTTTCTGCTTTTTTCTATTTAGTGTGTATTTTTGAAAGGCGTTTCCAGCCAATAGCCACATAGACTCATTCATGGTCCAATCTATGGCTATTCCCGTATCAAAACAGAAGTCAAAAATGAAGGATTCGGTTCGTTTGGGATAAGCCAAAAGCTCAGCGAATACTGCCCCGCTAATCACCAGGCCGCCCTTTGCTAAAGCATTGTTCAGGGCTTCTTCAACCAATTCCGCAGTTTCTTCCTCAGCTTTCCAAAGCGAAATAATGATATTCGTGTCTATTGCTGTTGCCATTAGGACGCATTTCCGCCGTCTCTTATTTCGCGGAGGTCATCAATTATCGCTTTGCGGTCAAGACCGACGCCTTTTCTCTCGATCCCGCGATATTTGGCAAAGGGGCTGTCTTTTCTTGCCGGCCGCACCGTTATTTCGTCATCATCATTCTTGCCGAAGACGATCTTGTCTCCGGCCTTTACACCCAACTCTTTACGGATCTTCAGCGGAACCGTGATCTGTCCCTTACTTGTCATTGTTGCTTCTAAATCCATGGCCACACCTCAATTCCTTACTTTACCACAACTGTTCTTACTTTTAGTAAGGAAATAATTGAAGCGATCACTAATCCCAAAACCAACCCAAGAAAAAAGAGGAAAAGAGAGTCTTCCGTCAAGAATAAATAGCCGTCATCTGAAATAAAGAAGATACTGGTTTGGATCCCCACTTTAGTAGAAATCCAATCTATAAGAAAATGCGCGATTGGAAGGCCGAAAGACAAAGCCGATGCCGATATGAAGAAATCAACATATTTTCTGCTGCCAAATAACATGGAAAAAACAACAATAAATATCGCAATGGATAATATTCCTATCACGAGAGCCAGAATAAGCCAAAACCAATCATTTATTGGTACAGGCAAGTCTTTTTGCCAATAAACACTTATTAATCTATGCCAATCGGCTGTCCCAAATGCAGCACCGATTGCCATAAGAATTACATTTAGTATGCTCAGGCGAGGCATGGTTATTCTGAATCTTTGTTGTGTGTTTCGTAAGCCTGCACGATCATCTGGACGAGCTTGTGGCGGACGACGTCTTTTTCATTGAAGTAGCAAAATTCTATGGCGTCGATGTCGCGCAGGACTTCTTCGGCTTCCTTCAAACCGGAGCGTTGCCCGCGGGGCAGGTCTATCTGGGTCTTGTCGCCGGTGACGACGGCCTTTGAGCCAAAGCCGATGCGTGTCAGGAACATCTTCATCTGTTCGCTGGTGGTGTTCTGTGCCTCGTCGAGGATGATAAAGGCGTCAGCCAGCGTGCGTCCGCGCATGAATGCCAGCGGAGCTATCTCGATAATGCGTTTTTCCAGCATCTTCGTGACCTTTTCCGAATCGACCAGATCGAACAGCGCGTCATACAGCGGCCTCAGGTAAGGATCGACCTTGTCCTGCAGATCGCCGGGCAAAAACCCGAGCCGTTCGCCTGCCTCGACCGCCGGCCGCGTTAAAATTATGCGGCTGACCTGTTTTTTGTACAGGGCGTCAACGGCCATTGCCACCGCCAGAAAGCTCTTGCCCGTTCCGGCCACGCCGATGCCGAAAACGAGATCGTTCGCCGCTATCGCGTCCAGATATTTCCGCTGATTGGCGGTTTTCGGCGCGACCATCTTCTTGCCCGAAGGGTTAAAACGGTTTCGCTGAAAATGGTCCTTCAGGCTGTATGCGCGGTCTTCGGCAATCTGCTTAAAGGCGTCCTTCAGTTCCTTGTCCGTGAACGAATTCCCCTCGGCAAAAAGCTCGCCAAATTCCAGAAGTATCTTTTCGACCGTGGCGATGTCGCGCGGGTCGCCGTCTATCAGCAGCTCGTTGCCGCGAGCGCCGATGTTGACGTCCAAAAGCGATTCAAGGTATTTGATGTTTTGGTCCTGCACACCAAAAAGCGTATTCAGGCCCTGTGACGGAAGCTCAAGTTTTCGCAGACTGCTCAAATTCTCCTTTGTCCCTCGCGTGTGTATTTGCCGGTTTGTCAGAACCGTCCGCGTCAGCAGGCGGCAATTTTGTCCCTCGCGTGTATAAGCCTGAGATTACTGAAACCTCGCCCGAGTGTCAATTATTTTATGTGCCGACAGGTTTTTTGCAGGGTTTATGTTAGAGAAAGCGTCACGGCAGAAGATCACCGGTTTTTTAACGTTCTGAACCTTCCGGCGGGCTTTGCGCTGGTGTTTCTGACTGTGATATTCTTACTCCTTTGTTAAGTTAACGCTTTTTCATCTAATTATTAGGAGTAATCTATCAAAAATGGCTAACAACGATGACGTAAAGGTCGGCAAAGTGGTTCAGATCATCGGGCCGGTCGTTGACGTCGAATTTCAGGACTATCTTCCGCCTATCTATCAGGCGCTTCGTATAACATCAGAGGGTTTTGACGTGGATACGCCGGTCGATGTCGTCGCTGAGGTTCAGCAGCATCTGGGCGAAGGCCGCGTGCGTGCCATCTCGATGCTTCCTACCGACGGCATGGTCCGCGGAATGAACGTGAGAGACCTTGGCGGGCCGATATCGGTTCCGGTCGGCGGAGCAACGCTCGGCCGCGTGATGAACGTCATCGGCGATCCGGTAGATGAACTTGGCGAGGTCTCTTCAGAGATCCGTTCGTCCATCCACCGCCACGCTCCTTCTTTTGATGAGCAGGCGACCGAACTGGAAATGTTCGAAACAGGCATCAAGGTCATCGACCTTGTGCAGCCGTTTCTTCGCGGCGGAAAGATCGGCCTGTTCGGCGGTGCCGGTGTGGGCAAAACCGTTCTTATCATGGAGCTTATCAACAACGTTGCCAAGGGCCGTGACGGGTTTTCGGTCTTTGCCGGCGTTGGCGAACGAACCCGCGAAGGCAACGACCTGCTCCGCGAAATGGTCGAATCCGGCGTTATCAAATATGGTGACGATTTTAACCACCACATGGAAGAGACCGGTGAATTCGACCTGGCCAGAGTTGATATGGAATCCATCAAGGATTCAAAAGTGTCGCTTGTTTACGGACAGATGACCGAGCCTCCGGGAGCGCGTCTCCGCGTTGCGCTGTCGGGCCTGACCGTGGCGGAACACTTCCGCGATCAGGGCAACGACGTACTGTTCTTCGTTGACAACATTTTCCGCTTTACACAGGCCGGTTCCGAAGTGTCCGCTCTCTTGGGCCGTATGCCGTCCGCTGTGGGCTATCAGCCGAACCTGGCGACCGAAATGGGCGAGATGCAGGAACGCATCACCTCGACCAAAACAGGAGCCATCACGTCGATCCAGGCCGTTTACGTGCCTGCCGACGACTATACCGATCCGGCTCCGGCAACGACCTTCGCTCACCTCGACGCCGTTACGGCGCTGTCGCGTCAGATCGTTGAACTTGGCATCTATCCGGCGGTCGATCCGCTTTCGTCAAACTCGCGTATTCTCGATCCGCAGATCGTCGGTGACGAGCATTACAATACTGCGCAAGAAGTTAAAAAGATCTTGCAACGGTATAAAGACTTGCAAGACATAATTGCCATTTTGGGCTTGGACGAATTGAGCGAGGAAGACAAACAAACTGTCGCAAGAGCACGTAAAATACAGCGTTTCTTCTCACAGCCGTTCACGGTTGGCGAGCAGTTCACCGGATTGAAGGGCGAGTACGTCAAGGTAGAGGACACGATCAAGGGCTTCCGCGAGATACTCGACGGCAAGTGCGATGACATGCCCGAACAGGCGTTCTACATGGTCGGAACCATCGAGCAGGCCCGCGACAAGGCCAAGAAGATGGCAGCCGGAGCGTAGGAAAGTTGAAAAGTGAAAATGGGAAAAGGTGAAGAAGACAGCACGTTGAACCGCGGCTTTTTCACCTTTTCACTCTTACACTTTTTCACTTTTAAACCTTTTCACTTTTAAACTTTTTAACATTCATCACATCATGCTAAAGCTTGAAGTTGTAACACCAGAGAGAAAGGTTCTTGAGGCCGAGGTCGATTCGGTCGTTGTGCCGACGGCGTCTGGCGAGATCGGCATTTTTACCGATCACGTGCCGCTTATTTCGGCGTTGAAACCGGGAATTCTTGAGGCAAATCACGGCGGAACGCGTGACCGTTTGGCGGTCGGCGGCGGTTTTGTCGAGGTCAGTTCGAACAAGGTTGCCGTCCTGACGGACAATGCCGTCACGCCGGACGAGATCGACATCGACGCCGAACGCCGCGAGAAAAAAGAGGCCGAACAGGCACTTCAGGCCGTCGCTTCGTCACCGCTCGACGAGACCGAGGCCGAACGCGAACGCCTCGAATCCGCCGACATCAAACTCCGCCTCGCCGCTGACAGGTAATATCAAAACCGCCAGATCAGGTATCTTGTCGGAATGACCGGTAAGGCAGAGCCGTTTCGCCAGGCATCATGACGAAATATTTGGAGCCGGCAGCCTCTGATATTTCCACGGCCTTATGTTCTCTATGCTATAATTCCGGCTATGTTAACTATAGCCGAAGACATCCCGATAACCATTGACCGCGAAATTATGAGCGGTGTTCCTGTTTTTACAGGAACCCGTGTGCCGGTGTCCGCCCTGCTCGAAAATCTCGAAGCCGGTGTTTCGCTGGACGAATTCCTCGAAAATTTTCCGACCGTGACACGTGAACAAGCCGTCCGCGTACTTGCTCACTTCCGTACCTCGCTTAATGAGATCAGCCTTGCACCGTGAAGATAATCATTGACGAATGCGTTCCGAGGATTGTAAAGACGGGGTTGCCTGAACACAGGATCGCCACGGTTCAGGAAATGGGATGGGCGGGTGTAAAGAACGGTAAATTGCTGAAGTTGGTTTCAGCGGAATTTGACGTTTTCATCACTTCGGACAAAAAATCTTCGCCACCAGCAGAACCTTGCCGCCTTGGACATTGCAATAATAATTCTGCCCAGCAATCAGGTCCCCGAAGTGAAAAATATACTGACTGATATCGACGCCGCTCTTAATCATATAAGTAAGACCGACATCATCGAACTTTAGTCTGTTTAATGTCTCGCCGCTGACAGATAGAACCTGAGATCGGTAGAGTCTTTTAGTATCAAGCCTCATTTTCCGATCGGAAATGGGGCTTTTTTACATTGCGTCGTCACCCGCCGCATATCACCTGACCAAACCGCGCTTTTTCCTGTCCCCTGAAAGTACTTTCCTGACCAAACCGACCCTTTTCCTGACCACCGCTTACGCATGTTTACGTAAAAATGACGTATAGAGCAAACTCAACGAGTTCCAAAATGTCAACGATGTTCTTTCAAAAGAAAAGCGGTTTTCCCTTGTCAAAAAGCAGGCTTCTTCTGTGTCAAAATTATACAGATGGAACGCGACCCTACGTGTCGGCCAAAATGACACACTTTTTTAAAAAATGAAAAATGAATGGGTATTCATTTTGCTGGAAACACAATTGAGTTCGTAGGGATGTTTGAGTTTTATGAACTTTTGATCCCTTGGAATCGCCGCCCTAAGTTTATTTGACCTTACAAGGGATGATTACACTTAATGAGCATAGGTCCCGATAGCACTACCAGAGTTCATCAGGTCGTGGCATATCTAAAAACTCACCCGCTCCGAGCGACGGTAAGCTCCGCTTTTTTAGGCTCGACCAAGAGGAATTTTTTCAGGCTTAGTGCGAATTTCTCAACACTGTAAAATGAAACAGAAGAGGCGGTAAAAGAAAGCAGGAGTGCTGCCGAGACTCGAAGCCACGCTGGACCGGTCGTGTTCTTGGCAATATCAAAAAAGAGGAAATGCCATAGGTACAGGCCGTAGGATATGTGTCCGACCCAGCACAGGAGCCTATTTTCAAAGAATGAGTGAATGAACGTGTGCCTTTGGCTTATCAGCCACAATATACTTATGCCTATCGCGACCGAGAAAAGGGAATTAAAGCCATAATACAGGAGTCTGTCTTCGTGGGAAAATATCATAAGAATTCCTGTTGCCACGATCAGCGATGCGCCAAATAGACGGTCGATCACACTGCGATCATAAAATCTTTCGGGAATCAGCTTCCAACCATATCCCATTGCGGCCAGACAGCCGATCAGGATAGCGTCGATCCTGTTCTCGGTCGAGTAATACAGATATATTGTGCTGTATCCTCCATAGGTTTTCGCCGTCCTCAAGCAGACCAACACGATGACAGTAATGAGGGTAAAGACGGTTATCGTTCGTTTATTGAAGCTCCAGCTAAATGCGATAAAAAGCACCAACGACCACAAAATATAGAACTGTTCCTCGATGGCCAGCGACCATGTGTGATTCAGGTTTCCCGCAGCTCCTCCGGTGGCTGAGTGCCAGTTCATCACATACAACATCGCATATAGAAAATTGTTGCCTGAATAAATGGTATTCGCACTGGCGGCGGAGAGCAGTTGCCCTCCGAAGAGATAAACGAATATTAGAAACAGCCAAAGAGCGGGCATTAGCCGCAGGGTGCGTTTGACATAAAAGTTCCAAAGATTTATTTGTCCTGAATTATCGTATTCCCTGATAAGGATCGAAGTGATCAAAAATCCGCTAAGAACAAAGAATATATCAACTCCAAGAAATCCGCCTTTAACCCACGTATATAGACCGGGTGTAAGGTAGTCCAGGTGATATAGAATAACGGCGATCACGGCGATGCCGCGAAGCCCGTCCAGAGCGGGAATATGATGAGTATCTGATGGACGCATTGGTGGAAAGGAAGGTCGCTAAACAAGCTGGTAGTGTTTTGAAAGTCTCCTCGAAGTTGCGATCAACGCAATGATAAGAAGCAGCCAGGCTGTCAGCGAGACATATTTTGAGGTTATAAGAAACGCCGGTTCGTCAAAGAAAAGTCTTACCTCGGCTTGTTCGGAAGGAATAGGGATCAGGATCGTCCCGTCCTCCGCAGCCGAAACCTCAACCGCAGAGCCGTTCACCTCACTTGTCCAGTACGGGTAATAAAATGTGGCGATGCGGGCCATGCCGGCTTCACCCGCAGCAATATAAAATTTGCGGTCGGTATTGTCCCATTTCGCTATTTCCACCGACCTGTTTTCAACCGTGACTTTCCGGCTATCGCCAAGTGCGTCTGCCTTTGCCCACACCGGCCACCAGCATTCGCATCCTGCTTCTTCGTGTATCTTTGCAACATCTTCATTGAACACAGCTTTCGGAATTGGGGCAGAAGGGAGAATTATTTGGGTGATGTTGAAAAGTAAAATAATACCTGCACCTGCAATAAGAGAGTACGACACCAGCCTGTTTGATAGTTGCTTTGACTCTTTAAGCAAGGAAAGGCAGATCGTGAAAATGACACTGCCTGTCAGTGTAGCTGCGGTCAGCCATCGCCACGGAAATTGTATCTTTTGCAACAGAGTAATGTTGTCCCAAATAAATGAACTCGGAAGCGACAACATAAACAATGCGAAAATGGTCGTTAAAAATAACGAGTAAAGTCCTCTATGGTTTTTGTACGAGGGTAGTTTTCGAGCCAACACGAGCAGAATTAGAGGTAAAATCAGTAAAGCTGACAGGACGACGATCAAATCGTAGCTCCACATTAATTTTTCATAATAAAAGCTATTGTTGTACAAAAAATTTGGAAATAAGTGGCTTGAATAATTATAAAAACCCGAGCCATAAAACCTATCGGTGCTGTGTTTTGTCCAGTTCATTTCTGTTACCAGACGGAGGATATAAAATCCGGTAGCGGCAAACGAGATGGCAAATGCGGCCGCAAAATTTCGGACCGACACAAAGAATGATGACTTATCAAGAAGGAAAATGCCGAAAATGCCCAGACAAATGGTACCGATCAAGGTTGAGGGAATGTGCGAAAGTATGAGCAGGGAATAGAAGACTGAAAAGAGAATTATATTTTTAACCCCTCCATGCTTTATCAGTCTGTAAGCAAAAAGAAAACAGAACGGCAGTATCGCCGAAGCGGTGAACTCAGCAAGTAAGAATGCCTGATAGACCTGAAAGAGGTGATAAGGAGCTAAGCCATACGCAATGGCCGCAACAACCGCCAGATCGGACGTGACCCATTCTCTTGCAAGATAGTAAGTTCCTATGGAACCGATGATCATCCAGAACAGCAAAGCCAGCCATAACGTGTGAAACCAACTGCTCGTTGCTCCATAAAATAATGATGTGGCGACATATAGGAGTGGCGGGTAAACACGTACGCCAATACTCCCAAAACCCATGTTGTCCTGAGCCGCCCATGCCGGAGTGATGCTTCCTGATGCCAAGGATTCTGAGAAGGTCTCTGCAAACCGCATGTGCTGCATCAAGTCGTAGTTATCAGGTATCCCAAACAGAGCGATAGGTGAAACCAGAACAGCCGAGAACAGCAGAATTATGGCAATGTCGCGAAGCCGCGAACTTAAGATTGTGGACGTTGGTTTATCCGGGGTCATTGTTCGGAAAGCAGGAAAAAGAATGAGATATTTATGATCTAAAAGGAAAGGAAACCCGTATCGGGCCGTTCGATTATTTTACCAAGATTTAGGGCAAAGAGGAAGAGAAAAGGAAGAGGGGGAGATCTTTGCGGCTTGCCTCCGGGATGAGGGGAAGCGGTTCTGCCTCATGGCTGTGCCTTACCGCACTGCGGTCGGAGCTATGCCCGACCGATACTTGCCATGAAAACTTTTTGAGGATGTCTGAAAAGTAGTTTTTCCTAAAGTCTCCGAAGGAGACAAACAATAAAGCATAGGGTGCAGCGAATGAAATGAGCGAACCCTATGTTATGTTTGCAAAGGATCCGACCCGTCGCTGTAAGTGACGAACAATGAACTATCTATGTTCGTCTCCTTCAGAGACTGGTCGATGTCTTACGCCTTACCCGGCGATTCTCGCCGGGCTATAATGTTGGTCGCCGTTGGCGACAATGCTCCAGACTCTTTAAATACAAAAAGAGGGAAGCGGATGAACCGTTCCCTCTTTTTGGCTAAGGTTATAAAGGGTGAACTTTATACCATCACATTGTTAGGACTACTGGTTGAGCGGTCCGCCCAAAGCAGGTACACGCGTCGGGTATGCCGGAGCCGTGATAGGCGCGGTATGGCTATAGATCACACCCGATTCATTGCTGTAAAAGCTGCGGTAGCCGGTTGCACCGATGCCTGTTGCCTGCTGAGGTGTGGCCGTGTGGTCAAAAATTGCCGGTGCGTCTGCTGCTTTATCGGTTTTCGAGATGGTCCAAGTGTAGCCACTCTTCTGAAGACTGCCACCTAAAACTGAATCGACGAGTCCCGAAGCAACCAAATCGGCACCAGTACCAAAGTTGCCCTGCGGCTGTGTTGACTGATATGTTGCCTGAGCACCCGTAAGCGTACGGAGCGAAGCAACTGCTGAACCTTCGTTAGCCGAGCGGCGTGCCGCCAGCAGGTTCGGGATAGCGATCGCAGCGATGATACCGATGATAACCACAACGATCAAAAGTTCGATGAGCGAGAAACCTTTCTGATTTTTCATGTCTAAATTCACAATCTCCTAAAAATTTGTAACGTGTCTGAATCTTACCTTTCCCAGGCAGAGGGTGTTAGTGCAACGAGTGTGCCAGAGTGACAGTCTGGAGTCTGGAGTCTGGAGTCTGGAGCAGGAAGTTGTGTAATTGTAAGGGTTTAGGCTTGCATGTCCGCAGCCGGATGTTTGAAAATATACAGGAAGTAGTATAAAAATTAACGCTGGAATTACCAGTTTTTGGTAATTTACGACTGACAAATATTGTCATACTTTGGAGGATAAAAATAAAATGAGCGGATTTAGAAGATTTGAGGATATTCTTGCATGGCAAAAGGCCCGGGTGGCAAACAAACTTGTCTATAAGATCACAACAAAAGGCGAATTTTCCAGAGATTTTGATCTCAGAAGCCAGATAAGACGAGCGTCGATCTCGATCATGGCAAATATTGCTGAGGGGTATGGCCGTCATTCTGATAAGGAATTTGCAAATTTCCTCAATATAGCCCACGCGTCATCTTATGAAGTTCAGTCTCATTTATATGCGGCTCTTGATCTGGACTACATAAATGAAGCCGAGTTCGACAGTCTGTATTCCGCTTTCGAGGAAGTAAATCGAATGACCTTTGCTCTCTCGAAAAAACTTCGCGGCTGATCTTCAGCGTACGCAACTCCAGTCTTCCTACTCCAGACTCCAGACTCAGGACTCCAGACTCTCATTCACCGGAGCGTATCCTGGCGGACAGGGTCCTGATGGAGTGTTTATCAAGGAGGTGGCGGAGAGAGCGGACCTGCATTTGGAGGAGGTCGGCGGCTTTGGTCTGGTTTCCGGCGGTCTTTTTCAGGGCCTCGATGACATAGGTCTTTTCAAGGTTATCAAGGTGAGCGGCAAGGTTCAGGCCTTCGTCCGGCAGGCTGAATTCGGCCTTTATGCGGTCGGGGTTGTAATTGGTTATGTGTTCGGGCAGGCGTTCGGGCTGTATCTCGTTCTCGCGTTCCAGAGCGACGGCCCTTTCGATGGTGTGCTCAAGTTCGCGGACGTTGCCGCCCCAGACGTAGCCTTCCAACAGATGCATCGTCTTTGGCGAAACTGAGACAGTACGGCCCGCCAGTTTACAGAATTTCTCGACAAAATGGCTGACAAGTTCGGGAATGTCCTCCGGCCTTTCGCGAAGCGGCGGCAGATCTATCGGAATGACCGAGATGCGATAGAACAGGTCTTCGCGAAAAGTCCCGTCCAGCGACATCTGTTTC
>CAZOXY010000075.1:0-16271 GCA_964583955.1 uncultured Chloracidobacterium sp. | reverse complement strand
GAGCTTCGCCGCAAATAGAACGGCAAAGCCGTCATTGTTTTGAGTTTTGCCACAGCCACTAAAGCTAGGAGCAATTTAAACTGATCTAAAAGAGGCCATCTTTCCTGGTGCTTCTTTCTTATGTGATCTTTATCGGGAACGGAAGGAATGAGACTACGAAGATCGCCAGAACGAAAACCGCGATAAGTTTTCGTTTAATATCCAGAGGCGATTCGTCCCACGGCTGAGGATGCGGTATCCGCATCATCACACCGAGAAGTATCGCTATCAAAAAACCGCTTGGGCTGTTGAAATAAACCATTCCGAGTATCGACAACGCCGCCATGACGACAAACGCGATACGGCCTGTCCAGAAATGCACGGCCTTGCCAAACACGGCATAGATCGCGTGGCCGCCGTCCAGTTGGCCTGACGGTATCAGGTTAAGTGCCGTTACGAGCAATCCTATCCACGCCGCGTAAAAGAAAGCATTTCGATAGCTGGCCGAAAGGTCAATGCCGGCGGCAGCGGCAATAAGCTGCATCAATATCGGGTCCGAAAATATTATGCCGCTGTAATTTGCAATGACTTCGGGCGGAGCCGGGCGCGTGGTCAGCACACCGATGACGGCGATCGGGAGCAATGCGATAAAACCGGCGATCGGGCCGGCAACGCCGATGTCAAAAACGGCCTTTCGCGAGGGAATCGGCGAAAGGATCTTGATAAATGCTCCGAACGTTCCCGCCGGGCCGATCATCGGCGGCGTTGGGATAAAAAAAGGCAGCGTGGCATCGACACGATAGATGCGGCAGGCGATATAATGCCCCATTTCGTGACAGACAAGGATGAACAGCAGCGAGAGGGAAAAGCTCAAACCGTGGGCCAGAACCGCTGTATCCGTCAACAGCAGCGAGGCAGCGGTTATCAGCGTCAGAATATACTGGCCCGGCAGCAGCAGCAGAAATTGGAGAAGTTGCGGCCAGGTTTGCGGGTCGCCTTCGGCAAATATACCGAGGCTTCCGAAGGGATAAAGCGTGCCGGCAATGGTGGCAGTGATGAAGGTAAGCAGTAGCAGGCCGCCGTGCCTCAGCAGAACACGAACAGTTATTGGCTGCCTTTCGTGTTCAAAATAAAATACCCTGGTAAATTGTTCGTTATCCTGCATCAACGAAAAGAGCCGCGGACCACAAGAAGCAAATTTCATCCCGTGATCTGCGGCTGTAAGATCTGTCGGCTTAACTATTTACGGAATTATTCATCCACAGTTTGCGCGGACAATTCCTTGCCCGGTTTGAAGCGGATGGTCTTTCCCGCAGGTATCGGTACCTCGGTCCCCGTTCGCGGATTTCGCCCCACGCCGCGCTTTCGCGGTTTTACGACGAACACACCAAAACCGCGCAATTCTATCCTCTTGCCCTCGGCCAGAGCCTCCTTCATGGCGTTAAACAAAGAATCGACAACCTGCTCGGCCTTTTGTTTGGGGACACCGGTTTTTTCGGCCACCTGATTGACGATATCAAGCTTGATCATTATTTCCTCCTTATCCTGTTAGGCGTAAACGTGATGGGAAGACGAAAAAAAGCATCTGACATACCCATAATAATGCCCTAACTTCACGTCTGTCAAGGTTTTGCGGAAACTTGCGGCTTTGATCAGAAAGTGTTGAACACTTCGTACAGGCGCCTTTCCGCCACACCGGAATAAAGATGCAATGGCATTGTGTCTCCTGACATTGTTCTCATCCGGGGTTGAAAATGCTAGAATCCGATATACATTTTCAAATACATATATTTAAACAGAGGCATATCAGATGCGTTGGAGAGAACAGCGACAGAGTACGAACATTGAGGATCGCCGGGGAATGGGACGCGGCGTGGCGCTTGGCGGAGGCGGCATTGGGGTGTTGATCCTTGCCGCCATTGTGTGCCTTTTGGGCGGCGACCCGATGCAGTTTCTGCAAAGCGTTCCTGAGCAATCACAGGTCCAGCAGCAACAGCCTTCGGCGGCCAACAGTGCTCCTGATGAACAAAGACAGTTTGCGGCGGCCGTTCTTGGCAGCACCGAGGATGTTTTCGGGGCAATATTGCCGCAGCAGCTGGGCATCAGGTATCAGGCGCCGAAACTGGTTCTTTTTTCCAACTCGGTGAGTTCCGCGTGCGGATATGCCAGTTCCGCGACAGGGCCTTTTTATTGTCCGGGCGACAACCAGCTTTATCTCGATTTTGCATTTTTTCAAGAGCTGAAGCGTGAATTCAAGGCTCCGGGCGATTTTGCCGAGGCATACGTTATCGCTCATGAGGTAGGACACCATGTGCAAAATCTGACCGGGCGAATGGCCCAGGTTCACCGTGCGGGGAATACGAACAGGCTTTCAGTCGCTCTGGAATTGCAGGCGGATTGTTTCGCCGGGGTTTGGGCGCATCACGCGGCGAAAAAGGGAATTGTAGAGCCGGGCGACCCCGAAGAAGCTCTGCGGGCCGCGGCGGCGGTCGGCGATGACCTGATCCAAAAGAGAACTCAGGGATACGTTGTTCCTGATTCGTTCACGCACGGTTCGTCGCAGCAGCGTATGCAGTGGTTCGCGCGCGGCTATAACGGCGGCGATATGCGGCAGTGCGATACGTTCAGATAAGTGTTATTGCGGCGTTGAGGGCGTGAACGGTTTGCCGTAAAGCTCCTGATAGATCCAGCCGAGAACGCGGGCCTCGGCCGTGCAAAGCGCCTCTAGCCAGCAGCTTGTCAGATATAGGCGGCGTTCGGCATTGGTCGTCAGTTTTTCTGCTTTTTTCAAAGCAAAGTCTTCGGCGTTTTCGTCCAGCTTGTAGGCTTCGGACATTTCGGCTTTTGTGTTTCTGGCGTCGTGAAGAGCGGCGGTCACGTCATTGAGCCAAAGGCCGAGCAGCGGCTCCGACCTGTTTTCCTCAAGCGCCTGAAAAACACCAATGGCAAAACGCGCTTCGGCATTTTCAAACGGATATGTGCCGATGCCGTTCGCCTGATCGTCGGCCTGTTTCCATTGAAAAAGCTCCTCGACCATCGGGTGACGCATCCTTGCCGTGCGTTCGTCAAAATTAAGGAACCATTCGACAAGATCAGCCAGAGACGTGGGTTCTATACCGCCGTTCTGGCCCGGCCTGAGTTTTGGAGGAAGCTGTGCGGACGTAGCGGTTTCTGACATAAAGCGTAATAGTTAAAGAACGATTATTTCACCTGCGGGCCGATTTTACAACGCAGAACATAGGCCTGTTCAAATATTGCGGCTGCCAAAATGCTTTGACAAACCTGAGAATAATGGACAATACTTAAAAGGCTTTTCAACCGGCAATCACCTGAGAAAATTATGGCTACACAATTTATAAATTGCTCAAGCTGCGGGTCGCAAAATCCGGCGAATTTCATGACCTGTACTCATTGCGGAGCATCGCTGACCTTTAACCAGGGGCCGATGCAGCCCGCCGGCGGTTATCAGGCGGCAAAGATACCGGGCGCGGATAAGAAGATCGCCGCCGGAATATGCGGCATCCTGCTGGGCGGTCTGGGGATACATAAATTTGTCCTCGGCTATCAGCAGGAAGGTATCATTTACCTTGTGATGTTTGGCATTGCGTTTGTTCTTGCCATAATATCCTGCGGCATACTGACATTTTTAGTGATGATACCCGGTGTTTTGGGATTGGTCGAGGGGATCATTTATCTGACAAAATCGGACGAGGAATTTGTCCACACATATATCGTCAACAAAAAGCCGTGGTTCTAGTTTGAGTTGTGTTTACGGGAATAATAGAAGAACTTGGCCGTGTAGCGGCATTTGAGAAAGCGGGCGACAATGCCCGCATTTCCATTTCCGCGCGTCTGGTGACGGAAGGAACGAGAGGCGGCGATTCGATATCTGTGAACGGCGTCTGCCTGACCGCGCTGAATGTCCGGCCCGATTCGTTTGAGGCTGACGTTTCGCTCGAAACGCTGAACCGTTCGACATTGGGCGGCCTGGCCGTCGGTTCTCCCGTAAATCTGGAACGCGCGGCAACGCCTTCTTCGCGGCTTGGCGGACATATAGTTTTGGGACACGTAGATCATCGCGGAAAGTTTGTTTCCGCTGAACAGAACGGCGATTTTTGGACGGTAAAGATCGGCTTTCCACCCGAAATGGCGAAATACCTTGTCGAAAAAGGCTCGGTCGCCGTCGAGGGCATCAGCCTGACCGTCGCCGCGCTTTATGCCGACAGCTTTGACATCGCCCTCATCCCAAAAACATGGGAAATGACAAATCTTTCATCCCTAAAACCCGGCGACCCCGTCAACCTCGAAGCCGACATCATCGGAAAGCATATTGAGAGAATAATGCTTGCTAGAGACCGTTAGCCTGTTAAGATGAACAGAAAATGAAGATAGGCTTATTATACAAGCTGCTCACATTTTGCCTGCCTATTCTTTAATAATAGTAGCTGGCACTAACGGTTTTTTACCCTTATTTTCTAATACCGAACTTGGAAGAAGCCACTCCTTATTTGCACCGCTTGCCGCCTTACTTGATATGGTCGTGTATCTGTCTGCGGCCATTGTGATCGTTTTGGCGGGATTTGATATATACGAGAACTTCGCAGCAAGCGAAAAGTTAAATAACGAAGAGATAGAACTCGAAAATCAAGGTGGAGATGCAACTATATGTTGATAAAGAGCTTCTTACGGTTTTTGTGGATGGAAAGAATCTATGTTTACTCGATCTCTTGCCTTTTTGATCCTTTTTCTTGCCTGCGGCTTTCAGATCGGAGCGCAATCTCGGGTTTCATGCGAACAGAAGAGATTTGGGTTTTATAACAGCGATCTGTTTTATGACGATGATGATGGAGTAAAAGAACTCATCGAAAGGAGAAATCTTGCTTATGCGGCGAACTTCGGCCATCTTGACCGTGAAGCAAGGCTGCTCGCGTTAGAGGAACGGGAAAATCTTCTGGTGGAGCCAGTTTTTCAGGAGTTACAAAATGAGATCAAAAAGTTGGCAAATGAAAATGACCTTTTGCTTATAGACCTGTCAGATCATGTTCTGCATGGTGAGATCATTACAGGAAATAAGGAGCTAGATGTAACGGAACAGTTGATCAAGTTTCTAAACCGTCGAGATAAGGAGAAAACTCCTCAGATCCTCCTGAAACAAAATGAAAGAAAGATCGTCGCCATAGATTCGCATTTTCTACATTCAAAGGGCGGCCTAAAGGGATTCCAACTTACTAATGGCGAAACTGCGGACAATTTTTGCGAGAGAACGGGGAAATGCACTGAAGTGGGAAAAAGAATACAAGAGTATGCGATAGAAAAAGGTTATGGTTTGGTAGTAGATTCGAGCAAGACCCTATCTCTTGAACTCTCAAACCTTATCTGTAAGGACATCACCAAAGAGTTTATCGAATATTATAATGACAAGGTTAAATAGACCCGGTCATCTAAAAAAAATGAAGCGCCTTCTTGCACATATTTTTTGTTTTGCAATTTTATTGCTCGCTGCCTTTGAGCAAAGCAACTTTGCCCAATGTTCATTGATAGATAACAGCCAAGGAGCATTATTTATTACTTACGAAAGAACAGCGCAGGTGAAAGTAGAGGGCAAAGAGAAAGCTCAAGCCGGCATTATTCTGAGATTACACAATAATTCGACGTGTGCGGTAATTATAACAACCGGCAGCGCAGACAATTTTTATAAACCTCTTCCGGTAAACCCGACAGTTCTCCAGAGAGTTAACCGTGAAATAGACTATGATCTGCCTGACGAAGGGTTAGTCCCCGAAGTTCGGTATCAGTATCAATCTCGAGGCAGATCAGGGATGAGTGGTGGCGGTGACATGTTCTTTGGGTTCAGACTTTTGGGCAGTCGATCTATGCTGTTTGAGGTACCTTTTACTCATCTGGCCCCAAGATATGCGAGTAAGATAGTGTTGCCGTTTCAATATGCCTGGGAGCAAGAAGGTCGCGGCAAAGTTGTTTATAGCAGAACTGAAAATTTTGTAACATTCTGGAGCGGATCATTACCCGATGATATAAAGCAAAAGATCAGGAAATATTAGAAGTTTGCTATGTAATAGTTTGCTGCGGCATAATATCTACACCCGAATAAATTAATATGAAAGCATTTTACTTATCGATTTTTATCACGTTATTTGCGGTGGCTGCCGTAAGCCAAACAAAGATTCCTAACAGCATCAGACTCTCATCAGTAGGTTCTCCGTGGGAGATCGTAATGGAGGGAGATGGCCTTGACATCTACGACATAAAAACAAAAGCTGATGGAGCATATTTTCTCCTGTATCCCGATAAAAACGGACTTAACGTGTCATTTTTTATTGAACCCGTCGATAAATGTAAAACAAGTGAGGCATGCAGAGACTTCATCCTCGCTTCCGGAAATCCTAAATGGGGAAAGTTCGAAGATCTTAATAAGGGAACATTCAAAGAGTTTAGTTATTTTGAATTTTACCGGCCAAAGATAGATGAACAACCCTTACAAATACAAGATATGTATGCCCAATACGTGAATGACGGTTATTGGACAGACATTCATATTTCTAAACCTAATTTTAAAAAAGACGAAAAACAGTTGTTTGAGAAGTTCTTAAGTTCATTAAAATTTGTACCGAAGAAAGACTCGTCAGACAAACTCACACAAAACCTCGTCACAACTACAAAAAAATGGATGCAATTGTGGGATGATAAAAAATGTAAAGAATCCTACGCCGATCTAACAGGGATCTCTCGCGAAAACGTTACACAACAACTGTGGGTCGATTATTGCTCAGCGATCCAGAAAAATGGTTGGATGGTAGGTTCCAGGGAAGTTATCGCAATTGCCACCACTGCTTCATTGCCCGGCTATTCTGATCGAGCTGGTGCATCGCTTCGATTTCAGTCGATCATTAACGAAAATCCAGTCCTAGAATTTGTCAGTTTAACTCTAGAAAAAGACGGAACTTGGACAGTATCCAACTATCGAGTGTTTTAGTTCTTTTTTAGATATGTGTCTTTATAACATCGCTTTTTTGACCAGATCATGCGACCACGCTTTTATTACTCATAGAAACGCGATCCAGCCACAGGTTCGTCAGTTTTTCGTGGACGATGTTTGCGGATAGACAAGTTAATGTTTAACCCGCTACCAGCTCGATCTTGAGTCGTCGCCCGAGAGCATTTGCGGCGCGGGTCATCGTGTCGAGCGTAAGGCCGTCATCTGTGGAGTCTAATATGCGATCAACGACGGTGCGGCTGGTGCGCATTCGTTTTGCGAGACTTGATTTCGAGATGCCGGCTTCTTTCATTGCCTCGCTTAGTTGCCAGGCGATAACGCGTTTAACGGCAACTGTCGTGACCTCGTCAAGCTCACCTTCTTCGGCGAGGAGATCATCTAAATTACTGCCTATATTTTTATGTTTACTCATTTGCTAAATTTCCTGAGTCTTGTCCGGGCGACCAGCAATTCCTCTTTTGGCGTTTTCTGACTTTTTTTCACAAAGCCATGCAGAAGAATCATCTCAGAATCGACTACCGTAAAGAATGTTCTCGCAATGCCGCCACGAATTCGGCTGCGAACTTCCCACAGGTTTGTCGCGATCTTTCGAACGACCGGCATTCCTATGGGCCAACCGAATTGGGCCGTCTTGATGTCGATCCCTATAATACGACGATCTTCCGGTGACAGATCATTTTTCAGCCAATCTCTTACAGGTTCCCGTCCTGAGTCAGTGCAAAAAAATTTGACTGTCAAAACAGGGATCATCAGTATACAAGTGTACCAAAATAGGTACAACAGTCAAGATTCGGAGATAACCAAAAAGAACACCGTTCTAACTCGCCGTTAGTTTTCTGCTCGATCTAAAAACCCGATCCAGCCACAGGTTTGTCAATTTTTCCTGAACGCTGTTTGCGCGGAGGCGGTCGTTGAGGTTTTTGAAATCGACGAAGTCGAGATGCTGGTCCTGATTGAAGCATGAAAAGACAAAGAATTCCTCGCCGGTGTGCGGGTTTACGTGGCGTTGCAGACACTGTGCGCAGACCTCTTTCATCATGCACTGCATCGGGCTGTTGATGGAGCCGATGGCTACGTGTTCCGGTTTCAGAAAAGGTTTCAGCGTTGTGTGGCGAGCCTCGCGGACGCCGTTCATCATGCGATCGGAGCCGATGGCTATGATGCGGTCAACGTCGCTCAGCGGAACGCTCTGGCCGCCTACCTTTCCTTCGGCATAGGCGACCATTGCCTGCACGATATTGCCGCGAAAATGAGCATCCTGCGGCCTGTGCGGGTCTATCTCCGAGCCAAAATCGGTTGCCCAGATTATCTGGTCGGTGGCGTTCTCTATCTCTTCGCGTTTGAAAAGGTCGGAGCCGTTCTTGTATCCGGCAAAATAAATGACGCGGTTGCCGTTGTCGCGAAGAGCTTTCGCTATCGAGAACAGAACCGCATTGCCAAGGCCGCCGCCCGCAAGCAGAACGCCTTCGCCAACGGGTATCTCGGTGGGCGTTCCGGTCGGCCCCATGACAAGCACCTCTTCGCCTTCTTTAAGCAGCGACACAAGCCGCGATGACGTTCCCATTTCCAGAACTATCATTGAAAGCAGGCCTTTTTCGACATCGACCCACGCGCCTGTCAGGGCAAGCCCTTCCATCAAAAGTCGTGAGCCGTCAACGACGGGCGCCGAGGTCTCAAAATTCTGCAAACGATAGAACTGTCCGGGTTCAAATTTCCTTGCCTGGAGCGGAGCCTTTACGATCACCTCAACGATGGTCGGCGTCAGCCTTTCCACCTTTACTACATAAGCTCGAAGCTGTTCGTCCAGCGTCATTTTCAGCTTGTCAAAGATGTCGTCGCGCTCGGCCTGCGGCAAGGTTCCGCGTTCCGCCAGTTCGTCGGCGAACAGATCAACAACGTGGCTGTAACCGTACTTGGCGGAAGCCATTGCCTTTACGACATTTCCCGCATATTTCGGATGGTTGTCGCCGTAATAGGAGATGAATTTGCCATCGTGGCGATATGAGGTGAAAAAGCCGGTCTCGCCTTTTGCGGCCTCAACGAGATGCTGTTTTCCGTCAGCATCCTTTTCGACCTTGAACGAACGGAAGAACTGCTGCCAGTCGTCAAGCTTGAAAGTTCCCGGTTTTTCCTTTTCGTAAATAACGTTCGGCGAGGTTCCGGCGGCAACACAGACGGTCCGTGCCGGAAATTCGTGAATATCACCGGTCTTTTCAAATTTACGCGTGTCGGCTATGTATTCCAGCCTTTCAAATTTGATGGCTTTGATGGCGCCGAACTCATCAGGCACGGCCTCGGTCGGCGACATGCATTCGACAAAATCTATGCCTTCCTCAAGCGCCTTCTGAACCTCTTCGTGATTAAGGCGATAGGCGGGCGAATCCTGAAGCCGTTTGCGATATACCAGCGACACGCCGCCCCAGTTCTTAACAAGCGGGACAAAATTTGGCTGTTCGCCCGCATCGGCGGCCCGTTCGCGTTCGGCGCGGACAGTACGGCCATGTTCGAGGAACTCATTTACGATGATCAGTTCCTCGGGGTCGAACTGTTTCATCACATGCTCTTCGCCAAACTCGGCGGCTGATGCCTCAAATTTTTGCAGGATCTTTTCGACCTGTATCGGATAATAGGCGAATATTTCCGTTGCGGTATCAATGCCGGTCAGGCCGCCGCCTATGACGACCGCCGGCAGACGCACCTGAAGATTTGAGAGCGTGTCCTTTTTGAACGCTCCGGTCAATTGCAACGCCATCAGAAAATCCGATGCCTGACGGATGCCGCGAATGAGGTTGTTCTTCATCGGGACGATGGTCGGACGGCCCGCACCGGTGGCAATGGCGATGTGATCAAAGCCGTAACTCCACGCATCCTCAATGGTCAGCGTGCCGCCAAAACGCACGCCGCCGTAAGCGCGAAAACGTTTTCGCCGAGTGAGCATCAACTGGACCATTGTCAGAAAATTCTTGTCCCAGCGGACCGTGATGCCGTATTCCGAAACGCCGCCAAAACCGGACAGGATGCGCTCGTCAAGCTCTTCGGTTATTTCGTCGATGTCTTTGATGGGTTTGGGACACCGGAACCCAGTCGCTACCGCTCCCGGTTCTGACATACCTGTCCATTCGGCAGGAAGCGGTTCGATCTTTAGGCCGTCTATGCCGACCACGCCGAAACCTTCGTTCAAAAGATATTGCGACAGCGTATAGCCCGCAGGCCCGAGGCCGACAACGAGGACATTTTTGCCGTTATACGGCAGCGCGTAGGGCCGCTTGGCGTTCAGCGGGTTCCAACGCGTCAAAAGGCTGTAGATCTCAAACCCGTAAGGCAATTGCAGAACGTCGGTCAGCGACGCGGTTTCGGCAAGCGGTATGTTGACAGGCTCCTGCTTTTGAAAGATGCAGCCTTTCATACAGTCATTGCAGATGCGATGGCCCGTTCCGGCGCACATAGGGTTGTCGATGGTGACAAGGGCAAGCGAGCCTATCGGGTCGCCCTGTTTTTTCAACAAGTGCATTTCCGATATCTTTTCGTCGAGCGGACAACCGTCGGTCTTGATGCCCAGCGGATTGCTTTTTACCGAGCCGTCCTTTTCGTGAATACCGGTCGAACACGAGTCCTTGCCGCGTTCGTGACAGATCAGGCAATAGTCAACTTCATTGAGCGCGTCGCGCATCGTCCCACGGTCGTCAGTGAGCTTAAATCCGTCGCGACGGCGCATTTCGTCGTCAGTGCCGCGCATCACGTTCGGCACTTCCGGTTCGGGGTGTATCAGATGAACCAGATTTTGGTAATCCAGGGCGTGCGGTGTTTTGAATGCCTTCCAGCGTTTTTCTTTTTTGTGAAATTCAATGGCCGACCACGCCTCCAGAATGCCGACAGCGGCTTTGACCGTCAGCAGGTCTCCGGCGGCGTCGGTCTTTAGAACAAACTCCTCGAACACCTTGCCGAAAGGGCCGTCCTTTAGCTTTTCGTATGTTCGGTTTATGCCGGCAACGGTCTCACGGATCGAAGCCGTCTGCTCTGCTTCTTTCGAAAGAGCTTCTTCAGCGTCCACAAGCAATGCGGCCATTGTTGCGATGCCGAGTTCGTCATCAAAAACAAGCGTTTGGCTGAAACCGTTGTTCCTAAGGTCGGTCAACGCCCGCGTCAGCCCAGCGTGGTCAAGCTCGGCGATGACCTCGGGCTTATAGGTCTTTGACGCTTTTCGCTGGACAAAGAATTTGTATTTCCATATCGGGTCCTGCTCGGTTATGAGGCTTTGCAGATGCTCGCGTTCCTTTGTTATGTGAAACATTCGGGCGACAAAGTCCGAAAGGAACGGAGCGGCGTCCGTCAATATCTTTGATTCCGCCTTTTTTTCCAGCCCTTTGCCGCGTGTTTCAATATATTGTAAAAGCGCGTCGCCAAGTGCCGGTTCGGCCGACGAAACCTCGGCGTAAAATTTTTCGGCAAGCTCCTGCAGCTTTTTTGCATCATAAAGATCAGAATATTTGTATCCCGGAATGCCCAGTTCGAGATCGTAACCGACGCCGGCCTGATCTTTTTCTTCATAAACGGAGGTCATAGTGCTGTCCTTGGCGGGAAATTCCGCAAAACTGTTAACCTATTATGATAGCACCGCACCGGATGAGGGGACAAAGCAGGGCGGGGCAGCTACAGGCACTTTGGCTTCCAAATTCCGTGAAAAGATACATAAAATATGATATAAAGAGAGATTGCCGTTTATTTCACAGGATGAAAGCTGCCTTTCGCAGTATAAACGGGATAGAGATCGAACCGAATTATGGAACAGGATCAGCGGTTAACGCCATTACCTAAAACTGCGGGGCTTCGGACAAGCGCGGCCGAATATCCGCCCGCATATTCTTCGTATTACGATGATGAGTCATCGCAGGGGAGAAAAGCGGTACAGCATTTTTTCTCGGTTGTTTACAAAAGGCTCCCGCTTATCCTGACACTGACGGCTCTGGTTACGGCCGCGGCGGCGCTGTATATGTTTCGCCAGCCGACGCAGTATCAGGCGACGACGCAGATGATAATCGAACCGCGCCGGCCAAAGGTAACGTCCAAAGATTCGATAAACATCAATTTCGGCAACGACATAAACTATTACAACACCCAGCTTCAGCTGTTATCGAGTCCCGAACTGATGAAGCAGGTCGTTCTGGACCTCGGGCTGTATCGCGAACCGAATCTTTTTGCCGGCAGCAGCCGTGGATTTTTCTCTTCGCTGGGTTCGATGTTTTCCAGTTCGTCCGAGGAGCAAAAGGACGGATCTGTTCTGCCGGTGATCTCATCGCCGGAAATTCTCGGCGAAGAGAAGGTTCAGGCCATCCTGTCGCCGGAAGAGGAATTGCGCGTTCAGGAATATGCCGCAAGGCTTCGCGGCGGCCTGGAGGTCGAACAGATCGAACGGACCAATCTGGTTCATGTAAGAATAAGGTCAACGAACAGGGAACTGGCCCCGAAGGTGTCGGATATGGTCGCGCTTGTTTTCAGAAAACAGGACGCGGAACGTGAACAGCAGGGAGCACGCCGCGCCGCCGCCGACCTTTCAAACTCCATCGAGGAACTGCAGAACATAATCGGCCAGCAGGAGGCTGAACTGATAGACGAAATGCGCAAGAGCAACCTGCCGCTTCAGGACAAAGGGCAGGACCTTGCTGCCAGCCGGTTGGGTTCATTGAGCGAGACGTGGCTCAGAACAATGGAAGCCCGCCGTTCGCTGGAGGGCCGATACAATGCCGCCGTTTCTGCAAACAGCCGCGGCGAGGGAATGAATATTCCTGATCTCTACGAAAACAAAATATTTCAGGATACGATGCGGCTGAACACCGAGCGAAAGGCAAAGCTCCAGGATGACATCCGCGCCATTGACAAGCAGATACAGGAAGCCGAGACCGAAATGGCCGAACTGCTCGTAAAATATACCAGGGAATATCATGAGGTAAAGAGGAAAGAGGAGCGTATCGCGACGCTTAAAGAAGCAAAGATCAATACCGAAAAAGAGGTCTCGCAAATAATAGAACGTGACCAGAAAAAGATAGAAAAAGACGCCGTTTCGGGAGCTTTAACGGCGCTGAAGTCACAGCTTGATTCAAAACGCCGTGAAGAAAGTCAGGCCCTTGCTGCCTATGAACGCGAGGCAGCTCTGGCAAACATCCAGGGACAGGCACAGACAAGGCTGACGACGCTTCGCCGCGAGATAGATACAAAGCGGAACCTTTTGGACACATATACGCAGCGTTTGAAGGAGCAGGAACTCGCGCTTCAGAGCGAGGCGCCGGACAACATAAAGATAGCCGCACAGGCGCAAGGCGCCGGCATTGTCGGGCCAAATCGCGGCCGAAACATAATGGTTGCCTTTCTGTTGTCATTGGCCGCCGGTGTCGGCCTGGCATTCCTGCTTGATTATCTTGACGATTCGGTAAAATCCTCGGACGACATCGGGCGAAATCTCGGCCTGCCGACGCTGGCTCTGATACCGCATTATCTCGGTTCGGAGAAGAAGCGCTTGCGGCTTGCCGGAGCTAACGGTAACGGCCACCCTCAGACCTCGAGCCTGGTTGCCCTTGAAGAACGCCATTCGCCTATGGCAGAGGCATACCGGCATCTCAGAACATCGCTTTTGTTCTCTTCCGCCGGAAAACCGCCGCAGACCATTTTGGTCACGTCATCTCAGCCTTCTGAAGGCAAGACGACAACGGCCATCAACACCGCGATCACGCTGGCGCAGGCCGGAACCGAGGTCGTCATACTTGACTGCGATTTCCGCCGTCCGCGTCTGCATTCGCATTTTGACCTGGACAATACACAGGGCCTGACAAATTATCTTTCGGGCGAACGCAACACGCAGAACATGATCAAGTCATGCCGCGGATTGCCCGGATTGAAGGTCATCACCAGCGGCCCGATACCGCCCAATCCGGCCGAGCTTTTAAGCTCGAACGAGATGAAGAACCTGCTGCAGTTCCTTCGCGGCAAGTATCGCCACATCATTATCGATTCGCCGCCGGCCATATCTTTCACCGACGCCGCCATTCTTTCAACACAGGTCGATGGTGTCGTGCTGGTTGCGATGGCGGGCAAAAGCTCGATGCACCTGATGCGGCGTTTCAAACAGCGGCTCGGCAATATCGGCGCCCGCATCTATGGCGTTGTGCTAAACGGCATCAAGTCCAACTCGGTCGAATATGAGTATTACGGCTCAGGCTATTATGAATATTACCGCCAGGGCGAGAACGATATGACGACACCGAGGATGGAAGACGTTGAGCCGGTTCAAGAGACCAACGGCGACGCGAGGTAGTTTCGCAGTGAATCGGCCCAATACGGCATCGGTTCAAATTTTTCCGAGCGGACACTCGCCAGACGAGAGTTACAGGGACGCGGTGCCGGACGTTCAAGTTCGGTACCGCTTATTTTTGTGATGAGCGCGGGGTCGGCGCCGATAGCCTCACAGACAGCCGCCGCAAAACCATGATAGGTCGTGCCATCGCCGGTATTTGCGATGTGAAATATGCCGGAGGCGTTCGATACCGCCAATTCCCTTAGCCGGTGCGCCAGATCGTTTGCGTTGGTCGGTGTCCCGAATACATCGCCTATTGCCGTAAAAGATTGCCGACCGGCCAGCATCTCCGGTATCTTGCTAAGAAAATTGTTTCCGCCGCTGCCGTATATCCATCCTGATCGGACAATGACCGCCGCCGGATTTGCCGCAGCCGCTCTTAGCTCGCCTTCATATTTTGACCTGCCGTAAACGCTGATCGGGTCAGGCGTGTCTTCTTCGGTATAAAAACCGTTCTTTTTGCCGCCAAAAACGTAATCGGTCGAGATAGTGACCAGAACGGCCCCGTTCTCTTTACAGGCGACGGCAAGATTTTCCGGGCCGTCAGCGTTGGCGGCGTAACAGGCGGCTTCTTCCTTTTCCGCCAGATCGACATTGGTAAAAGCGGCGCAATTCAGGACAGCGTCCGGCTTTTCATCGCCGATGACCGATATGACGACTTCGCAGTCGGCAATGTCCAGACGCGTTCGGTCAAGAGCAATGACCTCGTCACCAAATTTGCCGCAGACCATTGCCGCCGTCCGGGCGACCATTCCGTTAGCGCCTGTTATAAGTATCTTCATTTGATGAATACGGCCGCGGTGCAGCTACATGTTATGCGGCGTTTCTTTTCTTCCACCTTTCAACATACCACGCGATGGTTTCCTTCATCCCGTTTTCCCAAATGATCTCCGGTTTCCATCCGAGTTCGGTTTCCGCCTTGTTCGGATCGGTCGCGTAACGCCTGTCATGGCCGGGACGATCCGTGACAAATTCGATCAGGTTGTCGGGTTTGTTCAGTTCCTTAAGGATAAAGTGGGCGACATCCAGATTTTGTTTTTGGCATCCGGCCCCGATGTTGTATGTTTCGCCGGAACGTCCCTTTTCATAAGCAAGCAGAACGGCCCGGCAATTGTCGTCAACGTGTATCCAGTCACGAACGTTCATGCCGTCGCCGTAGATCGGCAAAGGTTTGTTCTCAAGGGCGTTCTCTATCGCCAAAGGTATCAGCTTTTCGGGAAACTGCCGCGGGCCGTAATTGTTGCCGCTTCGTGTAATGACCGCGTCAACGCCGTGTGATACGACCGCGGCCCGCACAAGCATCTCAGCGGCTGCCTTTGAAGCGGCATAGGGCGAATTTGGCTGTATCGGCGATGTTTCGGTGAAAAGTTCTTCGGTGTTTTCCGAAAGGCTTCCCATTACCTCATCGGTCGAGATCTGTATAAAATGCCTGACCTTTTTTTCGCGGGCAGCATCGAGCAAAACCTGTGTTCCCAGCACATTTGTCCGAATGAACTTGTCAGCCGAATGAATGCTTCTGTCAACGTGGGATTCGGCGGCGAAATTAAATATCGCGTCGCAGTTTTCCGGAATGGCTTTCATCACCGCGTCGCGGTCGCAGATGTCACTGTGGATGAAGCGATGACGTCGCTCATCTAGCCCCTCAAGGTTCGCCATGTCGCCGGCATAGGTCAGCGCGTCGATGTTTATGACCGACGCATTTGGGTAAGCATCGAGCAGCGTTCGGACAAATGCCGATCCGATAAATCCGGCTCCACCTGTTACCAGAAAAATAGACATTTTTTGATGATAAATTTCCGGGTTCCGTTGATATTTGTGGACTTGCCCGCTTTTTAAATTGCCTCCAGCTTTAGCTGGAGGTTGGAGATGCAAAAACACAAAGGCTTTAGCGAATTTCTGATAGATAATTTTCATTGAGCTAAAGCTCAACGAAAA
>CAZOXY010000074.1:1312-16305 GCA_964583955.1 uncultured Chloracidobacterium sp. | reverse complement strand
TGTCATTGCTAGATTTATCATACATTATTGTACGTTCATCTAGTCATGACCCTTCATTTTTAAGCGGCAGTACTGACAAAAACTCACTTAGGAGAAAAAATGATGAAATTACACCGGCTTAGTTTACTTGGCATTACGGCATTTGTTCTGGCGGCGTTCACGGCTTGCGGCGAGCATCCGCGCTTTGCCAATGCGAATAAGGCGAACGCGACACCAGCCGTCGCGGCCGCATCGCCGACACCTGAGGCCGACCGGCCCGCGCTTGACGTTCCGTACGTCCCGACGCCGACAGCCGTACTGGACGAGATGCTGAAGTTGGCAGATGTGAAAAAGGACGACATCCTCTATGACCTCGGCTCAGGCGACGGACGCATCCCGATAGAGGCCGCGAAGCGTTTTGGCACACGCGGTGTCGGTATCGACCTTGATCCGGTCCGCGTTAAAGAGGCTAATGAAAATGCCGAAAAGGAAAACGTGACCGACAAGGTCAGATTTATTCAGGGAGATATTTTCAAAGAAGATTTCAGCGAGGCGACGGTTGTCACGCTATATCTTTTGCCGGAGGTGAACGTCCGGCTAAAGCCGACCCTGCTGGCGATGAAGCCGGGAACGCGCATCGTTTCCCACAATTATGACATGGGCGATTGGGAGCCTGAAAAATCAACGAAAGTGACCGTCGGGGCGACGGATCACTGGGTGCATTTCTGGCGCGTCCCGGAAAAGAAATAACGAAAACAGTTCGATAAAGGGGGAGAAAAAAATGAGAGTTAAAAATATATTGAGCGTTCTGTGCCTGCTAGCTCTGACGGCGCTGACGGCATCCGCCCAGGAAACCGAAAAGCGGCCGGACGTGCCTTATGTCCCGACCAAACACGAGGTCGTTGAAGGAATGCTGAAGCTGGCCGAGGTAAAACGCACGGACAAGCTTTACGACCTTGGCAGCGGCGACGGACGCATAGTCATAGCGGCGGCCAAGAATTACGGTGCGACCGGCGTCGGTGTTGACATAAGCGCGAAGCTGGTTGAGGAAGCAAAGGAAAACGCGGAAAAAGAAGGCGTTTCCGACCAGGTGACGTTCAAGCAAGGCGACATCTTTGACCTCGATTTCAGCGATGCCACCGTTGTCACGCTCTATCTTTTGCCGGACATAAACCTGAAACTCAGGCCGATATTGTGGGAGCAGCTAAAGCCGGGAACGCGCGTTGTGTCTCATGCTTTTTCGATGGGCGATTGGAAACCCGAAAAGACCATCGAGGTCGAGGGAGCGACGCTCTATCTTTGGCGGATACCCGAAAAGACGCCCGAAAACAAAGCTGCGGACACAGACCAATAGACCGGCGCTAACAACATTGACGGACAGCCTGTTAAACTGGACAGAAAGGAACGGGCTGTCCGAAAAAGCCGTGAGAGACTAAATCAAGATCGGGCTTTGCCCGTCTATTTGTGGAAAAGCTTTGTAATAAACCCGGCATTAAAGCCCTGTCTCGGCTTTTTCCGAAGCATTCATATTGTCCGTTCAGGGAGTTTTTGACCAAATGAGCAAGCACACACTTTTGTTGATCCTAATGGCAGTTTTTCAGGCGGCGTGCGCGAATGCTGCTCCGACGGGAGTTGACGCCAACGCCGCGTATCCGACCGAGAGCAATGATGTTGCTTTTCGCGTTGAAACTGTCGCAAGCGGGCTGGAGGTGCCGTGGGCCTTCGCCTGGCTGCCGAACGGCGACCTTGTTTTCACCGAAAGAAAAGGCCGCGTCCGCATCATCGAGGGCGGCAAGCTTCGGGCCGAACCGATCTACACGGTGCCTGATGTCGAGCCGTCGAGCGAAAGCGGGCTGATGGACGTTTCCGTGCATCCTGATTTTGCGGAAAATAAGTTTCTGTACCTTGCCTACGCCTACAATGCCGACGGCAAACATGTGAAGATCGTCCGCTATAAATATGAGGACGGAAAGCTGGCCGAGCCAAAGATCATAATTGAAAAGATACCGGCGGCTCCGAATCATGCCGGAACGCGTGCCCGCTTTGGCCCGGACGGAAAACTCTATGTAACGACGGGAGATTCAACAGATTGGAACCTCGCTCAGATGAACACTTCGCTGGCGGGAAAGACGCTGCGGCTGAATGACGACGGCAGCGTTCCTAAAGACAATCCGTTCGTTGGCAAGGAAGGCTATCGCCCCGAAATATGGTCAACAGGCCACCGCAACGCACAGGGCCTGGCGTGGCAGCCGGGAACCGGCCTGATGTTCCAGACGGAACACGGCCCAAGCAATTTTGAAGGACGCGGCGGCGGTGCCGATGAGGTGAATATCGTCGAGGCCGGAAAGGATTACGGCTGGCCGACCATCTGGGGCAGCCGCACGAAAGAGGGAATGGAACCGCCCTTGCTGGAATATTCGCCGGCCTGCGCGCCCGCAAGCGGTGCGTTCTATAACGGCGATAAGTTCCCTGAGTTCAAAGGCAATTTCTTTTTCGGATGCCTTCGCGGAGCTAGGATCATCCGCGTCGTTCTGGATGGCCGCAAGGTCGTCAGGCAGGAAAACCTGCTGGACGGCAAACTCGGCCGCATCCGCGAGATCGCCGAAGGCCCGGACGGCTTTATATACTTTTCAACATCGAATCGCGACGGCCGCGGCCGCCCCGCCGCTGAAGACGACCGCATACTGCGCCTCGTCCCCGAACCGACAGCCAGTGCCAAGTAAAGAATAAAGAGAGTCATAACCGCCTGCGTGAGCGGGCAGTTACTCAGAGCCGAGCCTGGGGTCTTTGGTCTTGGGTCTGAGAGGTCTGGAGCTTTATCTCCTCCACTCCACTTCTCCCCTACTCCTTGTCTCCCTATCTATTTCCCCGGCTTTGCCTCGCTATGCATTGCGGCGAAGCTGTGCTTCGCCGGACGATCCCCCGAAAAATACGCAGGCGGCCGTGCCGCCGGACCTCCGGCAGGGTAAGACCATTTTTTTTACAAACCTTACGGAAAGGCACAGCATTTCTGCCCTGCAAAGCGGCCAAGCCGCACCGCCTCGGATCGCCATCCCTCACAGGAACGCGGGCATTCTTTTCCACCAGGTGTTGTTGTAAGACATTACCTTTATAAAGTTTTTTTATTCCAGCCATTTGCGAATGGACATTTTTCGTCTATACTTTTCCCGTGAGTTTGCCTGAAGCTGTTTTGCACGGAGCAAAAGAGAAGCAAACTTTTTTGAGATTTTTTTGAGGCTGATCAGCCGTTAATGTTTCGGGGTTGAGCGCTTTCCTGTTGTATTTGATACGGGTTGCTGCTCCCCAAAACGGACAGCTCAGAGCTGATGATCCGTTTAACAGAGATTTCTGCGTGAAATATCACACAACCTGTCTGCTTGGCGCCTGCGGCCAAAGCCATGACACAAATGTAAAATTGAACGCGAATTTCGCCGCTGCCCCGGTGCAGCGTTAAGCGGTTCTGTATCCTCTGTTGATCTCCTCCTTTTCTCATTCCCTTATTCAGGCAATATCCAACCAGTTTTTTGTATTAAAAAGGAGATCAAACAGATCTTATGTCAAAGGAAATGATCATCAGCGTCAACGGACGCGAAAAGAAGATCGCAATATTGGACAATGGCCGCGTCACCGAATTTTATATCGAACGCGGAGAGGAAAATTCCGGCATCGCCGGCAATATCTACAAAGGACGCGTTCAGCGCGTGCTGCCCGGAATGCAGTCGGCATTTGTTTCCATCGGCCTTGAACGCGACGCGTTCCTCTATGTCTCGGACTTTTTCGATGAGGAAGAAGAGATCGAACGCATCGTGATGGAGAAATCCAAAAAAGGTTCGCAGGAAGATGCAAAACGCGAGGCCAATGAACGCATTGACCGCGCCCGCATCGAGCGCGAAAAGCAGATGGAATCCGCCCAGGACCTGGCAGAACCGCTGGCAGAAGCCGTTACGGAGGAGATCGCTGACGAACCCGCAGCCGCCAAACCCGCCGAGAAAAAAGGACGCGGCCGACGCGGACGCGGAAAACAGGGATCTGAAGAACGGACCGAACAGGCCGCAGCTCCGCTTACCGAAGAACCGGAAGAAGAGATCGGCGAAGGCTCCGCAATTGTCATTCCTGAATCTCTGCCGGAAATGGACGATTCGGGCTTTGAACGCATCGTGGATGAAGAGGACACGGGCGAGCTTTTCAAGGACGCTTACAGGCAGGAAGCCATTGTTGACCAGGTTCGTCTGGTCGAATTCGATATGGAAAGCCTGGAGGAAGCGGCGGTCGGATCGCTGCTCGGTTCGATGTCAGGTGAGGCTGCCGGATTTGAACGCATAGCCGACGAGGACGAGGACGAAGCTGCTCCGGCCAAAAAGACCTCTAAACGCACGCCAAAGGCAAAAGCCACCGGCCGCGGCAAAAAAGCAAAGGCCGAAAAGGAACCGGCCGAGAACGACGTCGCCGAAGCGCCTGAGGCTGAAGCGGAAAAGCCCGCCAAAAAGACGCGCTCGGCCAAGACAAGATCATCTTCCGCCAAAGCAAAAACTCCAAGAACCTCAAAGGCAAAAAACAAAAAGGCCGAGGCTGAACCGCTTGAGGACGGCGAGGCAAGCGTAAAAGAAGCGGCCGACACCGCCGCCATGAGCGTAAGACGCGGCGGACGCGGCAGACGACGCGGCGGACGTCCGAAAAAGGCCGAGGCGACGGAAACGGATGCCAGCCTTGCCGGGTTCGAGGACATAGAGGTCGATGCTCCCGCAGCGGATGACGCATCGGAAGCGGTGGTTGAAGCAGCCGCTGACGAAAGCGAAGCCGTTCAGGTCAGCGAAGAGGCCGCCGAAACATCCAATGGCAACGGCAATGGCGAGGAACGCTCCAATCGCAGCGATCGCGGCCCCAGACAGGAACGCGGCGGACGCGGACGCCGTGACAAGGGCCAGCGTGACGACAAGCGCCCCGAACGAAACGACCGCCAGGACCGCAGACAGCAGCCGACCATCTCCGACCTTCTCCGCGAAGGCCAGGAAGTTCTGGTACAGATAGCAAAGGAACCGATCGCCAAAAAAGGCGCCCGCATCACATCTCACATCGCTCTGCCGGGCCGTTTTCTGGTCTATATGCCGACCATCGAACACCTCGGCGTGTCGCGCAAGATCGAATCCGCTAACGAACGCGGACGCCTGCGGACACTGATCCAGCGCATCCGCACCGAGGAGGACATTCCGTCCGGCGGATTCATCGTCCGCACAGCGGGCATCGGCATTTCGGAAGAAGACCTGCGTCAGGACGCGCGTTATCTGGTCCGCACGTGGCTGGATATCAAAAAGACATCGGAAAAGGCAAAATCGCCCGCCATTGTCCATCAGGACCTGGACATCGTCCAGCGGCTGCTGCGAGATCAGCTTTCTGATGAATTTAGCGCAATCCGCGTGGACAGCGAGGAGGAATATCTCCGCACGGTCGAGTTCATCAACCGCATTCAGCCGCGTCTGGTAAATCGGGTAAAGCTTTATACGCGCGAGGCGCCGATCCTGGAGGCATACAACGTTCAGGAAGAGATCGACAAGGCGCTCAAACCGCGTGTGTGGCTGAGGTCGGGCGGCTATCTGGTCATCAATCAGACCGAGGCCCTCGTCGCCATTGACGTCAACACCGGAAAATTTGTCGGCAAGGGCAACGCCCGACTTGAGGACACCATCACGCGCACCAACATGGAAGCCGTGGATGAGATCGCACGTCAGATACGGCTTCGCGATCTGGGCGGCATTATCGTGCTGGACCTGATCGATATGGAAGACCGCCGCAACCGGCACAAGGTCTCACAGGCCCTGCAGGAAGCATTGGCAAGCGACAAATCTCCGACAAAGGTGCTGTCGTTCAATGATTTTGGGCTGATAATAATGACCCGCAAACGCGTCAAACAATCGCTGGAACGCACGATGTGCGCTCCGTGTGAATATTGCGAAGGCGCGGGCTGGGTAAAATCGCCGCAGACGACCTGTTACGAGATATTGGCAGAGGCTCGAAGGCTTTCAAAAGAGCTTGATGACGTTCGCCAGACCACGCTGCGGATACATCCCGAAGTGGCAAAAGCCCTCAGAAGCACCGAGCGTACCGTTCTGGAAGAGATCGAGGCTTACCTCGGCAGCGTTGACCTGACGGCCGATCCGCACATCCATCAGGCACAATACGATTTTGCCTTTATCTAAAAAGGCATCGTACATTTAAAATGCAAAACCCCTTCGCTTGAAACGACGGAGGGGTTTTCTTTTTTTGTTATTTACTGGGTTCTGTTGACATTTTCGATTTTGATATTTTTTTTGAACACGGATTAAGCGGATCGGGCAGATTCGAGCGAATTTAGAATTTCATATCCGCTCCTATCCGCTAGATCTGCCTGATCTGCGTTCAAAAAAACCTTTACCGGCACGTCTCCCTACAAAATGTCAACACTACCTAAATGTTGCCGGTGAATATTTCCCAGAATATCGAGCCGATAACATAAAGGCTGATGGCGATGGAACCCAGAAGGATCAGAATAAGAACGCCGATAATTATAAAAACGAACAGGTAATCAGAGGTCGTGCCTTTGTCCTTGCCGGTTGCCCGGCTGCGGATAAGCTCCATGTTCTGTTTGTTCGATTTCCAGAAAAAATCAAATGCGTCGCCGAGAAAAGGTATCGTCCCGACAACGTAATCAAGCCCGATATTGAACGCCATCCGCAGCAGTGTTATCTTTGGCACGCCGTAGCGAACACCCGCCAACAGAATGTAGAACGACGCAAATGACGTGATCGTGTCGCCGACGTTCGGCACCAGCCCGATCAGCGAATCAAGCCCGAACCGCCACGTTGTGCCGGGTACGCGAAACAACCCGTCCAGATAATGCGCAAGGTTATCAAGCCCCTGCTCGATCTCTATCTCGCGGCGCTCTTCCCTGGCAATGTCCTTTCGGGTTCTCGGGTTGATCTCCTGCATAAGCATTTAGCCACAGAGGACACAGAGTTTTCCAAACGGAGCCTCTTGGTTTGCGGATAGACTTAACTCCGCGTCTCTGCGGTTAATTATTTTCCAACTATCCTCACGGTCAATATCTTATCTCCGCGGACGATGTTATCTACGACCTTCATATCGATTTCGTTCACTTTTCCGAAAACCGTATATCCGCCGTCCAGATGCGGCTGCGGCGAATGCGTCACGAACCACTGCGAGCCGCCTGTGTGTTTGCCGCTCAGCGCCATGCCGACAACGCCGCGTTCGTAAGGCACCATGTTGACCTCACAGCGGATCGACCAGCCCGGCCCGCCGCTGCCGTTGCCGAGCGGGTCGCCGTCCTGCATAACAAAATTTGGCACCACGCGGTGAACCTCAAGCCCGTCAAAATACTTCGCATTTGCCAGCTTGATAAAGTTATCCACCGTAAGCGGCGCGTCCTCAGGCAAAAGGTCGATCGTGAACGTGCCTTTTTCCGTCGTCAGAACCGCCTTCACCGCCCCATTTCGCCGTGAAACGGCCCGGCGGTAATCAGCCTCAGTATTCAAAACCTGCCCAAGTTTTGTCTCACTATTTGAAAACTGAAATATTTCCGCCCCATGCGGAAGCATTTTATCCATCATGTTACTACGGGCTTGATCAACGGCTTCCTTGACCTCCGGAACCTCTTTCTGCAATTCCGGATCTGAAAGTAATTCAAATGCCTTTTGCCTTATTCGTAGATCGGGAAAATTCAGCGCTCTTATCAACGATCCGGCGGATGCCTTTTTGTCCAGTTTGTACAAAGCATTCATGATAGCAAGTTGAGCATCATTATCATTCTTATCAATTCTCAGGGCCTTTGCGAAAGCCACGATTAGTGCCTCGACGCTGGTTACAGAGGTACTGTGATTACCCAAAAGCTCCGCTGACGCGGCCCGAATCATTACATCGTCTTCACTATCCAAAACAGGTATCAATATGCCGTCAAAACGGCCTTTTTTACTTGCAGCCATTGCTCTAATCAAACTTGGAACGGCAAACCTGAAATTAGATTTTGCTCTTTTTGCTTTATCTGTCCATATCCAGCCTTCAATTGACTTAAGCAATAGAAAATTGGCTTGGCTGTCTATTTTTGTATTTGATTCATTAGGTTCCAATGCGACCAAAATTGACAATCCTTGGAACACGGCTGAGTATGAACGCCAATTGTCTCCTTTGTAAGTTGTAATAAATTCAATTGCTTTATCCAAATAAGATTTCGGAGAAATTCGTGCATATGCTGTCTCAGTTTCAGATGATGTCATCTCGTCCGCAATCCGTAATCTCGTTAGAAAATTTATGGCGGATTCGTCATCAGTATTTTCGAGGATTCGACCGAGTGCCGTTGCAAGTTCTAAAAGCTCACTTTTTTCAGTAGGGACAAAATTCGATTTTTTGGATTTATTAAAAGCCGTGAGCAATGTATTGCCGTGTTTCAGGAGCGGCTCGATGGCTTTTTTATCATTTACTTGAGCAAGCGAGCGTATTGCCGAAACGCGGACGCGGGAGTCGGCGTCTTTTGTGGCGGCCTCGATCAAAATATCAGGAGCTTCCTTGTCCTCGGCGGCACCGAGCGCGCGGGCGGCGTTTGCACGGGCGATGGGGTCTTTATCTGAAACCAACATTGCGCGAAGCGCGGCATTCGCATTTTTTGCGCGAAGGCGTGAGAGCGTGTTCGCGGCATCCGCGCGGATACGGGCATCCGGGTCGGCAAGAAATTTTGCCGCCGACGCATCCGCGCCTTCCGGGCGTGCCCGCAGAGCGGAGGTAAGCGCGAGCAGCACGGTTTCCCTGTTCCGGCGTTCACGTTTCAGATATTCGGCCTCAAGCGTAAAAATTATGCTCCGCGCAAGCTCCTTTGACTTTGGGTCATCGGGATTAGCGGCGGCGATCTTTCCTGCGGCTTCCACCAATCTGCCGCGATCAACGGCATCGGACCCGTCGGGCATCAGCGGCTTTGCGGTTTCGCCGATGGCAGCGAGTATGGCGGCGGCGGCCTCTATGGACTCGATCTCGCCCAGGGCAAATGCGGCCATTGCACGTACGCCCGCTGACCTCTCTTTTTCCAAAAGAGAGGTCAGCGGGCGTGTAGCGGCCCGGTCCCCGATGCGTCCCGCCGCCAAAACCGCGCGAATTTTGACAGCCTCGTTCGGGCTTTTTAACAGGTCTTCTATTGCCTTGTTATAATCCAGCGAATCCTCTGCCTTGAGGATCGCGATATGCGTCGCGACCGGAACCTGTCCGGCGGTCGAAATTGAGAACAAAAGAACGATCAGAACGGAAAATTTGAGGGCTTTTGTCATGACCTGATTATATTACCAGATCGGCTTTTCGGGAATACTAACGGACCGTGTTTAATGCCTGTTTGCCCATTCTCTTGAGGCTGTGCCGCAGTGCGTAGTGAGGCAAAGCCTCAGGAAACAGGCGGGCAAGGATGCCCGCGTTCCAAAATGACCGGCCTCTGTAATTATCAACAATTAACAATCAACCATTTACACTTCAATGACCTCGTATGTCGTTGTTATCTCGGCGGTTGGGCGGACGGTGGCGGCGACGGAGCAGTATTTTTCGTCAGAAAGCTGAATGGCGTCGGCGACGGCCTTCTCCGAAACGCCGCGTCCATGCACGATATGGTGAACCTTGAAACTGACGTATTTGCGTGGGAAATCGTCGGCACGGACGCCCACGACCTCGACGCGGTAATCGGTCACATCCTGCCGCTTTTTCTTCAGGATAGAGATGACATCCGCCGCCGTACAGCCCGCGACCGAAACCAGCAGCATCTCCATCGGCGTCGGTGCGGCTTTTCTATCTCCTTTTGTATCAATGGTTTGTGCGTGTCCGCTGGGCGCTGTTCCGATAAAGAATTCGTCACCAGCGTAAACCACCTCTGCCCGGTATTCATTTTCGGCCATCTCTGATCGATCTCCTGTTTTCGTTGTTTATACTGTGATTTTAGCATACGTCCGGTCTTTCACGCTGTGCCTCCGGCAAAACAAAACAACGTTTGGTACGGAATATGCTTCTTAACTTGTGGCGAACATCGCCGCGTTCCATTACTGTGTTTATTAAAGAGGTCATTATGCGACGTTACTTTAACCGTCTTTCGATACTTTCGCTTTTCGCCTTTCTCCTGTTCAGCACGGCCGCGACTGCCGACGCACAGCGTCGCAATGAACGCGAGACCCGCGACACGCTCCGCAGCCTTAATTCAAAGATCGACGATTTTGCGTTCGCGCTTGATGCACGGCTGAGAAGTTCATCTGTAAACCGCGATTCGCGAAACGACGCCGGCAGCAGCATGGAACGTCTCCGCGAGGCCGTCAAGGTGTTTTCGGACAACCTTGACCGCAAACGCGAAAACCGCACGGACATCAGCGGCATAGTAGCCGCGGCACAGGACGTTTCGGCATATCTGGACGCAAATCCGCAGAGCCGCCGCATCGAATCCACATGGGACGAGGTGCGTTCCCTTATAAACAGGCTTGCCGGTTCATACGGCGTCACACCGGATTGGAGCGGAAGAACGTCCGCTAATGATGACATACCATATTCTTCGCCTATTCCTGCGGCCTCTTATCACCGCATGAGCGGAACTTACAGCCTCGACAAAAACAGAAGCGAGGACACAGCAGACATCATTGACGGCATACAGCTCTCGGCAGAGAACAGACGCGACCTGGAGGGCAAGCTCAGCTCACCCGACCAGATAGCTTTAGAGATCAACGGCGAAAATGTGACGCTGGCATCAAACCTTGCCGATCCCATAACCTTTGCTGCCGACGGCCGCGAAAGGTCGGAACAAGCCGATGGCAGGAACATTCGCGTCCGCTCCACGCTAAACGGCGACCGCCTGACCGTTTCGAGCCTCGGCGGCGACACGGATTACACCATCATCTTTGAACCTACCGGTAACGGCGGAATGAAGGTTACAAAGCGCATAACAACGCCCTATCTGGACGAGACCGTTTTTGTTGACAGCCATTACAACAAAAGCGACGAGGTCGCACGGCTCGGCATTGAGAACACTGACGACACATACGCCGCCAACAACGACAATGACGGCGCATGGTCAAGCAACGACCCTGATGACCGAGTCGGCAGCAGCAACCCGAACCCGACATTGAGCAAGCCGCGCATCGGCGAATTCATCATCCCGAACGGCGAGATCATCTCCGTTGTGCTGGACAACGAGATAAACACAAAGATCTCTCAAAATAACGACCGCTTCAAAATGACCGTGCAAGGCCCTGATGAATTTCGCGGCGCCGTCATCGAAGGCTATATCTCCGGCGTCGGCCGCTCAGGCCAGGTCTCAGGCCGCTCGAACGTGACGTTCAACTTTGAACGCATAACGCTAAGAAACGGCCGCGAATACGATTTTTCAGGCTATATCCACAGTATAAAGGACCATGCGGGCAAGGAAGTAAAGATCAACCCCGAGGGTACCGTTCAGGGCGACAGCCAAACGACGGAAACCGCTAAACGCGGAGGAATCGGTGCCGGCATCGGAGCGGTCATCGGAGCGATCGCCGGCGGCGGCAAAGGAGCGATCCTTGGCGCCATCATCGGCGGCGGTGCCGGAGCGGGATCGGTCATTGCCACCGGCCGCGACGATGTCCGCCTGATGCCAGGTTCCACGATAACGATACAATCGTCGTCACCGATTCGATCAGCGAAGCAATAATTTCACATTTAGGCAGCATTTCAACAACCCTTCAGTTCTCTCCGCTTACGGCGGAGACTCAGGGCGAGGTATTCGTCCGGCTTTGGTCACGGGATGATGTCATCCTCGCGGCTAAAGCTTTTTCTTTTTGATGTCTGTTCAGCTTTTTGTCTCTGTGCTTAAATAGTCACATGCAGCAGATAACCGACGAGATCGAACAGTATCGTGACCGCAAATGGCGACGCGAGGATTCGCTCCGTATAAAAACGGCCGAAGACGTTGAAAAGATGGTCGATGATATCGGATTTTGCCTGGGGCTTACCGATGAAAGAAAGCGTATGCCCTCGGTCTATATCGCGGTTTGCGGCCGACGCGATGCGCACATGCCGCGGAATGTGCAGAAAGATCCGGAAGCCAGCACGGCTTGGGTGTTGAAAGACGAAGTCATTGCGCGCGGCCGCATTTACTACGGCAAGATCTACAAGGGACACTCGATGTTCGTTTCCCGCAGGCTTATACCTGCCTTTAATTCTGTCTGGGGATGCTCAAAGACCGGCGAAGCCGGAATATTGTCAAAACCGGCACAGGCAGTTTTGAAAGTGCTGCGGAAAGAATGGGAAATGGCAACCAGTGACCTCCGCGAGGCATGCGGTTTCAAGAACAAGGCCGACCTTACCAAGGCTATGGACGAACTGCAAAAGCGGATGAAGGTTGTTCCTCAGGAAGTTGTTTATACGCCAAAATTTACCTACATCTGGACACTTGCCGAAGCGCGTTTTCCCGAAGAATTGAGTATAAAAATGAAACGCGAAGACGCCGTGCGCGAGATCGCCCGCGCATACCTGAGCATGTGCGGGCGAACATTGGTTGGTGAACTGGCCGGCAAGTTCGGCTTTTCACGCCGTGACGCCGGCAAGGCAAATCACGAACTGGTCGATGAAGGTTTTGCCGAACGCCTGGACAAAGGAATTTACCAGATCAACGGCTTGACAGTCCGATATTAAACTTAGTTTAGCTCAGGCCGCTCCAGTATCTCTGCCAAAGCCTGAAGGCGATTGACATCCGCTTCGTTCTTTGTCTTGCTTACTGCCTTTTTCACCGTGGCGGCTTGTTTTTTCAGGCCCGCAGCATCCTTCTCGGTTCGCTTATTACTGTCAGCCTTTTGGATCGCCTTTCGCACCGAATTGATCTGGCCCGTTGACATAGCCTTTGAACGCTCAAGCTGATCGACATAGGCCTTTGCGACGGCCAATGTCTTTGGCCACACGACCCGTTCCTGGCTCTGAACATTCAGTTCGTTTACATGAACCGCCTTGGCCGCGTCGATCTCGTTCTGAGTAAGGAATTTGGTCGGAGTGAGTTCAAGTATGTCCAAACCGCGTGCTATCTCTGAGGAATAGACCTTTCCGTTATACCAATATGCTGACCACGAACCGCCCATGATGAGCATATCAGGATTGATCGGGCCGCGGTCAAAGTACGCGATCTCTACCGGATTGTTCGGGTCGGTGAAATCCATGCCCGAAATTCCGCCCTGATACCATGCCTGCACCTTGATGTCGCGTCCTGGAACAGGAACTAGCGAACCGTTGTGGGCAACGCAGTTCTCGGCTGAGGTCTGAGCCGCCGGGAGCTTGTAGTAATTGCCGAACTCCAGCTTGTTGTCCTTCAAACGAAATATCGCATTTGCGCCCCATTTATTCGGGTCGGTCTCGCGGCACCGCGCTCCCATTCCGCCGCCCCATTCGTCGGTATAGACGACCTTGCTCCCGTCGTTAGAGAAGGATGCCGAATGCCAGTAGGCATAATTAGGGTCGTTCACTGATTCGATGCGCTTTGGATTTGCCGGATCTTTTATATCAAGCAAAATGCCATTGCCCGCGCACGCACCTGCCGCAAGGCCTATCTCGGAATAGACGGTTATATCGTGGCACTGATCGGTTTCCTGCGGCCTGCCCTCATTTTGGTGAGAGCCGCCATCGGTCAACGCGTTGATCTTGCCTGTCTCGTCACCGAAAATCCTTGGGCTGGAAACTATTTTGGAATCCTCCGGCGAAGCCAGCGGAACTTTGATGATGTCTATCCTGAACAGCGCCGTTGCGGGATCCTTGTCCGCCGGACCGCCGGAGCATCCGGCCAACTCTTCGTCCTGCCTTACAAATGATGTCCCTGAGATATAAACGTAAATGTTGTTCTTATCGGCAGGATCGGGAACCACCGTATGTGTATGAGAACCCCGGCACGATTGGATCGCCGCTACCTGTTTCGGGTTGCGGATGTCTGAAATATCAAAGATGCGAACGCCGCGAAACCTGTCTTTGCTGGCGGCGGGCGGCCCGCCCATCTGTCCGGACTGGGCCGAAACAGGAAAGCCTTCCGTTCCGCAATCCAGACGGCCATTGGGCATCTCAACCGACATGAACATCAGGTTCTTATAGACCGACACATCTCCCTGGCCGCCGGGACACAGCATCGACGTCACGAGTTTCGCGTTCGCCGCGTCTGAAATGTCGTAAATATTTATACCGTAAAAATTGCCGAGGAAAAGGTGATCTCCCTGAAAGGCCATGTCGGAATTTGCCAAAGCAAGTCCGGCTATCGGCATTTTAATGGCGGCGGGGATCATCGCTGCATTTGGAATACCAAGCGATGTCAGGGCCTTGTCAACTCTGGGATCGTTCGGATCGACACCGAGGTCGAACGCGTCCGGCTTTTTCAGCAGCGAGATGTGCTTCATCCCAAAAGATATTTCGCCGGCATCAAAAAGGCCCGGTTTCAGTTTTGCCCTCGGGTCGTTTGCGTCAGATCCGGTCATTCCGGCCGGAAGAGGCGGAGCTTTTTCCAGCCCAAACGGGTTTCCGCCGTTCGAGTCTTGTGCAAATACCCCCATAGCAAAAAGCAGGCTTAACGAAAATGCGGCTACGATAGCGCGTAAAAAATTGGTGGTTGAACTCTTCATGATCTTGTGTTTACGGTTTTTCTCCAAGCAAGGTTCTCATTATATTGATCTCGGCACGCTGGCCGCTGTCCACATCGGTCGCAAAATTGAACAGTTCTGCATCCTGTCCCGCGCCGGAAGTATCAAAAAGGTCATTGACCATGACAAGAGCGCCTAAGTGATGCTGGATCATTCCCTGAAGGAACAACCTGTCAAATTCGGCGCCTCTGGCCAATCTGAGGTCTTCCATTTGTGCCTGTGAGAGCATTCCGGGCATCATGTGATGGTCGGCAGCGGCGGAACCGTGAGCGTGCGAACCAGTTTTTGCGGGCATAGTGATCGGTTCGCCCCTGATCTTGAGCCATCGCATCATAAATTCCATCTCGTCCGACTGTGACTGGCTGATGCGCG
>CAZOXY010000074.1:0-1302 GCA_964583955.1 uncultured Chloracidobacterium sp. | reverse complement strand
ACATGATCGAGGCCATGGACAACCCCGGCGTCCGGACCGACTGGGACTTCTCGCTCACCGAATGGCGCGCCACGTTCGATCGCTCCGACTGGCTGATGCGCGCTCCCAAAAGGCGTATTTCCCTGTTATCGGTTCGTGATGCGATCAGCGCCGTCATCTCTACGGCCTGGGCGTGATGCATTATCATGCCCTGCATGAACTCCACGTCCTTTGCGGAAAGTTCGGGTAACGTGGCTCTGGTTGATGGGGGAAGCTGTTTAGTCGGCTGGCCCGGCGCTCCCGGACGCACGATCACCGGCTCATCCTGTTGAGAAAATACAGGCACGGCCAAAAAGGCCGTCAGAAAAATAGCACCCGGCAAATACTTTTTAGCTGTCAGAAACACCATCCTGTGCATATTTTAACATTATTACGCACTTATCAAGGATAATGTTCAGATCAGAATGGGAAATAACGGCTATGATGAGACACGGAAAGTAAAGCCGCAGAAAAACCGAAATAACCGAAGAAAGAACAAAAAAGCTCTGTTTCTGTGACATCCGCGTTCGTCTGCGGCAAATTTTCCTAATACTTCACCAATTCCTGAACGGCCTTTTCAACATCTTCGCTCTGCGGCAGGATGAAGTCCTCGACCTGCGGGGCGTATGCGACAAATGTGTCGGTTGCGCCCACACGTTTGACCGGAGCGTCCAGATATTCAAAAAGTTCGTCCGAGATGCGGGCTGCTATCTCGGCACCGTAACCGTATGAAAGCGGGTCTTCGTGAGCGACAACTACCCGCGAGGTCTTTTTAACGGACTCAGCAATGGCTTCCCAATCGTAGGGAACCAGAGTGCGAAGATCGATGATCTCGACCGAAACGCCCTGCTGCTCAAGGCGCTTTGCCGCCTGATTTGACCGTTCGACCAGTGCTCCGAACGTCACGATGGTAACGTCGCTGCCCTCACGGACGGTCTTTGCCTTTCCGAACGGGATCATGAAATCCTTTGGCGGATACTGCGATTTGTTATAGACCTGTCGGTAAAGATGTTTGTGTTCAAGGAACATCACCGGATCGTCACAGCGGATGGCCGTCCGCAAAAGTCCGTTTGCGTCCAGAGCGTTTGACGGGTAAACGATGCGAAGTCCGGGCGTATGGGCAAACAGCGTCGTGCCGGATTGCGAATGGTAAACCGCTCCGCCTTTCAGATAGCCGCCGACGGGAACACGCATGACCATCGGACATGATGAGTCGCCGTCGCTCCGCCAGCGCATCACGGCAACCTCGTTGCGTATCTGGTGCATCGCCGGAAAGATATAGTC
>CAZOXY010000073.1:0-16835 GCA_964583955.1 uncultured Chloracidobacterium sp. | reverse complement strand
TAATTCTCCCAAAACAGATGTATAACAGATTATAGCCACAAAACCTATCACCTAATAGCTTTACGCGTCAAGGTTTTTCCCTTTTATGCCTTTTTCCTCAACTCGGCCAATTCCCCGGCAAGTCTGATCGCCGCAGCCATGCTTGAACCGTCAGCGATAAATTTTCCGGCAATGTCGAACGCCGTGCCATGATCGACCGATGTCCGTATCAGCGGAAGCCCCAGCGTCACGTTCACAGCCGAGCCGAATGAGAGAGATTTTACGGCAATGGTCGCCTGATCATGATAACACGCAACGACCACATCAAACTCGCCTTTGTGGCCTCGCAAAAAGATCGTATCGGGCGAATACGGCCCTGAAACGTCAATGCCCTCGCTGCGGCATTTCTCCACGGCAGGCGCGATCCTCTCAGCTTCTTCCGATCCGAACATTCCGCCCTCTGACGCGTGCGGATTCAGTCCGGCAACGGCGATCTTTACCTTACGACCCAATAGCCGTCCAAATTGCCCGTCTGAGAAACGGATCAGGCGAACCAGCGCGTCCTTCGTCACTCTTTCCAGAGCCTCGCGAAGCGGCAGATGTGTGGAAACCAGAACCACGCGAAGGTCGCCGCCAAAAAAACTCATCGCGAACTCTTTTGTGCCGGTCAGTTCCGCCAGAAACTCCGTATGTCCGGGATAATTATATCCTGCTAATTTAAGAGCATTTTTGCTGATCGGGGCGGTTGCTATTGCGTCAATGTCACCGCTTTTCCACAGATCGACGGCCTTTTCGATGTACCGGGCCGAAGCCCGTCCTGTCATCTCTGACTCTTCGCCATATCTCAGGTTTTCATGATCCAGATCCGCAAGATCAAAAACCTCGACCTCATTGTTTTCCGTTGCGGTTCCGGGATCGACAAATCTCAGTTCTGAACCAAGCCTTTCAGCAACGCGTTTCAGATGAACCATGTTTCCGATGATCAACGGCCGGCATTGCCCTCGTAATTCATCGTCAGCAAGCGACCTTATGATGATCTCAGGGCCGATGCCCGCGGGATCGCCGAGGGTAATGCCGATACGGGGCAAAGATCTGTCAGAAGCGGATAACATGACTTCTCTATAAAAAGCAAAATGCCGGACCGCATATCATCAGCCCGGCATACCTAACTTGCGATGCATATCAGTCAGCCTGCCTGCGGATAAATGTCGGAACGTCCAGGTCCTCTTCGTGTCTTGGCTCGGACACCGGAAATATCGGGGCCGGGCCGCCATTTACGACAGCAGGCATTTCAAGCGGACGCGGCACAGGCATTTGCGATTGAGCGGCGGTATCAAAACCGGTCGCGATGACCGTAACGCGTATCTCGTCGCCAATGTCCTCACGGATGACATTGCCCCAGATGATGTCGGCGTTGTCGTCCGCTTCGCTTTCGATCATGCCGATGGCATCCTCTATCTCGCCCAACGGCATATTTGCGCTTCCCGTGACGTTGATAAGAGCGGCTTTGGCTCCGGTAATGGAATTTTCCTCGAGCAGCTTGTAATCGAGCGCCGCACGCATCGCTTTTGACGTAGCATCGGCGCCGCTCGCGGCCCCAATGCCCATCAGGGCAACACCCTTGTTTCTCATGACGGTTGTGACATCGGCAAAGTCCAGATTTATGATGCCCGGCGTCGTGATGAGGTCAGTAATGCCCTGCACGGCCTGAAGCAGAATGTCATCGGCGCGTCTGAAAGCATCCATTAGGGTGATGTTCTCTTCCACTTCGCGAAGTTTGGAATTTGGTATCGTGATGATCGTGTCAACACAGCCGCGAAGTTCCGCCAGCCCTCGTTCGGCCTGTGCCATGCGCTTTTTGCCTTCGACGCCGAACGGCTTTGTCACGACACCTACGGTCAGCGCTCCCAGTTCGATGGCGAGCGATGCCACGACCGGAGCCGCTCCGGTGCCAGTGCCGCCGCCGAGTCCGGCGGTGACAAAAACCATGTCCGACCCTTCAAGCACGTCCAGCAGTTTTTCATGATCCTCAAGCGCCGCTTCACGCCCGACATCCGGATTTGAACCTGCTCCCAGTCCGCGCGTTGACCGTCCGCCAAGCTGTATCTTTATCGGGGCCTTTGACGCATTGAGGGCCTGAAGATCGGTGTTGGCGACAATGAACTCGACGCCCTTTATGCCCTCCTCGATCATCCTGTTGACCGCGTTGCCGCCGCCGCCTCCAACTCCGATAACCTTGATCCGAGCACCCGTTATCGGTGGCTCGTCAAGAAACATTTTGATTCCGCTGCTATTCATTTATTAAGTCCTTCCAAACATTCGGCGCCCGAAAACTTCTCGAACGATCCGCCAAGAAACTAAGTTCCATTATCAAATGATCAGATTTCGTTATCAACAAGATATTGTGCTGATGGCGAAAAAGCATACAATGATTTGTGGTAAAAATCCAGTCACCACGCTTCCTTTAACGGAATTTTTCGCGAAAATTTTCGAACCACGCCGCCATTCTTCCCGAAGTTGACCGGTCGCCGTTATTCATTTCGCGCAACTGCGAGCGCATGGACGAAAGCGCCAGGCCGCAGGCGACCGTCCAATCCGGCCCTTCGATGCCGTCGGTCAGCCCGCCGATATACTGACGTTCCGGAAAGCCTGTCCGGCTGGGCGAATCGAAAACCTGTTCCGCTATCTCGACCATGCCGCGCGGTATCGCTCCGCCGCCGGTCAAAACCACACCGCTCGGCATCTGGGCGCGGGTTCCGGCAACCTCGCGGGCAATGTGCTGCAATAGCTCGATCGCTCTCGGCTGCATGATGTCACAGAGGATCTCTTTTGAAAGCCCACGCGTTTCGCTCCTGCCGACGGGAACGATCTCCATCGTCTGCGAACGCTCATCATCGTCCATAAGAAACGACGCGACACATCCGTAACGATGCTTGATCTTTGTCGCCTCCTGCATCGAAACGCGAAGCCCGACGGCAATGTCCTTTGTAAAATGCAGTCCGCCAAAAGGAAAGACCGCGGTATGCTGAACCGCTCCCCGGCCAAAGATCATCAGGCTTGTTATCTCAGAACCGATGTTGACCAGAGCACAGCCGTATTCGCGGTCATCGTCCGTCAACGAAGATTCTGCGGCTGCGACAGGCTCCAGCACCATTGTCTCCACGCTCAGGCCGGCACGCCGAACCGCCTTTTCCAGATTCTGTCGTCCCGCGCTCGGCCCCGTCACGATATGCACCAGGGCCTCAAGCCGTGAACCGCTCATTCCTATCGGTTCGGTAATGCCGTCCTGTCCGTCGATGATGAATTCCTGCGGCAGGCGGTCGAAAACTTCCCATCCGGCAGGCAGTTGGACCGCGCTTGCAGATTCGAGCGCCCGGTCAACGTCATCGCGGGCAATCTCTCGCCCCGCTCCGGCAACGGCGACGACACCGCTTTTATTCTCACCGCGAAAATGCTCACCGGAAAGATTTACGGTGACGGCGCGTGCCTCAAGCCCGCTGACGCGTTCGGCCTCGCTGACGGCTTTCCTGATGGCTTCGGCGGCGGCCTCGGCGCCGGTGACGATGCCTCGCCTCAACCCCTTGGAATCGCAGCTGCCTATGCCCACGATATTCATCCGTCCGTCCTCGGCGGCTTCGCCGATGACGCACCGCACACGGCTTGTCCCAACATCAAGGCCAATGGAATGTATGTCGTTTTTCATAGCAATATCATTGCGCCGGCTCTGCCGTTCTGGACGGCTCACGCGGAGAGAGCATCATCCGCGCCCCGATAAGCTCCACTCCCTTAAAAATATTTCCCTTGCCCGCAATGGCCTTCAGGCCCCGGCTCAGGTTCTCGCCAAAATTTTCCCTGCCGACCGAGATCGAGACCGTGTTTCCCGAATCGACGACCATCACACGCGGGTCGCGCACCGACGCAAGATCGACGTATTCGACCCGGTCGATGATGCCGTGTGCCGACCAATCGGCAAGCATCGCCTGATACATCTCAACCCGCGCGGCGTTTTCCTTGTCCGTTCTTTCTGACTTGCCCTCGTCCCATCCTGACAGAACGAACGGCAGGCTTTCTTCAGGCTTGTCGGCTATCGCAAGTATTTCGCCGCCTGAACCGGCCAGATAATTTCCGTCCTTTAGCTTTACAAGAGCTTTCGGCTCGTGTTCAAAGATCTGCACACGGATGCGGTCAGGCAAAACCCTTGAAACGGTCGCCGAGCGGACAAACGGCTGCTTTTCTATCCTCGCCTTTATTTCCAGCAGGTCGGCGTTCCACACACCCGTTCTTTCGCTCTGTGCGGTTACGATGCGTTCGACCAGATCGGCCTGCGTCCTGTTGGCCCCGCGTATCTCGACCCGCGTCAGTTCAAAAAAATCAGATGCCGTTACCGAGCGATACCCAAGAAATATTATGACCGCGAGACAGAAGATTATGCACCCGCTCAAAAGCAGCGGAGCAACATTCTTGCTGACAATCCCCAAAAAGCCGCGAGATGACCTTTTGGACGTAGCGGGGCGTTTTCGCCGCGCGGGCCGCACAGCGTGTTTTACTGATGATCTTTTTTTAGTCTTTGCACTCATGCGAGATCGTTTATTCCCTTTACCGTTTCTCCTTTAGCTTTTCCAATATTTCATCCGAAAGCCGCGTCACATTTCCCGCGCCGAGCGTGATGACGATGTCGCCTTCTTTTAACACTTCCGACACTATTTCAGCCGCTGTGTCGAGTTCGCCTATATATGTAACGTCCTTGTGGCCGTATTTTTTTATGTTCTCAGTCAGAGCCTCAGCCGTTATGCCTTCGATCGGTTCTTCGCTTGCCGGATAAATATCCAGCACATAAAGCACGTCCGCGTTATTGAACGCCAGTGCGAACTCGTCCATCAGTTCCCTGGTTCTGGAATACCGGTGAGGCTGAAAAACGACGACGGTGCGCCTTCCTGCCGCTCCGTTCTTTGCGGCGGAAAGCGTCGCCAGTATCTCGGTCGGATGATGGCCGGAATCATCAACGACCAGAACACCGTTGGCCGCGCCTTTTGCCTGAAATCTCCTGTTCGCGTTCTTAAATCCGGCAAACGCCTCAGCGATCTTATCGAACGGGATCTCCAGTTCCAAAGCTACGGCCGTTGCCGCGAGCGCGTTATAGACATTGTGCTGTCCGGGAACGGAAAGCCGCACGTCGCCCAGCACTTCTGTACCGCGCCAAACGGTGAACGTGGAACCGAATCCTTCGTTATAGGCGATATTATGAGCGGAAACATCCGCCTGGGCCGTCAGGCCGTATGTCACGCGGCGACGTTTTATTTTCGGGATTATCAGCTGCACATTCGGATCATCCAGGCAAATAACTGCCGAGCCGAAAAACGGCACCTTATTCACAAAATCGGTAAAGCACTGAACCACGTCGTCCATGCCTTTGTAGGATTCCATGTGTTCCTTGTCGATGTTCGTGACGACGGCGATAGTCGGATAAAGCATCAGAAATGACCGGTCGCTTTCATCAGCCTCGGTCACGAACCATTCGGAGCTTCCGACCTGTGCGTTTGACCCTAAGGTCTCAACAACGCCGCCGACAACGGTCGTCGGATCGACTCCGCCGTGCTTCAATATCGTCGCGACCATCGAGGTCGTCGAGGTCTTACCGTGCGTTCCCGACACCGCCACGGCATAAGGCTTCAGCACCATCAGTTCGGCGAGCATCTCGGCCCTCGGGATAACGGGAATTCCTTTCTTTTTTGCTTCGACGACCTCGGGATTATCATCGCGAACGGCAGATGAATATACGACTACCTGTGCGTCCCCGACATTCTCGGCCTGATGACCCTCGTAAATGCGTATCCCGTACAATTTCTCAAGCCGGTCGGTGTTGTTTGAACGGCGAATGTCGGAACCGGAGACCTCAAATCCCAAATTCGCCAAAACCTCGGCGATGCCGCTCATGCCGATGCCGCCAACGCCGATAAAATGGATACGTTTTACGTTCCTAAACATTATTTCTAAGTTCCTCTATCAGATCCGCCGCTCTTTCCGCCGCGTCGGGCCTTGATAATTTTCTTGCCGAGCTTCCCATTTCGGACAGTTTTTCCGCATTGTCGATAAGTTCGGTGATCGCCGCTGCCAGCGTCGCTCCGTTCATATCGCGTTGCAGCAGCATCTTTGCCGCACCTGCCTTTTCGCGGGCTTCGGCATTCTTTCTCTGATGATCGTCTGCCGCCGTCGGCAGCGGTATCATTATCGCCGCCCTGCCCGCCGCCGCCAGTTCCGAACAGGTTGTCGCTCCTGCCCGGCAGATCACCAGATCGGCCTTGCCAAACTCGACATACATATCAGATATGAACGGCCGCACGTCAGCATCAGGAAAAGCGGAACGGTTGTATATCTCGCGAAACTTTTCAAAATCCGCCTCACCTGTCTGATGCGTTATCGTAAGCCTGTCCGCATATTCTGCCAGCGGTTCCAACGCGTCGCCGACAGCATTGTTGATGGCACGCGCTCCCTGCGAACCGCCGAAGATGAGAATATGAGCCTTTTCTCCGCGCGGCTTTGCCGGTATCTCAAAAAACTCCTGCCGGACGGGATTTCCGGTCACGACGCCTTTGCCGCCAAAATATGGCATGGCTTCCTCGAACGTCAGCGCCGCTTTGTCCGCAAATCGCGCGAGCTTTCGGTTCGTAAAACCCGGCAGCGCGTTCGAGTCCATGACCAGCGTCGGGGTTCCCATTATCGACGCCATCAATAGAACCGGCCCCGAAACATAACCGCCTGCTCCGACCACAACGTGCGGCCTGAACTGCTTTATGATCTGCCGGGCCTCGATAAAACTTCTTGGCAGAACCGACAAGCCCTTTAATTTACCGACAAAGCCGACGCTTTTTAGCCCGGCGCTGTTTATCAAAGAAAGCTGATAGCCGTTCTCAGGCACGATCCGGGTCTCGAGGCCACGCGCCGTTCCCACGAACAGCACCTCGTTCTCCTCATTACGCCGCAGCAGTTCGTTTGCCACGGCGATTCCCGGATATATGTGTCCGCCGGTCCCGCCGGCCGCTATCAAAACCTTCATCAGAGTCCTTATCGTAAACCTGCTTTTCCTTTTCGGCGATGAACGGCAGCCGATTTTTTCTCCGCACCGGCAGATGACCGGTATTTGGAGATATTAAGTAAGATCCCGACCGCCGCCAGCGTGACCATAACTGACGATCCGCCATAGGAAATGAACGGCAGCGGAATTCCCTTTGCCGGAAGCAATGATGTGACAACGCTTATGTTGAACAATGCCTGAACGGTTATTCCCGTGATTATTCCTATCCCGAGAAGCGTCCCGAACCGGTCCGGAGCGTTCATCGCGGCCCTTGCTCCTCGCCACAACAAAAATGCGAAAGCGACAACAACGGCCAGCGTTCCCGCAAGCCCCAACTCTTCCCCGACGACAGAAAATATAAAACCTGAATAAGGATATGGCAAATAGAAGAGTTTTTGCTGGCCTTTTGCAAAACCTTCTCCCAAAATGCCGCCCGACCCGATGGCGTAAAGCGACTGGCATACCTGATAGCCGGCATCGGCCGCGTTTTCAGGGTTACAGGGATCGACAAACGCCGCCAGCCGCCGCATACGCCACGGAGCAAATATCAACGCCCCGCCTACCAGCGGAACGGCTATCGCCGCGAGAGCGCCGACATGCACCATGCTTGCTCCGGCGGCAAAGAACACAGCGGCAAAAATTGCCGCGAGTACCAGGGCCGTTCCCAGATCGGGTTCAAAAAAGACAAGCCCCATCAGAAAAGCGGCAACCGCACAGCACGGCAGTACCGTCCCGACGATGTCGCTCATCTTCCCTTCTCTGTTTGCCAGATAATAGGCAAGGAAAAGCGGCAGGGCGATCTTTGCCATCTCAGACGGCTGAAGCGAAAAAGAACCGAAGCGTATCCACCTTTGAGCGCCGTTTATCTCGTTAAAGCCAAAGACAGCGATGAGACATCCGAATGTGACCAGAAGAACAAGGCCGACAACGATCCGGTTGTTATAAAGGCGGTGATCGATGCGGCTGATCACGTACATCAGGACAAGCCCGAGCGCCGTAAACGCCGCCTGTTTGTAAAAATATGTGAACTGCGATTCACCGGCGGTCTCGCGATAAGCGATCATCGCGGAAGCGCTATAGACCATCATCGTCCCGAAAACCGCGAGTACCGCGGCTATAGCGAACATAAGCCAATCCATTCGAGCTTCTTTAGACTTCATTGCCATATATCAGCCGCGTCCTGACACTGCCTCCGCTTCTGTAAGGTCAGTGACGGCTTTTCTGAACGAATCGCCGCGTTCCTCAAAACTCTTGAACATATCAAAACTTGCACATGCCGGTGCCAGCAGCACCTTATCGCCCGGTTTGGCAGCCTCTGCCGCGAATTTGACCGCTTCGGTCATCGACCCTGCCCGGATTATCTCCGACATCCCTTTTAGCTGCGATGCGATGTTGTCGCCGTCCTCACCGTAAACCACCAACGCCCTGACGGTCGATCCGATCAGCGGGATCAGCGGAGCATAAGGAGCGTTCTTTCCGCGTCCGCCCAACAGCAGCACCGTTTTCCCTTCGCTTTCGCTGAGGGCTTCGAGGGCTTTCAACGCGGCGTCAACAGATGTTGCCTTTGAATCGTTGTAATAACTGACATCATTTATCTGTGCCACAAATTCCATCCGATGCTCAACGCCTTTGAATCTTCGGACCGTTTCCCTCATCGAATCGGGCGACACGCCGCACGCCAAGCTTATGGCGAACGCCGCCAGAACATTCTCAACGTTGTGCAGTCCGCGAAGCAATATGTCATCGCGGTTTGCAAGCACCTTTTCGCTGCCTCTCGCGCGGCAGACCAGTTCATTGCCGCGAAGGAACAAGCCTTCTTCCAATTCTTTTTGAACGCTGAAGAACGTTACATGGGCCTTTAATCCTTTGGCCCACGTCGATGTCACGGCGTCGTCCGCGTTCAGCATCGCCAGATCCTCATCGGCCTGGTTCAGAAATATCCTGTGCTTCGCGGCGGCGTAATCAGAGAACAGATCGTATCTGTCCATGTGGTTCGGCGTAACGTTCAGACACGCGGCTATTCTTGGCCGAAGATCGACTATTGTCTCAAGCTGAAAGCTAGACAGTTCCGTGACGACCCAGGTGTCTTCATTTGCCGATTCGACCAGGCTAAGCAGCGGCGTTCCGATATTGCCGCCGACCAAAACATCAATACCGGCATCTTTCAATATTTGACCGACCAAAGTCGTCGTTGTCGTTTTGCCGTTGGAGCCGGTTATGCCGATCATACGGCCTTTAAGAAAACGGTAAGCAAGTTCCACCTCGCCGATCACTTCGCCGTCCTTGCGGTCAACGTATCGTGCAGGGACGGAATTTGTCGGTATTCCCGGCGAGATCACCACAAGATCGATCTGATCCAAAAGCCACGAAGGTATCTGGCCCGACATCAGCCCGACATTGTGCGAAGTTTTCAAAGACCGTGCCTCATCAGACCATTCCTCGACGGGCTTTTTGTCGTACAGGGCAACCGTGCCGCCGCGTTCGGCAGCAAACCGGGCGGAGGCCGTGCCGGATCTTCCCGCTCCCAGGACAAGTATTTTTCTTCCTTCGATCTGCATGAAAAAAACTCAAAAACCTCGGCCTTTTGGCTTTAACGCAATTTCACCGTCAGCAAACTCAGCAGTGCAAACAAAATGGCAACGATGACAAACCTGAAAACTATCTTTGGCTCCTTCCAGCCCGAAAGCTGGAAATGGTGATGCAGCGGAGCCTGTAAAAATATGCGCTTGCCGACGCCGGTTGTTTTACGCGTGAATTTGAAATATCCGACCTGCATCATCACGGAAATGGCCTCGATGATGAATATGCCGCCGATGAACGGAAGCAAAAATTCCTGTTTCGTCAAAATGGCGACAGTGCCTAATGCACCGCCGATGGCAAGTGAACCGACATCGCCCATAAAGACCTCGGCGGGCGGCGCGTTATACCACAGGAACCCAAGACTGGCTCCGACCATCGCTCCGCAAAAAACGGTAAGCTCACCCGACGATGGATTGTGCGCAAGGTCAAGATAATCCGCCCAACGTTTGTCGCTGGACACATAGGTCAGCGTGGTGAGCGCGGCCATTGCGATAAAGGTCACGCTGGTCGCCAGTCCGTCCAGTCCGTCGGTCAGGTTCACCGCGTTGGACGAACCGAGCAGGACGAACACTATAAAAATGAGATAGACCCACGGGCCGACATACGCCACATCAGTTTCAACAGTCGATTTAAAGAACGGAATGCTCAGCTTCCACACATAGTTAGTAAAAAAATAAAGCACCGTCCAAACACCCAATGCGGTTATAAGCTGTCCTGCCAGTTTTTGTTTTCCGGTCAGGCCGAGGCTTCTTTTTTTGACGATCTTTATGTAATCATCCGCAAAACCGATAGCCGCAAAAAGCGTTGTCGCGGCCAGTGCAAGCCAAAGGAACAGATTGTCCAGCCGCGCCCATAAAAGCGTTGAGATTATCACCGTGCCGATGATAAGCACGCCGCCCATTGTCGGCGTCCCTTTTTTCGCATGGTGTTCGGCGGAAAGTTCCTCGCGTATCTCCTGTCCGACCTTTAGCGCCGTCAGCTTTCCTATCACCCAATTTCCAAGGAACAATGTCAGCAGCAGTGACGTGATCGTTGCCCAGGCCGTGCGAAAGGTCACGTACTGAAACACGTTCAGCCCCTTGAACAATATGGACTCGCTTCCGGCACCATACTGTCGGAAAATGATCTGATACAAGAGGTAATAGAGCATTGGCTTTTATCGCGTCACACTATCCGCGTCACAACATCACCGGATATTTGCGGCCGCCTCACCCTCCAAGTCAAAATTTGCCAGCAGTTCCTCAACAACACTTTCTGTCCGCACACCGCGCGAACCTTTTACCAATATCGCATCGCCGCTTTTTACCATCGGCAAAAGCATTTTTGCGGCGGAACCGGAATCGGGAGCGAACAACGCCGCAGCCAGCCCTGCCGATCTTGCCCCCGCAACCATCGACTCGGCGTGGCCGCGAACGCCTATCAGTTCATCTATTCCAATAGAACCGAGAGTTTGTCCGGTCTCAAAATGTATCCGCTCCGAATCAGGCCCGAGTTCGAGCATCTCGCCCGCGACAACTATCTTGCGCGATCCGGCGGGACTGTCCTCGACCAGCGTCCGTGCCATAGAGATCAGAGCATCGGGGTTTGAATTATACGAATCGTTTACAACGACAAATCCTTTCCTGAAACGCAGAACCTCGCCGCGTTGAGGCGGCGGAGCGGCATTTTCCAACGCTCCGGCAATGCGTTCGACGGGGATGTCGAATACCGTCCCGACCGCTGCGGCGGCAAGCGCGTTGAGGATATTATGACGGCCGCTCAGATTAAATCTCACGTTTGCAGTTCCGTCAGGACAGGAAAGCAAAAATTCGGTCATTCCAAAACCTTTTGAAACGATATTCGAGGCGGATACGTTCGCATCTCCGCCAAGACCGAAAGTGATCGCTTTTCCCGGCGATAATGCCGCCATAGCCGCCACACGCGGATCGTCAATGTTAAGCACGGCCGTTCCGTCCGGCTTCATACCGGTCACGATCTCCGATTTTGCGGCGGCTACATTTTCGATACTGCCCAAATGCTCCAGATGCACCGGCAGAACGTTCAGAACAACGGAAACATCGGGCGGCGTGATGCGACAGAGCCTTTCGATCTCGTGCAGCGGCGTTGACATTCCCATTTCCAGCACCGCGACATCGTAACCCGGATCTTTGGCAAGATTCAGAACCGTAAGCGGATGGCCGAGGCCATTGTTATAGTTCTTTACATTTTTGAGGACCTTCTTTCCCGCAAATGCCAGGACCTCGGCGGTCAGTTCCTTTGCGGTGGTCTTTCCGGCACTGCCCGTGATGGCAACCACGGGGCCGTTCCATTCCTTGTAAACACCGTGAGCAAGGCCCTGAAGCGACGCGATGACATCATCGGAAAAGATGAGCCGATCGGCATGGTTTTCAAGCGCCTTGTGTTCCAAAGATCTGTCGCGCCTTAGAACACACGCCGCCGCTCCCGCCGAGAGGGCCGCTTCGGCATATTTGGTCGAATCTTCAAACTCACCGTTGAAACCGTTGTTTCGGTATTCGGGTTGGGACAACGCAAAGAACACGTCACCCGCCCGAACCTCGCGAGAGTCGATAACGAAAGTATCGACTTCTCTTTGGGTCAAGGCGGGGGCCATGTTGGGGGCTGAGCCGCTCATGTATTCAATTGCGCTGCTTAGTTTCAATTCTTTTTCTCGTTGTTCCTGCCGGTTCTTGTTTTGCCGCTTTTGGCACGGGCCGCGGGCCTGTCGCTCCGTTGTCCTTTGCGGCGGGCTTTTGCGGAACCTTTTCCTTCTTTTCTTCCCGTTTCGGTTCACGCACCGCCAGTTTTTCTCCACCTTTCGGCTTTTCTTCACTGCTGTTGTCGGCAATTTCTTCTGCGTTCTCGGTTTTGCCGAAAGGAGAGATCTCTTCTCCGTTGCCTACTATCTCGACCAGGTCAAATTCCGGCTCTTCCTCTTGCGGTTCACGGAAGTTACCGTCGTCGCTGCCCGGTTTTATCTTCAAATGCGGCAGCACCTGTTCGGCAATTTCCTTAAATACCGGAGCCGCCACGCTTCCGCCGTCGCGTCCGCCGACCTTGGGTTCATCCATAACAACCGCTATGGTCACTTCGGGGTCGTTCGCCGGTGCAAATCCAATAAATGACGATATATATTTTGCCGAGTTGACGCGCTTCAGGGCCTCGTCAAATTTCCACGCAGTACCGGTCTTTCCGGCGCTCGAATACCCTTCGATCCGGGCTTTTTTACCCGTGCCGCTGACAACGACCTCACGCAGCATTGTACGAAGCTGGCGTGCTGTTTCGACACTGACAACCCTTTTTTTCTCCGGGCGCGTGACTGAAACAGTGGTCTCATCCGATTGTCGAATTTCCTTGATTACGTGGGGCTGAATTTTGACTCCGTCATTTGCTATCGTCGCAAAAGCGGTCGCCATTTGTAAAGCGGATACACCTATCTCGTAGCCGATGGACATCGAGGCGAGCGAATCGCCGAACCATTTATCGGGAGAACGAACGACCCCGCTGGTCTCTGCGGGCAATCCGACGCCTGTCGGTTCACCAAAACCGAAATCTCTGACGGTTTGATAAAAACCTTCGCGTCCGACCTTCATGCTTGTCTTTATCGCACAGACATTGCTGGAAACTGCCATCGCCTTTGTATAAGTGATGCGTCCGAGCGCCCGCGAATCCTTAAAAACACGCTTGCCGACGTTGATGGTCCCGTTCCCGGCCTCGATCTCGGCATCTGGCCGCGCCAATTTGCGTTCGATGGCGGCGCTGTATGTGATCAGCTTAAAAACCGATCCGGGCGAATACATGCTTTGAATGGAGCTGTTCCTTAGATTGTCCGATGTGATCGTGCTGAGGTCGTTCGGGTCGAACGTCGGATAATTCGCCATCGCCAGCACTTCGCCCGTTTTGTTGGACAGGACTACTACCATGCCGGATTTGGCATTGGATTGTTTTACCGCTTTTTCAAGCGCCTGTTCGACAAAATACTGCGTCGTGTTATCAATGGTGAGAATGACATCCTTTGGCGGTTCCTTTTCAGTTACCACCTCATCATAAACACGCCCGAGCCGGTCGCGCTCCTGCTGACGCTTTATCACTGCGCCGTAAAGTGCAACGTTCTGAGCCTGCTCGATGCCAGCCTGTCCGACACCAGCCGCATCGCTAAAACCGATCACGTGAGCAGCGAGCGTTCCGTGGGGATAACTTCGCCTTTGCTCGTCACGCCAATGCAGTCCGGGATAATTGGGCAGGTCGGATTTGCGGACGCCGGAACGGTCAAGAGCCTTGTTTATCTCATCAGATCGAGCGGTATCCAGCCCTTTTTCAAGCGGCACGAACCGACGCTCGGCCTCCTTTGCGTCAGCAAGCTGTTCGCGAAGCTCCTTTTCGCTCTTTTTGAGGATCTTTGCCAGATCTTTTGCGGCGGCGTTGATGTCATCCATCCGCATCGGGTCGGCATAGAGCGTTTTTGCCTTTACGCTCATCGCCAAAGCCCGCTCGTTGCGGTCGTATATCGTTCCGCGAAGAAGTTTGGTCTGCTTTACATCACGTCGCTGTCCGACGGCCTTTTGCCTTAGTTCATCATGCTGATTTACCTGAAGATAGACCAGCCGAGCGCCAATGCCGCCGATCCACAGCACAAAGAACGCGATTATTATCATAAATCGCGTAAAGGCCGTCTGCCTGTGGTCTTTCTTTTTTTTGCGTCGAATGGTTGCCGCCATGCTCAGATCACCTTAACCCTGTCAAAACCGATGTTGCCTGTTCTTTGCGAACCTTGTCACTGGAAACGCGTCTGGGTCGTCCGTCGGCAACCTCGACACTTTCCTTGCGTACTGCCGTCTTTGGTTTTGACTGAGCGGCCTTTTCCGTTTTCGAGGTTTTTGGCTCCGTCGCGGCTGTCATGCGTACCTTTTTGTCACTCGCTTTTTCAGCCTTGTCATTCACTTTCTCAACCGGAGCAACGGCCTTAGTTTCACGAACGGCTGCCGGAACCACTCTCGGCCTTGTCGAAGCGGACGCATCGACCGATGCTCGCTCTATCCTATCGGTAAGAACTGCTGTTTCGGGCCGGGGCGAAGGTTCACGGTCTTTGGCGGCCGCCAGTTCCGGCTGCGGCTGGCCTTCGGCATCGGTAAAGCCAAGTTTCCTGGCCGTTTTTGCTATCTCTGAAGGCGAAAGAGCGATCTCACGAGCAAGCAGCAGGCGGCGTTTTTCCGCCTCCAGTTCCTCGACCTGTTTGCGGAGGCTGGAATTTTTGAAGCCGATGTCCATCGTCGCAAAATGCTGCAACGCGGCGAAAAAAAAGCCCGCGGCAAGCACACACGCGCAGATGATCGTCAAAACAAGGTATCCCCAGGAAATTCCCGAATCCTTGTAAAACGCCGCGCGGGCATCGGAATTCTTGGCTCGTTTTCTCATTTGTGTTCCTCCAGGTATATTACAGGCCGTTTCGGCTAAAATATCAGTTGTCGATCCGCACTATCGCTCTAAGCTTCGCGCTTCGCGATCGTGGATTGCTTCTTGTCTCTTCGTCTGTGGGTACAATGGCCTTTTTGGCCGCCAACCGTCCCCTTTTTTCCGCCCCACAGACGCATACCGGCATTCGGGGAGGACATTCGCATCTTCCGGTAAGTTTGCGGAACCGCTGTTTTACGATGCGATCCTCAAGCGAATGGAACGTGATGACCGCAAGCACGCCATCAGGTGTCAAAAGATCGAATGCATCCAATAAAAACCGGTCAAGTATCTCGATCTCGTTATTTACCGCGATCCGCAGGGCCTGAAACGTTCGCGTCGCCGGATGTATCTTTTCACGTCGTTTTCCGGGAAAAGCACCGGCGACCAATCTGGCCAGTTCTCCGGTGGTCGTCACCGGTTCACCTCTTTCCCGGCGTTCGACGATGCGTCTGGCTATTCGCCGTGACGCTCTTTCCTCGCCGTAAAGGTAAATGATGTCGGCGATCTCCTCCACGCTTCGATTCGCAAGGATGTCCGCCGCCGTCTCGCCGCCTGAGGCCGTGTCCATCCGCATATCGAGCGGATCGTCAAAACGAAAGCTGAAGCCGCGTCCTTCGGTATCAAGCTGTAATGACGAGACACCGAGATCGGCAAGCACGCCCGAAACAGGCCCGATGCCGGATTCTTGCGTTACCGCGGCGATATTCGAGAAATTGGAATGAACGATCCGCACCCTTTCGCCAAATTCCGCCAGATTCTCTGTCGCGATAGCGATGGCGGCCGTGTCCTGATCCATTCCTAAAAGATCCAGATCGGGATTGGCACTCAGGATCGCGGCGGAGTGGCCGCCCATTCCCAGTGTCGCGTCGATAAATGTCCCCGACGGTATCTCATTGAAAACATTGAGCGTCTCGTCCAGCAGAACCGGGATGTGAGGCATTTTTTCGTCTGTCCTCATAATCTTCAAAGATCCGTAGCCTTGACACACCTCCGCCGTTCACCGATCCATTCGGCGGAATTCAGAAAAATTTATGTTTATTGGGAAAGTCGGCCTGGCCGTCCGCGTTTTATCAAGCTGTCTGATGGAACGGCCTGTTATTGAAAGTATCTGCAATGTCCGGCGCTTAATATGCTTAACAAATTAAACACTTACTACTGCTTCCTCCACCCCTCGCATTGACCAAACTTTAGAAATATCGAATCGCAAAAGAATATTACGCCGATAGGCGCTTTAATGTCAAGACAAAATTTAAGAATATTCTTAATCATGCGCTTAAGTGTTGATTTTTGCTGCCGTGTCCGAAAATGCTTTCTAAAAGGCGGATTTTCATTTTTGAAACGAATGCGATACAGTTTCCTATTCGCTTTGGATGATGGACCTGAATGTCTTTCAATTAGTACTCTTTGGCGTGCTTGCCGCTCTTGCAAACATCCTCGGCGGGCTGGTCATCTTCCCGTCCCGACTGCATTCGACCTACAAAAGCGCGTTGAAATACCTGCTTGCCCTCGGTGCGGGTTTTATGCTGGCGGTTACGCTTTTTGAGGTTTTTCCGCGATCCATCGAACTGTGGAACACTGTTCCCCACGCAAATGGCGGCCACGGCCATACTGATATTTTCTTCTGGCCGATCCTTTTACTGCTGGGCGGCTATCTGGCGACACAATTTTTTGAACACACCATCGCTCCTCATTTTCATCTCGGTGCCGAGTTCAATTCCGACCATGTTATATCGACCCGTTCGGCCTATGCGGG
>CAZOXY010000072.1:6816-17477 GCA_964583955.1 uncultured Chloracidobacterium sp. | reverse complement strand
CCGGGGAAAGGTGAGGGATGTTTACGACGTTGGTGACGACCGGCTGCTGCTGGTAGCGACCGACCGGATCTCGGCGTTTGACTGCATTTTGCCGACGCCGATCAGGTCAAAAGGCGCGGTGCTGACGGCGATCTCAGCGTTTTGGTTCAAACGGCTCGAAGGCATAGTCGGCAATCATCTGGTAACGACCAATCTTGATGAAATGCCCGAGGCGATCCGCTCTCACGAAGAGCTTCGCGGCCGTTCGACGCTGGTTAAAAAGACGACTGTCTTTCCGGTCGAGTGTGTCGTTCGCGGTTATCTGGAAGGCTCAGGCTGGAAGGATTATCAGGCAACGGGCGGCAGCGTCTGCGGACACGATCTGCCTGCTGGTTTGCAGCAATGCGATAAACTGCCCGAACCGATATTCACGCCCGCGACCAAGGCCGCAACCGGTCATGATGAGAATATCAGCGAGGAGCAAGCGGCTGAGATACTGGGCGCCGAGACCGCTGAAAAATTAAAACAGTTCTCTCTGGCGATATATAAAGAGGCGGGCGAATACGCCGCCACGCGCGGCATCATCATCGCCGATACAAAATTTGAATTCGGCGCGGACAGCGACGGCAATATCATCCTGATAGACGAAGTGCTGACGCCTGATTCATCGCGTTTCTGGTCGGCGGTTGATTACGAACCCGGCCACGCACAGGCTTCGTTCGACAAACAGTTTGTCCGCGAATATCTGGAAACGCTGGATTGGGACAAGACACCGCCCGCCCCGCCGCTGCCGGACAACGTGGCCGAGGCAACGACCCAACGCTACCTGAAAGCTTACGAACTTTTGACCGGAAAGGAACTCGGAACCGATTAGCAGTTTATAAAAGGCTCCTGATATTTTGACGAATGCGCAAACGAATGGAAGATCTTATAGAGTTGATGCTTGACGGCCGAATACTGCTTGGCGAGGCCATCGACGAATTTGAAAAACTCTATATCGAGAAAGCGCTGAAACGCAACCGCGACCATATTTCGAACACCGCATCATCCCTCGGCATTCACCGCAACACGCTTTCCAAAAAAGTGGCGGATTACAATGGCTCCGTAAACAGATATTCTGTTGTGAAAAGATCAGCCGTCAAACCCAAAAAAGGCCCTTCTACAAAGAAGCGGCAGAAACCTTAAGCAGGACCCCTTGGCCGAGACCCGAATAATTCTCCGATCAAAAACTCTGTGCGGTAATTTGCAGAGTGTATAATAGCGTCACAGATGTCCGCTTGTTGTGAAGATGTATGTTCGATGGAAGATCCGCGAGGCTCACAGCGCCGGACATTGAAGATCGTTCTGGCCATCAACCTCGTAATGTTTTTTGTCATTGCCGCCGCGTCCGTTTACGGAAATTCGACATCTCTTTTGGCGGACAGCCTGGACAATCTTGGCGATGTAATGGTTTACGGCATCAGCCTGTTCGTGGTGTCAAAGGGCCTTGGAGCAAAATCCCGCGTCGCTCTTTTTAAAGGTTTTCTGATATTTGCCGCCGCCCTCGGCGTCGCATTTCAGATATTCTACAAACTCCTCTATCCCGAAATGCCTCTGTTCGAGGTCATGGGAGCGTTCAGCATTCTTGGCCTTATCGCCAACTCCGCCTGTCTGTATCTGCTGTGGCGTCACCGCGACGACGACATAAATATGAGTTCCGTTTGGGAATGTTCCCGAAACGACATTGCCTCGAACCTTTCGGTCTTTGCTGCGGGCGGACTGGTTTGGCTGACAGCGTCCGGCTGGCCGGATATTCTGGTCGCGACAGCACTGGTTTTCTTCTTATTAAGATCCTCGATCAAGGTCATAAACTCCGCAATTACCAATCTGAAAATTGCATAGCATATAAATCGTCATTTGATAAATAGTCATTCCGTAAAAGGTCGCCGCTATAATCTGATAACGTGACACTCATATTTTCTAAACTTTCTGTAAACAAGTGATTTTCCCGCTTGACAAGTTCAACAACGTTTTGTAAATTAGCACTCTTGGACACTGAGTGCTAAAAATAGGTTTTCACCCTCGTGTTCCTGCTATTATATCTAAAAATATAAAGTAAATAAGGAGTATCACCAACTATGGCAACAAACATCAAACCGCTTCATGATCGTGTGATCATTCGACGGATAGAGGATTCGGCCGACAAAACGGCAGGCGGCCTTTTCATCCCTGATTCGGCAAAGGAAAAGCCGCAGGAAGGCGAGGTCATCGCGGCGGGCGACGGCAAATATAAAGAGGACGGAACTCGGCAATCTTTGGACGTAAAGGCGGGCGACCGTGTTCTTTTCGGCAAATACAGCGGATCTGAGATCAAGCTTGACGGCGAGGAATTCCTCATCATGCGCGAAGACGAGATCCTCGGCATCATCGAACGCGCGGGAGCCGCAGCGTAAGTTAATAGGACATATACGACCAATGTGACCTATGCGTCACATCTGTCCCATAGGTCTTATAAATAATTCCAGGAGAATATAGATCATCATGGCAAAACAAGTTATTCACGGAGAAGAATCACGTTCCGCTATCCTGCGCGGTGTAAACCAGCTTGCGGATGCGGTAAAGGTGACGCTTGGCCCCAAGGGCCGCAACGTCGTTATCGACAAAAAATTTGGCAGCCCGACCATCACCAAGGACGGCGTTACGGTTGCAAAGGAAATTGAGCTTAAGGACACGCTCGAGAACATGGGAGCGCAGATGGTTCGCGAGGTTGCCAGCAAGACCTCGGACGTTGCCGGTGACGGTACAACGACCGCGACGGTGCTGGCACAGGCGATCTTCAAGGAAGGCGTCCGCACGGTAGCCGCCGGTGCCAATCCGATGGCCCTGAAACGCGGAATTGACAAGGCTGTTACCGAGATCGTCAACGAGATCCACCGCCTTGCCCAGCCGGTCAAGGCAGACGACATTTCCAATGTCGGCACGGTTTCGGCAAACGGCGACAAGGAGATCGGCGGATTCATTGCCAAGGCAATGGACAAGGTCGGTAAAGACGGCGTCATCACGGTCGAAGAATCAAAGACAATGGAAACCACGTTGGACGTTGTCGAGGGAATGCAGTTTGACCGCGGATATCTGTCACCGTATTTCGTGACCGACGCCGACCGAATGGAAGCCGCTCTGGACGAACCGTTCATACTGATCCACGAAAAGAAGATCTCGAACATGCGCGACCTGCTGCCGATATTGGAACAGGTTGCAAAATCGGGCCGTCCGCTGCTTATCATTGCTGAAGACGTTGAAGGCGAAGCTCTGGCGACATTGGTCGTCAACAAGCTGCGCGGCACACTGAACGTAGCTGCCGTTAAGGCACCGGGCTTTGGCGACCGCCGCAAGGCAATGCTTGAGGACATCGCCATCCTGACGGGCGGCAAGGTCATCAGCGAAGACCTCGGCATCAAGCTCGAAAGCATTACGATAGAGGACCTCGGCAAAGCGAAGAAGATCACCATCGACAAGGAAAACACCACCATCGTCGAAGGTGCCGGTTCGGGCGAGGCCATCGACGGCCGCGTCAAGACCATCCGCAACCAGATCGAGGAGACGACGTCCGATTACGACCGTGAGAAACTGCAGGAACGCCTTGCCAAATTGGTCGGCGGTGTTGCGGTGATCAAGGTCGGTGCCGCGACCGAGACCGAGATGAAGGAAAAGAAGGCCCGTGTCGAAGACGCAATGCACGCAACGCGTGCGGCGGTCGAAGAAGGCATCGTCGCCGGCGGCGGCGTGACCCTGGTTCGTGCCTCAAAGGTGCTGGACAGTTTCAACGCCGGTGAGGACACCGACGAGCAGATCGGCGTCAACATCATCAAGCGTGCTGTTGAAGAACCGCTCCGCCAGATCGTTGCCAATGCCGGCAAGGAAGGCGCGGTCATCGTTGAAAAGATCCGTGCCGAGGACAATGAATCTTACGGATTCAATGCGGCTACCGAGGTTTTTGAAGACCTCGTCGCGGCCGGTGTCATCGACCCCGCAAAGGTCACACGCACCGCTCTGCAAAACGCCGCTTCCATCGCAGGCCTCATGCTCACCACCGAAGCCATGATCGCTGACGCCCCCGATGAAAAGGGCGGCGACCACATGGGCGGAATGCCCGGCGGCATGGGCGGCATGGGCATGGGAATGTAAGACTGGAGCGGCAAGCATCCCTGCTTGCCTCATGTCAGAACCGGGAGCAGTAGCGACCGGGTTCCCAAAGTCAGAACTACATGCGTCAGCGGGTGGTTTCTTACACGCAAAACAAAAAGCCTCGGCATCCGCCGGGGCTTTTAATTTATACTTCTTGAATCTTATCCTATCCAATAGTATAGTGAGTCTAATGTCACCTGATCTCATCCATTTCGTCGAATCACCCGGATTTACTAAGCGGATCGATAAGCTGGCATCGTTAGAAGTGCTGTTTACGATACAGACCGATCTGGTCAGAGATCCAGAACTCGGCGACCTGATGGAGGGATGCGGCGGGGCAAGAAAAGGACGAGTTGGAGACAAAGCGACAGGTAGAGGAAAAAGCGGTGGTTTTCGTTATGTCTATGTTTATATAGAGATCGCAGGAACCATCTATCTCATTCATTTCTTTGGAAAGAATGAAAAAGCAAATTTGACCAAAACAGAGCGTAATGAGATTGCAAAGCTGGTCAAGGAATTAAAGAGGTTGTATGGCAAAAAAAACTGAAGAAAAGAGGGAATTTTTCGAGGACCTAAAAGCAGGGCTGACGGCGGCGATAGGTCATGCAAAGGGCGAACGCAAAGACCTTCGCACAACGGTTCTGCCGCGTCCGCCAAAAGAACTTTCGGCTAAAGAGATAACAAAAGTGCGAAAACAGCTTAATGTCTCACAGGCCGTTTTTGCGCGATACCTGAATATCTCTACCAAGACGGTCCAATCCTGGGAACAAGGCCTTGGCAAACCCAACGGAGCGAGCCTCAAGCTGTTGTCTATTGCAAGAAAGAATCCAAAAATTCTATTACAGACCTGATACCGACGAAATTCAAATGTTCTGCCTACCAGCATATATGATTTTTTCGAAGTAAATGACGATGTGGCAGTGAACGACATAGGAATATAATTGGTTCGTCATATTTGGAATTTCAAGGAGAAACTAGAATTGATTAGAACTCTTCGATTCGTTAAGTAATTTTTCATATAGATTCATTCTGAATAGAACATAGAGAATTGTGACCAATCAATATAAAAAAGAAAGCCATGAAGTTCAAGCCCTTAAAGAATTTTGTAAACGTTTATCGGAAGTTACCGGAGAAGACGTAACTTTCGAACCTATTGATGACAGAGGAAGAAACGGTGAAAATCTACCTGAGGGAAAGCTTATAAGAGATGGAAAATGTTCGATTATTGAGCATACAATGATAGTCAGCTATCGCGATCAGGTAAGAGATAATGAGAGGTGGTTTTTCACTCCTTTTTCAAGACTAGAACAATATGTCAGAAATAAATTTCCTCAAAAACACATCTGGATTTATATAGATATTGATTCACTTCCAAGGCGCGACGACGATCTTCGGAATCTAAACATTGATGTTCTAAAGGATGATGTAGAGGAAGCAATAAGCTGCACTGAAGTGCATTATGAAGCCAATCAATTCAAAACTCATCTGTTAAAACAGACAAAATTAAAAGTAAAGATAGCTATTGGAAAGACGAATGGCACCTGTTGGATAGATCCAATTAGAACTGTCCAGAGTAATTCTACACTTGATGTTGAAATGTATCTAAAGGAAAATATTTTAAAGGCTCTTAGTAGAAAAGAGAAAAAGCTTAAAATTTCAAAATCCGAGGGCTTGCCTACTATTTTGCTTCTTGAAACTAGGGATATCTTTCACACTAATATAGATATACTGGCGAAAATTTGTAGTAATGTCATAAATTCAAATCCTGAAATGGTAAACGGAATCGATGATATTTACCTAATTTATCCAATTGGCCTCAGAGCAATGGCACCTATTAAGTTGTCTGATCGAATATATCCGAACTTACGTGAATTCAGACAATTCATAAATACCTTATGTCTGAATATATAAGATTACTCTATTGATCCGCATTCTTTTGTTGATCTCTGTGATTTGCTACAACTTGCAAGCTGTATTGGCTCTCTATGCGGACAGAATATCAACAATCTCATTTGGAGCGGAACGGAACGTGGGGTTTTCGGTAAAAAGAAACGCATTCAACCCTGCCGGAGGCACAGATTCCAGATTCCAGATTCCAAATTCCAGGTTCCAGATTTCAAATCTACAAAACCTAAAACCAAAGACCAATGCCCCAAGCCCCGCTTTGTGGCAGAATTGTAGGTGATGTCCACGTATTCCATTCATCAGTTTGCGGAGAAGGTTGCTTTGGTCACGGATATTGTTCATCCGGTGGGGCGGGCGGCGGCGATGCAGCTTGCGTTGCAGGGAGCTTTTATCATCGGAGGCATACCGGAAGTTAAAAGCAGCGTTTCAAATAGACAAAAAGGAACGGAAAGTGACGAGGCTTCCGGCTGCGGCAATTTAGCCAGGGCTTTGGATGACGGGGAATCCGGCAATGAACATCCAAGCGGTGATCTTGCCGAGGATCTGCGGGAGCTTGGGACGCTTGCAAGCTCGGTGCGGTATGAGCGTTCTTCTGTTGCGGGAGCAAATGCCCTGGCGGAGACGGTCGCGGCAACGTTCGGGCGGCTCGATCTTTTGATAAATTGTGTGAAATCTGCGGACGAATCGGCATTTCTGATAATGGGCTCAGTCCGTGACCTGATGGCCGGCAGGCCGAATGCCCGCATTGTCGATGTTTTTGAAATTGATGATGATGCTGACGGCGAAAAGCTGATCGGGCATTTAAGAGAGGATGTTTTGGGGCGTGCCGAGGCTTTGCCGGTAAAATTTCGGCTGAATGGCGTCGCGGTCATTGGCGGCGGATACGAGGCCGAGCCGGAACACGCGTTGTTCAGGGGAAAGGCCGCGACTGAACCCGACGATGTCGCCCGTATCGTTCTTTTTCTGCTGTCATCAGAGGCAAAGGCCCTCCGGGGCGAACTGATGACCATCCGGCCGCCTCGGCGATGACAAAGTTATCTCCGTATTTCGCTCACGTTAACAAGCAGGCCGTTTTCGTGATAGACTTTTAACGATGAAGTTGGACGTTTTGATCATAAGAATTGCTTTCATTGGGCTTCTGGCCGTTATCGGGTTTTTGCTGAACCCGCTTGCGAACTGGGGAAGGCTGGACCCGATGGACGAATCAATGCGCCGCTTCGTCTCCGCCGCCACCAGCGTTGTCATCGCCCTTGTAATAATCGCTTTTGAGATGCGTTTTCGCCGGGCAACACTGAAAACGCTTATCGGGGCCGCTGTCGGTTCGATACTCGGCATTATAGGAGCGTTTCTTATCGGCGTTCTTATCTCGATACAAAAGGTCGAGGCCGTTCCGGCTGAGATACAGACATTTCTGACCATCTCTCTGGCGTTTTTCATGGGCTACATCGGGCTGATGGTCGGTGCGGCAAAAGGCGATTTTCTTGACCTCTCCGCTCTCGGCGGCATTTTCAGCGACAAAACCTCGCGACCCGATTACAAGATACTCGACACGTCGGTCATCATTGACGGACGCATCGCCGACGTTGCGGAAACAGGATTTCTCGGCGGCAGCCTCATCATTCCAAACTTCATTTTGGCAGAACTGCAGCAGGTTGCCGATTCGGCGGATTCTTCAAAAAGGCAGCGTGGCCGACGCGGTTTGGACATGCTCCAGCGGCTCCGCAACAACAGCAAACTGGACGTGCAGATAGTCGAGACTGATTTTCCGGCGGTGAAAGAGGTCGATCTGAAACTGATCGAACTTGGCAAACAGCTTGACGCGGTCATCGTTACAAACGATTTCAACCTGAACAAGGTCTCACAGCTTCGCGGCGTTGCCGTGCTGAACATAAACGAGCTTGCAAATGCGTTGAAGCCCGTCGTTCTGCCGGGCGAGGCGATGCGTGTTTTTGTCCTCAAGGAAGGCAAGGAATACAATCAGGGCGTCGCCTATCTGGACGACGGCACGATGGTCGTCATCGACAACGCACGGCGTTTGATCGGCAAAACGACCGACATTGCCGTTACCAGCGTTTTGCAAACGACCGCCGGCAAGATGATCTTTGGCCGCCTCTGGGAAGAAAAGGACGAGAACGCTGACGGCGGCGCGTCTATTCACGATTCGCGTTCGATGGGCTTCAGAAAGGCGACGCGCGAACTTCGCCAGACCACGATCATTGAACAGGTAAAATAAATTTTCGCGTTGCGGGATAGCGATGAATACAGCCATCATTGTAGCTGCCGGTTCGGGAACGCGTTTCAATTCCGAAAAACCAAAACAATTCGTCGATCTGAACGGCAAGCCCGTGCTTGCTCATACGCTTGAGCGCTTTCAGGCGTGTGACGCCGTGGATGCGGTCGTCGTGGTTTTGGCCGAAGATCATCAGCCTTATTTTGTCGAACTGCTGAATGAGCATCCTCAGATAACAAAGGTCTCGTTTGTCGTTCTGGGCGGCAGGACGCGGGCGGAATCGGTCCGCAATGGCCTGAACGGTGTCGATCCCGCGACAGATGTCGTGCTGGTTCATGACGGTGCAAGGCCGCTGGTCACGGTCGGGGAGATCGAACGTGTCATTGCAAAAGCGAAAGAAACCGGAGCAGCTTGTCTGACGGCAGCGGTGACGGACACGATAAAGCGGATAGACGGCGACCGCATAGTAGGCACGGTTGACAGGCGTGAGCTTCGGCGTGCGCTGACGCCGCAGGGTTTCAAGCTGGAGATATTGCAAAAGGCATTTGAGAACGCAGATGCGTTGGACGAACCTGTTTCGGACGAGAGCTATTTGGCCGAACAGCTTGGCGTAAAGGTGGTGTCGGTTTCAGGCAGTTCGCGAAACATCAAGATAACGCACAGCGAAGACCTGCTGATAGCGGAAGCATTATTAAAGGACGGAAATTCTTAAAGATATAATGGCGCGGATAGGTTTTGGCAGCGATATTCACAGGCTTGTGCCGGGCAGGCCGCTGATGATCGGCGGCGTCCGAATCGACTCAGACCTCGGAGCCGAGGGACATTCTGACGCCGACGTTCTGCTCCATGCGGTGACGGACGCTCTGTTAGGTGCGTTGGCTCTTGGCGACATAGGGACGCATTTTCCGCCGAGCGACGAACGCTGGAAAGATGCGGACAGCCTCGTATTTCTTCGCCACGCCGTCGGGCTGGTGAAGGAAGCAGGTTATGACGTCGCAAATCTGGATTCGACCGTGCATCTGGAAAGGCCAAAGCTCCGGCCTTTTATCGACGAAATAAGAAAGCAGCTTGCCGATGCTATCGAGGTCGAAATTAACTGCGTCAGCGTCAAAGCCAAGACCGGCGAGGGTGTTGATGCCGTCGGAAAAAGAGAGGCTATCAGAGCGGATTGTGTGGTATCATTGGCGGAAATTAAGTGAGGACGGTAAGCAATGAGACATATCTGTTTTATATGGTTTTGTCTGATGTTTCTGGTGGCACCGGCCATTTTCGGGCAGGTATATGATCCCGGAAAAGACATTGAAACTCTTAAAACCGAGCTTGCCTCCCTGCTGGAAAAGAACGGAAGTTACTCGTGGAGAAATCAGCATACGCGTCTTACCGATGTTCGGTTTGAGGGCTGCCGGATAAGCTTTCAGACCGAGCAAAAGACCGTTCGGGAACGTGATACACGACCCTCCAAGAACCCGCGTGAAGGGCTGTCCCGCGACCTGATGGCTGCGGACTCAAAAATTTTGACCGAATACGCTTTTGACCTTACTGAGATAAACCCGAGCGAGATCGACCATCGGATGGATGTCGGCGGCAATATCCGCCTGCTCTTACAGACCATAGACAACGATGAGATCATCTCTTATCGGATGACGTTTTCTGACGGCAGTATATTGAACAGGAACACCAGCGTGATCTCATTATCCGTTCGGAGAAAGGCTGCAAACGACGTAAAGGCAGGTTTGATCACCGTGATGAGGCAATGTCAGGAAGAACCTAGATCTGGTCAGTTTGCGATCATCAACTGACGGCAGATAGTGCCGTTATTCTATTGCGGCTTAGACTTTCAGGCTGTCCTTGTGCGAAACTTGGGCAGCTTTTTTAATATAATAAGGTAATGCGTCCACAGGAAATAATTATCATAAAACGCGATGGCGGCGAGCTTTCGCGTGAGCAGATCGGTGTTTTCATCGACGGTGTTTGCGACGGTTCGTGGGCGGATTATCAGATCTCGGCGATGCTGATGGCAATGTTCACGCGCGGTTTGAGCGACGGCGAACGCGATGAACTGACGCGAGCAATGCTCTATTCCGGCGATGTAATGAACCTTTCGGACATCGATCTGCCAAAGGTCGATAAGCATTCCACCGGCGGCGTCGGGGACAAAACCTCCTTGGTCATCGCTCCGCTGCTGGCTGCTTGCGGTGTTGCGGTGCCGATGATCTCGGGCCGGGGACTGGGCCACACGGGCGGGACGCTCGACAAACTTGAATCCATTTCGGGCTACAATGTCGATCTGACGACAGAGGAATTTCGCCGCATTGTAAAAACGTGCGGTTTTGCGATGTCAGGCCAGACGGCGGACATTGCTCCGGCGGACAAAAAGCTCTAC
>CAZOXY010000072.1:0-6806 GCA_964583955.1 uncultured Chloracidobacterium sp. | reverse complement strand
ACCGTGCCGTATATTCCGCTGATCGTCGCCTCGATAATGTCAAAAAAGCTTGCCGAAGGTTTGGACGCTCTGGTGCTGGATGTAAAGACCGGCAGCGGGGCTTTTATGCAGGACTATGACGATTCGGTGCGGCTGGCCAAAGCTCTTGTGCAGACGGGCAACAACGCCGGTGTCAGGACACAGGCCCTTGTGACCGATATGCGGCAGCCATTGGGCAGATACGTCGGCAATGCTGTCGAAGTCTATGAATGTCTGAAGATACTTCGCGGCGAGGCGCTTCATGGCAGCGAAGATACGCTCGAACTCTCGGTCGAACTGACGGCCAGGCTGCTTGTCTCGGTGGGCATTGCGGCTGATATTGATAAAGCTCGCGAACTGGCGAACTCAAAACTGCAAAACGGCGAGGCTCTGGAAAAATTCCGCGAAAACTGCGCGCTTCAAGGAGCGGACGCAAGCGTATGCGATGACCCTGAAATGCTTTTATCAAACGGCCTTTACGAATATCGCGTGACGGCCAAAACGGACGGTTTTGTCGCAGAGGCCGATGCCCGTTCGATAGGCGAAGCTGTTGTGATCATCGGCGGCGGCAGGACAAAAGCCGAAGATGAGGTTGATCACGCGGTCGGTTATTCCTGTGAGGCAAAGATCGGCGACGAGGTAAAGACAGGCGATATTCTCGGCATATTGTATTCCCGCAACTCTGCGCATGCCGAACGCGTTAGCGAAAAGCTCGAAAATGCGTATAAAATAAATGCTGAACCGCCAATACGATCCGAACTGGTCAAAAAGGCTATTTGAACACGATGAGAAACCAAACTTTTTCATTCCTTTTTCTGATATGCGTGTCGCTGCTGGCCGTTTCGTGCGGCTCCAATGTTACGGAACGGACAGACTGCACAACGAATGTCGGAATAGTTTTTGACATCGGCGGCAAGAACGACCGTTCGTTCAACGCGGCGGCGTGGGAAGGCGTTCAGCGTGCCGAAAAGGAACAGAACATCTGTCTGCACGACATCGAACCCGGCAATCCGACCTCCATCGAACCGGCTATGCGTGCCTTTGCCGAAAGGAATTTTGACCTTGTAATCGGCGTCGGGTTTGCTCAAGGGCCGATCATGCAAAAGGTTGCAACGGATTACCCGAACGTGAAATTCGCCATCGTGGACGGCGTCATATTTGAGGCCGACGGTGAGACGCCGAAGGCGAATGTGGCTTCGCTCGTGTTTCGCGAACATGAAGGCTCGTATCTGGTCGGGCTGATCGCGGCGTCAAAATCAAGGACCGGCGTACTCGGTTTTCTCGGCGGAATGGACATACCGCTGATACATAAATTCAACAAGGGTTTTGAGGAAGGGGCAAAGTCCGTCAACCCCAATATCCGTATTATCACCAACTATGTTGGTGTGACCGACCACGCGTGGAACAATCCCGGAAAGGGAAAGGAACTCGCCCTGAATCAGATAGCGAACGGTGCGGACGTTATTTTCACGGCGGCGGGAAATTCGGGCCTCGGGGCTTTTGACGCCGCCGAGCAATACGGAAAGAATGCTGACGGCGAAGCGAACCGCTTTGTCATCGGGGTCGATTCTAATCAGAACATGGTCAAGCCCGGTTACGTTCTGACCTCAATGGTCAAACGCGTTGATAATGCCGTGTTCGACGTTATCGAAGAGGTCAGGGGAGGCCGTTTCAAGGGCGGATTTCACGTTTTCGGCCTGGACAAGGACGGCGTGGCGTTCGCCATGGACGAACACAACCGACCACTGATCCCCGAAGATGTCCTCAAACGGGCCGAAGCCGCCCGCGAAAAAATAATCTCCGGCGAAATAACGGTAACGGACGCCATGGCGAATTAAGGATCGGGATAATTTCATATGCTTGAGATCAGGAATGTAAGAAAAGCGTTTGGTGACTGTGTTGCGAATGAGGACGTGTCGCTGAGGGTAAAGCCCGGGACGATACATGCCATTGTTGGTGAGAACGGCGCCGGAAAATCGACGATAATGAAGGTCGTTTACGGTTTTTACCGGCCTGATGAGGGCGAGATCCTGTATGACGGCAAGCCGGTGACGATCCGCAATCCGCACGACGCCATCGCGCTCGGCATAGGCATGGTGCATCAGCATTTTATGCTGGTCGATACGATGACCGTTGCCGAAAATATCATCCTTGGGGCTGAGACAGGTTCGGCTGCCGCCCTCGATCTGGACAAGGCCCGGACAGAGATAAAAAAGCTGTCTGAGGAACTGAAGCTGAACGTGAATCCCGATGCTTTGATCGAAGATCTTTCGGTCGGGGCACAGCAGCGGGTCGAGCTTTTGAAAGCTCTTTACCGTGACGCGAGGCTGCTGATATTGGACGAACCGACCGCCGTTCTGACCCCGCAGGAAGTGAACGAATTTTTCGCCATTCTGCGGCGGATGAAGAACCAGGGCAAAACAATAATCATAATCACGCACAAGCTGGAAGAGGTTTTGGCTATTTCGGACGAAGTGACCGTTTTGCGTGACGGGCGTTCGGTCGGGAACGTGCGAACGTCTGAAACCTCGGCGGCCGATCTTGCCCGGATGATCGTCGGCCGCGACGTTCTGCTGCGTGTGGAAAAGCCCGATGCCGATCCGAAAGATGTCGTTCTTTCGGTCAAAAATGTGAGTATTTCAGGCAAACACGGCCCGGCGGTCAAAGGCGTCAGCGTTGACGTCCGCGCGGGCGAGATCGTCGGCATCGCGGGCATAGAAGGCAACGGCCAGACGGAATTTATCGAGTCTCTCGCCGGGCTTCTTCCTGTCACGTCCGGCAGCGTGACCCTGAACGGACGCGATGTTACAAACGCCAATGCTCGCTTGAGAAAGGAACTTGGCGTCGCTCACATTCCCGAAGACCGTCATCGGCGGGGCTTGCTGCTCGAGTCCGACCTTGGTGAAAATTCTATCCTAGGTGTTCATTACCGCGAGCCGATAGCGGCAAGTGGTTTTATCTCGTCCGCGGCTGTAAGCAGTCGTGTGGGTGAGATAATCCGCAATTTTGACGTTCGTCCTCCCAACCCTGACCAGCTTGCTCATGCTCTGTCAGGCGGCAATCAGCAAAAGCTGATAATCGGGCGCGAGTTTGAACTTAACCCAAAGCTTCTGCTTGTTTCACAACCGACTCGCGGCGTTGATATCGGCGCCATCGAATTCATTCATCGAAAGTTGATCGAACTTCGCGATTCCGGCTCGGCTGTTTTGCTGGTCTCGGCGGAACTTGAGGAAGTGACCGCTCTTGCCGACCGTCTGCTTGTGATAAGAGAAGGCGAATTTGTCGGCGAGGTAGATCCGAAAACGACCTCAGCGGAAGAGATCGGCCTGTTGATGACAGGAGGCTGAAATGACATCGGAAAATGAGCTTTCCCGTACCGTCAGATTCAAAAAGATCGCAACGCAATTCGTCGTCAAAGATGTCATGACACTTATCAGTTAATAGTTACACAGTTTACAGTTATTAGTTTTTTCAACCGTTAACTAAAACGAGCCAACTCTAAACTGTTAGAGACTAAAATAAACTGCCTGATCTCCTACATTCTGAACCTTGGAGTTCTTTAATGCGGCATCTGGGTTAAATACAGATAATATTGACGAGACACATTTTCGATAATTGACATCTTCTTTTCGTTTATCGTAATATTACGATATGGGAGCGACCAAAACAGATCAGTTCACTCCGCGACAAAACCGCATTGCCAAACTCGCGAAGGCGGTGGGACATCCTGCTCGCGTTGCTATCATCGAACATTTATTGAAGGTCGATCAATGTATCTGCGGCGACATTGTCAGCGAATTGCCGCTTGCACAGCCGACCGTTTCGCAGCACCTTAAAGAACTCAAAAACGCCGGACTGATAAAAGGTGAGGTTGAAGGCAATTCGATCTGTTACTGTCTTGACCATGAGGCATTTGAGGCCTTAAGCGAGTATTTTTCGGAGGTGGCATCAGCCAAAAGATCGGTTGAGTGCTGCTAAAAATTTTTAACTTACACCATCGTAATATTACGATGTAATTATTAAGGAGTTGGGAAATATTATGAAACTGTCAGATATTAAGGCGGCCCTGCCGACCATGGAGCAGGTCAGATTTCAGTTGGAGGACGGGAGCATTATTCCCGAACATTTTCATGTTACTGAGATCGGGAAAATGACCAAGGACTTCATTGACTGCGGCGGAACCGTGCGCAGGGAAGAGCGGATAAATTTTCAGCTATGGTATGCAAATGACGGCGACCACCGATTGTTGCCGGAAAAGCTGCTCAAGATCATCGACAAGTCTGAAAGGACTCTCGGGCTGCAGGATGGCGAAGTCGAGATCGAGTATCAGAGCGATACGATAGGCCGATATGCGGTAGAGTTTTCCGACGGCACATTTGTTTTGAAAAGCAAAAATACAACCTGCCTGGCAAAGGAACATTGCGGTGTTCCGGACAAGACAACAAGCAGGCGCGTTTCAGAGATACGCGTTCTGCAGACGGCGTGCTGTGGGGCCCGAGCAGGAAATTGCTGATATGCGGGAAAGGCTGAAAACGTATCGCAAACCTGTTGTGATAACCACAGCGGTGGTGTTGCTCCAGCTCGCATTTGGGGTCGATTACAAATTTTTCATAATCAACATTATCTGGCTGCTGTTTGATGACTATGGCAAAAAAGAAAATACTGATTCTCTGCACGGGAAATAGCTGCCGAAGCCAGATGGCCGAGGGCTATCTGAGACATTTTGCCGGCGAAAGGGCGGAGATATACAGCGCCGGGGTGGAAGTTCACGGAGTGAATCCGCGAGCGGTTGCCGTTATGAAAGAGGACGGAATAGATATTTCGGGACACACGTCAGATCACATAGACAAGTACAACGAAATTGACCTCGACATTGTGATAACTGTTTGTGACAATGCGAAAGAAAGCTGTCCGTATTTTCCGACAATGGCACTTAAGTTTCACCGGAATTTTCCCGATCCGGCAAAGGCAGGTGGAAGCGAAGAAGAGATCACAGAACAGTTCCGCAAAACCAGAGACCTTATAAAAGATCATTTCCGGCAATTTGCAGACGAACATATTCCAGGACCTTGATCTGCTGCAAAATGCTGATCACTTTTTCCCAAAGACACGGTGCATACGGTCAACGGCTCCGCGAAGCGTTTCCATTGAGGCGGCGTAGGAAAGCCGCAGAAAGCCTTCGGCCCCGAAAGCGGCTCCGTCCGTTACGACAACGTATGCTTCATTCAAAAGGTGTTCGGCAACATCGGCCGAAGTTTTGAATCTGTCTCCCAAAAGTCCCCGGACATCGACGAAAGCATAGAAAGCTCCTTCCGGCATCGCGCATTTAAGGCCATCGACCGTGTTGAGTGCCGGAATGAACCACGCACGCCTTTCGGCATATTCCTCGAGCATCGACGCGACGGCGTTCAATGTTTTTTCAGTGTCGCGAAGCGCCTTGGCACAGGCATACTGCACAAAAGATGTCGGATGCGTTGCCGAATGGCTTTGGAGCTTGACCATCGCCTTTGTCCATTTTTCGCTGGCAATGGTATAGCCCGAACGCCAGCCGGTCATCGCAAAAGTTTTGGAAAAACTGCCGGCTATACAGACATAATCGCGAAGCTCCTTTGGCAAAACTGCAAGCGAATACGGTTCGGTCGGTTTATAGGTAAAGAAAAGATAGCATTCGTCCGTCAGGACATAAATGCCGCGTTCGGCGCACACCTCAACGATCTTTACCATCTCATCCGTCGGGATGACGCGGCCCGTCGGATTATTCGGCGAGTTGAGAATAAGCAGCCTTGTCCGGTCGGTTATCGACCGTTTGACCTGATCGGCGGTCAGGACAAATCCCGTTTCCGCAGTGTCGATGAAAATACTGTTGGCGACACAGAATGTGGCGATCTCAGGAAAAGTGACCCAGTACGGTTTGGGTATGAGAACGTCATCGCCGGGATTGAGCAGCGTACAGGCCGCATTGAACAACGCCTGTTTTCCGCCGCAGGCGGCGGCGACCTGCGCCGGGCTGACCTCGGCGCCAAAACACATTGCGTAAAATTCTGCCACAGATTGGCGAAAATCGGGCGTGCCGCTGCTGGCGGTGTATTTTGTGATGCCTTTGGAAATGCCCTCGACCGCGTATTCCTTGATGAATTTCGGCGTGTCGAAATCGGGTTCTCCTACGGTCAGGTCTGTTACGCTGTGACCCTGCCCACGCAGTTCGGCGGCTTTTTGCGCGGCCTTCATCGTGGACGAGGCATGCATTCGGGCAACATTCAATGATTCAGTAAAGTGATCAGCCATTTGGTTCTTAATTATCTGAGATGTACGTTATCGAGCGGCGAGTTTTGCACGCATTTTTTCTTCGACACTTGGGGGAATAAGCCCTTCGACGCGGCCGCCCAGCTCAAAGACCTGTTTCATCAACGTGGAAGACACATAGGAAAATTCCTCATCTGCCATAAGGAAGACCGTCTCGACGGTCGGTTCCAGCTTGCGGTTCATCAAAGCCATGCGGAGTTCGTATTCATAATCACTGACGGCCCGGATGCCGCGAACAATGGCCGTTGCCTGACGTTCTTTTGCGAAATGTGCCGTCAGCCCGGAAAAAGAATCGACGGTCAATTTACAACCGTTACCGCCAAGTGAAGGCAGTATTTCTTCTATCATCAGACAGCGCTCTTCGACGGAAAACATCGGGTTTTTGTCAGGATTGTTCAACACCGCGATGATTATTTCGTCAAAAAGAGGAAGGCTGCGCCTGACGATATCGAGATGGCCGTTCGTCAGGGGGTCAAATGAACCGG
>CAZOXY010000071.1:4341-17510 GCA_964583955.1 uncultured Chloracidobacterium sp. | reverse complement strand
GCCAGGCCGATGGAATCCTCAGGTTTTACCGAACCGTCGGTCCAGACCTCAATGGTCAGCTTGTCAAATTCCGTATTCGATCCCTGACGGGTCTGTTCGACGTTGTAATTTACCTTTTTGATCGGCGTATGGACCGAATCGATCGGGATATAACCGACAGAGAGGTCCTCGTCATTGTTTGCTTCAGCGGAAACGTAGCCTCGGCCGCGTTTTAGCCGCATCTCGATATTCAGCGAGCCTGAGCCGCTGATCGTGGCGATGTGAATTTCCTGATCGAGGATATCAACGTCGCCGTCCGCTTCGATGTCAGCGCTGGTGACAGGCCCCGATCCTTTTTTGCTGATGCTGAGTGTTTTGGGGCCGCTTCCGTGAAGGACAAAAGGTATCTGTTTTAAATTAAGGATAACGTCGGTCGCATCCTCCACGACGCCCTTGATCAATGAGAACTCATGCTCGACCCCTTCGATCTTGACCGCGGTGATTGCCGCTCCCTCAATGGAGGAAAGCAGCGCGCGGCGTATCGAATTTCCGATCGTTGTGCCAAACCCGCGCTCGAACGGCTGGGCGTAGAAGCGGCCGTAGCGTTCCGTAAGGGTTTCGCTGTCCACGTTCAACCGGCCCGGCATCTGGAAGTCTGTCCAATTGTTGCTTTGAGTCATATTCTTTTAAAGTTCGTAAAGTTCGCCGGATAACGTACTGTGACGAAATGTTCGGAGATCTTTTCCGAACCGCCCGACGCCGGCGAACCTGGTCAACTATTTACTATAAAGCTCGACGATCAACTGCTCGTTAATATTCGGATCGATATCCTGCCTGGTCGGCAATGCCGGGACGGAAACGCTCACGCCGCTGTCCGCTGCAAGCCAGGACGGACGCCCGCGTCCACCGGCCGTTTGCCATGCGGCATCAACATGCGCATTTGTCTGGCTTTTTTCCTTGACGCTGATAACGTCACCGACCCTTACCTGAAATGAAGGGATATCGACCTTTTTGTCATTGACAAGGACGTGGCCGTGATTGACAAGTTGTCGTGCCTGTCGGCGCGACGTGGCAAAACCGGCGCGATATACCGCGTTGTCCAGCCTTCTTTCCAAAATGAAAAGAAGATTTTCGCCCGTGACGCCTTTTTGCCGCAGGGCCTTGTCAAAATAATTCCTGAACTGCTTTTCGAGAATGAAATACATTCTCTTTACCTTCTGCTTCTCACGAAGCTGCTGGCCGTAACCCACCAGCATCTTGCGCCTGGCGGCACCATGTTGTCCCGGAGGATTGGTTCCGCGCCTCTCGATAGCGCAGGAAGGCTTAAAGCACCTGTCGCCCTTCAAAAATAATTTTCCGCCTTCGCGGCGGCACAAACGGCACACCGCATCTCTGTATCTAGCCATAATTTTTTGTTGCTTTCGGCAAAATGATCTTAGGCCATCGGCCACACCGGTCATTTTGCGAAAAAGTTTACAGGAGCAACGCCCCCTTCATCCTTTCGATATACGTCGCACGTAAGCGACAAATTCAAAAACCAAAATTCAAGATCAAAGGTCAAAGATCAAACTCTGCGACGCTTTGGCGGACGGCAGCCGTTGTGCGGGATCGGCGTGGTGTCGCGAATGGACGTCACGCGTATCCCGGCCTGAGCAACCGCTCTGATCGCCGATTCACGTCCGCCGCCAGGCCCTTTCACACGAACCTCGGCCTCACGCATACCGGCCTCGACCGCTTTGCGGGCTACCTCACCGGCGGCCTGCTGAGCGGCGAAAGGCGTCCCTTTGCGCGAACCGCGAAAACCGCGTGCCCCGGACGACGACTGAGCTATCAGATTTCCCTGATTGTCGGTGATCGATATCAGCGTGTTGTTGAACGACGCCGAGATGTGAACGATCCCGACCGGAATATTCTTCCGCTCTTTTTTCTTGAATACCTTTTTCTTACCTGTTGCTTTAGCCATTTTCTTTAGTTTCGAGTTTTGAGTTTTGAGTTTCGAGTCAAAGTCCAAAAACCCTAAACTCGAACCCCCGAACTCGCAACTTATTTCTTACCTGGTGCCTTCTTCTTGGCGACCGCAGCCTTACGCGGCCCCTTGCGGGTGCGGGCGTTTGTCGATGTACGCTGTCCGCGAACGGGCAGGCTTCTGCGATGCCGCAGGCCGCGATAGCAGCCGATGTCCATAAGGCGCTTGATGTCCATCTGGACGCGCTTGCGGAGGTCGCCCTCGATCTCGCCTTCCTGATCGAGGATGGTGCGTATCTTGGTAAGTTCATCCTCCGTCAGGTCGCGGATCTTTACATCAACGCCGATGTCAGCCTTTCCGAGGATCTCGGTCGCACGCGACCGGCCCACACCGTAGATGTAGGTCAACCCTATTTGTGCCCTTTTGCCGGGCGGTAAATCAACTCCTGCTACACGAGCCATAATCTCTCCTGAAAAATCCTATCCCTGGCGCTGTTTATGCTTCGGGTTCTCACAAATGACCCGGACAACACCCTTACGATGAATGATCTTGCACTTATCGCAGATCTTTTTTACTGAAGGACGTACTTTCATAATGACACCCAACGCTTATGCGTTCTTATTTATAACGATATGTGATCCGCCCTTTCCCCAGATCGTAAGGGGAAAGCTCTACCAGAACCTTGTCGCCGGGCAGTATCCGTATGAAATTCTTGCGCATCTTTCCTGAAACATGCGCCAGAACTTCGTGCTGGTTTCCATCGACCGCTACTTTAAAAAGTGCGTTCGGAAGTGTTTCCAGCACCGTGGCGGTTACCTCTATCGCTTCTTCCTTGGACATAAACTCAAAAGCCAACTTCATGTATAGTTGGACAAACCGTTAATGTTAACCTTTTTCAACGCGACTTTCAAGTCACGTCGCGGCTGTTTTGGCATTGCTGCCGTTAATTTTTGCCTTTTGCTCTTTTGTGAGCGTCAATATCTCAGGCCCTTCGGCCGTAATGGCGACCGTGTGCTCGGCATGAGCGGACGGTTTGCCGTCAAGAGTTACGACGGTCCACTTATCCGCAAGGGTCTTCGTTTCATGCGTTCCCATATTGAGCATCGGCTCAATGGCGAAACAATATCCGGCCCTGATCCTTTCCTTTGTGCCGGGACGCCCGTAATTGGGTATCTGCGGCGCCTCGTGCATCCTTCTGCCGATGCCGTGGCCGGTGTAATCGCGGACTATGCCGTAACCGTGTTTTTCGGCGTGTTCCTGAACAGCCCAGCCGATGTCGCCGAGACGCCTGTTCGGGCGGCACTGTTCAATGGCAAAACCCAGACATTCCTCGGTAACGCGAATAAGCTGAAGAACATCATCGGCCACCCTGCCGACCGGGACCGTTGCTGCGGTGTCGCCGACAAAACCGTTCAGCGTGCAGGCCATGTCCATTGAGATTATGTCGCCTTCCTCAAGCGGCTTTTCGGTCGAAAATCCGTGAACGACCTGTTCATTGACAGAAGCGCATATCGCAAAAGGGAACGGCACCATGCCGCGCGGCGCGTAACCGATAAAGGTCGGGACGGCCCCGGCGTCACGCATCATCTTTTCAGCGGCGGCATTAAGTTCAAGCGTCGAAATGCCGGGAGCGACCATTGCCCGGAGGGTTTCGCGAACCTCGGCGATAAGTTCGCCGACGGCCCGCATTTTCTCCATATCCTTTTGTGATTTGGCAACGATCATCTTCTTTCCCAACAAAAATTCCGAAACGGAGGCCATTCCTCCGCGAAGTGTCGAACGGCTCACGCCCATTTCGCCTCGCTAAACGAGCTTTGCAAGCTCGGCATATATGGCTTCCACATCACCTGTTCCGTTGATCTTCTCCAGCCGGCCGGACGAAGCGTAATACTCCAAAAGCGGCTTTGTCTGCTCATCATAGACCTCAAGCCGTGTCGCAACCTTGTCTTCGCGGTCATCTGACCGGTGCTTAAGCTCAACCTCAGGATGCAGGTCGCAAAAACCTTCTTTCTTCGGCGGTTTGAAATAAACATTGTATATCTCACCGCACTCCCGACACGACCGCCTGCCGGTCAGGCGTTTCATCAGTTCGCCTCTGGGAACGTCCACCTCAATGGCAAGAACGCCCATTCCCTGCTCTTTTGACAATTCCTCAAGCTGTTCGGCCTGTGCCGACGTTCTCGGATAACCGTCCAGGATATATCCGCCGCGGCAATCATCGCGTGAGGTCCGATCCTGTACGGTGCGGTATGTCACATCGTCCGATACAAGTTTGCCGGAGTCCATTATCTCCTGCACCTCGCGGGCAAGCGGCGTATCGAGCGTTCGCATCTCGCGAAACATATCGCCCGTTGATATCTGCGGAATGCCGACACGCTCCTGAAGCAGCCTTGCCTGGGTTCCCTTTCCGGCACCCGGCGCGCCTATCAAAACAATTATCTTTTTCATTCCCTTCGTCTCTAAAGACGCCAAGACGCAGAGTGAAGAAAAAGAACGGAAGCCTCGAATCAGAAAGATCCGCTGCCGATATTTCTCCGCGTCTCTGCGTCTCCGCGGTAACTAATTCTTATCCGCGTCGCCCGCGCAGCCTCGATCCGGCGCCGAGGAAGCCCTCATAGTTGCGCATGACAAGCTGAGCCTCGATCTGAGCGGCGGTGTCCATTGCCACACCGACAAGGATCAGCAGCGACGTGCCGCCAAAGAAGAACTGGTATCCCAATCCGGTCGGTATCCAGGTAAGGCCCGGCGTCGAGGAGAAAAAGGCGTCAAGCGTTTCGCCGATGAACGGCAGCCGTGCTACCCGAAAACCGCTAAGCAGTATCTGCGGAATGAAACACACCAGGGCCAAATAGATGGCACCGACGGTGGTCAACCGCGTCAGGATCGTGTTCAGATAATCGGCCGTCGGAGCGCCTGGCCGAATACCGGCGATAAATCCGCCGTGCTTGCGGAGGTTGTCCGAAACATCATCCACATTGAAAACAATGGTGATGTAAAAGAACGTGAAAATTACGATCAGCGAAATGAACACGAGTTCGTAATACGGATCGCCGCCGTGAAACTGCTGAAAGAACGCATGGATCTTTGACCATGCTGCGTTCGGGTCGTTCTGGTCCGGCGGAAACGCCGACAGGATCGTCTGAGGCATTGCCAGCACCGACGACGCAAAGATGACCGGAATGACGCCGCCCATGTTTATCTTCAGCGGAAGCGATGTTTCCTGTCCCTGAAATGTCTGATTGCCGACACGGCGGCTGGCGTATGTTATAGGTATCTTGCGGCGGGCCGATTCGACGTAAACGATCAGGGCGATCAGTGCCACAAGCACGACCACGAGGAAGACAACGCCGAGCGTCTGCATAGCGTCGCCCGCGCCGATGCGGCCGGAAACCTGCATTACCGCGCTGGGCAGGCCGATAACGATACCCGCAAAGATCAAAAGCGATATGCCGTTGCCGACGCCGCGTTCCGTTATCTGCTCACCGAGCCACATAACGAAGATCGTTCCGGTCGTGAGCGTGATGACGATCATCAGCGTCGCGGGCCAGGAATTGGTGATAATGCCGTTGCGGCTAAGCCACGTCGCGACAAAGAACGTCTGGACGGAACAAAGGACCACGGTCAGATAGCGTGTGTATTGATTGAGCTTCTGCCGTCCGACCTCGCCTTCTTCCTGGATCCTTTTGACCGCCGGAGAAAGCACCGGCATCAGCTGCATGATGATGGACGCCGTAATATAAGGCATGACGCCGAGGGCAAAAACGGAGATCGTCCTGAAGTTTCCGCCCGAAAACAGATCAAGCACACCCAGAAGCGTTCCCGAAACCTCGCCCCACATCTGTTCAAGGCGAACCTTGTCAATGCCCGGAGCGGCAACATGGGCGCCCAGGCGATAGATAGCCAGCAGGCCGAGCGTAAACAAAATGCGTTTACGCAGCTCGGGAATGCTGAACATATTCTGAATGGCGCTGAAAAACTTCTCCATATTATTCCGTTCTGTGTTTCGCCGCCAAAAACGGCGTTACGCGGCTGCAGCTATGCCTTCGCCGCCTACTGAACTCAAGCCTCGGCGGCTTTTGCCCTGACGATCTCGGTGGCGGTTCCGCCTGCCTTCTCGATCTTGTCCTTAGCGGTCTTCGTAAACCTGTGTGCCGATATTTTCAGGGCCTTTGTCACGTCACCGTTGCCAAGCACGACCAGATCATGCTTTGCCTTTTTGATAAGGCCGCGTTCGTGAAGTATCTCAGGCGTAACCTCGTCGCCGGCGTTAAAGCTGGCCTCGATCTTTGCCAGGCTTATCTCGATCCACTCTTTCTTGAAGATGTTCGTGAATCCGCGTTTTGGCAGACGACGCTGAAGCGGCATCTGGCCGCCCTCGAATCCGGGACGGCTGCTGTAGCCTGAACGGGATTTCTGCCCCTTGTGTCCGCGGCCCGATGTCTTGCCCAGGCCCGAACCGGGTCCGCGCCCGACACGCTTCTTTTTATGGGTCGATCCGGCGGCCGGCTTCAAATTGTTCAATGATAATGCCATGATTTTAATTATGATCTACGAACGCCGAATGATGAATGTTCGCTGTGAACACCGTCATTCCGCATTCGTGATCTATTCCACTATCCTGAGAAGATGCGGCACCTTGGCCACTATGCCGCGCATGGACGGAGTGTCCTCGCGCTCCACCGTTTGATTCAGCTTGGTGATGCCAAGGCTCCGAACGATCTCCTTTTGCTTTTTGGAATATCCTATCGAGCTGCGATAGTACTGTATCCTGATATTCCCGACGCTGTCGTTTTCCTTCTTCTTTGCCATTGCGTTTATAGTTCCTGACCCGCCGTGTCACAGGGCCGGAGTTCACTGCTCCTAAATCCTGTAAACCTGCGGCTAGATCAATTCTTCAACCTGCTTGCCTCTCAACCGGGCGACCTCAAGCGGGTCCTTCATTCTGGTAAGGCCGTTGAACGTGGCCCGAACAACGTTATGAGCATTGCTGGAGCCAAGTATCTTTGTTCTGACATTGTGAACGCCTAGGGCCTGCAGCACAAGGCGAACCGCTCCGCCGGCGATAACGCCGGTACCTTCCTTGGCCGGTTTCAGCAGAACGCGTCCGGCCCCGTATTCGCCGATCAGTTCATGCGGAAGCGTGCCTTCGATAAGCGGAACGCGGATCAGGCTGTTCTTTGCCGCCTCAACCGCCTTTTTGATTGCGTTCGGAACCTCTTTAGCTTTTCCCGTGCCAAAACCGACATGTCCGTTCTCGTCACCGACGACGACCAACGCGGCGAACGACATGTTCTTACCGCCCTTGACCACCTTGGTGACACGATTTATCTGGATCAGCTGGTCCTTGAGTATCAGCCCGTTTGGAGAAATTCTGTTATTGCTTTTCATTACGATCCTATTATTCGGCCTCCGCCGCGGCTTCAGCCTTCTCGTTACGGCCAAGCCCACCTTCGCGGGCCGCGTCGATCAACGCCCTTACGCGGCCATGATAAACATATCCGCCGCGGTCAAAGACCACGCTGGAAATACCTGCCGCCGCTGCCCGTTCGGCTATCGCTTTGCCAACACGCTGTGCCGCTTCCACATTGCCGCCGGTGCTTCCGGCCAATGCCTTTTCCGTGGTCGAGGCGGTTGCCAGCGTACGCCCGTTGTCATCGTCTATGACCTGAGCGTAAATGTGATTCAGGCTGCGATAGACCGCGAGCCTCGGACGCTCAGCCGAACCGCGAACTTTCTTGCGAATGCGGCTGTGAACACCCCGGCGAATATCTGCTCTGCTCTTTTGTGCCATATCTCAAATTTGGAATGCGGAACGCGGATCGCGGAATTTACCGATCTGACGTTTCGCAGTGACCTAAGTACTTTGTCTAATAAGCTCTCTGCTCTTACCTGAAAGCGGGCCGGACAGAAACTGCATTCCGAACTCCGCATTCCGCAATTACTTACCGGTCTTGCCCGGTTTCAACCTGTAGAGTTTGTCAGCGTAACGAACTCCTTTGCCCTTATAAGCGTCCGGTTTGCGCAGCCGGTTCAGTTCGGCGGCGACCTGGCCAAGCTTCTGCTTGTCAATGCCGGAAAGCGTCAGGGTCGTCTGATACTGATTGATCGACGTTTTCGTGTTGATGCGCTCTGCCTTGGCCTCAATGCCGGCAGGCAAAGCGTATTCGATCGGATGGGAATATCCCAGCGAGAAAACGATCTTGCTGCCCTGAACATCGGCCTTGTAACCGACGCCGACCACGTCCATCTGCTTGCTGAACCCCTCGGTCACACCAACGACCGCGTTATTGGCAAGCGCCCGCGCCAGGCCGTGAAAAGCGGCAACATCGTCACCAGACCGTTCCGCCACGAGCGTCCCTTCTTCCTGTGAGAATTTCACACCCTTTGGCACCGGCGTCGTCAGCGTCCCTTTCGGCCCCTTCACCTCAAGTTCTTCGTCCTTGATGGTCACGGTCACGCCGGCGGGGATCGAAATCGGTTTTTTTCCTACTCTAGACATAAAAATCTTTGGTCTTCGGCCTTGGGTCCCGGACTTTTGATGGGCCTTTCTGCAAAGGCCAAAGTCCAAAGACCAGGGTCCGGTCTCTAATAAACCTCGGCAAGTATCTCGCCGCCGATCTTTTCGGCCCGAGCCTTCTTTCCACTCATCAACCCTCTGGAGGTCGATACGATATTTATTCCGTAACCGCCAAGCACTCTCGGAATTTCAGCGGAGCCGACGTAAACGCGGCGTCCCGGCTTGGAAACACGCGACAGGTGCGTAATGGACGAAACGCCCTTGGCATCATACCGCAGAAAAACGCGGATCACGTATTTCGGGCCTTCGCCCTTGGTGGTGAAATTGTTTATGTAGCCTTCCTCTTTGAGGATGCGCGCAACTTCAAGCTTGAGCTTTGAACCCGGAATGTCAACGCGCGTATGGTTCGCGGCGATGGCGTTTCGGATGCGTGTCAGCATATCGGCTATTGGATCTGTCATTACTGTTTCTACTCCGCTATTGTCAATGGTCGCTCGTTAATTGCCCGTTGTGGTCCTAATATCGCAGCCTGATGTCAGCCGCGTCGATCACTTTTACCAATAACGATCAACTATTCACCATTTACTATTAACTAAACCTACCAACTCGACTTAACGACGCCCGGGATCTGCCCTTCGAGGGCAAGTTCTCTCAACGCGACGCGGGAAATACCAAATTTCCTGACGAATCCGCGCGGGCGGCCCGTCTGCGAGCAGCGGTTCCTGACCCTGACAGGGCTGGCGTCGCGCGGCATCTTTTGAAGCTTTGCTACCGCCTCGTCCACCTGTTCGGTCGAGGATCTCGGATCATTGATGATCTTTTTCAAAGCGGCTCGCCGCTCTGCCCACAACGCGACTCTGCGTTTGCGGTTCTCATTCATTACAACTTTGCTGATCTTTGCCATATCTAATAATGTTTCGGGCTTCGAGTTTCTTGTTTCGAGTTAAAAACCGAAGACTCGGAACTCGAAACTCTGAACTCGAAACTATTGCCTAAAGGGCATTCCCAATGCCTTCAACAGCGAACGGGCCTGTTCGTCGTTTCCGGCGGTCGTCACGATGGAGATGTTCATCCCGCGTGTCTTGTCCACCTTGTTAAAATCGATCTCCGGAAAGATCATCTGCTCACGCACGCCGAGCGTGTAGTTTCCGCGGCCGTCAAAGGCCTTTCCGGAAATTCCACGAAAGTCGCGGACGCGGGGCAGAGCCACCGATATCAGGCGATCGAGAAATTCGTACATCCGGTCGCCGCGAAGCGTGACCATTGTTCCGATGCTCATTCCCTGACGCAGCTTGAAGGCCGCGATGGATTTTTTCGCCTTTGTGATGACCGGTTTTTGTCCGGTGATAGCCTTAAGCTCCTCGGCCGCGACATCAAGGATCTTGGAATTGGAGCTTGCTTCGCCCAATCCCATGTTTATGATGACCTTCTCGACCTTCGGGACCGCCGTCGGGTTCGTGATGCCGAACTCCTTGGCGAGGGCCGGAGCGATCTCTTTCTTATACTTTTCTTTAAGTCTTGCCATTGTTTGAATTATCCTTGTTTGGGACCCAATCGCCTTTGGCGCTGTTTCCAAACATCAAACTCTACTCCTCAGCGCCTTCCTCAGTTTCGGCGACACGCTTCGGCTCTTTCTTACCGAACACTTCCGGTGTCGGTATCGTCTTGCCGCTCTTTGCGACGCGGACCTTCTTGCCGTCCTGTTCCTCAATGCGGACACGTGTCGGCCTGCCGGTCTCGGGATCGATCAGAGCCACGTTGGAAGCGTTTACCCATGCTTCCTGCTCGATGATGCCGCCCTGCTGATTGAGCTGAGGCACCGGTTTGCGGTGACGCTTTACCAGCATCGCTCCTTCGACCTTGACCTTGCCGCTCTTTGCATCGACCGCGATGACGCGTCCGCGATACGGCTGGCGTTTGCCGTTGCTGTCATAGCGGTTGTATTCCTTTCCGGCTATGAAAACGACCTGGTCGCCGCGCTTGATCTTGCTCCTGACTGTTCCTGTTTTAGCTGCTGCTTTCATTTCCTGTTCAAATAGGACATATACGTCCTATAGGTCCTATAAGTCCTATATAACCTCGGGGGCGAGGCTCACGATCTTCATGAAATTCCTTTCGCGAAGCTCACGGGCAACAGGGCCGAAAACACGTGTTCCCAGCGGTGTTCCGTCCTCTTTGATAAGCACGGCTGCGTTCTCATCGAACCGAATATAGGTCCCGTCCTTGCGGCGGACCTCCTTTCTGGTCCTCACGATGACCGCGTCATAGACCTTTCCCTTTTTGGCCGTGCCGTCGGGTGCCGCTTCCTTGACCGTTACCTTGATCTTGTCTCCCAGACGGGCGATCTTGGCCGTTGAGCCGCCGATAGGGGCGATCATCTCGAGCCTTTTCGCTCCTGAATTGTCTGCGGCCGACAAAGAGGTCTGCATCTGTATCATAACTTTCTCTCCTGTTTTGAGTCCCGCCTTTAGGCGGCCTGCTAAAGCAGGTACTCAAAACTAAAGCTCCGCTTTCTGAATTATCTCCACCACGCGCCAGCGCTTTCTGGCTGACAGCGGACGCGTTTCAACGATGCGTACCTTGTCGCCGATCTTGGCTCCGGTCTCATCGTGTGCCATGAACTTTTTGCGCTTGCGGACATACTTGCGATAGACCGGATGCTTTACAACACGGTCAACACGCACAACGACCGTGTTCGTCATTTTGTCCGAGGACACGACACCGATCTTTTCCATCCGCTTGCCTTTATTAAAGGGCTTGGCCTCGCCTTCATCGGAAACTCCGCCGGCCGGAGCAGCCTCTTCGGCCTTTACTTCCGCCGGAGCATCGTCCGCCGCGGCCTCGGCAGCAACGGTTTCTTCAACAACGGTCTCTTCGACCGCTGCTTCCGGTGTTTCCTGCACTTCGTCTGTTTTCTTCTTTGCCATTATGCTATTCCCGTTCCCGGCGGACTACGCCTTCTCCTCCGCTCCGGACCTTTCGCCCATCAGCGTGTAAACGCGGGCAAGTGTCTTTCTCTCACGGCGGATATCACTGATGGTGTCGCCAACGCCGAGCGTTTTACGAAACTTCAGCCTGAATAATGATTCCTTCAGGGCGTCTGCCTGGTCTTTCAATTCTTCCAGGCTCATGTCCTTAAGCTGATCCAACTGCTCTTTGCGCTTCATATTAAACAACGCCTCCTTCCAGATCGGTGCGCGTCACGAACTTGGTCTTGACCGGAAGCTTTTGCGCCGCCAGCTTCATTGCCTCGCGTGCCAGTTCTTCGCTCACACCCTCGATCTCATACAGGATACGGCCCGGTTTGACGACCGCCACCCAATGATCCGGAGCTCCCTTTCCGCTTCCCATACGGGTTTCAGCCGGTTTCTTTGTGATCGGCTTGTCGGGGAACATGCGTATCCAGATCTTTCCGCCGCGTTTTACGTGACGCGTCATCGCGATACGTGCCGCCTCGATCTGGCGATCGGTTATCCAGCCGGCTTCCAATGTTTTAAGCCCGAAATCACCAAAGTCCAGGTTCTGTCCGCGAACGGCCTTGCCGCGCATGCGTCCTTTCATTACCCTTCGGTGCTTGACCTTTTTCGGCATCAACATAACTAAAATTCCTCAGTTCCAAATTCCAAATTCCAGACCCTGTTCCAGTCCCGATCCGGAATGAATGATCATCGATTCCTATCGTCCCTGCGCGGGCGCCTGTCGCCGCGTCCTCTCATTGCGGAGCGGTCCGCCTTTACCTCGTTCATCGGATCGGTCGTCGTTCCGCGTGCCATCGACGCGTTGGCATCGAGTATCTCTCCGCGATAGATCCAGACCTTGACGCCGATGATGCCGTACGTTGTCAGCGCTTCCGCAAAGCCGAAATCAATGTCGGCACGGAGCGTGTGGAGCGGCAGGCGGCCTTCCAGCGACCATTCGGTGCGGGCGATCTCGGCTCCGTTCAAACGGCCTGAGATCATGACCTTGATGCCGAGTGCTCCAAAGCGGATGGACTCTTCCATCGTCTTTTTCATTGCCCGGCGAAACGCGATACGCTTTTCAAGCTGTTGGGCGATCTTTTCCGCCTGAAGCTGTGCGTTCAGTTCAGGGTGGCGTATTTCCTGGATCGAGATCAGCACTTCGCGGCCCGTTTTGCGTGAAAGATCTTCACGGAGCTTTTCGATCTCGGCTCCCTTGCGGCCGATGATGATGCCCGGACGCGAGGTGTAGATGATGATCTTCAGCCTGGCCGCCGCACGCTCGATATCGATGTGTGAAACACCGCCGCCCGCGAATTTTTTCTTCAGGTCCTTTTTCAGCTTGAGGTCTTCCGCCAGATATTTGGCAAAATCCTGTTTGGCAAACCAGTGTGAATGCCAATCCTTGTTATATCCGACCCTGAATCCGTATGGATGAACTTTTTGTCCCATATTAAATACCTTATTTGGCTTCGGTTTCCTCCGCCGCCGGCTCCTCAGCCGTTTCGGTGGCATCGGCCACTGTCTCTTCAGCCGCTTCTACCGTCTCGGGAGCAGCCTCAACTGTTTCGACAGGTGCTGCTTCGACCTCTTCCGCCACCGGAATTTCCTTTTCTTCCACGGCGTCCGCCGGAGCCGTCTTGGCCTCTTTCGGAGCGTCCTTTTTGGCTGCCTTTTTCGGCTTTGCCGTCTCAGCCTTCTTTTCGGCTATGCGTTTGGCCTTTGCGGCCTCTGCCTTCAATTCCTTTTC
>CAZOXY010000071.1:0-4331 GCA_964583955.1 uncultured Chloracidobacterium sp. | reverse complement strand
CGGCTTTTCAGCGCTGGTCACTTCTATCGTGATGTGGCAATAGTGACGCTGTTCGCGATACGCCCTGCCCTGCGGTGCGGGACGCATACGCCGACGGCCTTTTGTCGGCCCCATATCGACATAACATGTCTTGACCCAAAGATCGTCGGGGTCAATGGCGATGTTCTGCTGCTCCGCGATGTAGGTCGCGTTCGCGATCGCCGAATTCAGGCATTTGGAGATCGGCTGTGCCGCCCGCTTTTCCGTGAACTTAAGGATCGCCAAAGCCCTTGACACGTTCTGCCCCCTAATGAGGTCGATGACAAGCCGGGCCTTTCGCGGGCTTCCCTTCAGATATTTTGTTTTTGCTATCGCTTCCATATTCCAACTTCGGAATGCGGATCGCGGATTGCGGATCTCAATAAACTCAAGCCCCGCGTCTCCATCGCCGCTCCTTATTTTCTACAGATCGGATCGTTTCAATGCCTCATGCCGACGAAGATCCGCATTCCGCATTCCGCGATCCGCATTTACCTACGCTTCGCTGCCTTCTCAGCCTTTGTTCCCGGATGGCCTTTGTAGGTCCGGGTCGGCGAGAACTCCCCAAGCTTGTGTCCGACCATATTCTCCGTCACAAAAACCGGAATATGGCGTTTGCCGTTATGCACTCCAAAGGTGAGTCCCACCATATCGGGTGAGATCGTCGAACGGCGTGACCAGGTCTTTATTGCCGGCGGCTTCTTTCCGCCGTCCAGGATACGCGCGACGACTTTCTGAACGCTCAGGTCGATAAAAGGTCCTTTTTTTAATGAACGTGGCATAATCTAATTTCGGAATGCGGAATTCGGAATGCGGAATGTTCAAATTCCGTCGTTTTCGTTGTCCGCGTTCAAATTCCCCTGTGTTGCGTTCGGCCCGGTGCGGCGGTGTGTCTGACTCCTCATTCCGCACTCCGCGTTCCGCAATTACTTCCTCCTCCGGTCTTTCACGATCATATTGGTCGTGCGCTTGTTGCGGCGTGTCTTGTAACCGCGTGTCGGCTGTCCCCACGGCGTCACCGGATGCCGTCCGCCCGAGGTCTTGCCCTCGCCGCCGCCGTGCGGGTGATCGACCGGGTTCATCGCAACACCGCGAACCTTTGGCCGCTTGCCCTTCCAGCGGTTTCGTCCGGCCTTTCCGAGCGAAACGTTCTCATGCTCGGTGTTGCCGACCTGGCCGACCGTCGCATAGCATACGACAGGAACCCTGCGAACTTCGCCCGAAGGCATTCTCAACTGAGCGTAGTCGCCCTCTTTGGCAACGATCTGTGCAAATCCGCCGGCCGACCGCACCATCTGGCCGCCCTTTCCGGGGCGAAGCTCGATGTTATGAACCTCGGTTCCGAGCGGAATGTTCTTGATCGGCAGAGCATTTCCCGGCAGGATGTCCGCCTCAGCACCGCTGAGAACGGTCGTTCCGACCTTTAGGCCGACCGGAGCAATAATGTAACGCTTCTCACCGTCAAGATAAGTGATGAGGGCGATGTGTGCCGAACGGTTCGGATCGTATTCGATCTGCGAGACCTTTCCGGGAATACCGGCCTTGTCTCTCTTGAAATCTATGACACGATAAAAACGCTTGTGGCCGCCGCCGCGACGACGTACCGTGATGCGCCCGTCATTGTTGCGTCCCGATATCCGCTTTTTTGGTTCGAGCAACGATTTTTCGGGTGTTGCTCCCGGCGTCAATTCGTCGCGGGTCAGATATGTCTGATACCGCCGTGCCGGTGATGTCGGTTTTAATCTCTTTATTCCCATAATTCAAATGCGGAACTCGGAATGCGGGTCGCGGAATACTTTTTCCACTCGACCGCTTTCGCTGACCGCCTACTTTTCAAATCACAGCCCCTCTTTAATGCCTGATATGCCTGACGCGAGTCTAATTCTGCATTCCGCGATCCGCATTCCGCAATTAGATGGCTTCTGCGTAATCAACCATCGGCTCGCCCTTTCTCAGGGTAACGTAGGCCTTTTTCCAGCTTGGGCGGCGGCCTTCCTGACGGCCGCGGCGTTTCATCTTGCCCTCGTAATTAACGGTGCGTACCGATGAGACCTTGACGTTGAATATTTCCTCGACGGCCTTTTTTATCTCGACCTTGTTCGCTTTTTTATCAACGCGAAATGTCAGGACCTGCCCGGCTTTGCGGCCGCTGTCCTCGTCAGATGAATCTTCCTTGAGGATCACGCTTTTTTCCGTGACGACCGGCGACTTCAGTATTTCCCAGACCTTAAATTCACTCATTTTCTGTCGCCTCCTCGGTTACGGCTTCTTCGGTCTCGGCCTTTTTGGCCTTGGCCGTCTTTTTCGGCTTGGCCTCGGCCTCTTCCGTCACGGCCTCGGCTTTTTCAGCCTTTTTCGCCGCCCGCTTCGGCTTGGCCGGAGCCTCGACGACCGCTTCTTCCCTGCTGCTTTCGCTTGAAGGGTTCAGCAGTTTGTCGATCTCTTCGGCGGCCGCTTTGGTTATCACGAGCTTTTCGTGATAGATGATGTCGTATATGTTCAGCCCAAAACTGTTCGTCACCTTTGTCTTCGGAACATTTCGCGAAGAAAGGATCAGATTTTCGTTATCAAGCGAATCGACGATCAGCGTCTTCGGCTGGGCCGAATCCTGAAACACGCCAAGTGTTCCAAACGCGGCAAGAAAATCCTTTGTTTTCGGGTTGGCAAAACCGATCTCGTCAACGATGATCAGGTTGCCTTCACGAAGCCTCTCAGAGAGGGCGGAACGCAATGCTCCGCGACGCATCTTCTTGGGCATTTCGTAGGACCAATCCCTCGGCTGAGGGCCGTGGACGTTGCCGCCGCCTTTCCAGAGCGGCGAACGCAGGCTGGCGATGCGGGCGCGGCCCGTGCCTTTCTGCTTCCACAGTTTGCGTCCCGATCCCGAAACGTTCCCGCGTGTCTTCGTTGCCGAGGTTCCCTGACGCCCGTTCGCCTGATAATTGCGAACAGCCGCATGGATCAGCGCTTCATTCAGATCGGCACCGAAAACGGCATCCGACAGGCTGACCTCGCCAACTTCCTTATTCTTCAAATTGCGAACCTTTACGGTAGGCATAACTTTATCTCACTCCGTTCGTTTGGCTGTCGGCAGTTGACCGTTAGCGGTTGATACTGATCACCGCCAACTGCCGCTGCCTGCTGCCAACAATTACGATTTCCTGACTATAACAACGCTGCCGTTCGCTCCCGGCACCGCGCCGCGAACCATAAGAAGATTGTTCTCGGCATCAACCCTGGCGACGGTCAAACCTTTGACCGTGACCCTGTCGTCACCCATGTGGCCCGACGAACGCGTTCCTTTGATAACACGTGAGGGATATGCCGACTGTCCGATCGAACCCGGCTTGCGGACGTTCATCGAACCGTGCGATTCCGGGCCGCGGGAAAATCCGTGACGCTTGATCGTACCGGCAAAGCCGCGTCCTTTTGAGCGGCCGACGACCTCGATCTTGTCGCCGTCAGCAAAAAGATCGACCTTGACCTGATCGCCCACGGTAGCTTCCGGCTCGCCTTCGAGACGGATCTCCTTGAGGACGCGGGTCGGCGGAACGCCTCCGCCCGTCTTTTCAAAGTGGCCGCGAAGCGGTTTGGTCACATTCTTCAATCTGACCGGCTGATCTTCGACCAGGCCGAGCTGCACGGCATTATAGCCGTCGCTTCCCGCCGCGCTCTTCGTTTGAATGACAACGCAAGGGCCTGCCTTGATGATCGTCACGGGTGTAACCGTGCCGTCCTCAGCAAAAAGCTGCGTCATCCCCATTTTTCTTCCAATGATTCCGCTAATCATCATTTACTCCAGTCTGGAGTCTTAAGTCTCAAGTCTTGAGCCGGGCATTCCTGCTCCAGACTCCAGACTCCGGACTTACGACTAATTCTTGCCAAAAGCCTTTATCTCAACATCGACGCCTGCCGGAAGGTCGAGCTTCATCAGCGCATCCACCGTTTCAGCGGTCGGGTCGAGTATGTCCATCAGCCGCTTGTGCGTCCTGATCTCAAACTGCTCACGCGATTTTTTGTCAACGTGAGGCGAACGGAGAACCGTCCATTTGTTCTTGACCGTCGGAAGCGGGATCGGCCCTGCGATCCTGGCCCCTGTGCGTTTTGCTGTGTCAACGATCTCCTGTGTGGACTGGTCCAACACCCGATGGTCGTAAGCTTTCAGCTTGATGCGAATCTTTTCGTTTAACATCTGTTCGTCCTTTGTCATTTGCCCTTAGTCCTTCGCCGAATGACGAAGGACAGAGGACTGATGACGATCCCTACTCAACAATTTCCGACACTGTTCCGGCACCGACGGTGCGGCCGCCTTC
>CAZOXY010000070.1:15527-18714 GCA_964583955.1 uncultured Chloracidobacterium sp. | reverse complement strand
CCCGGACAGTCAACGTGGGCGTAATGCCTGTTCGCCGTCTCATACTCTACGTGCGATGTCGCGATCGTGATCCCACGAGCCTTCTCCTCAGGCGCGTTGTCTATCGAATCGAACGCACGCACCGTCATGTTCGGGTTGTGCTTTGACATCACCTTTGTTATCGCCGCCGTCAGCGTCGTCTTTCCATGATCCACGTGTCCTATCGTCCCGATATTCACGTGCGGCTTGCTCCGATCGAATTTTTCCTTGCTCATCTGCGTCTCCTGAAGTAGTTAGATCAATAACTTACCGGCCTGAAACTGGCGGCCGCTGCCATAAAAACCCCTAGCTGCTTGCTCCTTTGACCTTTGCGATTATCTCTTCGGCAACGTTTCTCGGTGCCTCGGAGTATCGTTCAAAGTGCATTGACGAAGTTGCTCGTCCCTGTGTCGCCGAACGAAGGTCGGTAGTATAACCGAACATCTCCGAAAGCGGCACGAATGCCGTGACGACCGAAACATTGCCCGGACGCGGTTCCATCTTTTCGATCTGGCCGCGGCGGCGGTTGAGGTCGCCGTTGACGGCCCCCATGTATTCTTCGGGCGTTACGACCTCGACCTTCATGATCGGTTCCAGCAGGATCGGCTTTGCTTTCTTGACCGCATCCTGAAACGCCAGCGAACCGGCGATGTGGAATGAACGCTCGTCCGAGTCAACCTCGTGATATGAACCGAAAACAAGGCGGGCCCTGATGTCCACAAGCTCATATCCGGCAAGGAATCCGCGACGCATCGCGTCCCTGATACCTTCGGAAACAGGCTTGATGAACTGGCGCGGAATGGCGCCGCCGGTGATCTTGTCCTCAAAGACAAAGCCTTCGCCCGGAGCCGGTTCGATCTCCAGTTCGACGTGTCCGAACTGGCCGCGGCCGCCGGACTGCTTCTTGAATATTTCCTTACCGGGTGCGGGCATCGTGATCGTTTCACGATATGCGACCTGCGGTTTGCCGACGTTTGCCTCAACGCTGAACTCACGCTTCATGCGGTCAACGATGATCTCAAGGTGAAGCTCGCCCATTCCGGCGATGATCGTCTGGCCCGTTTCGTGATCGGTCGTGACCTGAAATGACGGGTCTTCCTGTGCCAGGCGGCTAAGAGCAACGCCCATCTTGTCCTGGTCGGCGCGTGTCTTGGGTTCGACCGCGACCCGGATGACCGGATCGGGGAATTCCATTGATTCAAGGATGATCTGTTTCGATTCATCCGAGATGGTGTCGCCGGTGGTTACATTCTTCATGCCGCCGATCGCGACGATCTCGCCCGCGCTTGCTTCTTCCACGTCTTCACGCTTATTTGCGTGCATCAGCATCAGGCGCCCGACGCGCTCCTTGCTGTTCTTGATCGTGTTATAAACGTATGATCCCGATTTGACCGTTCCAGAATAGATGCGAACGAACGCAAGCTGGCCGAGATGCTTGTCAGCCATGAGCTTAAAGACAAGGCCTGAGAAAGGCTCTTTGGCATCAGGCCCGCGCGTTTCCATCTCTCCGCTCTTGGGGTTTTCACCCTCAATGGCAGGAATATCCAGCGGGCTGGGAAGGTAATCGATGACAGCGTCAAGCAGTGTCTGAACACCTTTGTTCTTGAACGCGGAACCTGTTACGACCGGGACGATCTTAAGATCGATGGTTCCTTTTCTGAGAGCCGTTCTAAGCTCTTCTTCCGAAACCTCTTCGCCCTCAAGATATTTCAGCATGAGGTCGTCGTCGATGGCGGAAACGGCTTCAACAAGCTTTTCACGCCACTCTTTGGCAGAGTCAAGCAGTTCGGCGGGAATATCGGTCGTTTCATATTGAGCGCCCTTGGACTCATCGTTCCAAAGAAGCCCTTTCATTGAGATCAGGTCGATGACGCCGCGGAGTTTGTCTTCCTCGCCGATCGGTATCTGAATAGCGACGGCATTTGCCCCGAGCCTTGTAAGAATTGAGTTGAATGAACGTTCGAATGAAGCTCCGGCACGGTCGAGCTTGTTGATAAAGCAGATCCTCGGGACCTGATATTTATCGGCCTGACGCCAGACGGTCTCGGACTGCGGCTCAACACCGGCAACGCCGTCAAAAACAGCAACGGCACCGTCCAGAACGCGAAGTGAACGCTCGACCTCCATAGTGAAGTCAACGTGGCCCGGCGTATCAATGATATTGATGCGATGTTCGACGTTGTTGCGCTTCCAGAAGCATGTCGTGGCGGCCGATGTGATCGTAATGCCGCGCTCCTGCTCCTGTTCCATCCAGTCCATCGTCGCGGTTCCCTCATGAACCTCACCGATCTTGTGTGAAACACCGGTGTAGAACAAGATGCGCTCCGTCGTCGTGGTCTTACCCGCGTCGATATGGGCCATGATGCCGATGTTTCTGTATTTGTCTAAACTAATGTTAGCCATTTCTTAAATCTCACCGCAAAGTCGCGGAGAAGCAGAGCTATAACAGAAACATTCTCAGCGTCTCTGTGTCTCTGCGGTAAAACCTTCCCTAAAATCTGTAATGAGCAAACGCCTTGTTCGCTTCCGCCATGCGGTGAACGTCATCCTTTTTCTTGACCGCTCCGCCGCGCCCCGACGTTGAATCGAGCAGTTCGCCTACCAGACGGTCACGCATCGTTTTTTCGCTGCGGTTGCGGGCATTGCCGACTATCCAGCGGATCGCCAGCGTGTTGCGGCGGTCTCTGCTGACCTCAAGCGGGACCTGATATGTGGCACCACCGATGCGGCGTGATTTGACCTCAAGTGCAGGAGCGACCGATTCAACGGCCTTCTTAAAGATCTTTAGCGGTTCCTCACCGGTCTTTTCCGCTATTTTCTCCATTGCTCCGTAAAAAATGGCCTCTGCGACCGATTTTTTACCCTGCCACATCATGCCGTTGATGAACTTCGTCACCAGCGTGCTGTTGAATATCGGATCCGGCAGTATCGCCCTTTTTTCTGCAACTCTTCTTCTTGCCATATTTTGATTGCGGATTGCGGAACGCGGAACGATTCCGGACCAACATTTCGCAGCACCTTAAAATTCTACATACCTAACGAAATTCCGATTCGCGAAACCACGGCTTTTACTTCCGCGTTCCGCATTCCGAATTCCGCAATTACTTCGTTCCCTTCGGTCTCTTGGCTCCGTACTTGGAGCGGGCCTGATTTCTGTTCGCAACGCCTG
>CAZOXY010000070.1:0-15517 GCA_964583955.1 uncultured Chloracidobacterium sp. | reverse complement strand
CGCCTGACGCATCGAGCGTTCCGCGAACCACGTGATAACGCACACCCGGAAGATCCTTTACACGTCCGCCGCGGATAAGCACTATCGAGTGTTCCTGCAGGTTGTGTCCGATACCCGGAATGTAGGTCGTGACCTCGATCTGGTTCGTCAGGCGAACACGGGCGACCTTACGAAGGGCCGAGTTCGGCTTTTTCGGGGTCGAGGTGTAAACACGTGTGCAGACGCCGCGTTTCTGCGGATTTGCCTGCAATGCGGGACTTGCGGTCTTGTATTTGACCCTCTGGCGTCCCTTGCGAACTAATTGGTTGATAGTCGGCATATTCTTTTCTTAAAACTCCCGTCCTCACCAAGGAGGGGTGTCAGCCGCTCCGGCTGACGGGGTGGTTTTTCTGCCACCTATTTAAAAAGCAAAATCCATCCCTTACCTGACTCTTGCCGAAAACCTTTCCGGCAGTTAGCTCAAGCAGCTCATGCTGATTGAATTAAAGGTAATTAACTACTTCTCCACGAAAGCCATACTTTGCTGTAGCGTGGCATCAAAGTGCGGTGCCGACATCACCTCTATATAAGGTGTAGTGGCTTTGCCATCATCCCGGATGCCGTGAGTTCGGCATCTTTTACGCAACAATTCCTGTTAAGGCTTTCAAACAACCGCTTTACGATCCGTTGCCAAACCGTCAGACGGCCCAGACCTTCAAAGTCCGAAACTCTAGATATTATGATTTTGGTGAGAGGGTGTCAAGTCAGGTTGGGAGCTTTTCACTCATTAGGTAAATTTTCCGTTAAGTGCCGTGAATTTGGAAACGGTCGGCAATGCATTCTTCAAAATAATGACAATGCGGATCGAACATAGATATTGCGGGTTTGTTGCTTTTGCTGTTATTTGCTTTAATAATGGTTTGCTTTTGGCAAAAGAGGTATGTTCTCTCGCAGAGTGATTTTGATTTAATTATGAGCAGCGTATTTTTAGAAGGTTTTGAGAAATACACCGAGGCTGATTGGCTGGCGGCGGTTGGGTCGCTGGCGGCGGACATTCACGAGGTTGACCGTGCGGCGGTGCAGGTATGGTTCAGATTCTATCCGCTTGATCTGGTGCGGTATCTGGAATCCGCCGAGGACCTTGAGGCGACGCTGCAGGGCGTTGTCATGCAGGGCGATTTTGGCCTGTTGGACAAGATAGACACGTCGCACGCATTCCTTTACGGCCATCGCTACTGGCCGCAGGCAAAGGCCGAGGCCATAAAACGCGCCGAAAACGGCGAACCGGCGGGCGATCTGGCGGCGGAGATACGTTCGCTGGCAAAGGCCATTGCATCGGACGCAAAAACAAAGGAATCGCTGACGCTCGGCATCGCTGCCGTCGCACTGATGACGCTTGTGCAGACCGGCATTGACGAAATGAAAGCCGCTTCGGGAATGACGTCTGTGCCTGCTTCGGAAATGAACCGCTCGCCCGACGCCATCGTTGCCGAAAGGGCAAAGGACGATTCGCAGGGCATCTTCGGTTTTCTCAAGACCGTCAACAAGAAGTTTTCCATCAATTATGAGGCTTTCGGTTACGACGGATCGTTCAATATCATCGACAATGAGGAAATAACATCAGCCTCGCAAAAAGACCGGTCGCGCGAGTGGCAGGCGATGGACGAACGCTGCTGGAACGGCCCCGTGCCGATAGAATGTACGTCTGCCTCGTGCGGAACGTGCTGGATCGGCGTCATCGGCGGAGCGGAAAAGCTCTCAGAACCCGAACGCCGCGAAAAGACACGGATAAAGACCTTTGGCTATAACCAGCCCGACGAAAAGCATCCGTTCCTGCGCCTTGCCTGCCAGTCAAAGGCACATGGCAACGCCACCATCGTCATCCCGCCGTGGAACGCCGTCTTTGGCAAAAAGGTGCGCGGAAACGTCGAGGATGTTGAACTCGAACCGGTAACAACTTCGGCAAAAAAGCTCCGCGAGACCATCGCCGACGCCGTTTCGGGCGAGTAATATATGGTTAACCCCCGAGCGATAGGACTTATATGACCTGTAAGTCCTATTAGCCAACTTCTGATGACAACCGCTGCAAACAAATTCCCGCCTGTTGCTCTGGTGCTGATAGCGGTATTTATGTGGAGCACGGGCGGGCTTTTTATCAAGCTGACGTCGCTGGACGCCTTTCAACTGACATTTTACCGGTCACTGCTGGCGGCTCTGACCGTGATGCTCCTGACCCGAAAGGACGGACTGAAAGTAAACGGTTTCGGCCTGCTTACGGCGGTCATTTACGCGGGACTGCTGATACTTTTTGTCTGGGCCACCAAAAAAACCACCGCAGCCAACGCCATCTTTCTTCAATACACTGCTCCGATCTACATACTGATCCTCGCTCCTTTCCTTATCGGTGAAAAGTTTCGCCTGCGCGACCTTTTGACGGTTCTGGTGGTTCTGGTCGGAATGAGCCTGTTCTTCGTCGGGCAACTGAGGATCGAGGATTATCAGGGCAATATCGCCGGACTCGCATCGGGCGTCTGCCTCGGGCTGTACATAATGCTGCTCCGCCATCCGCGAGGCGAAGGATTTAACCCGACCATCGCGGTCATCTACGGCAACCTGCTGCTTGCGGCCGTCACGGCTCCGGCGGGGCTGTCTGTCATTACCACAATGGCTCCGACGGATTGGCTGGCCGTCGTCTTTCTGGGTGTATTCCAGATCGGCATTTCCTACGTGCTTTTTGTAAAAGGTGTTCGCGGCGGAACGCGTCCGCTGGATGCAAGCCTGATCGGTTTTATCGAACCGATGCTCAATCCGGTATGGGTCTTCATCTTCATCGGCGAGCGCCCGTCACAATGGGCCATTCTCGGCGGAACGATAATTCTTGGTGCAATAGCCGGACATATGATCCTGCAGTATGCCAGAAGAGGGCCTTTTCAGGAGACAGGTTAACATGACCTAACCGGCATTTTTACAATTGATCGATCTATTCACCAAAGACCCGGAATTGGTATTACCAATACTCAAAGGAAGTTTCCGGCAGGACTAACTTTTCTACTTATCCTGTGATAATATTTTCAAATACTTTCAAAAACGGTCGGTTATTGTCCGTTTAAAAAGAAACACAACCGAATATCACAAAATCAGGACCATTTTTTTAACGATATGGCTAACTTATCCATTCCCGAAACCATCAAAAACGAAGAACTCAGAGCCTGGCTCGCTGACGCCGTGGAACTGTGCCAGCCCGATTCCGTCCATTTCTGCGACGGTTCGGATGAGGAATATGACCGCATCTGCCAGGAGATGGTGGACGCCGGAACTTTCATTCGGCTGAATCCCGAAAAACGCCCGAACAGCTTTCTTGCCCGCTCGCACCCGTCAGACGTTGCCCGTGTTGAGGACCGCACATATATCTGTTCGCGTTCCAAAGGCGATGCCGGCCCGACCAATAACTGGATGGCGCCGACGGAAATGAAGGCGACACTTAAAGAAAAATTCACCGGCTGTATGAAAGGCCGCACGATGTATGTCGTCCCTTTCTGTATGGGGCCGATAGGTTCGCCGATCTCGCAATTTGGCGTGCAGGTGACTGATTCACCTTACGTCGCGGTCAATATGAAACTGATGACGCGAATGGGGACGAAAGCTCTTGAGGCCCTGGGCGACGGCGAGTTCACACGTTGTCTTCATTCGGTCGGGATGCCGCTTGCCGATGGGCAGGAAGATGTCGCGTGGCCGTGTTCACCCGATCCTAAGGACAAATACATCGTTCATTTCCCCGAGGAAAACTCGATAGCCAGCTACGGTTCGGGCTATGGCGGCAACGCTCTTTTGGGCAAAAAGTGCCTCGCACTCCGCATCGCCTCGACGTTGGGACGCGATCAGGGATGGCTTGCCGAACACATGCTGATCGTCGGCGTCAAATCGCCCGACGGACACAAGGATTATGTCTGCGCCGCATTTCCGTCGGCATGCGGAAAAACAAATTTTGCGATGCTTATCCCGCCGAAACCGTTTCTTGAAGAAGGTTGGGAGATCACAACGGTCGGCGACGACATAGCGTGGATCAAAGCAGATGAGACCGGAAAACTCCGTGCGATAAATCCGGAAGCGGGCTTTTTTGGTGTCGCCCCCGGCACAAACTATGAAACAAACCCGAACGCGATGGAATCCATACGTGAAAATACCATTTTCACGAACGTCGCTCTTACGGACGATGGTGACGTATGGTGGGAAGGTATGGACGGCGAACCGCCTGCACACGCCATAGACTGGCAGGGCAACGATTGGACTCCCGCCAGCGACAAGCCGGCCGCTCACCCGAATTCACGCTTCACTGCCCCGATAACGCAGTGTCCGGTCGTCGATGAGGATTTTGACAATCCGAAAGGCGTTCCGATCTCGGCATTCATCTTCGGCGGACGCAGGAACAGCGTCGTGCCGCTGATACAGCAATCGTTCAACTGGGCATTCGGCGTTTACATGGCCGCGACGATGGGTTCCGAAATGACCGCCGCCGCCTTCGGAAACATCGGCGAGGTCCGCCGCGATCCGTTCGCGATGCTTCCCTTCTGCGGCTATCACATGGGCGATTATTTCGCACATTGGCTCAATTTTGGACGCCAGATACCGGAACCGCCGCGCATCTTTTCGGTCAACTGGTTCCGCAAGGATGAGAACGGCAAATTCCTCTGGCCGGGCTTTGGCGACAATATGCGCGTTTTGAAATGGATCGTCGAACGTTCGCGGGGTAAATCCATCGGCGTCGAAACACCGCTTGGGTGGATGCCGCGATATGAGGACATGGACTGGCGCGGGCTGGATTTCCCGAAAGAGGATTTTGAAAAGGTGATGAGCCTGGACCGCGATATGTGGATAAAGGAAATTTCCACCCATGACGACCTTTTCTTTAAGCTCTATGACCGCCTGCCAAAAGAGATGACGTTCATCAGAGAGCTTTTGGTCTCTAACCTGTGGCGTTCGCCCGAACTCGGGCTGGCAACACCGCGTCCTGAGGAAGACCTGACAGTCGCCGCAAAAGGCTGACCTGTCATAACTGACTCCTGTCAAAAAGAGCGTGCGATGGCATCATGCCGTTGCACGTTCTTTTCTTTTAAATGATAATTTTGACTGAATATGCTTGACCAGAAACACGGATCTCCAGGCTCGGCGGCAAAGACCTGCCCTAATTGTTCGCTGGATATTATCACGGCTGATATGGCCTGTCCGCAATGCCGTAAACCGCTGCAAAAGGTCTCAACTCTAAGGATCCTGGGCGTAGTTCAGGTCATTCTCGGTATATTTCTGATGTCGGTTATCGCCGTGCTGAGTTTTATGGTCTTTAATATCATCCGAAACGCAGATGATCCTTCGGCAACTACGCGCTTTACCGGATCAGACAGAGACCTGCTCTTCATCATTTGTGTGTTCGGCGTCGTATTTTTGGTCGGTGTCACATCATTTGCCGGCGGTGCATGGCAGATCGTATTTGGCAAACGCAACAAATACATCACACGGGCAATCGTTGTTTTTGGATCGGTGTTTATGCTGATAGGCATAGCAGTGAGTTTTTTGACCTGACCCGCAAACCGGCGGCTTATCAAATTTTCATGGACTTCTGCCTAAGATCGGGTATAATTATGTTAAATCGTTAGGCAAACATTTACTGTTGTTCACAATCTAACATTACAAATATATGAACGAATATACCACTTCATTCGGAAATTCGGCGGCTGAGGCTCTACCCGCTCACAGAGCGCAGTTCATCCGCAAGACCTATATGCTTTTGGCGGCGGCGATACTGGCATTTGTTGTCGTTGAGACGGCGATCTTTGCTACAGGATATGCCGAGACGATCGCTGCGACGATGCTTGGAACGCAGTTCTCCTGGCTGATCGTTCTCGGTGCGTTTATGGGCGTCTCTTTTCTGGCAAATCGTCTGGCGATGTCCGATTCATCCTCGGGAATGCAGTATCTTGGCCTTGGGATATTCATCGTCGCGGAAGCAGTTATCTTTGTCCCGATGATATTTATCGCGGCCGTCTATTCCGACGCCAGCGTGATCCCGAAAGCCGCCATTGTGACGCTCGGGCTGTTTCTCGGTATTACGGCTACGGTGTTTATCACAAAGTCTGATTTTTCATGGCTAGGCCCGATAGTTGCCATCGGCGGTTTTGCCGCACTGGGTTTTATCGTGGCAAGTATTCTGTTCGGCTTTTCGCTGGGCAGCGTGTTTGCGTTCATCATGGTCGCATTTGCCGGAACCGCGATCTTATATAACACATCGCAGGTCCTGCATCAATACAACACCAACCAGCACGTCGCCGCCGCGCTGACGCTCTTTGCCGGAATCGCCCTGCTGTTCTGGTATATCCTGAGCATCTTTAGTTCACGAGACTAAAGAACTTCTGCAAATAATTCTTAAGGCGGTCAGTTTGTTCTGAGCCGCCTTTTTTATACGATGCATATATCTTCTAGCAGCTAAAGGATATGAACGGTCTGGACTGTTACTGGAACATCATCATTTCTTCAAATTTTATGAGCAGGCGGCTTTCGGGATCATCACATAAACAACATTATGGACTATGGTTTAGTTAGCGGAGCAATACTTCTTATCTATCTCTTGATACGTATATTTATACGATCACGGGTTGGCCAATATTTATTTTGCTCTATTGTTATTTTATTTGGTTTATATATCCTTTTTTACAGTTATTTTACCGAAAAACCAACAGCCGCAGACTACAAGATCGAACAGATCAGTTACACCGATTGTGTAGTCCATAACGACAGAAATGAGATCGTTTTAACCACTGAGCAATATGAATATGTTATTCCCGGAAACCTGATAGTTGATGTGTCAACAAAAGAAAATGCAGCTTCGATCCTGGCTGCAAATTTAGAAGCAAAAGTTTGGGTTCGCGATGCTTGGTCAAACAGAAAGATGGTTCGGGGATTAGAAGCCGACGGCCTGATTCTTCCGATCTCTTATGGAATTCAACTTGATGACCCATCTAAATATGCATTATTTGGTTGGGTCATTCTACCTGTGGGGATAATGTGTCTTTTATTTACCTGGTTCTTAGACTTGCGAATGCTATTCCAGTTCTTTCAGGTATTCTGATGTTTGACCGTGAGCTATTACGATAGCCTGACGCCTAAAGTACTTTCTAAATGTGCCTCTGTTTGGGAATAACCTGTTTCTTAGTTTTGAATCAAAAAAAATATATCTACCTGGGGACCAGTCCTCAAGTTTTCCCCACGACACATAGTTTTAGCCGGATAAAAAACCGTTCGGTTGTTTGCCGGGCGGCTTTTTCTTATAATTCGAGTTTATGGAAACTTACGCGCCTTGTCCTCAATGCAATGCCTCGGCCGCCCAAAAGGTCAACTTTACGTGGTGGGGCGGCGTACTCGGCCCCAGAGTTTTAAAGCATGTGAAATGCGGGAGCTGCGGCAAAGGATATAACGGAAAGACAGGAAAGGATAACCTAAACGGTATCATCATTTACTCGGTCGTGGTCGGCATGATCGCTCTTGGGTTGGTCGTTGTGATGTTCGCCGCCGCCGTGATGGTCATTTTTGTTAGCGGAAGATAGGTCGTATCCACAGCAGATCGCCAAAAGCACATTTAATCATCCTCACTCTCTATCGACTCGAGACTGATACTGCCGTCGGTCTCTTTCAGCAAAACCTCTATCCTTCGTTCTGCCTTTGCCAGACGGTCGCGGCAATCGCGCGAAAGCTTGACGCCTTTTTCAAACAGGGCAAGGCTTTCCTCAAGCGGCATGTCGCCCTCCTCAAGCTTTCTCACGATCTCTTCCAGTTGGTCCAGTGATTCTTCGAATGTTTTCGCCATAGATATATCTTATCCCAAATTACGCTTTAGAAAACTTCAACGACAATAAAACTGGAAACTCGGAACCGGTGACTGGAAACTGCTTTATTTTAATAACAGTTTCGAGTGTAATGTTCTGACACCGAATTCGGGTTTATCTGAATATTTCCTCGGTCTGGCGGAGCATTTCCTGAAAATTTTCTATCCCGAGGCTTTCGCCAGCACGTTTCAGGTCGCCTTGTTTCACCGCCTGCATAAGCTGGTCCCCGATGGCTTCGGCAATGCGTTGGGCAAGAGCTTCGTCACGAACGCCGACTATCTGCCATTTTTTGCCGTTTCGCTGCATCGTGACATCAAACGAATGGCCCGGCATCTTTGAACGCACCGTCGCCGTCTCGCCTTCGACAGTGATGTCCAAATATCTGTCGGCTCCCAGCACCATTGCAGCAAACGGCACATCGGCAAAACGTTCGGTCTCTCTTCGGATCAGCCGAGGCAGTTCGTCACGCGCCCTTTGTTTTATCGCGGGCATCAGCGGATCGGCGATCCCCGATATCAAAGCCACAGCCTGCGGCGGCAATCCTCGGCCATACAATTCAAAAGCCTTGGCCGTCACCTGCGGGACAAAGCTGTCCACAACCGCGTCGGAATCCACCAATTCGGCAACCGCCGTATTGTCATCTCGCCGGGCGGCGTCAAACAACAACGCCAGCGAATATTGCGGCGTTTCTTCAAAACTTTTCCAGTAAAAATATCCCGCACCGGCGGCAATAAGACCCGCCGTCAGAATTACAACAAAACTTGTCCAAACCGCCTTTTTCAAACTTTACAAACTCTCTTTAACTTCCGCTTTGACCTCACCTTTTGCCAACCTTATCCGCAGAAGTTCGCCCGCGGTTGTGTCGGCGGCGTCACGCAGAATCGTATCATCTGCCTTTTGCGTGATCGAATATCCACGATCAAGAACCCGAAGCGGCGACATGGCGTCAAGGCGGGACATTGCCCTTTCAAGGGTTCGATGCCGCGACTCTGTCATCCGCTGTCCCGCAACGTTCGAACGCTGATCCAGAAGGCCGAGACGGCGTTTGTTTTCCGCCAGTTTTCCCGCCAGCCCCAGCGGCGAAAACCGTTTCAGAGCTTCCTGAGTCCGAACGGAACGCGAACGAAACAGCGTCGTCATGCTCTCCGCTGCCCGGCGCATTGACCTGTCAACGTCATTGCCCATGTTCCGAATACGGGCCGGAAATTCGGCGAATATCGGAGCCATCGCCAGAGACTGCATATCCGCACGGGCCGCAAGCAGGATCATGTTCATCGAACGAAAAAGCCGGGCCGACCCTTGTTCGAGCTGCATGACGATCTCGATCTCGGCTTTGGCAACGATCTCCGCCGCGGCCGACGGCGTCGGCGCCCGCAGATCGGCAGCCATGTCCGCGATGGTAAAGTCCACCTCATGGCCGACAGCCGAAATGACCGGGATATTCGACGAGCGGATCGCACGCGCGACACGCTCTTCATTAAATGCCCAGAGGTCCTCGGCCGAACCGCCGCCGCGTCCGACTATCAATACGTCGATCTTTTTTTCCGGTTCGGCTGCATCGTTGAATTCATTTGCAAGAGCGATCGCCGCCTCGATCTGTTCGCCGGCCTGATCGCCCTGAACCAGCGTCGGCACCAGCACGATGCTGACCGAACGGGCGCGTCTTTCCAACACGGAAATGATGTCGTGAACGGCGGCTCCGGTGGGCGAAGTGACAATGCCTATGCGTCGCGGAAAATGCGGCAGCGGCCTCTTGAGTGCCTGATCGAACAAGCCTTCCTTTAGCAGCTTTGCCTTGATCTGTTCAAAGGCGACGGTCAGGGCACCTTCACCGACCGGTTCGAGCGATTCGACCAATAACTGATACTCACCGCGTTTTTCATATGTGGTGACACGGCCGCGAACGCGAACCTGAAGGCCGTCGAACGGTTTGAAGCGAATGCGAAAATTTTGCCCTTTGAAGCACGCCGCCTTTATCAGCGAGGCTCCGTCCGTCAAAGAAAAATACCAATGCCCAGACGCAGCGGCGTGAAAATTGGTTATCTCGCCCTCGACCCAAACGCTGCCAAACGAGCGTTCCAGCGTCGCACGGATATCGGAGTTAAGGTCCGACACCGATACGGGCCGCCGCTCGTCTTCCTCAAACAATGCTCCGAACAAAGGGCTATCCATCCGTGTGAAATTGTACACCAAAAGCAGAGGAATGCTTAGGTTCTGTTTAGATTTTCAATTTCGATATTTTTTTTAAGGCAGATCAAGCAGATCCGCGCTGTTCTGGAATTTCATATCCGCTTCCATCCGCCGGATCTACCATATCCGCGTTCAAAAACGTTCGCCGGTGTTCCGGCAACATCTCAACTGAAACCAGACAGGTGATGATACTTGTCCGTAATGGCCGGCCAATTTCGCATTTCCATTTAGAGAAGAGCTAGTCCCAAAATGGCAGTGAGAATGCAAATGAAAAAGAGATTGATGTCGTGCGGCAATTTGCTGCCGCTGATCGTTCTTGTACTGGTGGTTGCGGCGTGTAACGGTATCCCGCAGTTCAGGGAATTGTCCGAAAATTACGGATCGTCGGAAAGTTCATCGAACGGCAAGAATTATCTGCTGCTAAAACGGGAGAGGATCATCGACAGAATGGGTTTTGATCAGCCTGTCGAAGCAGGCAGCATTCTCCTGCCGGAGGGATGGAAAATGGACGGCGGCATCACATGGAAGAGCATTAATGAATGTCGTGGCGAGATCGTTCAGCAGGAGATCACTATCACGTCGCCCGACCGTGAGATCGAATTTAAGTTCTATCCCGTGCGTTCCTTTGTTTACAGCGACGATGCTTCGTTCAGAGAACTGATACAGGTCGGGGCAAACAGCGGCGGATGTCAGGTCGCCGAGCCTTTTGACGCCTCCGACTACGCCAGACAGTTTGCAAGGGACGAATTGAATGCGGATATCGAGAACGTAAGAACCGACCGGGAGCGTGAGGCCGCTCTGAGGAGCATGAACGAAAAACTGAATAGCCAGAGCCGCGGACAAGGCATCGCCACCACCGCCGAGACGACGTTTGTCAACGGCGACCTGAGGTTCAGCGATGGCCGCGAAGGCGTCGCCCAGGTCGGCGTCACGCAATATACAACGCAGCAGCCGAATTATTTGTCGGGCGGTTCGCTAACTCACAGTTCGACAATGGTCTTTTACAACACGGTCGTCAAATTTCCGCCCGAGCGCCGGGATGAGGCTTTGAAGATAACGGGGCTGATCGTTACAAGTTCGCGGACAAATCCCGTTTGGAACGATGCCAAGACCGACTTTCTGACCAAGCTTGGCAATATGGAACACGCAGGCCGCATGGAACGCATCCGCCTGGTCGGCGAACAAAGCCGGGCCTACGCACGCGAACGTGACCGGGCCATGGACGAGAACATGCGAAGCTGGGAACGGCGTCAGGCGTCGGACGACGCCAGCCATCAGCGATATATTCGCTCTATCCGCGAGGTCGAGGTCTGGCGTGACAGTTCGGGCCAGCCGGTCGAACTCACCTCCGGCTATAAATACGGCTATAGCCGCCCGGACGGTTCATATATCCTGACCGACGATTCGCGCTTTGACCCCGCGATAGAATTCAAACAAAACTGGGAGAAAATGGAAAAGATACCGGACTAAGAACACACAAGCTTAGAAAAGCAATGCAAAATAAGCCTGTTTCCGGCACGCTTTCAACGAACGGATAAGATCAGAGCATATCTATAAAAAATTGACTATTTATTACGCCGTGCAGCATAAGCGTGTCCGTCAAAATAAGCCTGCAAGCGGAGATCAGGTTGCTGCTCGTCAACCAGGGTTCGAGCAACTTCTTCGTTCAGTCTGCAAAATTCTTTCAACGCAGGTTTCCCCCTCCAGCGCCGGTCGTCAAGAGTGAGTTCGCAAAGCTCCAAAGCTCTGTCACAGGCATTTTGGTAACGTTCCGGATCACCTTTCCGTTTCGCCGCCACGGCCCGGTTGTACTCGCTGCCAATATTCCCCAATTGCTCAGACAAACTTAGCTCGAACCATCGACCATCAGCGAGATTTTTGTGTATGTAGTCCTTTATCATCTCTGTACTGCCTCTTCGATAAGCTTTAGTATCTTTTCGCGGAGCGATGCGTCTTCAATGTAACGACTTCGGTTGTTTTGCCGGGGACGAATATTTATCAGGGAATCAAACTCCACCGTTTCAGGCCAGCTTTCATTAGGGTAAAGATTTATCCCCCAAAGATCCTGTTGAACACTGCCCTGGTTCAACAAAACCTCTTCGATGTCTGAATGCAGTTCGCCGCCAAGTCCCAATATTTTTTTTTCGACATCAACTACGGCTTTTACATAGTCGCCGAATGTCTCTTCCGCCATTTGGATAACGGTTGACAGGTCAACTGTTTCTTTATATTTATAGACCCTAATCTCCCAATTCATCATCTTTACACAAAATTCACTATGTAAATACTAACCGAGATTGGCACCAATGCAAAAAGCCCGCTCACAATGAACGGGCTTTCGTTTGAATATAAATTCAGCGACTCATTGAATGATACACTTAAAGGCTTAGCCTGCAAGCAACGGATCAATTCTTTGCGAAACACGGCAGATATTTACTGTTAATTTCTTTAACAAGTTTATAGTTTCCTGTCCTCTTGGCGCCGGCCTTCGCCGCGTCGTAGGCTGTTTTCATAATGCCGCGTTCCGGACGTACAGAGAATTTGATCGAGGCTGAAAGCGTCCGAGCCATGGGACACCTGGCATCCTCTTTGGCCCCGTGCAACGCCCTTCGGTCCGGATCAACGCAACCGCCGTAATTTTGTCTGTCGCCGAAGCGATCGCCGGTTATAGTAATTTGGCCGCTTATCACGTGCCGTGATACATGGTCGATAGTAAGGGTGCCGCCCATTCCGCTAAAGGCAAACCTCCAGCCCGCCGTGGATGCGCTGTTGTGTCCAAGGTGGAAACTGGTGGATGCAACGCCCGGGGATCTGTTCTTACTTATTCCCGCATATGAAATTGGATAGCTTCCCTTTTTAATAGGGCCATTGAAGAAAATGCTTCCGGCAGCTGCATCAGCGTCTTCCAGAGCTCGCTGTCGCAATGCAGTAATTTGCGAGGACTTCTTCGCTCTTTCTATCGGTGAATCGCCCAGATCGATCTTTAGGGATGGAACGGATCTCATGGTGTCGAAATTCCAGCTTAATTGGCAAACCTCTTTTCCCCCCGCGGTCGCCGGGTTATCTATTGCGCTGGTTTTAAGAACAACACTACGGAAGTTGGTAAATTCAATGGGCAGTGGCGTATCGATACCTGGCACACCGGCCCCGCCGCCCGTTCCCATAGAGGCATATTCCTTAACCACCGTAAAGGTAACGTCAAGTTTTTTCATTTCCTTTGTTTGGGCAGGGTCGTTGGCGACGTTGGTTATGAGAATATACGATGTGGAATCGGCCGTTTGGCCAAACATGCTTTCGACGTAAGACCGTTCGGAATCCGGATCGATCTCGGGGTTCTCATCGCGTTGCGGCTCCGAGACAAGCGGAAGGTCTCCCCTGGCTTCCGTTCTAGCCGCGATGACCGAGAGATCCGAGAGTTCCGCAGCGTTGGCCGGAGCCTCGGCGGATACATACAAATTAAGGTCTTTGCCGTCGCCTTTGGCATCTTCAAAGCCTTTTAATGTTACAGCGTAGCACTTTGCTCCGGTCTTCAACACATCGACACCCAACTCGATATGGGTCGGAGATGCAGGAGTGAGTTCCACCGGAGCACAGAGACTGAAAAGAGTTCGACGCCACTGTCCGAAAAGCTTGTCTCTTACTCGTCCATCCAGGGATCTCTCACTATACAGCGCGGCCGTAGCGACAAACCGCGTGTAGAGGTCGTGCAGGGGAGCACCCAGCACTTGCCGCAAATGATGATCGAGCCAACGAAGCTCTGAGGTGCAAGGAGCGCCTTCCTGATAGCAATCCCGCCCGGGCGGGGCAGTATCAAAGAGTTTTGCAAGATAGCCATAATCAAACGGCGTATCCGCGGACGGGCCGGGACGCGGCCCGCCTGTGTTGCGAGCCGAATACGTTTCGGCAAGGTATCGCCAGAATGAGGATGTGGCGTAGGGATCACGCGGATCGTCGCTCCTCGACTCCGGCAGCAAACCGCGTCTGAGCGGGATCGGGAGCGGGTCCGTATATGAACGCATCCCCCAATCCATGCTACTGCCAGGTGTGGCGGCGGCATCCAATGACCGTGCGATGTCCCAGCCAACCGCCTCTGCGGTTCCTTCCGTGATCCAATGGCCGACGTCGCTTGAGTCACACGGCGTCTGGAAGAAAGGCGTATTGTATTGAACAGCGTGGACGAGTTCGTGTGCGACGACCATACGTCCATAATTCGTCAAGCGGTCATTCTTGAGCACATGCCTCGCATCGAGGAAGATCGCCGGAGCCCTCTTATCCTCGCACAAGCTCTTCCAGTAACCATGGTAAATCCCGGCTGCATCAGTAGAACTTATCTCGCCGGTGATAAATACACGATACTTGTTATTTGTCAGAAATTGCGTCCTGAGTCTCGGGGGAGGAAAGCCCCATCGTATTAGCATTGCCGCCGACCTGTGCAGGAGGGTCTCGATCTCTTTCCGCGTTTCATCGGGCAGTTTGCGGCCGAGCGGCTTAGCCTCCAGCCCTACCGCAGCCAGGGCCTCCCGAATCACGACACTGGCATGAGAACCTTCGTCCACCACTAGAACCTCAAAATCCGTCGTCGGCCAGTCCCTGGCAGCAGCAATAAGCGGTGACGAAAATATCAGCCCGATAAGGATCGCCCATGCGGGATTCCAACGCAAAAATGTCGCAATGAAAACAGAAACTGCCGCCCTTGTTAGCTTCGTTGATCTCAGTACTTGTTCTGTTTTCATTTTTTCTCCTCCAAATTAGATAGCGTCAAATGACCCCATTTTCACTTGTGCCCTTGCAGGTCAGGCTTACGGGACAATTCTTTTGGGGATTGAACGGTGAACTAGATTATCATAGCTGTCAAGGCAAACGAAATCTAAATAGAGATTTTCGAGCATAACCACGCGATCTTCAAAATATGGAAGGAACTCAAAGGTTGGACATTCGGCCTTGCCAACGGCCGACGAGCGGATCCTGTACGCGAAGCTTGTTTACCGGAGTTTTGGACGCAAACACCTATTAGTCGGGGAAACAAAAAAACCCGCTCATTTCTGAACGGGCTTTTCGTTAAATTAAATCCGGCGACTTCCTACTTTCCCACAACTGAAAGCTGCAGTATCATCGGCTCCAACAGTCTTAACTTCCGTGTTCGGGATGGGAACGGGTGTGACCCTGTCGATACAATCACCGGAAAACTTGTCAAGGATAATTGTTAATGGCTGATCGTCAATTGTCTGCTCGCCTTTGGGGGTAGCAATTTAACTATTCACAGTTAACAATTATCAACTTTGATATCTGACAACTGAATATATGTATTACCCTACAACGTTGCTTGAACTAAAGATTTGCTTGTCAACAAATTTTATGGTCAAGCCTTGGGACAATTAGTACTGGTCAACTAAATACATTACTGCACTTACATCTCCAGCCTATCAACGTGGTGGTCTTCCACGAGTCTCACTGGCAGAACTTATCTTAGGTCT
>CAZOXY010000069.1:0-19285 GCA_964583955.1 uncultured Chloracidobacterium sp. | reverse complement strand
CATAATTTTGAGTTTTGACTCAGCCACTTTTAGCTGGATGATTGGGAAAGCAAAAGAACGCAGGCTTTAGCCACCGTTTCATAAGCTTGCCCTAACGTGACTGATCGCGATCTAAAATAATTTGACTTCTGTTTCAGGCCGGAACATAATTTGAGAGATTTAATTTATTTGCAGCCCTTTTAGACTTTTTTCGGGCATAGCCTCTGTCCTATGAGAATTTCAGTTCTTTGTTTGTCTTTTTTCTGCCTTGTCAATTTTGTATCGGGTCAGTCCAAGGGTAAACCCGATCTCAGCGGTATATGGAACCTGACTAGCTCCAAGAACATTGCCGTACAAGATAATTACACTGAGACTCTTGAGATCATTCACAATGATCCGGAGGTCAGGTTCATTTCCGAAACAAGTACCGGTGACTCAAAATTTGAGACGGTATATTTCAGTGATGAGCGCGGCGAGAAAAATCCTGAACGCACCGGAACGGAAACAAGAGAAACAAAAACAAAATGGGACGGAAAGTCCCTTGTTACAAGGCAGGTTCGTGAGATCACAGGGCCAAACAACGTAAAGGTCAAAATTACCCTAACAACAAGAAGAGAGTTGTCTAAAGACGGCAATTCTTTGACAGAAACCACGAGAGTCAGTTCTTCCTCCCCGCCCGGAGTTAGCGGAAGACCGGTCAATGCTGTGACCGGAAATAATTCACCCCCTATTCGTGTGTTCTCGCGTGTGAAATGAACCTATAGATCACAACCGTTTGTTTTCTAACCGGAGGTCTATGATTTTTTTCTCATTTCCTCGATCATAACCCGGATATTTTCCTTCAAAAGTCGTGTCAATGCCGCGTATTGCTCTTCTTTGGCGATATTCTGTGTGTCAGGGGCGGCCTTGTCAGAGATGTTTTTTGCGGTGAGTGGTTCGCCGAATCTGATCTTTACTTTTGCGGGGCGTATGCGCCACGAACCTCGCGGCCAGACCTTGTATGCGCCGTCAAGGGCGACGGGAAGTATCGGCAGGCCAATCTCGGTGGAAAGAATTGCGGCGCCTTTTTTGAAATCGTGGAGCGTTCCGTCGTAGGAGCGTTCGCCTTCGGGGTAGATGTTCAATATCTTTCCTGCCTTTAGCCCTATGGCTCCTGCCCTCATCGCCCGCATCAGCTGCGTGTCGGGATCGACCGGGACGACATACAACAGCCGTCCGACAAATTCCATAAAGCGTCCGCGAAAGATGCCGCTTGTCCCGACGTGAAAAATATCGCGAAAGACGCGATACGGAAACGTCGAACCGACGATGAACGCATCCAGATAGCTCTGATGGTTGGGGCAGATCAGAAATCCGAGGTTCCGTTCCCGGCTTTCATCGGCCAGTCTGTCCAAATGTTCGCGGCCTTCCACCTCAAGCCGCATAAACACGCGGCAGAACAGATAAAAACAGCAAAAGACCGAAAAGGCAAAAACGCTGAAAAGCCCGTTTCGCTTTAATATCGCGCGGACTTCCGGCACATCGCCGTTCGCCTTATTTACGATGTTCGCCCAGCTAAACTCCGTGGCAGCGTCGGCGTTCGCGGCTGTCGCCTGTTCGCTGACCAGTTCGGCGACTGCGCGGACGGTCAGGGCGTTTGCCACTTTTTCGGCGGTGAAGTCGGTCGAAAAAGCGTGTTCCAACGCGGCGAATGCTTCCGCCCGCGTCAGCGAATCGAGGCCGAGGTCGATCTCCAGATTCATGTCGGGATGTATCTCGCCCACGTCGCGGGCGTTGTTCCGTATCGTCCTGATGACGGCCGTCGTCACGGGCATTTCCAGAAATTCGCGGTCAGCGTCGGTAAATTCCCACGTTTTCTTTTCATCAAAACCGCCGTTCAGTTCGCCGCTTTCAAACTGCTTTTTCAGTTCAAAACGCTTTATCTTTCGCGTGGCGGTTCGCGGCAGCGGTTCCGAACGGACGACGAATTCGCGAACACGCTGATATTCAGGCAGTTCGCGGCCAAGGTCATCCATTGTGTAGCGGATCGTCTCTCTTGAATTTGCGATGTTCGCCTGTTTCAGATATTCAAAATCGGGAACAACGACCGCGATCAGTTTTTCCGCTCCGGCGCGCGACTGGCTCGCATCGTTGACGCCGATTATTGCCATTTCCTCGATGAACGGCGTTTTCAGATAATGCACCTCAAGGTCTTCTGGATGGACGTTCTTGCCCGAAGGCAGAACTATCACGTCCTTTGCCCTGCCGACTATGTAAAGGTGGCCGTCGCTGTCAAATTTACCCAGATCGCCCGAGCGAAACCAGCCGTCCGCCGTAAAGGAATCGGCAGTGGCTTCGGGGTTCTGATAGTATCCCTTGAACACCATGCCGCCGCGAATAAGCACCTCGCCCACGCCTTCGCTGTTCGGATCGTCTATCTTTACTTCGGCGCCTTTCAGCGGTTTGCCGACCGACCCGACGCGGTTGTCGTCCTCGTGTGTTCCGGTCGCCGCTCCGCTGGTTTCGGACAGGCCGTAACCCTGAAGTATCGTAAATCCGAGGTTATGAAAATCGACCGCGACCTTTTCATCAAAGCGGCTGCCCGCTGAAACGGCAAGCCGAAGTTTGCCGCCGAAAGAATCATGCACCTTCCCAAAAAGTTTGCCGCCGAGGTTGACGCCGAGGACGTTTCGGCAAAACCTGTTCGTCGTGAGCATTGTCCTGAAAAGCGCCCTGACGGCGGCGGGCTTTGCTTCCACAGTGTCAAATATCTTTTTATGAAAGAGGTACCAGAGTCTCGGGACGGTCGTTAAAATTGTCGGTTTGAACTCCTTCATCGCATTGCCGAGTTCGGCAGGCGAGAGTTCCTTTAGATAGCCGACCTCACAGGCAAATGTCGTTGCCACCCACAGATTGACGATCTGCAAATATGCGTGAAACAGCGGCAAAAGGCTGAGTATTCGTTCCTCTTTTGAAAATGAGAGTATCAGGTCTATGCCGTCAAGCTCGGCAAGGATGTTGCCGTGCGTCAGCGGTACGCCTTTTGGCGTTCCGGTCGTGCCGCTGGTGTAGATCAGCAAGGCGACGTCGTCACCTGACCGATCCGGCATCGAAGACGCATATTCGTTCGGAAAATCCGTGCTTGACCAGTCGTCAAATAACTGAAAGCCGTTCGACGAAACTCCATCAGAAAGGTTCGTCTTCCACATCACGGCCGGCACGTTTCTTCCAAGGCGTTCCGCCACCCGGTGAAACCTTTCGGCCTGGCCGCTGTCGATGAAGGCGAGTTTTGCCTCGGAGTTCTCAAAGAAATTTGAAATGGTCTCGATCTCGCCCTGCGGATCGAGCGGCACACAAACTGCCCCGCGATACAACACTGCCAGATAGGCAAGCGCCCACGACGGATGATTATCGCCCATGACGACAACGCGGTCGCCGGACGCGATGCCTTCCTGATCCATCCGATATGACAGCGACCGTATCCGCTCAAGCGATTCGCCAAAGGTAAGAACCTGCGAATCGTCGCCGACTATCCGCATCGCGACGCGTTCGGAGTTCGCCTCAAAGGCGGAAACGAGTCTTTTCAGGTAAGAATCCGTCATCATTTTTCAGAATCCACCAGCATCTTGCCAAGTTCTTTTGCCTGCACCCTTATTTCCGGTATTGCGGTGGTTTCCCAGAGTATTCCCTTCAGCGCTGTTCCAAGCGTGAATATCTTATCGCTTGTTTTTCCGTCAGCGCCGATAAGGGCGCCGTTCGGCAATGCGTCCAGGCCCAGACACAGGGCATCACAGCGGATCAGGCCTGCTTCCATCATATTTTTGACCAGCGGGCTTTCTATTTTGCTGAAATTTGCCTGTGACGCTATGCAGTTCATTATCGCATCAACCTCCAGATAATTCTGCTGGCCGTTGACGGTGTAATTTACAAGGAACCGTCCGTCTTCGGTGACTGAGATATGCTTTAGCCTGCCGCTTAGCAGATGAAAACCCTCGGCGGCCTTCATTCTTTCCATGCGTTCCGCCACCTGCGGCGGCATCCTGTGGCGTGCCGCGTTCCAGTGTCGGCTCAGGTGCTGCATAAAATATCGTTTTTCCGCCAATGGAAGTCCCAGCCACAATTGCTGTGTGGCGGGGCGAATGCTGTCAATAACGGCACGCCAGTCGCTGTCATGATCGGACGAAGCGACCGCGCGTTTTCTGACCTCTTTCAATATATCGGTTATCCGTTCAAATTTCAGAAGCGTGTCATTGAACGGCTCATAATTAAAGCCCAGCTTGTGGACGGATGGGACGAGGCCGCGGGTTGAAATGACATAGATCGGGCCTTTATGGCCGCCGTCATTCAGACGCAGTGCGACATCCACCATGGACAACCCTGTTCCGATGACCAAAACCGCGTCATCCTTATCCGTTATGGACAAGATGTCCTTTTCCCACACGTTGCGGACGTATTTTGGCTGTTCGGTGAACCGCAGATCGGGAACGCTCGGGTGCGGCGGCGGAAAATTGCCAAAGGCAAGCACGACCTTGTCCGAGGCGATCGTTTCTCCCGAATGCAGGATCACATTTGCGGTGTCACCCTCAAAAATGATGTTCTCGGCCTCGTCATTGATGATGTTCAAGACGGCATTTGGCGATGCCCCGGCAATCGTGTCATCAAGAAGTTCACGCAGATACCTGCCGTAAAGTTTTCGCGGGACAAAATCAGATGCGGCGTAGTCAAAACCGTTCGATAAAAGCCACTGATGAAAATTATCCGGATCGTCAGGGAACGCGCTCATTTTTCCTGCCGGAACATTCAGAAAATGAAGGTCATGGTCGGTCGAATATGCAACTCCGCGCCCGACCTCGGCCCTTTTCTCGACAAGGGAAATTGTCAGCGGCTTGTCGCCGCTGTTCCGAAGCAAATTGACCGCGGTCAAAGTGCCGCTGGCTCCGCCGCCGATTATGGTTATTCTTTTCATATTTTTGTTTCTGTACGTTCTCTGTTCCGCTCCGCGTCCGGCGGCAGTATTTGCGACCGCACGACCCCGACCGGAACCTCATCTCCGGCCCTCAACGGAAAAGCCGCCGTTTCCGTTTTGGGGCGAACGACAACGATCAGCGGCTTGTCGGGCAGATGCAGTTTAACGATAACGCGTTCGAACGCTCCCGCAAAAGCCACTTCGTCAACCGTTCCGCTGCAAAGCATCTGATAGTCGCGTGAAAGATTGGCAGGCCGGCGAAGAAATACATCTTCGGGCCTGATGACCAGTTTGGCTTTGCCTGAAACATCTGCCGCGTCAGTGTCCAAAGTTATTCCCTCATGAACGAACTGCCCGTCCCTGACCTCGCCTTCGATGATATTTGCGGAACCGAGAAATGTGGCGACGTGTTCCGTGGCTGGGTTCGTATAGACCTCAAAAGGCGTTCCCATCTGTTCCAGCCGCCCGGCGTTTAGAACGGCTATTCGGTCGCCGAGTTCCAACGCCTCTTCCTGATCGTGTGTAATAAAGACCGACGGGACATTTATCCTCTTTAACAGTGTCCTTATCTCCTGCCGAAGGCTGACACGGATCTTCGCGTCAAGCGCCCCGAAAGGTTCATCGAACAAAAGCACTTCGGGTTCGTAAGCAAGCGCTCTGGCAATTGCCACACGCTGCTGCTGGCCGCCGGAAAGCTGTGACGGACGTTTTTTCCGATGTGCCGCCAGATCGACCATCTCCACCAACCGTCCGACGGTCTCTTTTATTTCCTTTTTCGTTTTTTTTCTGATCCGCAGCCCGTAGCCTATATTTTCCTCAACGTTCATCATCGGGAACAGCGCATACGCCTGAAATATGACGCCTGTGCCGCGAAGCCGTGCGGGCAATGCCGTTACATCTCGGCCATGAAGGGCGACAGTTCCGTCATCAGGTGTTTCAAGTCCGGCTATTATTCGCAGGATCGTGGTCTTTCCGCTGCCCGAGGCTCCGAGCAGAACCGCTATCTCGCCGTCCGCAACATCAAAATTGATGTCGCTGAGCACGACCGTTTCGCCGAACCGTTTGCTGACGTTTCGGAGCGATACCGCCTTGGTGCTTTTACTATCTGCTGTCATTATTTTCAGAACATTCACCGCAAAGACGCAGAACTTAACCCGAATGAAGCATTGGTAATATGATACGGATCTTTATTCTTTGCGGTTTCTTTGCGAACATTGCGTCTTTGCGTGAGATAAACGGTTTCACGCCAAGCCGCAAAGCCCGCCAAGAAAGGCAGAGAATGATCCGCTATCGGTTGATCAGAATTTGATGCCGGTAAATTTACCTCATCACACATCTCCCTTTCTCCTTATCTCCTTGTCACCACTTCTCTCACTCTCCCTCCAGCCAATCGCGTGCAAAGAACAATATGCTGAAGATCGCGAACGAGAACAGCGCCAGCACTATGGCGATGGCGTTTGCGGCCTCGATCTGTCCCTCATTGAACTTTGCAAAAATATAGAGCGGTGCGGTCTGTGTCCGGTTGGCAAGATTGCCCGAAACCAGAATGGTCGAGCCGAATTCGCCCACCGAGCGTGCAAATGTGAGCAATGCCCCGCCGACTATCGCCCCGCGAAGCGACGGAAGCGTAACGTGGATAAAGGTTTGCCAGCGGGTTGCTCCCATTGTGGCGGATGCTTCTTCCAGCGAACTGCTCATGGTGTCAAAAACCGGTTTTATAACACCGAACGCCAAAGGGAACGTGACAAAGATATTTGCCAGAATGATCGCCGCCGCCGTGAACATTATCTGAATGCCGTGCGGTTCCAGCAGCCGCCCCAATGTTCCGTACGGCCCCCAAAGAAGAAGCAGAGCAAAACCCGCGACCGCCGTCGGTATCGCCGTTGGCAATGAGATCGTGACGATGAGAGCGTTCTTTCCCCAAAAGTTGTATTTTGAAAGTACGTATGCCGCGAACAGCCCAAAAAGGATATTGAAAACGGTCGCCCAAAAACTGGTGACGATGGAAAGTTTTAACGCAAAGACGGCCTCCGGAGCCGACAGGGCCTGCCAAAAGCTGGCAAAACCGCTGCTGGTACCGAAGATGAATATCGACGCCAGCGGAAGCAGAACGAGCGGGAGCATCACGACGACGATGGTCGTGATTCCCAAGGGCTTCATCAGGTCAAGTCCCTGCGTCTGCCTCGCTCCTGAGGTGGTTCCGCTCATTTATTCGATTTCTGTACCTGGTCACGAAATATCTGCTCTATCACTTCGGGATAAGCCTTGTCCCAGCCGCCGAATCTTTCTATTGTGAACGGCCGTTCGATCTGTGCGAACTTTGACGGGTCACTGCTGACTATGTTGTCCGAAACGGAACGAAAATTATGGTTGACGAATGCCTGCTGTGCTTCGTCCGACCACAGATAGTTGATGAAAGCCTGAACGACGCCGCGTTCGTTGGCGTTTACATTTCGGTCGATCATGACCACGGGATGCTCGCTGAAAATTGTCGAAGGCGGCACGACAATATCTATTTCGGTGCCGACATCACGCATCAAAAGCCCTTCCAGTTCGTATGTCACAAGCGCGTCCCCGTAACCGGTTTCAAACTGCGTTCTGGCCTCGCGGGCGGAACCGGGTGTCGAGATGACGTTTTTCCATATCCTCTTAAGCTGGTCAATGGCGGCATCTGTGCTTGCGTTTCCTGTTTCGGCCTCGGTGCGTTCCATCGCCGATCCGAGCATTGCCAGGATCGACCACTGGGCGCCGCCGGAACTTATCGGGTCCGGGTGGATTATCCTTATGCCGGGACGGGCAAGGTCGCTGAATCCGGTGATCTGCTTGGGGTTGCCTTTTCTGACGAGTATGACGAACGGCGTTCTGTTGATGATGCCGTGATGCGGATATTCGCGCCAATCGGTCGCGTTCGCTCCGCCGTCTCGCAGCCGCGTGGCGTCGCGTTCTATCGACAAAATGGCGATGTCCGCCGGTGCGCCCTGCAATATCTGATTCGTAATGGTTTCGGAACCGGCAAATGATGAGACAAAATTGACGCCTATTCCGTGTTCACGTTGCCATTTTTGCGAAAACGCCGGATAGATCTCGTTTTCAAGGGCCTCTTTCATTATCGAGAACCCGTAAATAACGATAGTTGGGCCGTCTGATGAGCTGTCTGGCGGCGTGGGAAGGCATCCGGCCATGAGCAGGACCGGCAGCAGCATCGCCGATATGATCATCTTTCGGAAGCCTTTCATTCAAACAAGACCAGAGACAAAAATAGGTCGTGAAGCACACACATTCACAACCTGGCGGAATATTCCGTGTCCTCCTTCGATAATGCCTACGAGGTTAGCTGACGGGCTGGAAGCGAAGAAGTCTTCTTCTGAGTGACAGATGCGCCCCTGTTTTGCGAACACCGCAAAACCTTGGTTCCCCCGTGTTATCTCTCAAGTGTCGAGATAACTTCGGCAATTTTTATTTGGTCAAGAATACAAAAAACCGTAACACAAATGCAAGAAAATTCTTACAGGCCATATAGGGAGCAATACCTGGCTGGGGAAGAGCTAATGGCCTCAGCACACATACTTAAGGATTTACATTAAACGCCTTACAGGCTTTATTCGCCTGCACTGCGGTCGGGTTTCACCCGATCGAGATGCCTCATCCTAACACTTTTTCTTGGGCTATGCCCTCACGCACTGCGGCCTGGCTGCACCCGACCGTAAGCATCTCCCCTCTTTTTCTCGGGCTATGCCCTCACGCACTGCGGTCTGGCTGGGCCAGACCGTAACATTCCCCATAAAATAAAAGAGGCTGTGCCTCCGTCATAAAAAGAGGCACAGCCTCAAAGACTTACTTAGTGAACCTATCCGGTCGGGTATAACCCGACCGCAATGCATCATGGCATAGCCATAAGGCCGAAACTCGACCTGGAAATAACTACCACACATCAAGATACAAGTACCACCTATTGTCAATTTTCATGAAATGTCCGACGTCCTGATAAGATTGGAAAACTTCGTCCAATGATTTGACCATCGGTTCGGGCGTTTCATCTGTACAAACATAGTATTTGGACCAGCCACCTATAAAATGACCGGGAATAGACCATGCCTTTAACCAGATACTCTTGTCCTCTTTTTTTGAAAGATGACGATTTACTTCCTCGATCTTCAATTTTGACAACAATTTTATGTACTCATCCTTTCTTTCCTGTGACAGATCTCCCCTAACCTGAAAATCTACCCATGCCGTCCCGTCGGCTTTTACCTTCCACAAATGCTGATCCTGAGAGAACATTTCAGTCACAGCATTAAAATCCTCACGATTAAGCTCATAAAGATCTTGGAGAGAGGCATCGGAAGGATATGGGTTGAAAATGCGGTTTACAGTTGAACAACCCGAGACCCACATACATAGTGTAAAGATCATGAAATACGCTGTCAGGGTTTTCATTATTATCTCCTATCTTCGGCTCTTGCTAGGAACTCTAACCTTTAATGCTCCTGGAACGACCTCATAAACGGCGGGAAGGCTGCCGGGAAGTTCGCCGTCTATCTCGATATGCACGATCTCAGATGCATTGAACGGCTTTACAGACACTTTTTTTGCAAGGCGGCTTTTGACCTCGGGCAGGTCGAGGTGCGTTCCGCTGTAGAGCGTGTATGCCTTGAGGATGACCTTTGCCGTGCGGATATCGCCGATGTTTATCACGTCCAAAAGCCCGTCCACTATCCTTGCGTCAGGAGCGATCATCATTCCTCCGCCGAAATAACGGGCGTTGGCAATGCAGAAATTAACGGTTGAAAGCGGCCTTTCCTCGTCGTCATCCATTTTGACCAGAACCTGCGTTGTCCCGATGCCGATGACCTCCTGAAGCGTCGATAACGCAAAATTTGCCCGGCCGCGAAGCGTGTCCAGCGGGAGCCAATCCATTGCCTTGTTCGATTTGACCCGTTCGATTATCGACGCCGCCAGCCCGAACGATGTCACGTTCAAAAAATATCGCTCCGCCGGTTTGCCTTCGTGATCGACAAACGAAACCTTTCCGACATCCATTCGCCTTGTCTCGCCTTCTTTTAACGCGCGGGCGACATCTCTCGGTTCTGTCGGCAAACCAAGCGTCCGGCGAAGATCGCCGCCTGTCCCCGAAGGAAAGATGCCAAGTTCGGTGTCGGTTCCGGCCTGCAAAATACCGTTCGCCACCTCGTTTATCGTGCCGTCGCCGCCGCAGGCAATGATGAATGGAACGCCCGATCCGGCGTGATGCCTCGCCAGATCAATGCCGTCGCCCGGCCCTTTTGTGAAAGCGACCTTGAACGGGCCGAAATGCGCCCGCAGATCGGCGGCGACGCCTGACCATTTCTCACGCGTCGAACCCGCGGCCGACTTTGGATTTACTATTACAAGAGGAAGCATCTGTCGGGGCGCAATTATGCGTCCTTATCAGCAGGGAAGTCAATCACATCTGCCCTGCCGCCGGTGAATACACTAAATTCTTTTGATATTTTGGATTGGCCCGCTGTTAAATTGCCGCCAGCCTTCAGGGGATATGTCAAAATTCATTCAAACGCGGCTTTGCCGCTCTATTTGAGGAAAAGCTGCGCTTTTCCTGCATATGCAGCCTCGATCTTTGCGGCTATGCCGCTGCTGATACAAACGGCGGCATAGCCGTAGAAAGTCAAGTAAGAGATGCTCGGTGAAGCGGAGCTTCACCGCAAATAGACGGGCAAAGCCCGAAGAAAACCCTGCTTTTGACCCGAACTCTGAAGCTGTTGGCAATTCACAAAAACAAATATCAGCAGAGCCTAATACTTATATGGTAAAAGCGATGCTGTAAGGGGCAGTTCTCCGGGGGCTTTTGCCATGAATGCCTCGATGTCCGCTATCGAACGCGGCAGTGCCCTGCTCATCCATTCGACGCCGTCGGGGGTTACGAGCAGGTCGTCCTCTATGCGGACGCCGATGCCCTTATATTTCTCGAACGCCGGCCTTACCTTGGCGATGAACTCGCGATTTTCGGGTGTGTCGGGCAGCCATTCCAGAGCGTCGGGGCGAATATAGATGCCCGGTTCATTGGTAAAGACCATCCCCGGAGCCAGCGGCGTGCCGTAATCGCCCACGTCGTGGACATTCATCCCGAGCCAGTGGCCGAGGCCGTGTATGAACCACTGGCGAAACTGCTGGCCGTCCTTTTTGGCGATAAGGCCGAGTTTAAGCAGGCCGTCCTCTATCACCTCGTTGGCGGTCATCTGGAGCAAGGCAAAACGAACGCCCGGTTTTGTGGCTTGTGCGACCGCTTCCTGTGCATCGTAAACGATCTGATATATCTCTGCCTGTTCCTTTGTAAATTTGCCGTTGACAGGAAAAGTTCTGGTTATGTCGGCGGTGTAATGTTCATATTCGGCGCCGACGTCCATCAGCAAAAGGTCGCCTTGCCTGACCTGGCCTTTCGGAAGCTGATAATGGAGCGTCGTTGCGTTCGGCCCGCAGCCGACTATTGACGGATAGCCCCAATAATCGGCGTTCCTGCGGCGAAAAGTGTATTCGACCTCGGCCTGAACCTCGTATTCCCATTTTGCACGTCCTGCCGCCGCCATCGCTCGCATGTGCGCCTCGGTGCTTATGTCAATGGCGTGCTGAAGTATCTTTATTTCATAGGGCGATTTTACCAGCCGCAGACCGGCGAATATCGGCCTGGCATTCTCTACTCTGAAACCGAGAAAAAGTTCCTTGCTCAGTTCAAACTCCTTTGCGTATTCGTTCTTACCGCCGCCGTCCCTGATGTTATTCGGCAGAAGCAGATAGGCATACGCTGCCCGCGTCGGGATGTCTATCTCGCCCTCGGTCGATCTAAAAGGCATTTTGTTCTTTAAAGCGGTCAGGAATTTTTCCTGCTCGCCGGAAGGGATGATGGTCTTTAAGCCCGAGATCGCCGCCGCTTCTTCGGTCGAATACATCTTTCCGTCCCATGCCTCGCTGACCGGATTGCGTTTTGGCAGGAACAGAAATTCCTTCACCTCGTCGCCGGTCTTGGTCATTACGAACGTGATGTTGTTCTGTTTCAGGCCGGTCAGATAGACGAGGTTGTTTTCCTGACGGTAAACGTAGCTGACCGAATTGGAATACAGCTTTGGCGTTGTGGACAGCAAAACGAGAATGCTGTTGTCCTCCATCCGTTCGGCTACCGCCGCGCGGCGGCGTGCCAGTTCCGCGTGACGTTCGGCATCGGTGATGACAGGCGCCGGCGGCGTCTTTCTTATCGAAGGCGTTTCGACCATCGATTGCGAAAACACCGCCGCCGTCAGTCCTGACAGAACGAACGCGATGATTATTATCCAGATAATTGCCTTTTTCATTTAAGTACCTATTAGTGTTTATCGGTCTTAGAAATTACAAAATTTCATTCAGGGTCACTCTCGCTGATAATATCCATAAGATCCAGATACCGCTGACGGGTGTTTCTGATCCTGTATATCAGCACAGTGTCTTCCCCGGTGTCGTCATCGACCGTTACGCCAAATATGATCCGGCATTGATGCGGGCCTTTGCCGTAAAGAAGCTGACGAATCTCTATTACGAACGATCGACTTTCCGGAGCGATCGGACACCGGTTCGGAAATTTCTCCAGCGATCGTATGGCGGCCGATAGGCCTAAAAACCATCTGTCAGCAAGCTCCTGGGACGTCGCTTTTATCCAAAGATAGATATTTTCCGCGTCAAGCAATGCCGGGCGCGAAATATCAACGCGATATGTCATGTTTTTTCACAAGCTCCGCCAGGGCCTCATTCGCCGGCCGGCCTTCGCCTTTTTCGAAACTCTCCATGCCCGCCTGTATCTCTTTTACGGTCTCGGCATATTCTATTTTATCCGCAAATTCCTGGTACGACTCCGCGTCGAGTACGACCAGTTCCGCCTTGCCGTTGACGGTCAGCACAAGCGGCCGCCGCGATTCCCGAAGATGGTCAAGATGCTTGGCGGTGTTCCGTTTGAAATCGGTCAGAGACTGTATCGATCTTAGATCTATCATATTCAATACCTCACATCTAATTCAATGCTAATTCAATGTTCAGTATATTTCAACCTGTATTTTTGGTATCGAGACAGCTAAGTCTCTGAAACCTATATTGCCGAAAAAATCAGCCGCGAAAACCCTGAGCGTGTATTTGCCCGGTTCCAGCGTTGCCGGATCGAGCATTTCCTCGTAGAATATGTCGCCCAGAACGCGATTCGTCACTATGAAATTGAAGATCGTTTCGCCGGTCGCTCCCGAATGGCTTCCCACGCTGTAAACGTAAGGCACTGCCAAACCGGTAGGCATCTTTTCAAAAGAGATGTTCCATTTTTCCGGCTGTGCAGCCGTTTCGCCGTCTTTCAGCAGCGCGTAGCCGAGTTTGTACGGAGCAAGCCGTCGCCGTTCGGCGTTTCCGTCCTTTCTGTCATACGCTTTTGCGACGACGCGGGCTTTTTTATCAAGAATTATACGGCCTTCCGCGTTCTTTGTTTCCATTTCAACGCGATCCGCGTCAAAAAGCCTGACATATTCGATGACCGGTGCGATGGAATCTGAAATTCCGGGCAGGACCAGAGCGTCGAGGGCGTTCATTTCCGCGCCGGGTTTTCCGGCGATCAGATGAACGTGGTTCATTGCGTTCAGCGTACCGGCCGGCTCGCCCGCCGCGAACCTTGTGCCGCGGCGGACGCGAACATCGGATAGTTTTCCGTTGACGGAGTCGAACAAAAATCTGCCGTCGTCATACGTTTTCCCCGAAGCGTCGCGGCCGATGCGAATGTGGACGTAACCGATGGTCGGCATTCTTATCAGTTCGCGGAGCGTGCCGAAATTTTGCACCGCGTATGGAACCACGCCTCGGCATCGTCTGCCTTGATCTCGCCGCGTATCTCGCCCAGCGTCCCGGCTATCTCACGCGGGCGGTCAGCCGGAGCAAAAGGCCATCGGCCCGGCTGCATTGCCCTGAATTCTTCCGCCGAATAACGCAGTTTTGCGATCTCTTCCGCGTTGATCGCTTTTGCATCCGTTCTTGCGGTGAGCATCCTGACAAGTCCGTTATCGCTGTCGGTTATCAAAAGGTCGCCGTTCGTGCCGAAAGCGATTCCCGACGGGCGGTTGAAACGGGAAAATTCCGCCTTGCCGTCGCGCAAACCTCGTCGGTCGGAGGAGAGTGTTTTTACAAAAGGAAATAAACCGCCGCCGATGGCGCGGATCGAATTGCCATCGGCAACGACGATGACGCCATGCGCGTCCACAGCGACCGCCGTCGGCGAAACAAACTGAGCAAGGGCGGGAACGTCATCTTTCAGGTATCCGTTGCCATTGCCTGCCAATGTCCAAACACTGCCGTCCGCTTCAATGACACGGATGCGTCGATTGCCGTGATCCGCGACCAACAGGCGGCCTTCCGTCCATGACGCGATGCCGAGCGGCGTGTCGAACATTGCCGCCATGCCATCGGCAAAACCTCTTGAACTTCCGGCAAGCGTTCGCACGGAACCGTTTTCGATAACGCGAATGCGGTCATTGTATGTGTCGGCAACGTATATCGCGCCGTTTTCGCCGACGGCAACGCCTATCGGCCCGCTGAAAAGGGCTTCGCCTGCGGCTCCGTCGCTGAAACCGGCTATCCCGTCGCTGCCTGCGATGACGCTTGTTTCGCCTTTATCGTTCACGGCTTTTATCGTGTGCGAACCGGTGTCCGCCACGATCAGCCGCCCATCGCTGTCAAAAGCGATCGCCGACGGCGTATCAAAACCTGTCGCAAAAACATTGTGCGAACCGTCCGGTAATATTCTGTAAATGACATTTTTCTCGCCGTCCGAAACGAATATCTCAGCGCCCTTTACGGCAATGCCGAAAGGCTCGCCAAATTCACGCGAAATGCCTGCGATGGTCGATGCGGTCGTGTAAAACGGGCCGTTTTCGCCTGCCGTCGAACACGCTGAAAGGCCGGCAGCGATCAGAGCGATCACAACGAGGAATGCCGCTGTGGTGTATTTTTCTGTAATGGGCAGATCGATGACTGAATGCATTATTTGTTTGTGCGGGATAAATGGTCTGTTAATATATTCTTATTCGGTCATAAAACTTTCAAACAGGAGATATTGAATTATGTTTTCATTACAAGACCTATTGGGACAGCAGCAGGGCGACACCGCCGTGAACGAGATCAGCAGCACGGTCGGCGCGGATTCGTCTTTGGTAAATTCGGCCATCCAGATGGCCCTGCCCGCAATACTCAGCGGGCTTGCCAATAACGCCGCAACTCCGCAGGGAGCTCAGAGCCTGGACAGCGCCCTTTCAAATGACCACGATGGCAGCATTTTGGGCAACCTCGGCGGTCTCGGCGGTCTGATCTTCGGCCAGCAGCAGCAACAGGCCGCTCCTCCGCCTCAGCTTAACGCGGGCGGCATTTTAGGACACATTCTCGGCGGAAATCAGGGCCAGGTCGTTCAGCAGGTAAGCAACAACACCGGTTTGAACATGGGCCAGGTCGCACAGATACTGATGATGCTTGCGCCTATCGTTATGGGCTATCTGGGCCAGCAAAAGCGTCAGCAGAGCGTCGGAGCCGACGGCCTTGGCGGCCTGCTTGGCGGATTGCTCGGCGGCGGCCAGCAGCAGGCGGCATCGACCGGAAACCCGATGCTCGACATGGCATCAGGAATGCTCGACCGTGACGGCGACGGCAGCGTCATGGACGACATCGCCTCAATGGCGTTCGGCTACTTTACCAAGAAATAGGAAATGTGACCGATTTGGTTCTGTTTAGAGCTGGATCATTAGGTGTAAATGAGGTCGGGAAATAAGGCAAATGTTCTGAAATGACGGACATGCTTGTGATAAAATGGGCGTGCGGACGGACCATGGCAATGCAGACAACAATTGAACCGATAGACTATGTACCGACTGTATTTGATTTCAGCCCGATGCGGCTGACCGATGAGCAGTTCGAGAGCCTCTGCCGAAATCACCCCGACCTTAATCTTGAGCTTTCTGCCGAAGGAGAGTTAATAATAGTGGCTCCGACATTACCTTATACCGGACAACAAAATGCCGATATAGTTATTGAATTAGGTAACTGGACACGAAAAGACAAGACGGGTCTTGTTTTCGATTCATCCTCGCTTTTCACATTCCCAAACGGGGCAAAGCGTTCGCCTGACGCAGCGTGGGTAAGGCGTGAGAAGTGGGACGCTTTGTCGGCGGAAGAGAAAAAGAAGTTTTCAAGGCTGGTGCCGGATTTTGTCGTCGAGCTAAGGTCGGCATCGGATTCGCTCAGTACATTACAGGCGAAAATGTCCGAATATATCTCAAACGGTGTCTGTCTCGGCTGGCTTATCGATCCTGAAAATAAGCAGGTCACTATATATCGGGCGAACGGCGAGGTCGTGGTTTTGGATGATCCGGAAACGGTCTCCGGCGAGGATGTTCTGCCGGGCTTTGAATTAAATGTGCGTGAGATATGGTGAGGTTGACTACCGGCCCATAGCCCCCTAAACTAAGTAACTTAGGACGTGGTGAGTTATTGCGACTTGCGGCCACGTAAAACAAGCGGCTAAACAGCATTGAGTTAAATTTTCCAAAGAAAACTCCGTGCTGAAAAGTGCGGAGTTTTTTATGACTGGAACGCAGGCATCCTTGCCTGCATACATTGCGAAGCAATGTGATATTGGGAGAGTTCGCACTTCGTGCTCATGGCAAGCAGGATGCTTGCTCTCCAGTCAAAAAATGATCAATGAGTAATTTTTTAGACATACTAAAAGAACGGATCATCATCTTCGACGGTGCGATGGGCAGTAATCTACAGTCGCTTGATCTGACGATCGACGATTGGGGCGGCCCCGCGTTTGAGAACTGTTCTGAGAATCTGCTCTATACGCGGCCGGACGCCATTGAAAAGGTGCATGCGGATTTTCTCGAGGTCGGCTGTGACGTTATCGAAACGAACAGTTTTGGCGGCAGCGAGGTCGTTCTGGCCGAATTCGGCATTGCCGAAAAGACCTATGATGTCAATAAAAAAGCCGCGGAACTGGCAAAACGCCTTGCCAATGATTATTCAACGCCGGACAAGCCGCGTTTCGTCGCCGGTTCCATCGGGCCGGGAACAAAGCTGCCGACGCTTGGTCATATAACCTATCGCGACCTGAAGGCGGCGTATGTCGAGCAGGTTCGCGGCCTTTTTGACGGCGGCAGCGATATGTTCATCGTTGAAACGTGTCAGGACCTGCTGCAGACAAAAGCGGCTCTTGCCGCGATATTCGACCTTTTTGCCGAAAAAAAGACACGCATTCCCGTTATCACACAGGTCACGATAGAAACCTTTGGCACAATGCTCAACGGCACCGAGATCGCCGCCGCCCTGACGGCGCTTGAGCCGTTCCCGATAGACATTATTGGAATGAACTGCGGAACCGGGCCAAAGCAAATGGCCGAGAGCCTGAAATATTTGTGCGAAAATTCGCCGATCCCGGTTTCCGTTTTGCCAAACGCGGGCCTGCCAGAGGTCAAGGACGGCAAACAGCATTACGACGAAACGCCTGAAAGTTTTGCGGCTCAGGTCGAGCATTTTGCCCGCGATTTCGGCGCCAACATCGTCGGCGGCTGCTGCGGAACATCGCCCGAACATTTGAAACAGGTCATAGACCGCATCGGCGGTATTTCGCCAAAACAGCGCGATGCAAAGCTGATACCGTCTGCGTCGTCCATCTATTTTCAGCAGCCATACACACAGGACGCGTCGTTTCTTATCGTCGGCGAGCGCGTGAACGCTTCGGGGTCGAAAAAGATGCGCGACCTGCTCGACGCCGAGGATTGGGACGGCCTGGTAAATCTTGCCAAATCGCAGGAGAAAGAGGGAGCGCATATTCTGGATGTGAACGTCGATTTTGTCGGGCGTGACGGCGTTGCCGATATGCACGAACTGATCGGGCGTCTGGTAACGAATATCAAGATACCGATAATGCTCGATTCGACCGAGTGGGAAAAGATGGAAGCCGGCCTGGAACACGCCGGCGGCAAATGCATCCTCAATTCCACCAACTACGAGGACGGTGAGCCGCGATTTTTGAAGGTCCTTGACCTTGCGAAAGAATACGGTGCGGCGGTCGTCATCGGCCTGATCGACGAGGACGGAATGGCCCGTTCCGCCGAGGACAAGATAAGGATAGCCAGACGGGCATATAAACAGGCGGTCGAATACGGAATAGGATCTCACGACATCTTTTTTGATCCGCTGGCATTGCCGATCTCGACCGGCATCGAGGAAGACCGCAAGAATGCGGACGCCACTGTAAATGCCATACGCCAGATAAAAGAGGAGATGCCCGATGCGAATATCATCCTCGGCGTTTCGAACATCTCATTTGGCCTAAGCCCGGCGGCCCGTGTCGTTCTCAATTCGATCTTCCTGCACGAATGCGTCGAGGCCGGAATGAATTCCGCCATCGTCAATGCATCAAAGATATTGCCGCTCATTCGTTTTAACGAACACGAGATCGAGGTTGCCAGAGACCTGATCTATGACCGCCGAAAATTTGACGGAGAGGTTTGCACCTATGATCCGCTGACCGAATTCACCACGCTTTTTGAAGGCAAAACGGCGCAGTCAATAAAGCCGGACATCTCTAACCTGCCGATAGAGGAACGCCTGAAACAGCACATAATCGACGGCGAAAAGATCGGGCTTGAGGATTCGCTAAAGCTGGCGTTGGAAACCTATCCGCCGCTGGACATCATAAACAATCTTTTGTTGGACGGGATGAAGGTCGTCGGCGATCTGTTCGGCAGCGGACAGATGCAGCTTCCGTTCGTGCTGCAGTCAGCCGAGGCGATGAAAGCGGCGGTCAAATTTCTCGAACCCTTTATGGAAAAGGCCGATTCGACCAACAAAGGCACGATGGTTTTGGCGACCGTAAAGGGCGACGTTCACGACATAGGCAAAAACCTGGTCGATATCATCCTGACGAATAACGGGTATCGCGTTGTCAATCTCGGCATAAAACAGCCGATAGACGACATCCTTCGCGCCTGGGAAGAAACGAAATGCGACGCCATCGGGATGAGCGGCCTGTTGGTCAAATCGACGCTGATAATGCGCGACAACCTGCTGGAAATGAACGAACGCGGCATAAACGTTCCTGTCATTTTGGGCGGCGCGGCGCTCAATCGCCGCTATGTCGATAACGACCTGATACCGCTTTATAACGGACAACTTTTCTACGCTCGCGACGCCTTTGACGGCCTGCACGCGATGGACAAGCTGACGAGTCGGGAGTCCGAGTCCGAGAGTCTTGAGTCCGAAAAGGCCGCCGCTGCCGGAAGTTCTGAACAAAGCCCCCCTCCTTACGAAGGAGGGGGGGCA
>CAZOXY010000068.1:0-19546 GCA_964583955.1 uncultured Chloracidobacterium sp. | reverse complement strand
TTCATTTCAGTAGTTTAGCCTATCCCTTTTTTGGCTTAACTACCATAGACCCTACATTTTTTTATCAAATACGCCTTCACCGAGAAAGTTTTGACGGATATAACCGATCGTGTCGTTCAACGTTTCCTGAACGTCGCGGGGCGTAAATGCAAGTTCTTCCGTGGCTCTGGCGGAAGAAAGATACCAAAAATATTCGGCCTGTTCGACCTCTTTCGGCTGTATCGGCGAGGTTTTGTTCCAATTCCGAAAGACCGAATCGACAAGACCCGCTCCGGCGACCGCAAGCCCTTTTGGCACCTTCAGCATCGGGGCCGTAACGCCGGAAAGCCTTTCAAGGCGGCCAAAGAGATCCTTGAATGTCATATTGGCGGCGCCGAGAAGATATTTTTCCTGATGACGGCCCGCCTCGACCGAGTTTAGAAACGCAGCAGCCGCGTCGCGCGTGTCAACGATGCTCAAACCGCCGCCCGGCGTATATGGCAGCTTTTTGCCGAGAAAATCCAACACGACCTTTGTCGAACTCAGCCGTTCATCGCCCGGCCCGAGCAGCAGCGTCGGGTTCATAATAACGAGCTTTCTGCCGTCACCGTCAAAATTTTCAAGAGCGGCGCGTTCCTGATAATATTTTGACGCGTAATATGCCCAGCGTGAAATTATCTCGACCGGCGGCGGATATGATTCGTCTATGACCTCCGGCTCTTCGCTGACGGCTATCGTCCCGCTTGAGGAAGCCAGCACTATTGTTTTTACACCGGCCTCAGCCGCCGCTTCGCAAAGCAGACGTGTTCCCGCGACGTGAACCCTGTTCATCTCAATGGCGTCGGTGTTGTCACGCGAGACCTTTCCCGCCAGATGAAATATCACCGAAACACCCTTGACCGCTTCGGCGACATCACCGGCCTCAGTAACCGAACCCTCAAACGGTTCGACACCGGCATCCTTCATCCACTCCGGCACATGCGACGCCATCACACGCAGGTTCTTTTCACCGGCGGCGGTCAACTGCCTCACGACCTCGGCTCCGAGAAATCCCGTCCCGCCTGTGACAAGTGTCTTTTTTTCTGTCTTTGCCAAAGATTTCTTTTTCGCCATGATCGTCAGTTTAACCTAAGAAAATAAAAGACCTAAGGGACAAATGGGACGTATAGGACGAATGTGACAAATTTGAACTGTCAAAGCCACGTTTTCACTCCTTCACGCAGCACCCTTCGCAGAAAAAATGTCTGTGTTCCGGTCTTTTCTTCTATTCTCCTCTGTCTCCCTCTCTCTCGTCTCCTTGTCTCCTGTCTCCTTGTCTCCTGTCTCCTTGTCTCCCGTCTCCCTGTCTCCCTGTCTCCCTGTCTAATCCTTCCACGTCCGACGCACGGGATGTGCCTCAGTGTTGAAAGTTACTTTATTAAAATCCAGTATCTTGTCATCAGCAAAAAGTAGATAAAAATACTTGAACGTTTCGGCCATGACAAAGCTCTGCATGCCGTCATTTTTCTCCTTGGTAATGACGTCTTTCAGATGAGCGTAGCCGATGTCCGTGCGGCAGTGTTCTTTGAAATCCTCCCAGATCTTTTTGCCCATAGCCAGATATTTCGGGTCTTTTGTAAGCTGATGAAGGATGTATGTCGATTCGATTATCTCAGGCCGCAGCGGATAGCCGGGACGCGTGACCTCCATCTTTGCGTAGTCCAGAACCTCGGGTTCTATGCCGTGCAGATTCCACATCTTGAACGAGGAATCCTGAAGCCTCTGTGCCCTTTCCAGATCACCTGAGATCGCCAGCAGGCCCGGAAAGAATGCGTCCAAAGCTCCCCATGTCGTCCGCGTCCGCTCGCCTGTGTCCATGTCGGCGTGGCCGTACCAAAGCTCGCCGTCGCGAACCTCATCGGCAAGGTATTTGTGTATGACCGGAATGCTCTCTTCCCACATCTGCCTGCATTCCTCATCGCGAAAGAGCCGCCAGCATTTCCACAGATATTCGTAGTATGAATCTATCTCGGCGCTGACGTGGCTTCCCTTGTTCGTCCATTCGCCGGTCTCGACGTTTATGCGAGTACCTACAAGGCCGATCTTTGATCTGCGGTTATAGGTTTCAACTAAAGCCTTTTTCGCTTTTTCGTAATAGACAGGCTTTCCGGTAAGTTTTGAAAGTGTTCCAAATTCGATGAGCAGCGTTCCGGTCTCGGCAGGATTTGAGATCGGTGTGCTGACCTTTCCCGTTCGCAGATTTACATGTTTATAGGGCAATCCGGTTGGCGAATCGAACGCCGGCAGCAGCCTTGTCCCGAGGTCGTCCGCAAGTTTCAAAAGCTCTTTGTCACCCGTTATCTGATACGACGATAGCAGCCCGCCGAGTAGACGGATGACGATCTCGAACTTCTGCACATCGAGGTCCTTATCAAATTTCAGCGTTTTTGTAATGTATTTGCGGGTCTTGTCGGCCTCTTTTTTGAGGCCCATCAGATACATCGTATCCAGCGCATCGACCGGAGTCATCAAAAGCGGCTCGGCATACCAGTTATGATACGACTTGCTCAGCGGCTTAAGATCATCATTCCCCCAGGCGTATTTCTTGTAACCGTTCCACGCGTGCTGAAACTCCGCCTTGACCTCATTCGCCAACTTCTTACGGTCGATCTTTGCGTCAGATGTTTGCCCGAAAACAGGCGCACAGAACAACATCATCACTGCAAATAATACCGAAATAAATTTTGTTTTTAGTTTATTCATCGTCAGACTCATCACTGTCATCGAAACTTCCCTCTATTCTGGGTTCGCACGTTTCGTATTCAAGAATTCCTTCATTTTCAAGAGTCCAGAGATGGTCACAAATTGCACCATAGTCAGACTCGCATGGGATGTCCAACGCGATCAATATCTCGGTTGCCCTTTCATAACTTAAACCGAGAGTTTTCATTTCCTCAAGTAATTGAAGTTGAGATGATCGGTCTAGATCGTCCTTGAAGTATAATCTAATCGTCCGGTTCCCACTCGGACGCACAACCTCTCGTACTTCCGGCTTCAAGGTTGGTTCTGGTGAAATTGCCTTGACGATATCGCCCCAATTCAAACCGTAGGCATAAAAAGGCGTGTTTCTGAGTTCGTATTCATCATTGCCAAGCGGCTCTGCCCACATAGACTCACCGCCGGTTGCCCAGTGGTTCGGCAAGTCAACAAACACCTTTACCAATCCTTCCTCGCTTTCTTCACTCATTCCGGCCCTTTATTCATAATGCGTCCACATTCGCACGACAAAAACTGTTTCCAACTCTTCATCGACAGAATACACAAGCCGATGCTGTCGGTTTATCCGTCTTGAATAATACCCTCTCAGATCGGCAGACAATTTTTCATAAGGCGGAGGGTTTTGATAAGGATTGAAACGGATCACATCCAGCAATCTGTTTGCCTTGTCCCATAAGCCCGAACGTCTCAGCAGCCTGGCGTCCTTTAACGCTCGTTTTGTATAGATCAGTGTCCAGCTCAATCGTCATCCTCATCTTGTTCAAGTAAACGGAAGAATTCTTCCTCAGAAAGATGCTCTTCTAAAGGTTCATTGGCCGCTTCTTTTATGGATTCGGCCATGCCGGGAATAGATGAAAGATAAAGCGTCTCCTGTATCGAGCGCCAATCTTCTTCGCTGACCATAACCACGTTTTTTCGTTTTGTGGTTATCATCACCTCTTCGTTTTCTTCGGTAACTTGGTCAATAAGCCCAAAAAGATTTGCTCTGGCTGATGTCGCGGTTATAGTTTTCATATTACATGTGCTACCTGTACAGGATTATGCACATATCGTTGCCGGGTGTCAATGAAACTTATCTGATCCTTTTCAAATGATCTCAACGCAGAGAATGGAGTGAACGCAGAGACCTATCAGAGAAATTTTAAATGCTCTGAATATTCCCTGCGTCAATTGCGTTCCCTGCGTTTAATTCACTTATTCAGCAGCACAGGCTCGCCAAACCCAAGCTCTTTCAGACGCGGCATCTGCGTTTTGGCGTCGCCGACCACGACCCAGATCATCTTGTTCGGATCGAGGTATTTCGTCGAAAGCTGCTTGATGCGGTCAACCGTCATTGCCTTGACCACGCCTTCGCGCGTTCTTACATAATCGGGCTTCCATCCGTATCCGCTGATGTTGTCCAGCATCCCCAGCTTTGCTCCCGATGTTTCAAACACACGGGCATTGCTCTTGATCAAAAAGCCCTTGGTCGTTTCCAGGTCCTGATCAGTAAAGGTTTTCGGATAAGCTTCGAGGATGTCCTTGACCAACTGCAAAGATTCGAGCGTGACGTTGCTCCTGACGCCGCTGCCGATGGTGAACAGGCCCGAATTTGCCGTTCCCGAAAAATTCGAGTTTATGCCGTAAGTGTAGCCCTTGCCTTCGCGAAGTTCCTGTGTCAGACGCGACGCAAAACCGCCGCCGCCCAGAATATAATTGGAAACGGCCGCCGGATAGAACTCCGCATCAGTCTCCGCCAACGCCGGATAGCCTATCCGGACAACGGACTGGGACGCATTCGGCACGTCGTAAAAATAGACCTGTGCCTTTGCCGGAGCGGCAGGTATCTTGAACGACGGTACCTTTACATCCTTCTTTTTCCATTTGGAATTGAGGCTCTTTAGCGATGTCGCGACCTTGTCCTTTTTGATGTCGCCGACAACGTGCATCCTCGCCACCGAAGGCGAAATGTTCTTTGCGTAAAATGCCTTGAGGTCATCCAGAGTGATGCCGTTGACCGAATCTATCGTGCCTATCGTCGTTTTTGCATAAACGCTGTCCTTGCCGTAGGCGATCTCATTGAATTTCTCCTGCGCTATCGCATTCGGATTCGCAGACATCTGCCGTATCTGGCTGACGGTGCTTTGTTTGAGCAGGTCAAACTCCTTCGCGTCCCAACGCGGTTCCAGCAGCATTTCCTCTACCAGAGCAAGCGTTGCGTCGTAATTTCTCGCCAGCGTGTTGGCTCGAACAGTAATGCCTTCCTTTCCGCCGGAAAAATTGATCGACGCGCCAAGCTGTTTAATGGCGTCCTCCAGTTCCTGCGGCGTTTTGTTCTTTGTGCCGAAATTCATCAGCCGCGCGGTCATTGAGGCCGAGCCTTGTTTGTCCGCCGCCTCCAAAAGTTGTCCGCCGTCAATGGTGATCTCGAACTGGACCAGCGGAACCTCGGAATTTTCAATGCCGTAAACCCTCACGCCGTTGGACAGCTTGCTTTCCCACACCGGCGGCATCTTCAACTCGGGTGCTTTGCCATAGGGAGGCTCAACGCTGCGGTCAAACGATGACGGCGTCTTTTCATATTCCGCGTTCACGTTCGGATCGACCGCGTCCTCGGCTCCCTGAACTATCGGCTCGATCACAACCTCGGCGACCTTTGAGCCTTCCAGAGCAAGTTCTGCTTTGCCCTTTGGCACAAAGCTGGTCGCTATGTAATTTTTGCCTTTGATATATTTTTCATAAACCCGCGTAACATCAGCAGGCGTCACCGCCAAAATGCCCGCGATGTTCTTTTCGATGCAGCCCGGATCGCCCGTGAAGATGCTGCACTGTGTAAGCTGCGACCCTTTGCCCAAAACGCTCGAGAGCGAGTTGTAGAACTGCGTTTCCTGTCCCGCCTTGATGCGGTCAAGGTCTTTTTGCGAGATGCCTTCTTTTTCAAACAGGGCGAAAGCCTCGTTCATTGCCTTTGCCACATCGTCCAGGTCTTTGTCGGCAAACGCCCGCACCTCAAGCTGTGTCTGGCCCGCAAGCTCCGATGTGTAGCCGAACATCGAAACATCTGATGTCAGCTTTTTATCCTCGACCAAAACACGGTAGAAAGGCGCCCTTTTCCCGTTCGTCAGGTATTGCGTGAGGACATTCAAGGCATACGAATCGGGGTGATACTGTTCGACCGTCGGCCAGGCGTAGGTAAGCTCCGGCAGGCGTGCATAGTTGTCCTCGTGATAGAACTTTACGGTCTCTTTGACTACGCCCGGACGTTTTTCGAGCTTTTCAATATCGCCGCCGCGTTTTATCTCGCTGAAATATTTCTCGACCCATTTTTTTGCCTGAACGGGGTCAAAATCACCCGCGACCGTCAACGTAACGTTGTTCGGAACGTACCATTTGCGGAAAAATTCCTTTACATCCTCAAGCTCGGCATTCTGCAGGTCCTCAAGCGAGCCGATGACCTGCCAGTTGTACGGATGATCGTTCGGATACAACGCCTTGTCGATGACATACTGCGTATGGCCGTAAGGCTGATTGTCATAGCTCTGGCGTTTCTCATTCTTTACGACCTGTTTTTCCTTTGCAAGAACCGGCTCGGTCACGGTGTTGATGAACCAGCCGAGTTTGTCCGCCTCGGCCCAGAGCATTTTCTCGAGGGCGTCATTTGGCACGGTTTGCAGATAATTTGTCCGGTCGCGAGACGTAGAACCGTTCGCACCCGAACCGCCTATCCGCGCACTCAATTTATCAAGCCCGCCTTTGCCGAGATTTTCGGATTCAAGGAACAGCAGATGCTCGAACATGTGGGCGAAACCCGTTCGGCCCTCTTTTTCACGCGCAGATCCAACGTGGGCCGTCAGCGAGACCGCCACGACCGGATCAGAACGGTCGATGTGAAAGATCACGTCCAGGCCGTTCGGCAGCGTGAATTTCTCATATTCGATCCTAAGCGGAACCTGGGCGGCAGTACGCTGGGCCGAGACCGGAAGTGTTGAAAATAAAAGGCCGATGACAAGAAGAAAGATTTTAATGGTACTCATATTTTTATGCTCGTCGCTGAATTGGTTTGCTGCATTGGTTTACGCTAATGCCGCGTCGTTCGGTTTCACGATTTCTCTAAAATTACATTCAAATCACAAGAATCCGCATTTTTTTTCGCTCCGGCAAAAATAAAAGATAGTTTTTTTCACCGATGAACGCATTTTCTAATTGGCGGCCTTAAAACCCGCCGAAGACCGGATGGCACATAAACCATCTGAAATAAATACTAGACCAATACTTAAAGGAGTAATAACAATGGAAAATAAGATCAAACAAACTCGTCAGGACAAGGCGGTAAAGGCATTTGGCAAGATGGGCGGCTTTACGCTGATCGAACTCATCACGGCTCTCGCCGTCTCCCCGATCGTGATCGGTCTGCTTCTTCCCGCCATTCAGCACATACGCGACTAATGTCCGTTAAGCGGCGGCAGGCTCTGAACGGGCCCTCCGCCGTCTCCCATTATCTTTACTACGGCCTAAATACCTCCTTGCCGTCTAATCATCGATCAACGGCTCCTGTTTTCGCGTTTTCCTCCTGTCAGCCTTCCATTGTTTGCGGACAGCGGCGACGTCAAACTTTTCACTTTTTCCATCTCGCATATTCTCGGCCTCGTGCTGAACGCGGGCAGCGATCAGCCTGTATGCTTCTGCATTAGGCACGCCTTTTGTCATTTCGCTAAGTTCTTCGTATGACAAGAACCGCCCAACCTTCGCACCGACCTTTGCGCCGATGCTCTTGCGCGCCGGGATCGTCATCCCTTTCGGATACGCCTCGAATGTTCCCCAAAGGTATATCGGCAAAATTCCTATCTTTTGATTCAACGCCAGATAACCGATGACAGGCTTGAACTCCGCGATCTCACCTGTGAGCGACCGTGTGCCTTCGGGAAAGATAAGCGCGTTGTAGCCTTCGTGCAAAATGCGCGTTACGTGACGCAGCGATTGCCGCAAACTGCCCGAACGTTCTATCGGCACAAGCGTCGTGAAATTGTTCATATACGCACGCTTGTATTTGGTGTCAAACCAGTAATCGGCGGCGGCAACGGCGACAGTCTGCTCGGCGGTTTCCTTGCCCAATGCCCGTTTTACAAGGCCAGTATCGATATGAGACGCGTGATTTGGCGCAACGATAAAATTGACATGCTGCGGTACGTTCACCTGGCCTTCGATGGTCGTATTGAGAACAGTCGAATAAAGCTGATCCTGTGCCAGATCGACCACCGCGTTGCCGACACGCCTGACCAGCGAAGGCACGTACAGGTCTTCTTCCTCCTTCTTTTCTTCAGCACTCGGTTCGTCAGCCAGCTTCTTCGTCTTGTCGCGGCGTTGAACTGCGGTCAGCAGTTCGCGAACCGTCTGCACCTCGTCCAGCGTGTCAGGTGAGAGAACTTTACCGCCCGCGTCCTCGACCGCCGCCTGCAATTCGACGAACATCAGCGAATCGAACCCAAGATCGGACAACCTGTCGTCCAGATCCACTTCCGACAGCGGACGGCTGGAAACGCTCGCGACTATCTTTCTTATCCACAATGCATTGTCATCGCCTTTTGATTCGATCACCGCCCTGGTCTTTTTCTTTGCGCGTTCTTCCAGTATCTGAAGCATCTCGACCACCTCGGGACGCTTTACTTTTCGCGTGGCGGTTCGCGGCAGCTCAAACGGCGTGATGCGAAGTATCTTCACACGTTTGAAGAAAGGCAGGGTCGCTGAAACCTCGCGAAAATGCACCTCGATCTTTTTATTGACCTCGGCCCGCGACAACGCGATGTCGTGTTCATAATCCGGCACGGCCAACGCCGCGACCTTTTCGCCGCCGTCATCTTCGGGCATGCCGACCACGCTCATTTCCTTTATGTATGCAAACTTGCTGTAAAGCTCCTCTATCTCGTCGGGATAGATGTTCTTTCCGTTAGAATCGATTATCACGTCCTTTGAGCGGCCAACGATATAGAGATTTCCGTCCTCGTCCAAGCGGCCGAGATCGCCAGTCCTCAGCCATCTGTCCTGCATAACGGAGTCGGTCGCTTCCTGATCGTTGTAATAACCGAGCATTATATTCTGGCCGCGTGCCATCACCTCGCCGACACCGCTTTCGTCGGGCGAATCTATCTTTACCTCAACACCCGGCAGCGGTTGGCCGACGCTTCCCTTTAACAGCTTGTTGCCCGGACGCGCGACCGTCAGCACCGGCGACGATTCGGTCAGGCCGTAGCCTTCCAGAACGGTGAACCCAAGCCCGTGCAGGTCTTTTTGTATCTTTTCGCTCAGAGCAGAACCGCCTGAGATGAGATACCGCATCTTGCCGCCCATGCCCTGATGTATCGGGAAAAACACTATCGGGCCGAGATTGAACGGCGTGTTGTCGCGTATCCACGAGTTGAATTCGATCACATTATCGGCCATGTCCGCGATCCAGTCGCCGCGTTCGCGAAGCCGTGTCTTTATGCGGCGATGAAGCATTTCCCACAACGCGGGAACACCGACCATGCCCGTGACGTGGCCGTTCTCTATCGTTCGCGAAAGGTCTTCGGCTGTCAGTTCGTTCAGGTAAGTGATCTGCGTTCCGTTGGCAAAGGGCGTCAGGAATCCGGCTGAAAACTCGAACGTGTGATGCATCGGCAAAACCGAAAGAACTCCGTCCGTCAGGTCCATTTCCAAAATGCTCGACAGCATCGAGATCATGTTCGTGAAATTTTTGTGCGAGAGCATCACGGCCTTTGGCTTTCCGGTCGTGCCGGAGGTAAAGATCAGCGACGCGACCGCGTTACCCAAAACCTTTGGCGGCAGCATCGCCAGCCGCTGTGCTTCTTCGGTCTCGCTCGGCATTTCAAAGATCTCATCGAACGTCCAAACGACCGGCGCTAAAGCCGCTCCATCCTGGCTCCCCTCCTTACTAAGGAGGGGTGAAGGCTGCTTTGAGCCGTCGGGGTGGTTCGCAGCGGCAAATGCCTCCGCCAATTTCCCTCGCAGTTCCGGATTCTCAGCATCCAGTTTTGGCGAAATAACTATCGCCTTTGCCTCGGCGGCCGTGGCAAAATTCATGATGTCATCGACCGAGCTTGACGGGTCTATCGGCACGGCGGTCGCGCCGGTTTTCAGTATGCCGAAGTAGGTCATTCCCCATTCGGGCATATTGTTTGAAAAAAGCAGAACGCGGTCGCCCTGTTCGATGCCGTTTGCCGCCAAAAAGCCGGCCGCACGGAGCGTCAGTTCGCGGACGTCCTCGTATGTATATTGTTCGCGGCGGCCGTTGCGTTCGATGCGCATGGCGACGCGCGTTGGGAACCGTTTCGTCGCCGTGTCAAAAAGATCGAGCAGATCCTTATAGGTATGCGAACGTTTTTCGATGCTCTTCAGTTCTTCCTCAAGCGTCGGCAAAACCCATTTTTTCATTCCCGGAAAGTGGACGTTTAGCCAATAGTCGTACCAATCCAGCTTTTCGGGATACCACGGCAAAAGATGTTTTTCCTTTTCCTTTACCATCGCGACCAACGCTCGCACGTTGTCCGAACGGTAAAGATAGGCGTTATCGACCATGAACGGTTTGAACATCGCAAATGCGTCGATGGTTTCCTGCGTCGTGCGTTTGAATTCCTCGGTCGATTTTTTCAGATCGGAAATTATATTGCCGATGCGTCCGCCGCCCCAACGCGGTGTCGCCTTGTCCATCAGATCGTCGGCACGTCGGGCCAGCCTGTTCAGCATCGGCGCCGATGTCAGTTCGTACGTCCGCTGTTTGACCGGCGTTGCCTCGATCATTGCCGAGAGCTTGTTTGTGATCTTGTTGCCCGTTTCCTTTTCGTCAAAATGCTGGCGTTTGTAAAGCCCGACCAGCCCGACGATGCGTTTCATGTCGTTCGGATTGGAATCGCCCGACGATGCCTGAAAAACAAGCGGCGGATTGTCATCGGCCAGCACGTTCATCGCCGCCGCAAGGATAACGCCTGAAACCATATCGACCGGAATCACGTCCAGTACGAGTTTTTCATTCACGGGAATGACCGGCTGGCCGCGAAGCGCGATCAGGATAAGCGGCGCGGTCGTTGTAAAGCCTTCGTTCCAGCCGGGAAAGGGATAGCTTTGCGACGATTCGACGATGGACGGCCGAACGAGCGTTTTTACAATGTCGTCCTGGCCGGCGATGACCTGTTCGGCAAGCGATTTTGAATAAGTGTATATATTGGTCCAGCCCCAATATTCGGCGCGGGCCGCGCCGAGTTCCGTTGTGCGTTCGCGTATCCACATTTTGCGTTCGCGAAAGATGGCTGATTTCAGTTCCGATTCGTCATCAGGGTCGCGGCCTTCGTCCATAAAACGCTGGCGAGCCTGTTCGCGAAACTTTGCCGCCTGAACGGCGTCGTCCGCTTCCTGTCTTGCTTGTTCTGATAACCGTGCGCAGTCCTGCACCTCGCGGTTGACATCAAACGTCGTTCCGACCAGTTCATTCTTTCGCGGAAAATACCCAACGACAGGTTCGTTTTCCCATATCGCTCCTGAACGCTTTCCGGCAACAAAGCACGTGGAAACATGAACGACACGCGGCTTTTTCATCATCCGGGCAAGTTCAATGATGTTGTTCGAGCCGTTGATGTTGGTCCGCAGTGCGGATTCGAGCGGCGGATTGAACGTCACGTTTCCGGCTCCGTTCAATATCACATCGCAATCCTGCATTATTTCGCGGGCCTGCTCCTCGCTCATGCCCAGATACTGATTGCCGACGTCGCCGTTGACCGGAACGACCTTCGCCTTTATAAATTCCTCAAAACCGTCCTCGTATTTTTCGCGCAGCGGGTCGAACGTCGGCGAGGTAACGATGCTGGTCCAAAACCGTATCTTCGATTCGTTCTCGTCACGCGCCCGAACGGTCGCATAGACCTTTCCCACATCAGGAAAATTATGCAGAAGCATAGACAGCGTGACCTTCCCGACAAACCCGGTCCCGCCGATAAAAAATATCTTCTTACCCTTAAATATCTCTGTTGGTGATAACTTCATAATCAGAACTCGGACATTCTTGTCCACGAGTCATTCCCAAATTCCACACGCGGACATAGATATCCGCGTTCAGCATTATTCTCTCTCGCTGAGCCGATGCGCCATAATTACGGCTTCGTGCAGCTTCTGTTCGAGCAATTTCTTGTCGGGAAGCTTTGTCCAATAATCGGCCACCTTGATGTCGCGGCCGTCCAGGGCAAGTAGTTCGACACGTTCCTTGGATTTCTCCGAGCACAAGATCAAACCGATCGGCGATTCTTCCCATGGCTTGCGTTCGTATTTATCGAGCCAACGCAGATACAATTCGGTCTGTCCAAAATCGGCGGGCATAAATTTGCCCAGCTTTAATTCAATGACGACCAGTCTGCGCAGTTCCCTGTGATAAAGCAGCAGATCAATATAAAAATCGTCGCCGTCAACCGTGATCCGTTTCTGCCGGGCGACAAACGCAAAACCCGTCCCAAGTTCAAGCAAAAATCTTTCAAGCTCACACAATATCGCATTTTCCAGATCTTTTTCGCTGAAAGTGTCGCTAAGACCAAGAAAATCAAGGAAATATGTGTCACGAAAAACGAGGTCGGGCGTCAGTTTATCTTCATCGCGAAGCTCGGCAATTTCGTTTTTGATCGTCTCTTCAGGCTTGCGTGAGATCGCCGTCCGCTCAAAAAGCATTCCCTGAATTTTTTGCCGGAGAGTGCGAACGCTCCAACGCTCGACACGACACATCTCGGCGTAGAAATCACGTTTTAACTGGTCTTTGATTGATATAATTTGAACAAAATGTGACCAGCTTAATTGTGCCGACAGTGTCTGCACAATCTGAACATCGGGAAATTCATTGGCGAGGCTCATCATATTGAAAAGATTTCGCCTTCCGAAACCTTTCCCGTATTCTGCTGTTAATTGGTGCGACAGTGTCGCGACAATTTGTTCACCATATTCGGCCCGCTTATTTTGCAGGATCTCGTCATTGATGCGTTTGCCGATGTGCCAATTCATCAGAACGAGCGCCGAATTGACCGCACTGGCAACCCTAGAGCGAGTCTGCTCGATCAAACCGCGTATCTCATCAAACAAGACCTCGTTCGTTTTAACCGAACCGTCTTTATTTTTTGTTGAAATCTCCGTTTTCACAAATTTATTTTCTATGTCGTCAAAAATATCGCCTTCCCCTTAAATATCTCTGTTGGTGATAGTTTCATTTTCTGTCTTTCGTAATTACAGCGTACCGACGCCGTACGAAGCGGCAATGATAAATCTATTTGGACCTTTCTTGATGACTCGCTCCATAGAAACCATCTCTTCGATCTCAGTGCCGCCAAATTTAATATGCTTTTGGGTGCGCACGACCCGATTTCTCTTAACATATGAACTCAGAGCTCTGGTTCCTCTATCCACAAAAGAAGCATCTTTCGAGCGGATCCCGTTCTTCAAACCTTGCATCAACGTGATCAGTTTTTGGTACCAAAACCTTGTGTTTCCGACCTTTTGACCGCTTTCGTTTATCTCAAAACGGAAGATCAGCGTGTAGTTTTCACATCCATAATTCACGATTGTAAGCTTGGTCTTTCGATCTAACCTGACTCTTTCATAACCGATCTTTTCGAACCGATTATCTTTGTCTTTGTCGAGTACAAACGTCGCCTTTGGATAGCTTCTCTTTTTCAAGATTCGTTCAGGTCCGGATCTTACACATTCGAATTCGTTCTTAACCTGCGCACCGGCAACACCGGTCGCAAATACAAGTGATAATATTAAGACAAGAAATCGCATAACAGATCGCAGAAGGTCAATCGCTCACATTACACAGCCCGATCATCGGCTGGTGGAGCATTGTTATTTCGGCGTTGCGGCCCATGTAGGAGCGGGCCATGGCGATGGCTTCGGTCAGGTTGTCGGCGCGTTCCCAGCCGAGCATTTCGGGGACGTGGGCGTTTTCGGCGCCAGCGACTATGACCTTGCCGACGTGCTGGCGGCCGTTCTCGCCCCAATACCACATGAAAAATGCGTGTGCTCCGTGATAGGCATTGCCGCGTCGGTACATCTCAACATAGGCCGGATTGGTCGCAAACTCGCGCTCGTATTTTTCACGCAGGTAAAACGCATCGCGCGATTCGGGCAGCAGCCGATGGAAAAATTCGATATAGCTTGGGTGAAACTTATGGTCAAATTCGTCCATGCACGGATGCGTTATTATCATCACGCCGCCTTTTCTGAGCAAAGGCTTGTTGCGGTACATGTTGAAGTGATACCCGAGGGCCATTACCTGCACCAGCAGCGGATTGAGCGCTGAATAGACGTTGTACGGCGAGATGTCTGGAATGCCGGAGATCAAAATATCGCATTGGCCTTTGACCGGTATCTCGTATTGACGATAGTTCAGTTCCAGTATTTTTTCATGCACCGGTTCGGTCTTTCCCGCGTAACAGCCGATCAGTTCATAAGCCGCCGGAATGGCATGAAGCATCTTTCGCCGGGCGCTTCGCGGCAGCTTTGAGAACGTGCGTTTCATTGCTTCCCATTTCAGGCGGTCGGCAAATGAGAATTCGTCCTCGTTCCTCGTCAGAATGTCGTAGCCTTCGGGAAACATCCTGTTATTTAGCGCCGTTTCGACGTGAAATACCTTGCAGTTTTCGTCAACCAGCTTGCCCAGGCGAATGACCTTGTGGTTCAATTCCGACGCTGGCGGGTCCATATACGAATGCGAGTCGCGGATCGTTTGCGGTTCGTGGTGCGCCCGCAGACTCTCGTAATCGCACAGGCCGACGGCGACCGATTTATGCCCGCCGTCCATCGGGACAAGATTGATGTTCAGGTAAATGAGCAGGTCGCTCTCGATAGCGCGTTTATTTACGCGCAGCGGTTCGTCGTGCCGTGTGTGGCCGATGGTAACGAGATTATCGTCGTCCTCGGCATCGTGGTTGTAATAACGGTCGGGGTAAAATTCGTTGAAGATCATGTCGCCGACCATCCGCTTCATTTCCCATTCGGTCATCTTGCGGTGAAGCGAATTTGCTATGATCAGATGCACGTCATCCACGCCGTTTGCCGCGCACATGTCCAGCACGACCTCAAGCATCGTCTGGCGCAGATCGGGTGTCTGCATCGGCGGCAGCGGTAAGCTTATGTCATCCATCGCAATGGTCACGCGCATTCCCGGTTCCAGCAGCGCGTAAAGCGGTTCCATCTCCAGCGGATGATTGACCGCATAGCGTATCGCCGCCTCACGGTTCGGCAAGCCCTTGATCGGCGGATTAGGATATATCACCCGCGTCCCCACGGGAATATCCTCAATAATAAAATCCTCGCCAAAAGGCATTATCCTCGGCGCCGAATCCTTGTCTATATACACGATCGACTCGTGCGTTTTTCTGCGTAGTTGCAATGCCATAAATTTTAAATCATTTAATAAAGCAAGTTTCAGAGCGGCCGTCTGAGAAAACTGCTATTCGTTCATATCAAGGTTACTTTTTCCTATATTTATTTCCTTAGCGAGAGTTTGGAGATTTTCTAATACAGTTTCACCGCCTTTATCCCAAGGTATTATGTGGTCAACCTCAAGTACAGCCGTTGGATCGGTAGCAGGGGACCGACCTGTTATCCGACACTTGAAGTTGTCTCTTCTCATAACCAAAAATCGCAAGCGGTAGTTCACATTTCGCGGAGTCCTGTGTTTAGCCTTAGAAATAGCTGTTCCAACAGAATTGTCCGAACTAAACGAAGTTTCACCACTTTCATTAGCCCACTTCACAAACTCCTCAAGTCCTTTTCGCCAACTTCCAAATCTTTTTTCGTACGTACCTGAAGAAAACTTTGATGTGAGAGACGTGAGGTCGCTGTACTTAGGTTGTCGGCCTAATTTCGTCCAAACATCTGTCAAATTTTCGAAAAGATCCTCATTGGGAATATTGAGATTCCGTGTTTTCTCAAGTCCGGCGACTTGTAAAGTCTTCATCCAAGAACCAAACCGTCTTGAAAGGGTGCTGCTATGGTAATTTCCACGCTCATTGTACTCATCTATTGTAACGGCGGATTTACCGAGTTCTTTGGCAACACGTTTTAGGTCCGCCAATAATTCACCCTCTGGAATATTTCGATTATGTGGTTCTAACTCGAATTTCATTGATTATGCGATGTGCCTTTATCTGTGAATAGGAACTCAACAGCTATTCCACTCATAATCGACTAACCTGTGCTTCACGCGGTCAAGCCAGCCTTGCCTACCGAGAACGCTTCTTGTTATGTGATCGTCTTCAAAGAAATAAACCTTTGAAAAGATGCTGATGCCACCAACCTGAATTGTTAGGTCGTGTCCGAATGCGCGAAATCCGCTGTTAACAGTTGTGACATTCAGAAGTTCACCGCTTTCTATATCCAATCCTAGATTTTCCCCGTGAGTTCTGGAAAAGATCGAATAGCTTGCTCCCGTATCCAGTTTTGCGAAAACATTAGTTTCACGCTCACCCGACAAGAGTAGAACAGGAACGGTTATCCCTTTTTCGAGTGTTTTGTATTCAATGAGTTCATCAAACTCTAATGTATGAACGCTCATAACCAACCACCCCAATACGCTTCGGGTTCTTCCTCGACAAAATGAATAAGCGGCGCTTTTATTCCCAGTGATATTGCCTTTTGATAAACCTCGCGTCCATCGGGGCCATTAGCGATCAATTCTCCCCTGTCTATACAAACCCATTGGTTTACATATTGAGAGTGGTTTTTTGCTATCCATTTTTTCGCCAGCTCATATTCGCTCAATTGGTCTCTTCCGCCATTACCTATGTGGTTTTCAATCTGTCTTGAATGTTGTTTTTCAGCCACAACCCAGTCAAAAACCTTATCCTTTTCCCATACAGGTAAAGTTTTGATCGTCTCTATTACTTCGTTAGCTGTGTTTTGCATAAACACCTCCTATTTATTCGTGGCATCCAATTCCTTCACCGCCTCTATCACCGTCTCGACCGCTCGGACGTAAAATTCCGGGTGGATGCGTTCAAAGTCGTCGGTTGGTTTGTGGTAATCTTCGTGATCCTCGACACCGAAATAGATGAACGGTATCTTTTCGCGGTGAAACGCACCCTGGTCTGATTGGAACGTCCAGTCATCGCGGCCCGTTCCGGCGACGTCGTGACCGAGTAGCAGTTTGATCTTCGCCTTTTTCTGCACTTTTTCGAGCGCGGGTTTGAACTGCGGATAATGGAACGTCCCGGCGGCGTATAGCTCATTCTTGTCGCTGCGCGAGATCATGTCCATATTCACGTTCAGCAAGATCGCCTCTTTCGCAACCGGCAGATTTGCGACAAAATGTCTTGCCCCCAGCAGGCCTTTTTCCTCGGCATCGAATGCGGCGAAAATAAGGGTATGCTCCGGCTTATGTTTACCGAAATATTCTGCGAGGGCGAAAAGCGCCGCCGTGCCGGAGGCATTGTCGTCCGCGCCATTGTATATCTGGCCGTTACGGATGCCGTCGTGGTCATAATGAGCGGTGATCACAATGTATTTGTCCGCCCGTTTTTTTCCTTTGATCTGGCCGATGAAATTCACGCCCTTCAGCTTGGCCTCAGAACGCCTTGGCGAAAATTCAAATTCCTGTTTGTACGTTTCACCGATCGGCTGCAAGCCGGTTTCGCGAAAACGCTTTTCGACATACTCCCGTGCCTTCTGCATCGAGGGCAGATCGGCTGAACGCCCTTCCAGTTCGTCCGACGAGAGGTACTCAATGTCCTTTAATAACTGTCCGGCATCAAAATATGTTGACTTCGGCGTGCTAACCGCCGGTCCGGCCACCTGTGCCTGCCCCAAAACAACAGCCGTCACCAAAAATAATGCAGCCGAAAATGACCTGAACATAAAACTTCTGTTCACAATAAAAAACTCCTTACTTTTACGCGTTCAAAATAAACTTATAAGCCGTCGAGGCCGCCGGATCGTGTCGCGATTCCGTCCGTTCCAGAGCGATCAGCGGCCACACTCCGTCTCATCGGCCAAGATGCCGATCTATTTCTCATACCGTCTCAAAAACAACTTCCATTCATAAGCAGCCAAACCGATCTTCACACGGTTGGATATAACGTCTGGCCCGATCTATTCTATTCCCAGGGATTGAAGACCGCGGCAGATGAACCTATAAAGTTCTTGATATTTCTTGTAACGAGGATCATATCGTATTCCAATGCCGTCGCTTCCAGCAGTGAGTCAAATGATGGACGCAATATTCCGCTTTTTTTCAGATCGGCATTTATTTTCGCCCACGTTGACATTGTCCGTTGCCCGATCTCAAGAATGCGCCCTCGAAAGCCGGGAATTACATCGTCAAAGTACCAACTTTCCAGACGGTCTCTTTTCTTGCTTTTCTTCAGAGCATAAATGCCTTTTTCTATCTCACCGGTCGTGATAACGCTCAGATACAGTCGTGTCTCGTCTCGATCTTCGAACCAGGAGATCACACTCCCATCCGGAGTTTCCTTGGTGATCTCAGAGATCGTGCATGTGTCCAGTAGATACTTCACCGCTACTCCTCAAAGTTAAAGTCACGCGGCGGGTCATTCTGCCGCTCCAGATCGAGTTCGGACAGATCAACGGGGCACGATCTTAAAACGTCCAGCAAGGATCTCTTTTTCTGTTTGCCCGTTACCTCTTTCCAGTCTTCCATCGATACGACCACGGCGACCTCCGTATCGTGCCGTTTGATGATCTGGGGTTGTCCCTTTTCGGCCAGTCTGATCAGGCTGCTTAAATTATTTTTTGCATCCTTTACTGTATGTGACATTTCTAACGCCTCCATAAAATAGCTACGTAGCTATTTTATTATCTTCGAGCTGAAAAATCAAACAAATTTACTTAAGGTCGAGTATCGCCCAATCGTGCTGCAACGCCGTCTGCTTTAGCCTGAAATCGGGATTTACCGCCACCGGATGCCCGACCATCGAGAGCATCGGCAGGTCCGAAATGCTGTCTGAATACGCATAAGAACCGCTAAGGTTTATGTCATTTTTTTCGGCGTATTCGCGGATCCATTTTGCTTTCGTGGCCGAAGCCATCACGGGCGGCAGAACGCGGCCCGTTGCGTAACCGTTCACAAATTCCAAACGGTTCGCCACATAATCGTCTATTCTCAGATGCTCCATCAGCCGGTCGATCGTAAAATCCAGCGCGCCGGTCAGCACGATCTGCAATTGACCGATCTTTTTGCCCTGCTCTATCAGTTCCGGCGTTCCGGGAAAGATGGCCGGTTTCAGAACGTCCTGAAAAAGCTCCTCTGAAAAGTATCGCAGACGGTCGTGTGACCATCCGGCGTAGCTTCGGAAAAACACCTCGTTAAAAACATTTCGTGAATACAGGTCGGTAACGCCAAAAAAAGGCAATTTTGTCAGCGTTCCCACGCTCTTTTTCGCCGTTTGCCATAAACCCTGCTGCCGCGTTGAATAGAATCCCAGCGTATGCACCAGATTTGTGCTGACAAGCGTTCCTTCCAGATCGTAAAAGGCCGCAGCCCTTCCATTCTTTGCCATATTTAGTGATGAGCGGCCCGTTCATCTTTTTTTTGGGCCGTTTGCGTTCTGTTAAGAAAAATCTTAGCACTTTGACGAAAAAAAGCTATCTTTCAGGCCGCCATATAGAAAATATTTATCATCGTTGTAATTACTTTGTGACCACCGCACGGCGTCTCACTGCCGGGAATTACTCTTTCAAATATCCGTTGATAAGTTTTACAGATATTTCCCGCATCCTCATTGTTTCCCGATCCTCATTTCACAAATGCCCGCCAAAGCCTTACAATGCAAGGTAATTATGCGCCGAG
>CAZOXY010000067.1:10593-19750 GCA_964583955.1 uncultured Chloracidobacterium sp. | reverse complement strand
GGCCCACAGCGTGATGATGCCGCCTATCCAGTATATATAGAGACTGAGCAGGTTGATGCGCGGCAAGGCAAGGTCCTTTGCCCCGATCATCAGCGGCAGCAGAAAGTTTCCGAGTATCGCCGGAATTGCCGGGATCAGGAAAAAGAACACCATCAAGATGCCGTGCTGTGTGAAGACCTTGTTATACGTGGCCGTTTCCAACAGGTCGCTGGCCGGCGTCAGCATCTCCAGCCTGATGAACGCGGCGTAGATGCCGCCCATCAGGAAAAATGCCGAGACGGAGACAAGATACATCAGTGCGATGCGCTTATGATCTTTTGTCAACAGCCATGATTTCAGCGTGTGGCCGTTGTTGATATAGTTCAACTTTGGCTCATCCGCCGGAATCGAATTACCTGAGATTGCGCTTACATCCTGCATAATTACTTACCACCACCTTGCGTATTGCCGTTGCCCGCGTCCGTGCCGGAACTTACCGGTGACGGAGGAGCCGCTGCGGGCGTTCCCGTAGCGGTGACACCGCTAAGCGACTTGATATACGCCACAAGAGACAAAAGCTGTTCTTCAGTCACCTGTCCCTTGAATGTCGGCATGATCGGCTGATAGCCTTCGACGACCTGCGCTCCCGGATTCAGGATCGAATTTCGCAGATAATCGTCATCAGCCACTACCTTTTGCCCGCCGACCAGGCTGACCTCTTTACCGTAAATTCCCTCAAGCTTGGCTCCGCGCTGCGCCGGGCCGCCAGAATGGCATGATGCGCACCCGAGCTTGTTCTCAAACAGATCGCGGCCCTGTTCCACCGGCGTTTGTCCCGTTACGTTGCCCTGAAGCCAGTTCTCATAATCCTTTTGCTCCATGACGTAAACATAACCGACCATGCCGGAGTGATTGAGTCCGCAATATTCCGCACAAAACAAATGATATTTACCGGGCTTGGTTGCCTCGAACCACAGATAGGTGAAGCGTCCCGGAACGACGTCGGCCTTTGTTCTGAAAGCCGGTATCGAAAAATCGTGCAGAACATCTTCCGTGGTCATGGTCAGCTTGACCTTTCTGCCCACGGGTACATGAAGTTCGTTTATCTCGCGTTGGCCGGTCTCGTGCTGTATCTTCCACATCCACTGTTTACCGACGACGTAAACATTCATCGCGTCGTCCGGCATACGATACTGTGTGTAATACACGACCGCTCCGCCGAGAAATATCGTCATTGATATGATAAATGGAATGATGGACCATACGGTCTCCAACACCATTGAGCCGTGTATCTCATCCGGCGTTGCATATTTTTCACGTTCGCGATATTTGACGATAAAAAAGAATATCGCCGCAACGATCGGGATGGTGAATCCCACGCTGACGAGGATCAGGTAGAAATAGAGATAGTCCACCTGCCATGCAAAACTGGAGGCTTGCTCCGGAAACAATGGAATCCACGAATTCGTCTGCATAATCAACATAATCCCGCGGCCGAAGATACCCGGCGATCAACGCTCACTTTTTCGAGCGGCCACGCCTCCAAAAAACAAATCCCATCGCCGCCATTCCCAACAGGGTGGTGACCGCCGCGATCCTCAACGTTGAGAGTATGGCAAAACCATACTTTCCCGTTGACGGGTCATAATGAAAACAATATAAAAGCAACTGGTCGGTAACGCTGCCGACCTTGTTTTCCGCCGATTCGACCAGCCCGAGCCTGACATCGCGCGGGGCATAATCGATACCGTAAAAATATCTGGACAATGTTCCGTCCGGCGTTATTATCATGATGCCGCTGGCATGTGCGAACTGTTCCGACTTCTCATCCCACTCATAGGAAAAGCCCGCGGCCTCCGTAATGGCATCTATCGCGGCCTGATCGCCCGTGAGGAAATGCCATCCGTTCTCGGTTCCGGGACGGCCATAGCGTTCCATATATCCGGCCTTTTTATTTTTTGCCAGATCGGGAATGTCATTCTCCTTGGCGTCAAAGCTTACGGCAATAACGTCAAAATCCTTTCCGGCGTCAAGGTTGATGCCCTTCAGCGTTCCGGTCAGGCCGTTCAGCACCTGATTGCACAGCATCGGACACTCGTAATAGACCAGGGCCAGAACGGCGGGACGGCCATTGTTGAAATATTCGCCCAGCTTTACCGTTTTGCCGTTCTCATCCTTGAACACGGCTTCGAGCGGCAGGTGGCCGCCCAATTTCTGTTCAATGCCGGTCTTTTTCAACGGAGCCGGCAAACCTTCCGCAGTACTGAGCGTCGGGTCGTATTTCCTCGGCGAATAGAGCGGAGAATTATAGTGTTCGTTCTTTTGAGCGAAACTGACGGATGGATAGACCACGGCCATCGCCAGGAAGAACATTCCCGCCATGAACATCATCGATCTCTTACTGCTTCCCATCACTCCCTCACTTGTCGGCCGCGAAAACAACATAATACGGGCCGTACTTAAATATCCCTTATCTTCTTTCCGCCGTCGCCATTCGTCCGGCACTGGCGTCTGTCAGATACCTTTTTGATTCTGCCGCCTTTTTGGCGGCGTCCTCGCCTGAACGGGCCTTTACGCTCTGGCTGAGGAACTCTTCTTTTGCCTGATCTATCGGCATTACCGTAACAATGCCTGTCTCAGCATCTTTTCTGCCGTTCTTTCGCAGGTCGTCCCACTGTTTTTTCAATTCCCAGTATTCTGCCTGCGGCACGGCCAGTTCCATATTGACGCGGCCCTTAGGGGAATCAACACCAAACCCGGGAGCCGACTGGAGGCGCGGCTCCGGCGGCAGACGGTCCTTTTCGCTCCGCTGCATCGGGTTGCGGACGGCATGTTCCTCCTGCGCCCGCTGTTCCATAACGCCCCACAGGATGTACATCAGACCGAACGTTATGGTGATAAGCAGGAACAATCCGATGCCGAAATACATGATGCCCTTGACCTGGATCTCATTGCGTTCGTATCCAAGCTCTATATCGGCCGGTGAAATATCTTTATCTCCGTGTACCATAATCTCTGGCTGGCGGCCTGGCCGCAAAAATCAAATCCTAATGCCCTTTTCCGTGCTTGATGGCGTTCTCCAGGAACGGATCCATTACCGGCACGACAGGCCGCTTCATATACTGTCCGATGAAATACCATAGCCACAGTCCACCGATAGCTATCGGGGCGACAAAATCCATCCAACTGACGATAAAAGCTCCCTTCTCGATGGTCTTGTCGATCCTCGGGTTCGGCGCGATCAGATAGAACATGTCCACGATCCTCATAAGCATAATAAAGACCGCGAGATAAGCGAGCCGCTTATACTGCCGCTTGAAGTCCTGCTGCAGAAGAATGAGGAACGGGAAAGCAAAGTGGAAAAGCACCAGAAGTGTCCCCACGGCCATCCAGCCGCCCTTCATCCTGACCAGATACCATCCGGTCTCTTCGGGGATGTTGCCCGACCAAATAATAAGGAACTGCGAAAAGTTGAAATACGCCCAAACCATCGTCAGAGCAAGCATCAGTTTGCCCAGGTCGTGAAAATGGCGTTTGCCCAGTATCGCGTTCATCGGAGCCTTGTCCGACATATACATCAGCATGACCACGCAGAACGAGAAACAGCTCAACGCCCAGCCCGCCACGAACAAAAGTCCCCAAATGGTCGAGAACCAGTGTGCGTCCAGCATCATCACCCAATCCACGACCGCAAAGGTCACGATCAGCGTGTAAAAGACCATCGTCGGGCCGGAGAATGCAGTCGCCGTGCCGAGCCATTTGGCGGCTTCGGTGTGGTCTTTGGACGCGTCCTGTGCCGCTCCCCATTTGTTGAGCAGATGCACGATCACATAGAGCAGTGCAAAATAGATGACCGAGCGCAGTATCCAACTCTCCTGGGTCATGAACCAGCCGCGATGAGCTATCGCATAATCGGTTGCCGGCCACGTCGTCCAATAGTGGTAATACTGGATGAAAGCCAGCGGGATAAACAACACGATCACCAGCGGAAGCGTCCGTGACGCAGCCTCGACAATGCGGCGGATGACGACGCCCCACGCTCCGCCCGTCAGGTACTGGAGCATGATGATGCCGATGGAGCCAATCGTTATGCCCGCCCAGAACACAAAACCGAGAAGCCACGACCGCAGGGCCTGTTCGGGCGACATATAGAAACCGACAAACCACACCAGAGCAGCAATACCGCCGATGCCCAAGGCAATGGACTTGTAGCGTTCCAGATCTTTTGGTGCCTGATATTCACCTGTACCGTTCACTGTGTGGCACCTCCGGAAGTGTTTGTATTCGCTGCCGGTTTTTCCTCAGCGGCCGGCGAAGCCTGGGTATTGGCCTGCGTATTGGTATTCATCTTCAAAGCCTGGTCGGGGTTTTGGCTGACCTGCAGCGTCCTTATATAGGCAACTATCGCCCAGCGGTCCGCTGCCGGAATTGAAGCGGCGTAGCCGTTCATCCTTCCCCATCCATTGGTAATAACGTCAAAAAAGTGTCCCACCGGAGCGTTTCTCAGCCTGTCATCGTGATAGGTCGGCGGCTGTGAGAAACCGCGGCGGACGATCATTCCGTCACCTGCCCCGACAGGGCCGTGACACACAATGCAGTAAATGTTGTATCTTTCCTCGCCGCGGTCTATCAGCTCACGCGTGACCGGCAGGGGAAATTCGTCAATGGCGTTCGGAAAGCTCGTCACAAGCGTGTTCCCGCTGGCGTCCGTGGTCGATTCGACCTGAACATTCAGATCGGGATTGTCGATCTTGCCGGTATAAAACGCCTTGTCCTCGTTCAGATGGCCGCGAGCCACGGTCCCGTCAGGCGGCGTCCGCGATGCCCGTCCGTCGCTGAATATCCCGTCGCTCTTCTGGTATGTCTCATAACGCGGCTGATCTTCCATATCGAACCTGACACCGCATCCTGCCGCCATGACACATATAACAGCAATGAGGAGCCAGTGCGAAGCGCGACGCCGTGACACCATGACGCCGTAACGCGGCGACAGAACTCCCCGCATCTCCGTGCCTCCGTGTCCATGTGTCTGAATCCTATTCTTCGACATCAAAAACCTCCTGCGCATTCAGGCTCCGCAAGAATTCCCGCGTTTCATCGTGATCGTAGTTCGGGTCGGCGGCCTCTATCAATAAAAAGAATTTCTCACGCGACGCCAGAGCGAAGCGGGGAACATTGAACACCGGATGATACGGGCTTGGCAGGCCGTTCAGGAACAGCATTCCGAAAACAGCGGTAAAACCCGCCAGCAGGATCGTCAGCTCAAAGGTCGGCGGAATGAACGACGGCCAACTCAGGAACGGGCGCCCGCCGACATTCAGCGGATAATCGATGTAGTGGACAAAGACCTGCAGCCCGATGCCCAGACACATTCCCGCTATTCCGCCAAAGAAAACAAGCACCGGCAGAATGCTCCGCTTTATCCCGAGGGCCTCATCCATCTCATGCAGCGGAAAAGGCGAGAAAGCGTCCGTTTTTGTATATCCGGCCTCACGCACCTTATTCGCCGCATCGACCAGTTCGGTCGGCGTGTCGAATTCAGCCATTAATCCGTACAGTTTCACGTCCATAGCGCGTTATATCGCAAGATACCGTTTCCGCCTAGTTATTTGGCGGATCGGTCCGGTCATATGTTTCCTCGACCAGAACGACACTCTCCTCAAAATCCTGATGATGTCCGTGGACATTCGCATCCGGCAAAAGCGTCCGCACCTCAAATATAGAGATGATCGGAAGAAACCTGACAAACAGAAACAAAAGCGTAAAGAACAGTCCGATGGTCCCAATGAACATCGACCAGTCCCAAACGGTCGGCGAATACATCGCCCAGGATGACGGGAGAAAATCCCTGTTCAAACTGGTGACAATGATGACGAAGCGCTCCAGCCACATTCCGATGCTGACAACTATCGAGATGATAAAGAGCCAGAACGGGCTTTCACGAAACCTCTTGAACCACAACAGTTGGATCGACGCTCCGTTGCAAATTATCAACAGCCAGTATGACCACCAATAAGGGCCGCCGAACATACGGTTCTTCATCATGAACCATTCATAAAGGCTGGCGCTGTACCATGCGAAATATGCCTCCATCGCATAGCCGTAAACTACGATCAGCCCGGTCGCCAACATGATCTTGCCCATATAGACAAGGTGCGAGTGCGTGATCATGTCCTTCATGTTGAACCAGACACGGAGCGGTATGCACAGGATAAGCACCATCGCAAATCCGGCAAAGATCGCTCCCGCAACAAAATACGGCGGGAAGATCGTAGCGTGCCAGCCCGGAAGCTGTGACACCGCAAAGTCGAACGAAACGATCGAGTGCACCGAAAGCACAAGCGGCGTCGAAATACCTGCCAACAGCAGATACGCTATCTCATAACGATGCCAGTGGCGTGCCGAACCGCGCCAGCCCCATGAAAGCACCGCATAGATGAACTTGAAGACCTTGTTCTTTGCCCGGTCGCGAAGCGTTGCAAAGTCCGGGATAAGTCCGACGTACCAGAACAAAAGCGAAATGCTCGCATAGGTCGATACCGCAAAAACGTCCCATATCAGCGGGCTTCTGAATTGAGGCCAGATGCCCATCGAATTTGGTATCGGGATGAGCCAGTACGCCGCCAGCCACGGACGGCCTGTATGCAGCAGCGGAAACATGGCCGCGCAGGCGACGGCAAAAAGCGTCATAGCCTCGGCAAAACGGTTGATCGACGTTCGCCACTTCTGATTAAGCAAAAGCAGGATCGCCGAGATCAGCGTTCCGGCATGGCCGATGCCGATCCACCAAACAAAGTTGATGATGTCGAAAGCCCAGCCGACAGGCTGGTTGTTTCCCCAAATACCGATGCCTTTAGCCACCAGCGTCGTCACCGACATCATCAGCAACTGAAGCACCAGAAATGAGATGCCGAATCCGACATACCAAAGGAACGGCGTTCTCTTTTTCAGGGCCAGATCGCCGATCTTGTCAGAGACAGTGCCAAAGGTGTGGTCACCTTCGACCATCGGCGGGTATATCTTTGTCTGGATCTCTTTTAGGTCTTGCATACTCTTGCAGGGTCTCTTAAAGTCCGTTCCCCGGAAACGGCCCGCAGGCCCAATCCAAAAGGGGCGGACGGCGAAATATTAATGTCCGCCGCCTGATCCCTCCTCTTTGTTCTTGAACACCGGAGCGATGTAGCCCGGCATGTCCGTGTTCGGGTTCTTCATCTCAGCCATATAGGTCGTTCTTGGCTGAGTGTTCAGTTCGTTGAGAAGGTTATAATTGCGCTTGTCCTTCTTGACCGCCGCGACCTTACTGACAGGGTCGTTCATATCGCCAAAAACTATCGCTCCCGCCGGGCAGACCGATTGACATGCCGTCAGCACCTCGCCGTCCTGAACGCGTCGGCCCTGTTTTTCGGCCTCAATGCGGGCGGCGGATATTCTCTGTGTACAATACGTACATTTCTCCATCACACCGCGGCTGCGAATGGTAACTTCCGGATTTCGCATCAGCTTGAACTGCGACGTATCCCAATCCTGATAAAGCAGGAAGTTGAATCGCCTGACCTTGTAAGGACAGTTGTTCGAGCAGTAACGGGTTCCGACACAGCGGTTATAGACCATATCGTTTAGGCCTTCCGGTGTGTGGACCGTCGCCGTAACGGGACAAACAACCTCGCACGGTGCCAGTTCGCACTGCATGCACAATATTGGCTGGAAATGCGTTCCGCCCGGATCCTCAATGTCGGAGCCGCTGTGATACGTGTCTATCCGCATCCAGTGCATCTCGCGGCTCTTGGCGACCTGTTCCTTTCCGACGACCGGTATATTGTTCTCCGCCTGGCACGCAACGACACAGGCGTTACAACCGACGCACGAGTTCAGGTCGATGGACATTCCCCACTTGTGGTTCTCGGCATACCATTCCTGATACTTCGTATCGTCGTACATCGACTTGTCGGCAAAATCTTCCTGATGCCCTTCGACAAGATGTTCGTCAAGATGCTGGATATCCCAAACCCTTAAAATGTCACGGCTCTTTCCGTCCATCGGTTCGAGATTAAAATGTATCTGCGTCGAGGCGATCTGAGCTGACTCTCCCGTTCTTGCGATCGATCCGAAGCCGAAATTCATTGCGTCCGAACGGCGAACCTGATAGGCGTTGTAACCCAATCCGGTGCCGACGCGGCCCGCGCGTTCCCGACCGTAGCCGAGGTATATCGTTATCACGTCGTCAGGCTGTCCCGGAGCTATCCACATCGGCACCCCTTTCAGTTCCTGTCCCTGATAGGTCAGGTTGACGACGTCCGCGCCCATGTTGTTGCCGTGAGCGTTGACGAATGCCGTGCCGCGTTCTCCGCCAGATATCTCACGCGGATCGTTGCCGCGATTTATCCCAAGCTTTTTCGCGGTTGCGGGGCTTATAAGCGCCACATTCTCCCACGTGATCTTTGTCAGCGGATTTGGCAGTTCCTGCATCCAGCCGTTATTGGTAAAGCGTCCGTCGTAAACAGAAGGATCGGGCAGTATCGATATCTCAAGTTCACCGCTGCCTGTTGATGCCGTCGCGGGCTGACTGAAGAATGCCGTATTGACCGTGACCGACCTCGCGGGCAATGCCGAATTTGCAATGACACCGTCGTGCAGGGCCTTTCTCCAGTTATCCTCGAACGAGGCCGACGATGCCGACGATGCGGAAGCAGGAGCAGGCGTCGCGGCAGGTGCGGGCGTAGCCGCCGGAGCGGTGTTGCCGTTATCGCCATTTGCGGACGGTGCCGGCGTGGTTGCCGCGACCGGAGTTGCGGTTATGCCCTTGCCCTGCCAATATTCGCGGAGGATGTCGCGGTCATTCTTTTCAAAATTGTCGCGAGCGAACAATTGAAGAACTTCGCCCGTTGCCTTTCCCCCATAGAGAGGTTCTATCAGCGGCTGTATCAGCGAAACCGTGCCGTCGTACGCCCGAGCATCGCCCCATGATTCGAGGTAATGCTTTTCCGGCACGTGCCAATGGCATATCTCGGCCGTTTCGTCATAGTGCATCCCGACGTGAATACGGAGAGGCACCTTGTTGTTCAAGCGTTCAAAGCTGATACGGAGATCGGACGGTGTGTCGTATGCCGGATTTCCGCCAAGTATCACAAGCGTTTTCACGCGGCCGGCGTCAATGTCCGCCACCAGTTCCTTTAACTGT
>CAZOXY010000067.1:0-10583 GCA_964583955.1 uncultured Chloracidobacterium sp. | reverse complement strand
GCTTGTCCGCGTTCACGACCAGCGGATCTGTGAACTTGACCGTTTGGCCGATATTGCCCAGCGCCTCGTTTATCGCGTAAACCGCCGCGTGAATCTCAGCCGGATGGTTGTCTCCGACAACCACAAGCGACTTGCCGCGGTTCTCTGAGAGGTCCTTTGCCATCACGCGGATCCAGTCCGCATTCTCGGTATATGTCGATTCTGCTCCGCTTACGCCCACAGCTTTGGCGACGGCTTTGACGGCCTCATATACCTGCGACGGTTTTATCGCAATACGGTGATCCGCCTTTGCTCCGACAAGCGATAGCGTAGTTTCGATCGCGTAGAGGCGGTTCATTTCCCGTTCCGTATCGGAAATGCGGCGGCCTTCGGCAAAATCGTGCGTGTAGCGCGAGTTTGCCCCTGAGAAGATGTCTGCGTCAATGGCAAGGATGCGGTCGGCTTTTTCAAAGCTGTAAACCGCATGGGCCGGTGACCCAAAAGCCAATTTCGCTCCCGCCAAAGCGTTGTCATTGTTTACCGGTTCGTATTGGACCCATTTTGCGTTCGGCGTCTCGGTCAGGATGCGTGCGAACTGTGCCTGCATCGACGGCGACGTGATGGTCGGCGTCAGGAATCTGAGGCCCGCTCCGCCGTCCTTTGCGTTTTCCTCAACGGAAGTCCGCACGGCGCTGACAAAACTCTGCCATGAACTCGGTGCCCCGCTTTGCATCACGACCTGCGACCTGTCCGGATCGTACATGTCAAGAAGCGATGCCTGCGGAAAGATGCCGCTACTGCCAAGGCTGCCCGGATGCTCAGGATTGCCTTCCAGTTTTATCGGACGGCCGTCAAAGGATTTTGCCAGAACACCGGTCGCGATACCGCCCATCACCATTGATGTAGCATAAAACAGCGGCTTTCCGGGCAGCAGGCCTTCGACCGAATTTACATAAGGAACTATTTTTTCCGATGGCTGGATGACGCAGCCCGACAAACCGGCGAGGGCCAGCGAAGCTCCCATTACCTTGATGAAGTTGCGGCGATTGAGCTTATCGTCCCATCCTTCGGCCTGGTCCGGAAATTCCCTGTTGATGTATTCCTTGAATTCGGGCGCATCCACAAATTCCTCGACACTGCGCCAATAGTCCTTGCCGGTGTTTTCGGCAAGTATCTTTTTCCGCAACGAAGCGAAACCCGAACTTGTTTCCTGATTAGGCATCTTTAAATGATTCCCCGCTACCAAATACTCTGTTTTATCGCCCCTTATCTGTGACATATCGAACAGCTTGTCAGCATATCCCTGCTTCTGATGCGGTAGTCTTCCTTCAGCTTCAACCGCTCCTCGGCCGTTATATCGTTGTCCTGCCACTGCATGTTGTAGATCTCGGATTTCGGCCGGATGAACTTCTCCGGCTCTTTGTGGCACGAAAGGCACCATTCCATCTGAAGCGTGTTTTCCTGAGAAACGGCCGCCATGTTGTCTATCTCTCCGTGGCAGGTCGAACAGCCAACGCCTTTTGCCACGTGAATGCTGTGGTTGAAATAGGCGTATTCCGGCAGATCGTGAACGCGCTCCCATTCAATGGGCTTGTTCTCACGAAAACTTGCCCTGACCGGCTCCAGATAAGGGCTGTCCGCCCATATCTCAGAGTGACAGTTCATACACGTCTGGGTCGAGGGCATTCCCGCCGAAGCGGTGGTCTCGACCGTCGTGTGGCAATAGCGGCAATCGATCCCGTCGTCGCCGACGTGGTGGCGGTGGCTGAACTGCACCGGCTGCTGAAGTTCGACATACTGTCCGGTGATATAGCTTGACCGAGAAAATTGCGTGTATGCGAAAAACGCCAGCCCCGCGACAACCAGGCCCATGATCATCGTGATGCGGGCAATGTTGTTCGCGCCTTTCTGGAAAAATTGTGCCATGTCTATGACTCTTCCTCGAACTTCCGCCTTTTGGCTGAAGCCCGCTGCCGCTTGCAGCCGGCATCGGCCTCAAGCAGCGTTAACAAGTTTCAAATTATGTCAGAGATTGCTGTTTGTAAAACTGCCACTAATGTACCTAAATCTTGTGAAATCTGCAAATTCCACAACTAACAAATGTATTGCCAATTTGTACTTTGTGCAAACATTCACAAAATAAGTTAGGCTCATCAGCCTGATTACGGCAATTCACGGCCTTCCGGATTTCAGCCTCTTCATATGGCATATACGGTCTGCGACGATCATTTGCGTGACACGAGCAGAGCCGCCCCGAGCGCGGATGCCGACTCGCCAAGCGTTCCGCCGACGATCTGAACATCGCCAAATGACGGGCCGAATGACAACGCCTCCGCACGGTTCCGAATGGGTTCGAGAATGGCGTCTCCTGCTTCGACGATCTTTCCGCCGATCACGACCCGATCGACGTTCAGCAGATTTATCACGCTCGACAGCACGGTCCCGATGTGGACGCCTGTTCTTTCCAGCATCATTATCGCCAGGTCGTCGCCGTTCAGCGCCGCGTCAACAAGGCCCGCAATGGTCAGGTCATCCTCGCCATAGCGTGAAAGGTCCGATGTGCTGTCCTGAAACATCCGTTCGACGGTCCTGGCAATTATCCCGGCGGAAGACGCGACCGATTCCAGCCGTGTTCCTTCGGCGTCTATAGCCACAGAACCGAATTCTCCGGCAAATCCGCTGGTGCCGTTCCATATCTGGCCGTCAAATATGAACGCTCCGCCGACGCCGTCTCCCAAAAAGACATAGAACATCTGTTTGGAGCTCTGGCCCGCGCCAAGGCGGTATTCCGCAAATCCGGCGGCGTTGGCGTCATTTTCCACCGCGACCGGCACGCCGACGGCTCTTGCCAGTTCGCTTTTCAGATCCACATCGACAAAATAAGAAAAGTCGGTCGAATGGGCTATCGTCCGCGTGGTGCGGTTCACAAGTCCCGGAACGGCGATGCCGACACATTCCGCCTCCACGCCGCTTTCCCTGACGGAATTCACAAGTCTGACGATCTGCCCAAGCGGATCGCCTTCCGTGTCAAAAGCGGCCTGCACAGGCTCACCGATCCGGCCTTCGGCCACCGAAAGCGCCGTCAACTCGCGGTTGGACAAACTTACCCCGATAACAGGGCGGCCAAATAGTTCAGAATCCGTCATTTCCGTTTACCTCTATGAGTTCGAGCGATTGTAATAATTGCCCCTGTGCGTGTCAAACAAAACGGCCTCTAAATGCCCTTCGCCGAGCCTTATTTTCCGCCCGCCTCGTCGAAAGATCGCGAACTATCCTTGATTTAAGCCAACCAAAAGGGGAAAATCCTACTCTAAACACTATATTAACTCTTCTTCGGTTGAAAAAACTATGTTCAAAAAGGATTTAAGAATCATCTCAGCGGCATTTGCGGCCTTGCTGATGTGCCTTCTGGTTTCCGTTGATGCTGTCGCACAGTCGCGGCCTCAGCGGCCTACTCCGACCGGCAACGAAAAGAGAAATCAGAGGCCGACGCCAAAGACCGAGGAAGAACTGCGCAAAGAAGAAGAGGAGCGCAAACTTGCCGAAGAAGCAAAGAACGCCATCGTGGACGACGACGTCCTGACCATAAACACAAATATCGTCAATGTCGATGCAGTTGTTTACAACAAAAAGACCGGACAGATAGTCAGCGGACTTACCAGAGAAAATTTCGCGATATACGAGAACGGCGTCAAACAGGAGATAGCATCCTTTGCCACGCCCGAAGCCCCGATCACCGTTTCTCTCGTCGTTGAATACAGCAAATGGTCAGAGGTTTTCGGCAGCGCTTCCGGCCAGATATTTGAACCGGGTGTCTATGAAACCGTTCGTCCGGTCGCTTATTTCCTGAGCCGTTTTATAAAAGCCCCTGATGATTATGCCTCGGTCATCGCGTTCGATATGCGCCCGACGCCGATAACGGATTTCACCAACGATCCGGGACGCATCAGGCAGACCATCGACATCCTGCTCAGGAACAGGCCGGCGTTCCGTGAGAACAATCTTTTTGATGCCCTCAAATTTGCTCTGGTCGGCGGACGCGGCGACACGGTCGTCCTGGACAGATCGGAGGACCGCCAGGCAGATTATGCCGGCATGGTCGAGGTCAGGTCCAAAAGAAAGGCGATCATTCTGGTAGCCTCCGGCATCGACACCTTCAGCAAGATCAATTACGGAGAAATGCGTAAGATCATACAGGAAGCCGGAATACCGATATACATTATCAGCACCGGGAATCTTTTTTATAAAAAGTATGAGCCGTGGCTTGGGCCAACCGATTCGCTTACAGGAATGCCGGGACGCCTGACCTTTCAGCAGGCAAAAAATTCAATGAACACCTTTGCCAAAGAGTCGGGCGGCGCTCATTTTGAAATGACCTTCCCCAGCGAGATACCGGCCTATCTGCAATCAATAGACGGGCTTCTAAGAAGTCAATACGCACTTGCCTATGATGTTGAAAAGAAACACGAACCGGGAAAACGGTACAAGATCGAGGTCAAGGTGGACGTGGACGGCGACGGCAACTATGACAACAAACAGTTCGTTGTTCAGCATCGCCCGTATCTGACGATCCCGAAGGAAGATAAAAAGGATAAAAAGTAGGAACAGGAACCGAAAAGATAAAACGAAAAGGCAGCGGTGTCACAGTATGACATCGCTGCTTTTTTTATTATCCAAGATATGCTGGCGGCCTTACTGTGCCGCAAGGTAGCCTTTCGGGGTCGCCACGTGGTTGAACTGATACTGATATTTGTAGATGCCGAAAGGCAACAGGCTGACCTCTTTTGTGTATGTCACATGAGCCGTCACAACGCTTTGTTTTGCCTTGATGTCAATTACAACGTCCTGCGGAACGTCATTGTCCGCGACTGCCCTCATTATGTGTCCCTTTACGACGTCAACAGGCTTCATTTGTCCTGTGGTCGCAAGTCCCTTGACGACCGCCGTATCCATTTCTTCCTTGAAATTCGCCCCTTGATAGGCGACCGGGACGTAATTGATGCCGGCGTTGCCGATCAGTACCAGAACAAGTATTACCAGCAGTGCCTTTATTCCGGCGCTGCCGCGTTCCGAGCTGTGAAATTCGTTACTGATGTTCATTTTTTGATCTTCCTCCAAGCCCTGGCCATGGGGATCACCGGGAGGCTGTGATTTGTCTATGGGTCTGCGCCAGCATTTTTTTGGGTATCTGACGGCCTGAAATGATAACCGGTTTGCCGATCCCGTTCAGAAGTATCCACTGAATGTCTCCGTCAATGACCTTTTTGTCATGAAGAACCGAGTTGAGAATACTGTTTATCGGTATGTCTGAGATGTCAGGCAGGCGGCCAAAGCCGCGCACAACATCGTTCAACAAGTCTAACTCATCCGGGGAAAGAAATTCAAGCTTTTTTGACAGCGTCCCGGCAAAAAGCAGGCCCCAGCCAACGGCCTCACCGTGTTTTAAATAGCGGTATTGCGTAGCTTTTTCCAGCGCATGGCCGTAAGTATGTCCAAAATTGAGAGTTTTTCTGGAGCGTGAGCCTGTTTTGACGACGGATTCCCGCTCATCACTCTTAACGACAGAGGCTTTAAACCGAATGTTCTCCAAAATAAGATCCGCTGTTTGCCGGTGCGGCCCGTCGCCGCCGAACATCTCTCTGCCTGATTTTCGGTAATGCCCGGAAAGCTCTGCCGTTCGTTCGAGCATCGGCGTTCCGCTCAGTGCCGCCTGTTTGACGGCTTCCATAAAACCGGCGGTTATCTCACGCTTTGGCAGCGTGGCGAGCGTTCCGATGTCGGCGATCACCGCATTGGGCTGATAAAAACTGCCGATCAGATTTTTTCCATAAGGTGAATTGATCCCTGTCTTTCCGCCGACCGATGAATCTATCATCGCCAGCAGCGTTGTCGGGACCTGATAATACGGCACGCCGCGAAGATGCAGCGACGCGGCCACACCTGCAAGATCGCCGACAACCCCGCCGCCCAAAGCGATAACGGCATCCGTGCGCGAGATCTTGTGTTCGGAAAAAGAATTTAGAACGGCTTGCAGGACGCGGAAGCTTTTCGCCTTTTCTCCGTCAGGTATCAGCACCGGAAATACATCAATGCCCGCTGCTTTAATGCCTGCTTCGACAATGTCGCCGTAAAGGCCGTGAACACGCCGATTGGTGACAAGCGCCGCCTTACGTGGCGGCGTTGCGACAGTTGAGGTAACTATTTCGCCGACCGACTGCAAAAGGCCGCGGCCGACGGTAATTTTATATGAAACACCGGGTTGAGGGATCTTAACGATCATCGAACGTGACATCGTTAAGATTATAAGGCTAACGTATCGAGCCGCCTAACTCCGCCGCGATAACTTGCGCCAGCCGCGCGGCCTGATGCGAGATAACATCTTCGTCCTGGCCTTCGATCATCACGCGGGCAAGGTTCTCGGTGCCGGAATATCGCAGCAGCAAACGGCCTTTTCCGGTGAGTTCCTCTTCCAAAAGGGCCTTTTCGCAAGCGATGGCATCGACCTCATCAAAGGGCGTTTTCCTTGATACATCGACGTTCACAAGAACCTGCGGAAAGCTGACAAATTCCGCTGCCATTGCCGAAAGCGGACGGAGGGCCTCGCGCATTGCCTTCAGGACAAAGAGCATCGTCATCATCCCGTCGCCGACAAGGCCGTTTTCAGGGACGATTATATGGCCAGATTGTTCGCCGCCGAGTTCGGAACCTGTCTCAAGAAGCGATTCAAGAACGTATTTGTCACCGACATTTGCCCGGATAAGCCCGACACCGATATTCCCAAGGGCGATCTCAAGGCCGATGTTGCTCATCACGGTCGCAACGACCTTGCGGTTGGAAAGCTTTCCTTTGTTGACCAGATAGTTGGCAAGTATCCAGAGCGTTCCGTCGCCATCGACGATCTCGCCTTTTTCGTCAACAAAAAGAGAGCGGTCCGCGTCGCCGTCAAAAGCTATGCCGATATTTGCCGATGTTTTAACGACCTTTTGCCGCAGATCTTCAAGATGGAGCGATCCGCAATCCTTGTTTATATTCCTGCCGTTCGGTTCATCATTGATCGCGATGACCTCTGCTCCAAGCTCTCTGAGAAGTCCCGGAGCATAGGCGGAAGCCGCACCGTTAGCGCAGTCCAGCACGACCTTTACCCCAGAAAGATCGTATCCGTTGATAAAGAACTCTTTCAGGTGATCTCTGTACGCGTCCTGAAATTCCTCACGGCGAACGGTTCTGTCGCTAACCGGATCGGCATAGCCCGCGACAGCGTCGGCGGCAAATGCTTCTGAAAAAATATCCTCTTCTATCCGCCGTTCGGTCTCGTCATCCATCTTTCGTCCGCAAGGCGAGAATATCTTTATCCCATTGTCCTCAAACGGGTTGTGTGAGGCGCTTATGACCACACCGGCGTCAAATGCATACTGTCCGGCGATAAAAGCAACGCCGGGAGTCGTTATGACACCGGCGGATTCGCATTTTGCTCCGCGCGACGATGCTCCGCGAGAGAAAGCGGCAAGAATCTCCTCGCCGGATTCGCGCGTGTCGCGGCCGATGACGAAGGACGGCTTTCGCCCAAGCCTTTCGGCAAATTGATCCGCCAGCGAGGCCCCAATTCTGAAAACGGTCGCGGCGTCAAGCGGAAACTGTCCCGCTCTCGCCCTTATTCCATCAGTTCCAAAAAGCTTTTCACTTGCTTTTATTTTCATTCCAGGCTGCATAACACTCTGTGTCCCAAACTTTTAGACTAATCTTGACGGGTAAAAAAAGCAATTTTTGCCATAAGTTGCAATTGTAAAGACGATAAATAACCGATAATGTTTGACAACTGTTCAGCGTTTTTGTGAATCTATAAGAACAGTAGGAACCGTTCATCCTGCTAAAACGCTCATTTCACGACACTCTCCGAAAAATATTGATGAAAAATATCTGTAGTTCTTTTGCCATCATTCTTGCTTTATCGGTTTTTGGCTTTGCGCAATCAGACAGCGGTTCGCGTGAGGACCGTCAGTTAAAGGTTGTGGTGTCTGACACGACACCGCCGAAACGTGAGATCATTGCTCCGAGTCCGTCACCGACGCCGATAATCGTCGGGCGGCCGAGAACCGTCGAGCAAAAGCCGCAGGTCATAATTCAGAACAGTGAAAAGCCGGAGAGCGTCGTTGAACGTGCCGAAAACATAGAGAGTATCGAAAACCGGTCATCAACACCTGCCGGAGTCCTTTCATTCGGCGACATAAAATCAAAGATCGCCGAGGCAAGAAGGCAGCTTCAGACGCGTCCCGTATCAACGGCATCGGTCGGAAACAATTATGAAGGCGTTGAGATAGTGCGTGTGGCATTTGTGGATACGGTCAGAAACGAGCTTGACTATGTTGTGATGACCAAGGAAGCCTTTCTTTCGACCGCCGCCGATAAGGCCCTGACCTCTGAGAACGGAAAGAACATCCTTGTCCGCACCATCCGCGGCAACGGCGTGAACACGCCGATCACCATTACCGACAGCCGCAACGTGCGTCATCAGCCGCTGCTTGTGCAGTATCCGCGTGTTGAAAAAGGCCGCTATCTGGAAACGGCATATTATATGTCCACGCATCCGGGCCTTGTAACGCCCGAGGTCGTGAACGCCGGACGCATTTATGTCAGGAATGTGCTTGACCTCGCCCGTGAAAAGCTGCGCGAACTCCGCATAAACATCGACCCGAAGGTGGTTGATATTGCCGAGAGGCTTGCGGCGGTGGAGCATGTCGATCATCTCCGCTTTCGCACGGAACCGCATCAGGACATCTATAACGATGTCTATACGCTCTTTGCACTGAACGAAGGACAGACCTATCGTTATGCGGTAAGTTCGGCCGGAGCGGGCGGAATGGTTCAGATGATCCCTTCAACGTACCGAATGGTGCGAAACCAGTTCTCGCAGGTTCCTCTGAACGCGGATTTTGTCGAAGGGATGCGCGACCACGTCAACGCCTCACAGGCAATGCTGCTGTATATGCAATGGACATGGGACGACCTGAAACGCCGGCCGGCGATCGCGGACGCATTGCTCAGCGGACTGGCCACACAGGAACAACTTATGGCAGCCGGTTATAATTCAAACCCGGCTAGGCTGGCGGGCTACATCACACGCGGCGGCGAGAACTGGACCAACCTGATCCCCAGGGAAACGCAGATATACCTACGAATATACGCCTCGGTCGAAGAACACGTCCCGATGAGGCCAAGGGCAAGATAACCTAACACGAGTTCTTATGCTTAACAAACGGCGTGTCGCTTTATCGGCACGCCTTTCATTTTGCTTATGCTGAACCGGTCAATTCAGCCACCTTTGCCTGAATATCCGCTATCTTTTTGTCGAAGAGCGACGCGCCGCTGAAAAATTCGATGCCCGTGACCTCAAGCAGGAATTCCTGACGCGGGACATAAGCCTTCATAGCCTCTGCATTCTCAAAAAAGACCTGGACGGTGTTCAGGCCCCACAGTTCGCCGATATAAACGTCGTAAGCATATTCAATACCGTCTATCTTGTGAAAATATCGATTCTTTCGTATTTCGTCCCCCTCGAATATTTGAAACTGAGCGTATTCCCTTTCGGTCATATATATCTCGGCAATACGCCGAAACGGCACATCGTCTTTGGCGTCGTCCTCGATCCGCTGGAGGACATACAGCCACTCTTTTGTGTCGGGATTGCGGTCGGTTCTTAACCGAAGCCGCGTGTCGTGGATATAATTATCGTGATATTGCAGATGGCTGCTTGCCCGCGTCAGCGGTTCGGGAAGGCCCTCAACAAGAAACTTTCGCCGCCATTCGATGCGTTCACCGTTGTTCATATAGAACAATTTAATTATACTTTGGCTTTTAATCAATTACCGAAAACGGAGATATATATGCGATCTGTCACCACACTATTCATTACGCTCTTATCATTTGCCATTTTGATGTCAGGCTGCGGCGGAACAACCGACACACCGCCCGCCAACAACACAAATGCCGCCAACACGGCCAACACGAACACACCGCCAAGCAACAGCCCAGTTGCGGCAACGACGCCGACACCCGAAGAAACACGCAACAATGCACCGACGTTGACACCGGTTTTCAAAGCCTACTGTGCCGCGATGGAGAATAAGGACGAGGCCGCCGTAAGAAAGACCTACTCCTCGGATACCATCAAATATATGGAAAGCGAGGCAAAACGTGACGGAATAACGCTGATGGAATATCTGTCGGTCGGGCCGGTTGATACCAAACTCTGCGACGTAAGCAACGAGGAAATAACCGGCGACACCGCCGTTGCCGTTATCCGCACCGCAAGTATGCCCAACGGCATCAAGATAATCTTTGTAAAAGAAGGCGGCGAATGGAAGCTGACGACCCGCAGCCCCAACATAGAGGCAATGACCAAAAAGCCTGCGGCAACCGACAAGAAGTAGCCCTGACAAAACCTAAAGGAAGTTCATTTTATCGAGGCCGTCTGAAAAGGCGGTCTCTTTTTAGATCAGTTTAAATTGCCACTGGCTTTAGAGTCTGGGTCAAAACGCGGCATTTTGTCCCTAAGGGACGATCGAAAATAGCCCGCCGATTTATCGGCGGGTTGAGAAAACAGACGT
>CAZOXY010000066.1:0-20029 GCA_964583955.1 uncultured Chloracidobacterium sp. | reverse complement strand
CATCCGGCATCAGCGGATCAAAGATCAGCGGCCCGGTCGCAACCGCCACGAACGCGAACCAGCTTGGCGGTATTGACGCCAACCAGTATGTGCGTGACGATGACGAACGGCTGACCAACGAGCGCTCTCCCACGGCGGGAAGCGCGAACTACATACAAAACTCGACCGCTCTGCAAACATCGAGCAACTTCAACATCAGCGGTAACGGAGTGATCGACGGCAGGCTCGGCGTCGGCGGCTCCTCATCGGCATACAAAGTGTATGTTGTCGGAGGCACGCAAACCGCGGTGCGTGGCGAAAGCACAACCAGCTTTGGCGTAATAGGCACAAGCACCACCGGAATAGGCGTACGCGGTGAAAGCGAGCTTGACACCGGCGTGCTTGGCCAGGGGGACTACGCCGGCGTAGCAGGAACCGGCGAATTCTACGGCATGATAGGCGCAAGCACTGACGGCATCGGCGTACGAGGCCAAAGCACAACCAATGTTGGCGTGAACGGCACAAGCACTGACGGCATCGGCGTGTCTGGCTCAAGTACCAATACCCATGGAGTATTTGGTACTACATCACATAACAGTAACTCTAGCGCGGGCGTGTTTGGCTCAAGCACCGGCGGCATCGGCGTACGCGGCCAAAGCACCATTAGGATCGGCGTGGAAGGCATAAGCAGTAACGGCACCGGCGTACGCGGCCAAAGCACCATCAGAATCGGCGTGGAAGGAATAAGCCAAAATGACCCCGGTGTTTCAGGCACAAGCACACTTAGCGACGGCGTTCGCGGCACAGCCGTTGGTCCCGGAGCCGGTGTGCGGGGCGTGGGAGGTGTTTATGGCGTGCATGCCCAAGGTAGTACATACGGTGTGTTTGGCCAAAGTCCCGGCTATGCAGGTTGGTTTCAGGGAGACGTATTTATCACCGGCATACTCACAAATCCTTCTGATGCGCGATTGAAGCAGGACATCGGCACGCTCAATTACGGCCTCAGGGACGTGATGCGGCTGCGTCCGGTGACGTGGCTTTGGAAAGACCGCCCCGATCGCGGAACTCAGCTTGGACTTATTGCACAGGAAGTAGAAACCGTGATGCCCGAACTCGTCTCAAACGTCAAAAGCCCCGAAAAGGACGCGGAAGAGACAAAGGGATTGAACTACACCGGCCTGATCCCCGTACTGATCAACGCCGTTCAGGAACAGCAAACCGAGATCGAGACATTAAAAGCCGAAAACGCCGACCTTGCAAAGCGCCTTGCTTCGCTCGAAAAGGCTTTGGAAACCCTGTCAAAAGAAAAGGAAAATTGATCAGGCCTTTCCGTCACCGTACTGTGCTGATAACAAAATTAGCCTCTAAAAGTTGAGAATTTCAATATTTTCGGTTAATATTTATTTTAATGTAAGGATTCACTTTGTGCGTCCTGATCTTAATAGGAGTTATCGAACTAAAATATGTCAGCTGTTGCAGCTCCAAGTCTTGATATTAACGTAACGGAATCCGCTTTGACGGAAATAAAGGGTTTTCTGGCCGGCGAGGACGATCTGCCGGAAACGGCCGGGCTTCGCGTTCGTGTTGTGCCGGGCGGTTGTTCGGGTTTCCAGTACAGCCTCAACATCGAGGAAGAATCCAAAACAGGCGACTTCATTCTGGACAAGGCTAATGTCAAATTGTTCGTTGATATGTTCTCGGCACAATACCTGAACGGCATCACGATAGATTACACATCCAATATGATGGGATCGGGATTCACATTTGAAAATCCGAACGCATCAGGCGGTTGCGGCTGCGGGACATCGTTCTCGGCATAGCCGAATAAAGGCGGGCCGTTTGTTGATCCCGGCGGTTTTTAGGAATTACAGTTTGATTGCGGCTTTCTAAAATCCATACAGGACAACTTAAGGACGGGCGGCGACGCGGAAGGTCAGGCGGTTTCACACAAAGTGAAACCGTCCGTTAGGCATTATGAGATCATTCGTCGCAAACCGTTTGCGCTCTTTCTTTTGAAAATGCTATCCTCTTTTTTAGCTGAAAGACACAGCCGTGTCATTTGATGGATCGCGGTTGGATCCCCAAGAGTCTTTCGGTTCTTTAAAAATTAAAAACAATCGAACGCTTTTTTGCCCATTACGGGCTTTTCGGGTTTTTATCCGATCCTCACCTCGCTTTGTTTTCGGCAGTTGCTGCCCTGCTCGCGTTCGTCCGGTAATAAAGGAGAAACAAGTTTTGGGAGTTTATAAAGGTTCAGTCGCCGCACTGCTGTTTTTGGTCGCGGCTATCATCTGTTTTACGGTTGAGGCCGCCGCACAAGATCGGCCGCGTGTTATCAGGTCAGTTTCAAGCCGTCCGATAAACCAACCGCCAGCAGAGGCAACCCCGGAACAACCATCTCAACCGGCTCAACCAACCCAGGGCAACGCAAATCGCCAACCACAGCCACTGACAAACAAAATAGTCGTAACACCCGAACCTTCATTGGTAAAAAAGACCGGTGAATCCAGTCCTCTGACGGCAATGAATAAAGCCGCCGCCAGACGCACCGTATATGGCTCGTCGGTTTCCAATAATATCCTGACAGGAATTCAGGCCCGATTGGGCATTCCATACAAATACGGTTCCAGCGGCCCGAACAGATACGACTGTTCCGGTTTTGTCTGGAGTGTGTTCAAGGACGCAGGACTTGCTTTTGATCGCACGAGCGCACGCAGCCTATGGGACATGTCAACACCGGTCGAGGGTGACGACAGATATGTTTTTGGAACCCTGGTGTTTATGAATAAACTCGGCCACATGGGCATTGTGGCGGATGAGAAAGGCTTCTATCACGCCTCCAGCAGCAAAGGGATCACGTATTCACCTTTCGAGGGTTATTGGGAAAAAAGGATCGTAGGTTTTCGCCGCTTGGACATTTCGGTAAAAATAACCGATCCGGTCGCTCCTGCTGCGGACACCGAAAAATAAGACCGCGTTCAATAACAGTCTGCAAAGCCTCGAATCATATCATTCGAGGCTTTTGATCTTTAAACGACAAATCCCGGCCTTGAGTGATTGGCATTTGCCTCGCTGGCAAAAACTATCTTGTCCACGGCGATATAAGTGACAGCATCGTCTTCATCCTTTAGAGAAAGAACCCCCTGATCAACGCTTACAACCTCGCCTTTGAATCCGGAAGCGTTACCGCAACCAATATTTACCTGTTTTCCCAAAAACCCTTTAAGTATCTCTTCCATATTGCTAACCTGCCTGTCTGATCTAAAATTTCCTTCTGCGACGACGGAACTCCCGTCATCTCCCTATAAGACGAAGATCTCACCAAATTGACTGATTATCTGTCACTCTGACCGAAGCTCCGCATCTCAAAAAAATAAAATGTTGACACTATTATAACAGTGTTTTACGTTGTTAATACCCGGCGACTTTTCGCCGCTCCGCCAAAAGGCTCATTCCGCCTCTCCGACGATTAATTAACTTAGAAGGAATATTGTTCAAGATGAAACATCTGGTAATACTCTCGCTGCTTATTAGTGTCATTTCTTTTGGCCTCGGCCTCCGCCCTGATGCTGCTTCCGCACAGGAAATGATCAGGTCACAACGGGACACATCCGATTCAAAAAGAATCTCAAGAGACAAATTCCTTCGCTCTGACGACCCGGCTCCGGGCCGGTACATCGTTACATTCGCCCCAGAGACGTCCTTGCGCCCGTCATCAGAGTGGGAAACCGTATCAACAGTCTATCAGATGGCGGGAGAATACGGCACATCGGTTGACGACGTATTCACTTCCGTCTTTCGCGGATTTTCCGCTGAAATGACGCAGCAGCAGGCACAGGCCCTCAGTCAGGATGACCGCGTGCTGTTTGTGGAAGAAGATTCATATACATATCCGACTGGCGTTCAGTCCAGTTCGGATTGGGGACTGGACCGCATTGATCAGAGAGAGCTACCGCTGAACGGAGCTTTTATGTATTCGCACACGGGAGCCGGAGTCAGCGTATATGTCGTCGATTCCGGGATCCGTCCGACACACGAGGATTTTGGCGGACGGGCCTCGATAGCGTTTGATGCTCTTACCGACGGACAGAACGGCATGGACTGTACAGGCCACGGGACCCACGTTGCGGGAACGATCGGAAGTTCGACTTATGGCGTTGCAAAGAACGCAAGCCTTTATGGCGTTCGTGTAATGCCGTGTACCGGCTCCGGACTCGTATCAAGAATGATAGCGGGCATAAACTGGGTGACATCCAATCACAATTCTCCGGCCGTCATGAATATCAGCATCACCGTGACGAACATTTCCCAATCGCTCAACAATGCAATTGAAAACGCGGTGAACGCCGGAATAACCGTTGTAACATCTGCCGGAAACTTTGGAGCGGACGCCTGTAACTACTCGCCAGCGGCAACACCGAGCGCGATAGTTGTCGGGGCCATAGGCGACAATGATGTCAGAATGCCGTATTCCAACTACGGCTCGTGTGTGGATATTTTCGCTCCGGGAAATGCCATCAGATCTCTCAGCCATCAAAACGATACGCAGACAAGGGTAATGAGCGGAACGTCTATGGCCGCTCCCATGGTCACGGGTGCCGCAGCACTGTTCCTTGAGGCCAATCCGTACGCCAGCCCATCCACGGTCGCCAACAGGCTCAAACTTGATGCTACTACGGGACGCATCACAAATATCGACACGGTATCGCCAAACAGGCTGCTTTACACATGGCTCGGCGACACCGAACCGCCTGTTCCTGGATCAGTGACGATCATCAAGGAAGTGCAGGCACTGGACGGATCGACCGCTTCGTCTGAGGCTTTTACTTACACTACCTCAAATCTGGGTGTGGATAACTTCTCATTGGTTGATAACGATGAGGAACCGGCGGACCGGCTCGTGAATTCCGGTATCTTTCGTTTCAACGAGCAAAACGCCATCTCTGTCACAGAAGAGCAAAAACCAGGTTGGACGCTCACGGAAATAGAATGCACGGAAACTTCTCCTGACGGGCTGCCTCATTCATATAACACCTACGCGTCAATCGAGGATCGCCAGGCAAACATTGTTGTAGAGGAGGGCGAGGCCGTGACGTGCGTTTTCCGCAGCCAGCAGCTTGCCCCGACATCGGCTCCTGCCAGCGTCAGCGGACGCGTTACAAACAATATGGGATATGGCGTCAAAAATGTCCGCATCACAATAGAGGATATGGTCACGGGCCAATCGCGGGCTGTTCTGACAAACGCATTCGGATTTTATTCATTCAGTTCGCTGCCTACGACCCATCTATACGTCGTTTCGGCAAAAGCCACTCGACGTCAACCCTTTGTCGTTTCGAGCTACACCTTCAATCTTTACGACAATATGACCGGTATGGATTTTCAGATGCAGTAAGCTGCATCTGATACATTCCCGCCTATACACAAATAAGCCCTGTCATTACGCCGCCTGAAAGGGCGGCTTTTTCATTTCTGATCCGAATTAAAAAAAAATTTTATTTTTTTGGAATTAACCGACAATTCTCCGTATTATTGTGCAAACAGACGTAAAGTCACCGTCCTTTAATATGAAACATAAAGGATGACCGCTTTAGGAAATACAGCAAAACAGCGGGCAAAATACCGTAAATTGCCAATATTTCAAACGGTCCGGCTGACTGGTCAGCGGTCAAAGTGTTTAACAAATTGTGTTGACTTAGTAATAAATATTTGTTAAACAAAGAGTTATATTTTAGTTTTTTAGGACTGCTCACATTTGACGCATTGCCGTGTTATCGGCTTCGCGAATGGCGTTAATGAGCATGACAACGGAGTCTCAGGTACAACAAGGAGTATAGAAATATGAATTTCCCCCGAGAAAATAGTTTGGGTCATACGATCCGCGTAATGGCTTTTGCCTTATGTATAATAGCCCTAGTTAACATCTCTTTTGCACAAACACGGTCTGCTGATATCAAGACCAGAGGAACAGGCACCTTAACTCAACTCGATACGAAACGAATAGACACCCAATCAGTGGCAAATGCACAAGGCCCCTGGTATTACCAGACACCGGCGATCACATGTAAGAATCTTTGGGATCTCGGAACATATCAAAGTGGAGATTTTCCACAGTATTCTCATATTTCGGGATCGTGGGAAATGAGAGTAAATCAGCCGGTACCGGCTTCTTCGTTTCCCATTGCCAACAGTTCTGTTGTCGAACTGGATGGTGGAATGCCGGCCAAACCCGAACTGTCTGTGACGCTGAATACTTCAGTAACCGGAAACGTATTGGACTCTTGGTCACTTGGACCGCTGAACCAAACAGACAGGGCGGTTTCCGCGATCGTTCTTCGCGGCGGCGGCGGACTGAACGTTTATACGTATCCGAACCTTGCCATCGGGGACAACGAACCGCTTATCGCTCCGGGCGGTGCGACCATTGAGAACGTCGTTCTCTGTATGGAACCATTCAGCGTTCCTTCATCGGCGGATGCAACCATTACAGGACGAGCCTTGACCATGACCGGAACCGGTGTATCAGGCGCTCGTATTCAGTTGACCAATCTTGCAACGGGACAAACACGCATGGTCAACACCAATCCATTTGGATACTATACTTTCCAGGAGCTTGATGTCGCTGAGCTTTATCAGATCTCGATCTCGCACAAGAGCCATCAGTTCATCGAAAGTCATCGGACATTTACACTTGATTCAGATCTGACAGGACTAGATTTTGTCAGTTCAAGTTGGTAAGTTTGCCCACACGGACCGGTCAGGAGTTATATAACTCCTGGCCGGATTGGAATAGAAATATTCTCCAGGGGAAAAACGAACGGCGGCCTATTTGGCCGCCGTTTCGTGCTTGTCATTTATGTTCCAAATTACGAGAACTTAAGTTACCAGATCTTTTTGCCGATCATAAGAAAGGCCAAGCCACCTCATTCCAACATCGAATTCCCCTGATTCTTTGGATCATAGCGCACTCCTATTTTCGCTCCCGGTGCATATTTCAACGGGTCCTTCAGCCGCTCATCACTAACCAGTTCTGACGACTCAAAATCCACGCCGTTGAGAGAATAGATGTAAAAAATGATCTCGCCACCGGCCGCAACCTCATTTTCGAGAATGCGTCCGTCCGTTATCCTGCCGATCTCATGAAGCCTTTTTCGCCGCTCCGTCTCCGGATCCGCGTCGCTTTTTTTCCTGAAAAGATCAAAAAATCCCATGCTTTAGTCAATTATTAAAGGAGGTTTGTTGTATCTGCTTCTAAGAGAATTTACCGCCGACAACACTGCCGGTCGCTTGATCAGCTTTGCCTCCAGCGGCCGTTTCCCCGGAATATCCATCATTATCAGGCCGATCAGGATCGTCAATATTCCCTGTCCCGGCCCTATCAGCATCACAATGCCTGCCAAGACAAGGATCGCTCCGATGATATTCTTTATAATAGTGGCTCCCCACCGTGTCAACCAAGAGCTGCCGGGCAGAAAATCTTTTTGATAATGAGAACTGAAATAGTTTGCCGGTATCTTTACTATGACGATAGCAACGATAAGAATGCTCAGAAAAAAAGAAAGCACGAACAGGCCCGCACCAACGAATATGCGCTGCCACGTGAAAGTTTCCCAAATGCCCAGAAGAAATTCCGTCATTTTTCAGTCGAGGCTTCTTCCAACCTGCGAAGTTCCGTCCAAATAAAATACATTCGATGGATCATCGTCCATATTGAACCGATAGCCAGCACCCACAGAACTTGCGGCATTCGATTGAAAAGCACAAAATCTGATGACCAGTTCCATGTTGAAAGAGCACCGATGATCAATAGAACGATCCGCTCGGGCCGTTGAAGAAATCCGACGTTCGCTTTTACCCCGAGCGATTCGGAACGTGCCGTCGTATAGCTGACCATTACGGAGCCGATCATGGCGGTTCCCGCCAAAATGACATTTACTATCGAATGCTGCGGTGTGTTCCCGGCATAAAAGACCATTATCCCGAGAAACGCGACCATGTCAGACAGGCGATCCAGAGATGAGTCGAGAAAGCTTCCGAATCGCGTGACGCTGCCTGTCAGACGGGCGACATTCCCGTCCAACATATCAAATATATTGGCTACCAGTAGCACGATGCCGGCCCAAAAGAACTCGCCCATGCCAAACAGGACGCCGCAAAGTACATTTATCGTTACGCCGACCAGCGTAAGTATGTTCGGCGGCACACCCAGAGATGCCAAACCCCGGACCATCGCCTGGATGATCCGGATCGGGATCCTGCCTATTGTCTCTCCCAGCATCTGTTTGAACGCCTCGTTCCTTAGACCTGATCCAGGTCATGTATCGTGGTCAGGCTGCTGATCTCAAAGACCCGCCAGCCGTTCGGTGTTTTTACGCGTATCTCCTCACCCTCTTCCTTGCCCATGAGAGCCTGGCCGATAGGCGAGACGGTCGAGATCAGCCCGTTCTCTGGGTCGCTTTCTTCAGATGTCACCAGCCGATAGGTCACTTTTTCTTCCTTTTCTATCTCAAACAGCACAACCACCGAGCCATAGGCGGCACGGTCGGCCGGTATCTTGGACAGATCTATCGACTCGATCTCACCAAGCCGTTGCCGCACCTGCATTATTCTGGCCTGTACGATCGACTGTCTTTCAAGGGCCGCCTTGTATTCGGCATTCTCCCTAAGATCGCCAAATTCCCTTGCTTTTTGGATCTCTTTCGGCAAGGCAAAGTGCAACTCCTCTTCCAGAGTATCAAGTTCGGACTTTAATTTGTTTATGATCTCTTCCATAAATAACCACGATCTACACCGCTCCCGGATTATACTTCAGGGCGGGCCATTGTTCTACATATCAGACTCTTTTGGGGCCGCAAATGATATACCGATGTCACGCGCGGTGCGCACGAGCTGGCCGTCCGTTGGAACGGTCTTGATCTGCACACATGCCTCAGAAAGCGGGACGTTTACGATAGTGCCTGCCTGGAGCGCCACCATTTTACCGACCTCGCCGCTGCACAACGCTCTGACGGCACATGCTCCAAGATTTGTGCCGAGCATTCGGTCAAATGCATTCGGGCTGCCGCCACGCTGTAAATGCCCCAGAACGACACATCGGGACTCCTTCCCGCTTCTTTCCTCGATCTCTCTTCTGAGGTATTCGCCCACGCCGCCAAGCCTCAGTTGCTCTTTATCCGCGTAAAGAGCCGAGCCGCCTACTTCTTTTGCTCCTTCGGCAACAACGATTATTGTAAATCTTGATCCGTCCTCTTCCCGTTCGCGGACCTTTCGCAAAACCGAATCCACCGAAAAAGGTATTTCAGGGATAAGTATTATATCCGCACTTCCGGCAAGCCCAGCGTGAAGAGCTATCCAACCGGTGTTGCGTCCCATTACTTCCAGGATCATCACACGGTCGTGCGATTCCGCCGTCGTATGAAGCCTGTCAAGTGCCTCGGTTGCGATGTCGATGGCCGTCATGAAACCAAAAGTAAGTTCGGTCGCGGCCAGATCGTTGTCAATGGTCTTTGGTACGCCTATTACCGGAAAACCACGTTTATGGAACTGTTCCGCGATTGCCAGTGTTCCTTCGCCGCCAAGAACTATCAGGGCCTCGATGCCGAGGATGTCAAGGTTCGCCAGAGCCTCGGAAATAGGCATTTCGGGAAAATGCGGAACTCCGTCAACTACCTGTGCAAAGCTGCCTTTGTTCCTTGTGCCGAGGATCGTGCCGCCACGCGGCAATATGCCGCTCACCGATCTTTTGGTGAGCCTGGTGGTTTGAGTCTCGCCAAGAATGCCCTCAAAACTGTCCTCAATGCCGATCACGCTCATGCCGTACTCGCCGATGGCGGTTCGTACCACGGCCCTGATCACTGCATTCAGTCCCGGAGCGTCGCCGCCGCCGGTCAAGATTCCTATCTGTTTGTACATAATCAAAGAAACGATGCTTGTCCTGCCATTTTAACTCATCACATCGTCCGGCAGAAGTTCACGACGCAAAGCTCACCTGCAAAAATAAAAAGACGAACTCTTACTTCACAGTTCGTCTAAAAGAGAAGCATAAGCCTCGTTTTAGTTCATGGCCAAATTATGCTCCGCCATCGGTTTTGCGGTTGAAACAGCCTCAGCAGCTTTCAAAACCTGAGGGTCGTTCTCCAAAAAAACCTGTGTTCCCGCCTCGCTCGAATAATTCGCCGTCGCAAGTTCGACCCTGATCCTCATTCTGGCATAGTCAGCCTGAGATGCCAGAGATTGCTCCGTCAGCCCGCTGTCCTTGTCTGCCAGAGCGTATGTTTTGTATGCTTCGAAAAGCTTGTCCGTTATCTGAAAAGCGTCCGAGGGGATAGACCATTGCTGATTCTGTTTGTCCACCTTATAGCTTTCAAAGCCTTTTACCTTTCCGGCCACCATCTGACGCACAAAAAAGAACGCGCTTTCATTAAGCCTGAACCGCAGCGGCGTAAACTCCTGTGCCGCAACCCGTATGTCGGGTTCTATCCCGCGTCCGCCCATCAGCACTCTGCCGTCCGGCAGGGTTGTCGGAGAACCGGCGGGTTTAGGCTTCGCCGCTCCGTCGTCTTCGCCGTCATTTCCGTTCGCGCCGGTGAAATACTCATAGATCGATCCGTTTGAATAATCTTTTTGGAGAGACCGTCCAAACGGCGTGTAGTAACGCGCGGTCGTCAGCGTCAGGCCGGTGCCGTACGGAAGATAGAACACTCTTTGCACAAGTCCCTTACCGAAACTTTCCGTCCCAACCACCAAACCACGGCCGTAATCCTGCACCGCTCCGGCAACGATCTCGGAAGCAGACGCCGACCCTCCGTTGATAAGCACCACAAGCGGCGACCTGTCACGCAAACCGCCCCGGGAACGCAGTTCCTGACTGGAAGCGTAACGCGAACGGCCCTTTACCGAAACCACCGCTTTTCCGCTTGGGATGAATCGGCTAACGACCTCTATCGCCTGCGGCAGCAATCCGCCCGGATTTCCCCGCAGATCAAGGATCAGATTTGTCATGCCCTGTTTTTGCAGAGCGGCAACGGCCTCATCTAATTCGGCGGCGGTCGTTTCCTGAAATCCTCCGGTCAGGCCGACATAACCCGTTCCATTGGGAAGCATGAAATAATTGCGGATGGACGGCAGAGGAACTCCGCCGCGAACGATCTCAAAATCGAGAGGTGCGGCGGACTGTACACGGTCTATCTTTACCTTGACCGGAGTGCCGCGTTCTCCCCGAACGTTCCGGGAAACCTCTGATGCGGTCCATTCTTTGGCGTTCTTTCCGTCGATCTCGAGGAACCGGTCGCCGTATCGAATGCCTGCCTTGTCGGCAGGTGTTCCGGGTATCACTGATTGGACATAAACACCATCCCTGTGCTGAAGGATCGAGACGCCGATACCGTAAAACTGTGACGCCTGTTCCTCGGACAACTTTCTGAACTCTTCGCGGGTAAAAAACTGTGAATGCGGATCAAGCGACCAGAGCATTCCCTGTATCGACGCATCCAGAAGTTTCTCATGCTGGGCAGCGACCACATATTTTTTGCTGACGACGTCCAGTGCCTCGCGGTAATCCGAAGAGATACTTTCCATCGAGAGGGTGTTGTCCGCAGAGATCCCGGCCGGAAACCGTCCCCAGACACCGCCTATAAGTGCCCCTAATCCAATAACTACTAATGCGCAGAGAGCAAATCCTCTATTCATCGGCTTCATCCGTCCAAACAATAAATATACCATACAACCGACCGGTCATCGCATTCAGGTCTTCACATCCTCGCCCTGACGGTACCATATAGTGATCAACACACATCAAAAAGTTGCTGGAAAATACTGTCTATTGACGATTTTGTCTAAAATTGGATTTACTTTGGTTTTGCAACTACTTATTATTGTTTTAGTTACAATACACTGCCCCTAAGCGCAAATATGAGCCTCGAACTCAGCATCATCATCCCAGCCTATAACGAAGAAGAACGCATAGGAAACTCTCTTTCGGAGATATTGAATTACCTGAGCAACGCCGGTTCAAATGCGGAACTGATCGTGGTGGATGACGGCTCGTCCGACAAGACCGCTGCCGTTGCGGAGGATATATGCTCTCGATCGCCGGAGATACCGTCGCGGGTGATACGGTATGAGGACAATCGTGGCAAAGGCTTTGCGGTAAAGACCGGCCTCATGGCAGCGACCGCCGACATTGCTCTCTTTTCAGACGCCGATCTTTCCACACCGATAGAAGAAGCGGAAAAGCTGATAGCTCCTATCCGCAACGGCGAGTATGATGTCACTTTTGGTTCGCGGGCATTGGACAGGAGTCTTATCGGAACACATCAACCGTGGCGCCGCGAACAGGGCGGGAAGGTCTTCAACCTTGTGGTGCGGCTGATGACAGGAATGCCGTTTTGGGACACGCAATGCGGCTTTAAGGCATTTGACCTGACTAAATTTCGACCGCTGCTGGACGTCATGAAAATAGAGCGTTTTGGCTTTGACGTGGAATTTCTGTACGTCGCCAAGCTTCGCGGATTGAGATTAAAAGAGATACCTGTCCGTTGGAATAACGACGAGCGCAGCAAGGTCAGCGTGATCCGCGACAGCATCCGGATGTTCGATGAAGTTCGTCAGATCCGAACAAATGCAAAAAAAGGCGTCTATGAAATAAAGTGAAAACCATTTATAATTTCACATTATGCAAACTGTTTACCATTTAAATGCAGACGACCTTGATCTCAACATTTTGAACAGTATAAAGGCACAGTTCAAGAATAAGGAGATTGAAATTCACGTTCTCGAACGAGACGAAACTGAATATTTACTTGGGTCATCCGCAAATCGTGAGGCATTGCTTCGTGCCGTTGCTGATATTGAGGCCGGACGGAATATTGTCACGCCGGATCAGGAGCAGTTTAGGTGAGAACGATCACGTTCCATTCTGATGCCTTTGACCAGTATAATGAATGGTCTCGGACGAATATTAAACTCTTCGAACGGATCCTAAGGCTGATCGCCGAAACATCCAGAAATCCTTTTACCGGAATAGGTAAGCCGGAGCCTTTGAAAGGCGGCCTTCGCGGTTATTGGTCAAGAAGAATAAACGACGAGCACCGGCTGGTTTATAAAGTAACGGAAGAACAACTTATTATCATTTCCTGTAATTCGCATTATAAATAATGGCCGCACGACTAAACATAAACATCGATCATGTTGCCACGGTTCGCGAGGCCCGTAAAACCATCGAGCCGAGTGTCGTGGACGCTGCTGTTCTTTGTGAAAAGGCGGGAGCAGACGGCATTACCATTCATCTGAGACAGGATCGCCGCCACATTCAGGATCGCGACCTGGAACAGCTTCGCTCAGTTGTCACGACCTATCTCAATCTTGAACACGCCGTCACCGATGAAATGCTGCTGATCGCAGAAAGGGTCAGGCCGGATGCCGTCTCTCTTGTGCCGGAAAGCCCGAACGAGATCACGACGGAAGGCGGGCTTGACGTTGCAGGCAATGCCTCGGCCATCGCCGATGCGGTGCGGCGGCTTAAAGCAGCCGGTATTCACGTGAGCATTTTTATCGATCCCTCGATAGGTCAAATAGATGCCGCCGCCGAAGCCGGGGCCGACCAGATAGAGATATGCACCGCCGAATACGCAGAACTGACGCTTGACCGCGAGGATCGACGTTCCGATCCCGAAAAGGTAGCCGCTGAGGTCGCAAGGATCGCCGCTGCCGCAAACTATGCCAAAGAAAAAGGCCTTGTTGTTGCCGCCGGACACGGACTGACCACCAAAAATATCGGCGCCCTGGCCTCAATGCCCGAAATATCAGAATTCAACATCGGCCATCATATAATCTCTCGTTCCATTTTCATCGGCCTGAGCAGCGCGGTCGAGGAAATGGTCGATGCGATTCGGCTGAGGTACTCATAAAATCAGCCGTCACACAAGACGAAAGAACCCTCAAAAACATTCTTGCCGCGGATGACAGCTTTGCGCCTGACATGGTTGCTTCCGGTGAGAAAGCAAGAAGTCCCAAACTGCGGACGCAGTGTGCTATAATGCTCATATTTTCACCTTCTCCTCGTTTAACCGCGGCCGCAGTGCCATAGCCGATCAGCAAAAGAAATATGACCAAAACATATCTTATTTTAGTCGTTTGTCTATTTTTGGGAGGAATACTTCCGGTTAACGGACAATGGAAACCGTGGAACGACCTGCCCGCACATTGCGCTCACGTCACCGTTATAAAAGGCGAACCTCAGCGACATTTGGCCAAAGGCGTTATGTTCGAGAATAAAATAACGCTCGTCGAGCCGGGACCGAATGTGCTTGCTGCAACGAAAGAAGCCCTGCTGCGGATGACCCCGATGCTTTGTCAGAGCCTTCGGCGGATCGCTTTCGGACACGTTCCCGACGAAGCGAATAAACTTGGCGCGGTGAATTCTTTCGGGGCGGGCGATATGGTGATGATCAATCTGTCGGGGGCCCGTTTTAACGAGATCGAGATGCAAAAGCGCAGTTCGCAATTGATCTTTCAAGGAACTCTTATTCACGAAGCAATGCACGCCGCCGAAACCCTGCTCGGTGTCGAGAGCAAGGACAAAGGCCAAAGCGGGTATGGCGGAACCTGGGGGCCGCAAGCAAGGAACCTTGCCCGTATGAAAATAGAGAATTCCCGTTTAGAAATGGGCTTTTATAACGAATGGCAGCGCGTCCACCGAAACTTTATTCGCTACAAATGGGCAAAGGCGTATGGCAGCGAGAACGCACTGAAAAATGCTTCGGCAAACGTCGTCGCGGAAGCCGGCTTTATGAAGGATTACGGCGCGGCAAATTGGGCGGAGGATGTTGCAACATTCGTCGAACAAGTTTATGTCGGTAAAGAGATGGCGGACGGCATCAAGGGGTCAGGCGTTTCCGAAGACCTTCGTCAGGACAAAGCGTGTATGGCAATGCAGGCGTATTCTGAGCAAAGTGTTCCCGCAAAATTATCTGCCGTCTATGCCAAACTGATGTTCCTGCTCGACCTTGGACTCATCAAACAGGAAGATGCAGAAGTATGTACAGGCCGTGACCTCCGCCTTACGGGAACGGCAACGCAGGGCTTTTCGTTCTATCAGGACGGCGAGTTGCTCCGAAGGTTTGAACTGAATGCGAAAGCCTCGATGGGCAGAGCGACCGCTATTCGCAATGTTTTTGAGATGTCGGCTGAAGGCCACGCCGAATTTGGCGGAAAGAACTATCCGGCCACGATGAAACTCCGTCTCGATGTCGGTCTCGGTCCAATTGAGAGAACGTCGTGGCCGCGCGGTGCATATGAACTCGCACTTGTCGGCCAGAATACGCTTACTTTACGGCTTGACGGAGCGAAGGCCGGCGATTTTAATGCGAGCGAAGCCTACGTCCTCGTAACATCTTCGACCAACAAACTGATAACCGGTTCGATATTTCTGACAAAGGCGTGGCGGCCGAACGCTCCGATCCCTGTCCCGCAGGTCTTTGATCCGCCGCTTCATATACGCTTTCAAATGAAGAAATAGAGACCTTGACCGAGCCATTTTTGCCGAGACTATGGAAGGGCTGTTTTTTTGATCACAGCAAATTCCGGTTAACGGATAAGAAGAACATTCACCGACGCAGGTTCTATCAAAGAACGCTTTTCAGCGCCTGGCCGGTGTATGATCGCTTTATTTTTGCCACTTGTTCGGGCGTGCCTGCGGCAACGATCTTGCCGCCGCCCGAACCGCCTTCAGGCCCGAGGTCGATGACATGATCGGCTGACTTTATCACGTCCAGATTGTGTTCTATGACGATGACGGTGTTGCCCGTATCGACCAATTTTTGCAGAACATCCAGAAGTTTATGAACATCGGCGAAATGCAGTCCGGTCGTGGGTTCGTCCAAAATATAGATGGTCTTTCCGGTCGCCCGCTTTGAAAGCTCCTTGGCAAGTTTTATCCGTTGGGCCTCGCCGCCGGAAAGGGTCGTGGATGATTGGCCTATCTTTATATAGCCCAGCCCAACATCAAGCAGCGTTTCCAGCTTTGACTTTATCTGCGGGATATTTTCAAGCAGCGGCAGAGCGTCCTCGATCGTCGTATCAAGAAGATCGGCTATCGAAAGCCCCTTGTATTTGACCGCCAGCGTTTCGCGGTTGTAACGCTTTCCTCTGCAAACGTCGCAGGTGACATAAACGTCCGGCAGAAAATTCATCTCTATCCGCTTCATACCGTCGCCCTCACAGGCTTCACAGCGGCCGCCTTTTACGTTAAAGGAAAATCGTCCGGCCTTGTATCCACGCTGACGCGATTCGGGCAGCATCGCATAAAGATCGCGTATCGGCGTAAAAAGTCCCGTATAGGTTGCCGGATTTGATCGCGGCGTCCGTCCGATGGGCGATTGATCGATCTCGATTATCTTGTCAACCAGTTCAACGCCCTCTATGCTGTCGTGTTCAAGCGGCTGCGTGTTTGAGCGGTAAATATGCCTGTACAATGCCGGATAAAGAATGTCCTCAACCAGCGTGGATTTGCCCGACCCCGACACACCGGTGACGACCGTGAAAAGCCCCAGAGGAAATTCCGCATCTATATTTTTCAGGTTGTGCGCCTTTGCTCCGACGACCTTTATCGAACGCCCGTTCGGTGCGCGGCGTTGCGATGGGACCTCCATTCTGATATCGCCTTTTAGGTATTTGCCCGTCAGAGATGCCGCAGATCTTCGTATCTCATCAGGTTTGCCGACGGCTATCACCTCGCCGCCGTGAGTTCCGGCAAGCGGCCCAAGATCGATGACGTGATCTGCCTTTTCGATGGTCTCCTCGTCATGTTCGACAACAAGAACCGTGTTGCCGAGGTCGCGAAGATGGTGAAGCGTATCAATAAGCCGGCTGTTGTCGCGCGGATGCAGCCCGATACTCGGTTCGTCCAAAACATAAAGCACGCCGCGAAGCTGTGAACCGATCTGGGTCGCAAGGCGGATGCGCTGGCCTTCGCCGCCGGAAAGCGTCGCCGAAGCACGATCGAGGGTGAGATATCCAAGCCCGACGGCGTTCAGAAATCCGAGACGGCCCTTTATCTCTCGCAGAACAAGCCCGGCGATCTTTTCCTCACGCGGCGTCAACGTGACCTCCGCAAATTTCTGAGCCGAACGCTCTATCGGCATCGCGGCATATTCGCCAATGCCAAGCCCGTGAACCGTAACCGCAAGACTTTCGGGCTGGAGCCTGGCTCCGCCGCACGCCGGACATGCAACCGGTGATACAAGTTCGTTCAACGCTTCTCTGATCTTTTCGGAAGGCGGATTTGCAAGGCGTTCCTTCATCGCCCGCAACGCTCCTTTCCAGTCGCTTTCGTATTTGTAATCGCCCTGCCGAAACGTAAGTTTGCCCCGCGTGCCGTGCATGAATGCGTCACGGATCTCCTGCGGAAGCTCCGCATACGGCGTCTGCATCAATTCGGTCTCGGCCTGTCCCGCCTGACGCGTCCGTGTTTTCCTTTTTTTGGTTCGTCGCGTCGCCGAATTTGCGGCATCGGCCCTTAGCGGCTCAAGTTTGCCGATTTCGGCATATTTTTCGATCAGGGCATGAAGCGCCGACCGGAGAAACGATGCTCCGAGCCTGTCGGTTCCGCCAAGAAGATCAAGTTTTGACGCAGGCGCCGTCTGATCCGGGACTATCATATTGGCGTCTATTTCCATCACGGTCCCGATGCCGTGACAACGCTTGCAGGCACCGAAAGGAGAATTGAACGAAAACGAACGAGGTTCGAGCGTTGCTATGTTTATCCCGCAATTGACGCACGCCATCCGCTCGGAATAAAGCTTCTCGTCGCCGTCGATCACCGACACAAGCACCGCACCGTTCGTCAGCTTTAGCGCCGAACGCACCGATTCGGTCAGGCGTTCTTTAACATCGTCCTTAATAAGCAGTCGATCGACCACGACCTCGATCGTGTGGTTTCGGCGTTTGTCCAGAACGATCTCTTCGTCAAGCTGCCGCAGTTCGCCGTCTATTCTGGCGCGGACAAATCCGTCCTTGTGAAATCGTTCAAGCTCTTTTTTGAACTCGCCCTTGCGTCCGCGAACGACCGGGGCCAGTATCATCACACGTTCGCCCGCGGGCAGTTCCAAAATGCCGGAAACGATCTGCTCGACCGATTGCCTTGTTATCGCCTCACCGCACTGATGACAATGCGGCTGTCCTATGGATGAGAACAGCAGCCGCAGATAATCGTATATCTCGGTCACTGTCCCGACCGTCGAACGCGATGAACGCGAAACTGTCTTTTGCTCAATCGAGATGGCAGGCGAAAGGCCTTCGATGGAATCGACATCGGGCTTCCCCATCTGTCCGAGAAACTGCCGGGCGTATGCCGAAAGCGATTCGACGTAACGACGCTGGCCTTCGGCATAGATGGTGTCAAAAGCAAGCGATGATTTCCCCGAACCGGACAGGCCGGTGATGACCGTGAACGTGTCACGGGGAATATCCACATCAATATTTCTTAGATTGTGCTGACGCGCTCCGCGAACCGTTATCTGCTTGATACTCATTACAGTTTAGATCGTTGACCAATGCCGAAACGAGTATTTTACCAAATTTGAGGACAGTTACAATTTGACGACGGGAATGACCTTCAGCACTGTCACAGCAGATAGAAAACCGCCCACAGGGAAACGAACGAGATGACCGCCCATAGGATCACGCCCTGTAAGAGAGCCATATAGCCGAATTTTTTGAGCGTTGCATGTGAAAGGCTGGCTCCGATGAGAAACAGCGTCACAGTAAGCCCTGCTTTTGCAAGGTTTACAATGGCGTCAAAGATACTGGGCGGAAACGTCGCGGGAGCATAGCTTCTGATGACCGTCGCCGCCAGGAACAGGACGATGAACCACGGAATCGCGATCTTTGCTTTAGCGTCAGAATCCTTTCTCCGGTAAATATACGCAAAAAGCAGGGCGACGGGAGCGATCCACAACGCCCTCGCCAGCTTTACTGTCGTCCCGACTATGAGCGAGTCCTGCCCGTATGCGGCGGCGGCTCCGACGACAGAGCTTGTATCGTGAATGGCGATGGCGGCCCAGACACCGAACTGGCCTTCGGTCAGGCCGAGCCAATGTCCCGCCACCGGAAAAATAAAAAGAGCAATAGAGTTCAATACAAAAACGGTTCCGAGCGAAACGGTGATCTGGTCGCCGTCAGCGTCTATCGCCGGCGCGACCGCCGCGATGGCGCTACCGCCGCAAATGGCCGTGCCGGATGATATGAGCGTGGAAGTTTTGTCCTCCACCCTCAACAGCCTGCCGACAAAATATCCCAGAACAAGCGTTCCGAATATCGTGGCTATCGTAAACAGAATGCCGTCCCTTCCGGCCCTGTAAACAGCGGTAAGGTTCATCCCAAACCCCAGCAGCACGACCGACGCCTGCAAAAGATATTTCACAGGTTTTCCGGAAAGCTGAGGAAACGGATTGCCAATGGTAAACGCAAGCACCAAGCCTAAAGCCAAAGCTATTGGCGGCGATCCCCATGGACTGAGGCAGAACAGGATGAGTACAAGAAAAAGTGCTTTGCGCATGTCTTAACGTAATACGCCGAACACTTTTCTGAGCAGGTCGGTCGTGCGGCCAACAGGATCTTTTCGGATCTTTTTTTCCTCGTCGGCAATGAAGAGGAACAGGCCGTCGAGTGCCTTTTGCGTAACATAACCGTCAAGATCGGTAGCGTCCTGGCCCAGAATACGCGCCGCAAACCCCGCCTTTCCGACCATTGATTTATACTTCTGTGTAACACCGACCTTTTCGGTAAACTCCTCCACAATAGGACGAAATTTTTTACGAAGAGATTCCTCGCTGGTTCGTCTGAAAAATTGTGTTGCCGCATCGTCCTGTCGGCTGAACAATATCTTTCTGGCGTCATCAAATGTCATCTGCCTGATAGCATCGACGAAAACATCAATTGCCACGGGAACGGCCTCTTCGGCGGCGCGGTTCATTGATTCTACAAACTCGTCCACGGCCTTTCCCTGACCGGCAACACGCAAGCCTTTTTCGAGCCTCTGCAGGCTCTTTGG
>CAZOXY010000065.1:0-20076 GCA_964583955.1 uncultured Chloracidobacterium sp. | reverse complement strand
TGCCAGTATTTGCGGAACGCCCGCACCGTTAACGACACGCGTCGTGCAGATCGACCCCGGCCCGATGCCGATCTTTACCGCGTCAACACCGGCGGCGATAAGCTGTTTTGTTGCCTCGGCGGTCGCGACATTTCCGGCGATGAGTTCGAGGTCGGGGAATTTTGCCTTGGTCTTCTTTACGGCCTCAAAAACACGCGAACTGTGTCCGTGAGCGGTATCAATGATGATGGCATCGACCCGTGATTCGATAAGGGCTTCTGCGCGTTCAAGAAAATCGCCGGTCGCTCCGATGGCCGCCGCACAGCGAAGCCGTCCGTAACTGTCCTTTGCCGCATTGGGAAAACGTATGGCCTTTTGAATGTCCTTTACCGTGATAAGGCCTTTCAGATGGCCGTCGTCATCCACGACCAGCAGTTTTTCTATCCTGTGTTTTTGCAGCTTGACCTTTGCCTCGTCAAGCGTTGTCCCGACCGGAACCGTCACCAGCGGCTGCGGCGTCATTATCTCTCTTACGGGAATATCCGTGCGGGTCTCAAAACGAAGGTCGCGATTGGTGATGATGCCGACTAGAAATCCGTTCTCGTCAATAACGGGAACGCCGCTGATGCGGTATCTTTCCATTATCGCCAGGGCATCGGACACAAGAGCGTCCTGATGTATCGTCACCGGATCTACGATCATTCCGGACTCGCTTCTCTTGACCTTGTCCACCTCTTCGGCCTGTTCGGCTATCGAGAAATTTTTATGAATAACGCCTATACCGCCCTGCTGTGCCAGAGCGATGGCGAGCGAGGCTTCAGTGACCGTGTCCATTGCGGAGGAACACAACGGTATGTTCAGCTCGATCCCTTTCGAAAATCTTGTGCGTGTATCGACCTCGCCCGGCAGAACCTCGGAATACGCCGGTACCAATAATACGTCGTCGAATGTCAGTCCTTCTTTTATCTCATCAAACTTCATAACAAAAATGATAAATATGTCTCAAAAACGATCTCTATAAAATTGCTTTTTCCGGAGCATCACCGGACCCGTCTAGTTGATAACCGGACTCAGCCTGCAAAAAAGCCCGCAAAAGGTCTGCGGGCGCTGTGGCTTGTTCTGCAATATCTTTCAGGTGCTTTTTGCCGTAGGTCATTCATAACTGGTTTGTCGCTCCTGCCGGCGTTGGCGTCCTCGGAGCCGGTGTTGCCGCAGGAGTGGCAGTAGGCGTCGGAGATGTCCGGTTTGCCGTTCTGTTCGCTGACGGAGACGACGACGCTGTGCTGTTTGCGGCCGTGTTGGTATTTCCCCTTGGCGACGCTGCGGGACGTGTCGCCGGTGTCGGATCCGCCACAGGTTTCGGTGCTTCCGCTATTTTCCCCGTTTCCCAGACCCTTGCTACATTGTCCTTGTCTATCTCGAAAGCGATTATCTGCCCTTTTGCCGGTGCCGGCGGCGGCTCTATTGTTTTTCCGTTCAACTTGAGTTCCACCTTGTCGGCAAAGCCCTTGTAATAGCTCAGTTTTACGCTGCTGCTGCCTTCCAGCACCTTCGGCGTATTGGCAGTAACGGTTTCCGTGTTCGCATTTCCGTCAATCGTCGAAGTCAATGAGATGGGTTCGTTCTTTGCCGTGAATTCCACTCTGATGCGGTCGTTCCGCGTCGGTAAGGGCTGATCTGTATTCGCCGACTGCGAGTTTTCGCTGCCGGAATTTGCATTGACATTTGACGTGACCACCGTCTCGTCGGAGCGTCCCTGCAAATAATTCAAAAGGAACAGGATGCCGCCTGTCATCAGACCCAGGATTATCACCGCGAAAATGATGGTCGGGACGGAAGAGTTTGCCGCCTGTTCATCGGTCAGTACCTCGGGCTTGTATTTTTGCAGTGTCGGGTCTTCGCCGCCCTCGGTCGCGGCAACGACCTTTGCGTAATCCTGCAATGCCTCGTGTTCATCCAGGCCGATGAATTTAGCGTAGGATTTGACAAAGCCCTTGTTAAATATGCCTCCCGGAAGCGGTTTGTAGTTATCGTTCTCGATGGAATCAAGATACAGCGATGAAATGCGGGTCTGCTCCGCGACCTCGCTGATGCTTATACCTCGCTCCTCGCGGGCCTGCCGCAATTTTTCTCCCAGGGATAGTGACATTTTATGAAAATTCTTTACCTGCCAGGGCGTTGCCGCCATAAGGTCTATAAACTTGAAATATAGCTTTCAGCCGCTATTGATGTCAATTGTATCGCGAATCGGGCGGTATTACGAACGCTTGATTCTTTGCGGTAACGCGTGATACGTTTAGAGCATTCTGTGACAGGACATTTCAACATCCGGTCAATCTTTTTTGTTAGGAGTTCTCAATGAGTTTAGAAGCGCTCGGTATGGTCGAGACCAAGGGATTTGTGGGTGCCGTCGAGGCGGCCGATGCCATGGTCAAAGCGGCAAATGTCGATCTTGTCGGTAAGGAATATATAGGTGCCGGTTTCGTTACGATATTTGTGCGTGGCGATGTCGGAGCGGTAAAGGCGGCGACTGACGCCGGAGCGGCGGCGGCCCGTCGCGTCGGTGAACTGATAAGTGTTCACGTTATTCCGCGACCTCACAGCGAAGTCGAACGGGTCCTTCCAAAAGGCGGCAGTGTAGGCCTCAGTCCCGATGAAAAGGCTCTTCGAGGCGGCGGCAAACAGCTTTCGTCCGGTTCGGCCGGATCAGCCATTTCCGAGAATGACCGCTCAAAGACCCGCAGCAAATAAATGATCATGGCTGGAGTTCGCGGCAGATCCGGGTCTTTGCCGCGAAACCCTCTTTCAGCCTGTAAATTCAAATGGCCGACAAGGATCTGATCTCACAACAGGAGGCTCGTGATGCGGTCGATGCCGCGCACGAGGCTTTCCTGACGCTTTCGCGATTCGACCAGGGGCGTATCGACGCCATCTGTGACGCGATGGCGCAGGCGGCTCTTGCCGACGCGGGCCGTCTTGGGCGCCTTGCGCATGACGAAACAGGTTTTGGCCGCTCCGAGGACAAGCAGGAAAAGAACCGGTTCGCGGCACAGGACATCTGGCGGCATTTCCGGCCGTTAAAAACGGTTGGCGTTGTCAATGATCTTGGCAGCGTGGTTGAGATAGCATCGCCGCGCGGCGTGGTGGCGGCCATAATCCCCTCGACCAACCCGACATCGACCGCGATATTCAAGATAATAATCGCGATAAAGTCGCGAAACTCGATAGTTTTGTCGCCGCATCCTTCCGCTGCAAGGTGCATAGCGGAAACGGCACGCGTTATGGAGCAATCCGGGCTAAGAGCCGGTTTGCCGAAAGGAGCTGTCTTCTGTCTCGAAAATTCGACCATCGAAGGCACCGAAGCTCTGATGAAGCATCGCCGCACCGCCGTTATTCTGGCGACCGGCGGCATCGGGCTGGTTCGCGCGGCGTATTCTTCGGGCAAACCCGCGTTCGGTGTCGGCCCCGGCAACGTGCCTGTATATATTGACCGTTCCGCCGATGTTGCGAAGGCCGTCGGAAATATCTTGACTGGGACCTGTTTTGATAACGGAACGATTTGCGCGTCCGAACAGTCCGTTGTTGTCGATGCTCCGGTCGAGGCACAGGTTCGTGACGAATTTCGCAGACAAGGCGGCCATTTTCTTTCATCGTCCGAGGCAGAGGCGGTCGCAAACGTTCTGCTCACGCCGCAACGCACGCTGAACGCCGGCATCGTCGGCAGATCCGCCGAATACATCGCCAATCTTGCCGGAGTTACGGTGCCGTCAGGAACGAGATGTCTGCTTGCCGATTGCGGCGGTGTCGGACGTGATTTTCCGTGGTCTATTGAGAAATTATCTCCGACCCTTGCATTCTTTGTCGTTGACGGCGTCGCTGCCGGAGCTAACAGATGCGAGGAGATACTGAAATTCGGCGGAATGGGACACACGGCGGGAATGCATTCGACAGACAGAGCGGCGGCGATAAAATTTGGCGAGCAGATGCCCGCTGCAAGGGTCATCATCAACTCGCCGACGACGCACGGAGCCATTGGGCTTTCGACCGATCTGGCTCCTTCGATGACGCTGGGATGCGGTTCTTGGGGCGGGAACGTGACCTCAGACAATGTTTCGCCGATACACCTGATGGACATAAAGCGTGTGGCGTTTGAGACAAAACCGGTCGGAGCAACTGCGGCTCCTGTACAGTCATCAATTCCGGCTTCGGTTTTGCCTTTACCGCCACAGAAAAAGCCTGACCGCGCGGCCATTGCGACGATGGTCGATCAGTTTTTAAGAGACAAATTGAGCAGTCAGCCGCCGGTTCCGAGCGAACCCGTCAAACCGGCTACGATTGCCGAACAACCCGTTCAGCCTGCGTCACCTGTAAAGACCGTGATCCATGAACTCCGTCCGCAGTCACTGACGGAGAACGGCATGGACAAAACACCGGTTGATTTTGTGAGTGAAGAAGACGTCCGCAAGGCTATCGACAAAGGCGAGAAGATATATATAAACTCAAAGACCATTTTGACGCCGAGCGCCCGCGACCTCGGGAATGAAAGGGAGGTCTTTGCCAAAGGCTGATCAAGGGGTGATGCGCGGTTATCTGATCAATTCGGTTTTCCTGTTCCTTGTGCTGGTTTGTGCCGTTGCGGTTCAGGCGCAGGAGAACGAAAAGGCGGCGGCAAAGACGCTCAAATACGGCGTTGTCATTGATAATTCGGGAACATTTCGGTTTGCTCTGGAAAAAGCGGTTCGGCTTTTGGCGTCGGTGGTTCGCGAACAAAATGAAGGCGATGAGGGCTTTTTATTGACCTATACCGACCCGGAAGGCATTTTTCTGAAGGTCAAGTTCACATCTGATATTGAGGAGTTGGCAGATTCCATTGAAAATATCTACGTCGAGTCCGGGCGAACCGCTGTCTGGGATGCTCTCTATGCCGCAGCGGACCAGTTTGAAAAGATCACGCCGGACGAACCTGTTTCAGAACGACGGTTGATCTTTCTTGTGACTGACGGAGACCAGAAAGGAAGCAGCCTGAAACCGGATCAGGTAATAAAAAGACTAAAGGAACGCGGCGTGATCGTTCACGTGGTCGGATTGGGCGAACGCAAGGTCGATCTGAAAACGGTCGGCCGGATCGCGGACAACACCGGCGGGAGAAAGTTCGTACCCGCGACCGCCGATGACCTTAAGGCCGCAGCGGCGGAACTTATTGACATTCTGAAAGGGAAGGATCGGTAAAAACAAGACATTGATGGCCAAACGGGGTCCGAAGAAAAAGGTTTGCAAGTGTGGGGCCAAGATCAGGCCTCAGGCTGTGTTCTGCTATAACTGCGGAACAGAACTGGTTCCGACAAAAGCGGTCGAACAGGTAAAGGCGGAGGTTGAGAATGCGGTGATTGCCGTAATTGACGACCCGCCGCCAATTCCGGTTCCCGATATTGCCCTTAAGGATTTTGCCGAACCGCAAATGGCCCCGATGCCTGAGGAACCAAAGGTTCCGGCCAACGTCAACGCCACCGTTGAGAAAGGCTCAGCCCCTCGCAAACAAAGGCGTGAACGGCCGCCCAGGCCGCGTCCGGCGGTCGTGAATGTAGAATGGGCCGAGCCGTCGGGCATGGGAGCAGGATTTTTGCTCTGGACATTTGTCTTTATCGTGATCTGTGCGTTGGTCATTGCTATTGCGATATATTTGAAGTAAGTTTCTTTTGATGACATCAGCGGTCCTTATATTTTTTGCGGCGATAATTGGTGTGACGGTTCTGCTATTTGCCGTCATTTTGGTGATCTGGCTGGTTCTCCGCAAGCGTAAGTGAACAGCGTATAAAAGTTATGCAAGCTCTGGGAATGGTTGAATGTTTCGGTCTGGTCGCGATGATAGAGGCCGCCGACGCCATGGTAAAATCCGCCAATGTTGAATTGGTCGGTTATGAAAAGGTTGATGCCGGACTTGTAACAGCCATTGTCCGGGGCGAGGTCGGCGCCGTAAAGGCCGCCGTCGATGCCGGGGCCGTTGCCGCCAGAAAGGTCGGGACAGTTACCGCCGTCCACGTCATACCGCGTCCGCACGACGCCGTGGATGAGGGAATACCGGTGCTTGTCACCGGCGAAACCAATCGCAAGAAAATATCCGGCTCCGTTCCTGAGTAAATATTACCCAGGCAAAAGAAAGCAAGGGCTGTCCGTTATGGGCAGCCCTTTCATTTATTATCGTTGCCACGCAGTGTGGTCAGTTTGATCGTTGGAGTGTCGGTTGGCCGCCTCTGCCTTCTGCGGTGCGTCCTGCTCTGGTGACGGCAATGCGTTTTTCCTTGTTCGGGCCGTCCTTGATCAGCACCTTTATGTTGCGATAAGTGCCGTCATCGCGATTGTTGGTCGGTATGTAGCCTATGGAATACTGCATCCGCATTTCCGAGGCGATGTCGCGGGCAATGGTAGGCAGTTCTGAGACCGAATTGGGGAAATATGCCTTGCCGCCCGTTTGCAGGGCAAGGTCTTCCAGAAAGGATTTTGCCTTGCTTTGCGAGCTTTTTGAGAAAAATCCGCCCCTGTCGCTGAGGTCACGCACAAATCCTACGGTATATATCTGGACGTCAGATTCCTTTAGCAGATCGACAAGCTGTTTTTGCGAATAGACGCTGTTCACGTCCTCTCCGTCAGAAACAAGCACGATAGCTCGCCGTTTACGGTGATCGTCGGCTCCGCGTTCATAATCGGAAACGTTCTGTATCGCCAGATATACCGCGTCAATGATCGCGGTGCGGCCGCCTTCTATGAAAAGCTGTGTCTCGAGTGATTCCTTGACCTCTTCCTTGTCGGTGGAAAAATCCTGAACGATCTCAATATTCTGCGAATCGACGAACCTGATAACGCTTGTCTTGTCACCGTCGCGGTTCGTGTCCACGATTATTTTGCCGGCCTCTATCACCTCATTTATCTGAGAGCGGAGCGAACCCGAATTGTCTATGACCAGGCTGTAATTGGTCGGAACTTCTGACCGGGAAAAGAACTCTATCGTCTGCGCCACATTGTCCTCAAATATGGAAAACTCAGTTTGCGGAAGATTGTTGATCGGGCGGTTGTTCCGGTCAACTACACGGACGTTCAGGTTGACCAGTTCGGTTTCCACAACGATCGGGTCATCGTCATCTATCGGCGTTGCGGTCGGCCTCGGCGTTGGTGTTGGACGCGGAGCGGTGTTCCCCGATTCCTGAGCGCTTGCAGGGCCGCTGATAAGCGAGAGAATGGAAATGCCTGCCGCGATGGCAAGCATGATGATCACGCGACGGCCGGAATTGGATAAAAGATCTTTCATTATTGGCAGAAACTTTCAGTAACTTGTTGAGGGCGAGGCATAATATCCCTCACGGCTCCGAACAGTTAGACGCGGCAACCCGCGCGGAGGTTTGACGCGAACTCGCACTTTTCTCCATTTTCCGTCAGGCTGAAAATCGGCCGGTGTGTAACCGATGGAGTATTGATGGCGAAGTTCCAGGGCGATACGTTCAAATATTTCGTCCATTTCCACGGCGGTGCTGGGATAGAATGATTTTCCGCCTGTCACCGAAGAAAGCTCATCAAGAAAAGCCTGTCCCTGCATTCCCAGCATCGAACCGGAGTCGCCGCCCAAGATGCCGACGGCGTATGTCACGACATCAGATTCTTTCATCAGCCGCCGCACTTCGCCAAAATTGTACCGCGAGGCATTGTCCTGGCCGTCACTGATTATCATTAAAGCTTTTTTCCGATGAGTTCCGCGCGTCACTCTTTCAAGCCCGAGATAGACCGCGTCATAAAGAGCGGTGTTCTGATTGGGATTTACCAGTGTCAGTTTTTGCAGGACGGCGTCACCATCCCGTGTTCGGTCAAGCAAAAGCTGGGCGCGGCTGTTAAATGCAATGAGGAAATATTCGTCATTGGGATGGCTTGTGTTTATAAATCTGCTGAGGGCCGTGCGGGCCTTGCTGATCTTGTCGCCGGTCATTGAACCGGAAACGTCAAACAGGATGCCGATGGAAACCGGAGCGTCCGAATCACTGAAAAAAGTTATCTCCTGTTGTTTATTGTTGTCGTAAACCGTGAAATCTTTTTTTGAGAGGCCGGAGACCAGGCGTCCGTACAGATCGGTCACGGTCAGAGTCAGCGTTACCAGATCGACCTGGACTCGTTCTATCTTCTGCGTCTCATCCTCGATGGCAGGCGGAGTCGGTTCCGGCGTCTGGGCATTGGCGAACGGGCTGCACAGCAGCGCGATCACAAATGGAATTACAAGCAGGAATGGCCTTGGGTGAGGACTCCAGGCCGCGATTCTCTGAGGTTCCATAAACAACTCCTGATCTGACGGTCTAGGCTATTCTAAGAAAAGAACACAATATACGCAAGATATTTTTAGGATGTATGAAACAGCCGTAAGGTTGTTTTTGAACGTTTATAGGGAAATGCGGCCTTTCGGCGCAACCATTTCGCGATAATTGCGTGTTATAATCCATAGAGCCGAAAGCGCCTGTCGGGCAGTTTTTATGCCTGTCAGTATAATTTCGGCCGTCCGCGTGCATCAGATTCTTATATGGCAGAATTCATTTGTCGATTTGGAACCCCATCCGGTGAGATCGTCACCAGGATAGTCGAGGCCCATGCTGCCGGCGACGCTCGTGCTTCGCTCGAACGCGACGGCTACAAGGTGTTTGAGGTGTCGTCAGCCGAGGGGGCAATTGCCTCTGCTCTTGGCATCGGGGGCAAAACTTCGCGGCGGCGTATAAAACAGGGCGATTTTCTGCTCTTCAATCAACAGTTGTCCGCGCTTCTTCGGGCAGGGATTCCCGTGCTTCAGGCGGTCACGCTGTTAAAGACCCGTTCAAATTCCGCTGCTCTCCGTGATGTTCTGGCAAATGTCGAGGAGAAGATAAAAGGCGGTGTTCCTCTGTCAGAGGCATTTGAGGCGCAGGGAATTTTTCCGCGTATCTACACCGCTTCTATATATTCCGGCGAGAAAAGCGGAGCGCTGGACGAAGTGCTTCTTCGCTTTGTCGAATATCTGCGCAAAAGCGTAGGGCTTTCGCGAAAGCTTCGCGGAGCTTTGGTCTATCCGGCTTTTTTGCTTGTTGCGGCGACATTCATGATCGCCTTTTTGACACTGTATATCGTTCCGCGAATGTCCACGCTTTTTCAGGGCCTGAGCGCAAATCGCGGCCTTCCGACGCTGACGGTCTGGGTCGTGGCAATATCAGGAGCCGTCGCGGACAATGTCTGGTGGGTACTGCCGCTTGTTCTGCTTCTGCTGGGAGCGCTTTTTGTATGGCTGAGGACAGCCAACGGCAGACTGATGCTTCACAAATTTCTGCTCAGAACGCCTGTCGGCGGAATGCTTATCAGGCAAATGGCAACGGCACAGCTTTCCCGCTCACTTTCAACGCTGCTGGCGGGCGGCATCACGGTTCCCGATTCGTGGGAGATCGCGTCACAGGCGATAGGCAATCTGGAATTGCGGCGGCGAAGCGCATCGGTGCTTTCGCTCATCCGCGAAGGACGCGGGTTCACGGAATCGCTCGAAAAAGCGAACTGGATACCGGAACTGGGCATAGACATGATAGGCATCGGCGAACGTTCGGGCAGCCTTAGGGAAATGCTGGACGAGGTTGCGTTGTTCTATGATGCTGAGGCGGATGTAAAGCTCGAACAGCTTACAACGCTGCTTGAACCTGTGATCCTGATCTTTATGGCGCTTGTGGTCGTTGTGGTGCTTTTGGCGATATATCTGCCGATCATTGACACGATCTCGGCGGGGCCGATGAGCGGAAGATAGAAAATTAAGGGTGCCGAGGCCTTTTGTCGGCACAAAAACGCAAGATAAACGAATGAACGAACAGACAGACCCGTACAAAACCAATATTTCCTCGCCAAAGATAGAGCTTTCGGACTTTCTCGAGAACGAGCCGCCCGAAGTGGTCGAGGCAAAGCAGCTTGCCCGCCGCTATCGGCTGCCGTATATCGACCTCTTGCCGCCGGACCAGCCGTCGCCGATAGATTACGGGGAATTGTCGAAAATACCTGTCGAGATGATGCTTCGCAATCATTTTGTTCCATTGCGCCGTGACGGGCGCGAACTTCATGCCGCAATGGCCGACCCGACCAATCTGGAATTGCTTGACGAAATGGAGAACGCGCTTAATGTAAAGATCGTTCCGTATATCGCCACGCTCGGAGCCATTGACGTTGTTCTGAAAAAAGGCGATGCGACCCAGCGCGTTCTGCAGGAAGCCGCGTCCGGCTTCAAAATATCGCTGGTGAAAGAAACGGAACAGGGCGAGGAAGTTCTTGACCTCGACCGGCTTGCCTCGGACAGCGAGATGTCGCCGATCATCAAGCTCGTCGATACCATTGTTTACAACGCCATGGAATCGCGTGCGTCCGATATTCATATCGAGGCAGGCGACCGCGATGTGCATGTAAAATTCCGCATCGACGGCGCTCTTTACCGCAAGGTCGATCCGATAGACATCGCCTATCATCAGACGCTCATTTCACGTATCAAGGTCATGTCCGAACTGGACATTGCCGAGCGCCGCATACCGCAGGACGGCCGTTTCCGCGTCAGATATAAGGGGCGCACGGTGGATTTTCGTGTTTCGATATTGCCGTCGGTATTTGGCGAGAATTGCGTTATCCGTATCCTCGACAAAGAGCAGATATCGGAGGAGTTCAAGAATCTGAGCCTCGAGGTGGTCGGATTTGACCCGGACGACCTCAAACGTTTTCGTGTTTACATCAAGGAGCCGTACGGCATGGTGCTTGTTACCGGCCCGACAGGTTCCGGTAAAACGACGACGCTTTACGGCGCGCTGAATGAGATAAGGAACGAAGAGGACAAGATCATCACTATTGAGGATCCGGTCGAATACCAGCTTCAGGGCATAATGCAGATACCCGTCAACGAAAAGAAAGGGCTGACGTTTGCCCGCGGCCTGCGATCCATTTTACGTCACGACCCTGACAAGATAATGGTCGGCGAAATTCGTGACGAAGAGACGGCTCAGATCGCCATTCAATCCGCTCTGACAGGCCACCTTGTTTTTACGACCGTTCACGCAAACAACGTTATCGACGTTATCGGCCGCTTTTTGAACATGGGCGTTGAGCCGTATAACTTTGTGTCGTCGCTTAACTGTGTGCTGGCACAGCGTCTGGTGCGATTGCTTTGTCCAACCTGCAAAAGGCCGTTTGAGCCGACCGAAGCGGAGCTTTTTGAATCGGGACTTAGGCCTGCTGAAACAGCCGATCAGCATTTTTACCGGAACGTGGGCTGTGATGCCTGCAACCACACGGGCTATCGCGGCAGAACGGCGATACACGAGCTTTTGGATATGTCCGACACCATTCGTGAAATGATAATCGACCGCCGTCCGGGTTCCGAGATCCGCCGCCAGGCAGAAAGGGAAGGCCTGTCATCGCTTCGCGAATCGGCCATCAAAAAGGTCTTTCTGGGCCAGACGACGCTTCACGAAATAAACCGCGTAACGTTTGTTGAGGAGGTCAGGTAAAACATGAGAACCATAATTTTATTTGCGTCTATTTGTCTGTTGCCGCTGTCGGTATTTTGTCAGATCGAAGGAAATCCCGGGAACTGGTGCCGAGGAGGGATGTTTACAAAGAATTCCCCCGAATACACCGTCGCCAAGGTTTTGCCGCTTGCGAAACAACGGGTCAAACGATCGTATTTTCACAAAGATGATAGTGCGGATTGTCCGGCAGGGCGAGGCTGTAGATCGACGAGTTACCTCGTACCCGGTGACGAGATGATCGTTATCGGTGAGCTTGCGGGTTTTGCGTGCGCCTGGCATCCATCAGCAAAAGGTGCCGGTACGGTAGGCTGGATCAGCCTGGAGGAGATCGAATTTCAGAGAGCTACGCCCAACCAGCCGCTTAGCGATTGGCATGGCGAGTGGAAATACAGCGAAAGCACCGTCAAAATTACCGACAATAAACTGGCGGGATGGCTGAATGTTACCGGGGATTCATATTGGAAAGGTCTTGGCGATAACATTCATGTCGGCGAGATAGACGGCCGTGTCGAACCAAAAAATGGCGTCGCGGAATATTCCGATGGCGATGATGAATATGACTGTAAAGTCAAGATGACGCTGCTTGGCAAATATCTCATCCTCGATGACAATCTTCGCTGCGGCGGTGCGAATGTGAGTTTTTCAGGAGTTTATATCAGAACAAAGAAATAATATCTGTCGCCTACTCCAGCAATTGCTTAGTAAAAAACTGATAGCTGAGCGCTGAAAGCTGTTAGATGATGACAAAAACAGTTATGTTTGTTATTGGTTTAACTGGTTGCCATATGAAAGGTTTTTCAGCTATATTCGGGGCATTTATCTTTCTCGTAGCTGTCTCTTTAGCTGTCGGACAACCGATGGGATATCCCGCCCCTAAAGATGTTAATGATCTAGTTAGGGACAATTCCAGATCAGAGAAGTATAAAGGCATAAATTACTTTGTCAACGGCATTAAAGCTCCGGGCAGATACTCGGGACCTCAAGAGGGCGGACCTCCTGATCCCAAGGCAGCCGAAAAAATGTTTAATGGTAACATTTCAAGGCTGGATGAAAGTATTCAGAACGAACCAAACGATCCTGTTCTCTATGAATACCGAGGGAGCAGCTATTTGGAACTTTTTAAAATTACAGAAGATGTAAATGATCGAGCAGCGTACGCTGAGAGGGCGCTAAGGGATTTGAACAGATCCATTGAGATAGACCCGGAACACTGGCAGTCTTTTGAGATAAGAGCACGATTGCTTAAATTGATCGACTTCTTTAAGTACTTCGACTTGATTGTTTCCGACCAGTTGGAGGCAATACGTATTCTCCCAAAGATTTTGGCTAAATATCCCAATTCTCCAGATTCATACAGGTTCAGGGCCAATGAACTTTACTCAACCATTTCCTCTCAATATCGAGACCGGGCAAGATTACTCAGTAGTTACCCGGATTTGCTTAGTGAGGTACAACGTCATCATAAGGAATACTCGAATTATTCTTATATGAATGACTTTGATCTTGCGTTGGAATATTGCCAACAAAAATACAGCAAGCCCATTTGATCTATTGAATATTGTCAATTATTCGATAGACATGGGTGATGTGGCTTACAGACTTGATTAAACTACTGTTTTGGAGGGTATTATGGAACTCAAACAAATTTTAACAAAAAGTCCAATATTTCTTCTGACATTATCTTTGGGCATCTTTGCCGTAGGGCTGTTGTCTTCCGATGATTCGGCTCCTCATCAATGCCCACGCTTTGATATTGATAACTCGCGACAGTTTTTCACTCTCGAAGAAGGGCTGGAGATCAAAGGTCAGAAGATCAAATATGCTAAACCTGCTGCGTTTCCGGATAATGCAGGGAGAATTGCTGGACTGGATTTCATAGAACAGGACAAGTTTTTTATTATCGTTGACTGGGATGCAACTCCTGAAGACGGCAGCCAAGGGCTTCGCTGGTACGATAAGGATTTTTATTATGAATACCTCGTTCCTGTTGAATAGCTAAGCCAGCAGCTTATTATAAATTTCAGGATCGACGTTCCCGCCGCTGACGATCAGGCATACCTTTTTTCCCGTAAATCTTTCCTTGTTTTCCAAAAGTGCGCCGAGCGAGACGGCTCCGGTCGGTTCGCATTTCAGATTGGCGAGAAGAAAGTAAAGTCTCAAGGCTTCAGCGATATTTTCGTCCGAAACTTCGATAATATCTTTTACTCCGCTTTGTATGATCGGCCAGTTCAGATCTCCCAGCGAGATCGTTCTGGCGCCGTCGGCGATGGTCTGCGGTTCCTTTTCGTTTGCGACCACTTCGCCCGCGCGAAACGAACGTGCGGCATCATTCGCCAAGAGCGGTTCGCAGCCGTAAACTTCTGCGGTGCTTTCTTTTCTTTTCAGCCCTGTAACGACGCCGGAGATAAGCCCGCCGCCGCCGACCGGGACCAGAACCGCGTCAAACCCATGTTCCGCCAACTCGTCGCCGAGCGTGGCGTTTCCGTCGATAACAAACCGGTCGTCATAGGCGCTTGCCCGATATGCATTGGGCATTTCGGCGGCAAGCTGTTCCACACGTTCGTTTCGGCCTATCCTGTTGGTGTCTATCAGATCAAGCTGTGCGCCGTAGCCTCGGATCGCGTCGATCTTTACTTTGGCGGATGTGTCGGGCATTACGATCACGGCTTTTTTGCCCAACAGCTTGCAGGCATAGGCCAATGCCTGACCAAAATTTCCTGATGAAGCCGTGATGATCGTGTCGTTCTCAACGTTCAATGCCAGATTGTACGCGGCCCGGAACTTGAAACTTCCGGTGTGCTGAAAAGTCTCGGATGCGATGGTCAGATCAAGCTCCAGTTGGTCACGGAGCTTTGCTGATCGGATGAATGTCGTCGGGCGAATTACTTCGAGCAGTGGTCTCATAGTGGTTAAAACGAAAGTGTATTATTCTTAAAGTACTATGTCCAACAATGAGATATTTGAACAGCTTGACTGGCTGTTCGAGCAATCGAAAAGGCAATTTGGCAGTGTGGTAAAGTCGCGTTGGCTGCACACTGAGGAAGATTGTCCGGGCTGCGGCAAAAAGCTGACGATGACGAAGTTCAAGGGAAAGAAAGCCCTTTCTTTGAACACATTTATATACCGCGAACGCGGTGTGCTTATCGGCTATCTGCTATGCGGCGACTGCGCAAAGCAGATATTCAAGAAAGAAACGGAACACCTTGGGAAATTGCCGATCCATGACCAGATAGAAAAGACGCTGAAAGAAAGTTACTTAAGAAAATCAGGACACTAAAAACGTTATGTCAAAAGCACGGTTCGGAATGGTAGGCCTCGGTACAATGGGCCGTAATTTTTTGCTGAACATCGCGGACGACGGATTTTCCTGCGTCGGATACGATCTGGACGCAGAAAAGCGTCGGCTGCTGCTTGAGGAAGGAAAAGGCTGGGACGTGGCCGCCGCTGAAAGCCCAGCCGATCTGGCGGGAAAGCTCGAAACTCCACGCTCGATCATGCTGCTAGTGCCTGCCGGTGCTGTTGTCGATGCGGTGATAGAAGATCTGCTGCCGCATCTCGAAAAAGGCGACCTGATCATTGATGGCGGCAATTCGCACTATACAGATACTGAACGCCGCGAAGCGTATCTTGCCGGAAAGGGTATCGGATTTCTCGGTGTCGGCGTTTCCGGCGGCGAAGAAGGAGCGCGGCTTGGGCCGAGCATCATGCCCGGCGGCAGCCGCGAATATTACGCCCGTGTCGAGCCTGTTTTTGAGGCTGTCGCGGCTAAGGTTGATGGTGAACCGTGCGTAGCATATATGGGCAGCGGTTCGGCAGGACACTTTGTAAAGATGGTCCACAACGGCATCGAATACGCCATGATGCAGCTGATCGCCGAAACCTACGACCTGTTAAGAAATGCGGAACGCGGAATGCGGAATGCGGATTCAAGCGGAAACTCGAACGGTAGTGAGGGGGTTGATCTGAAAGTTGCGGATATTTTTGCCGACTGGAACACCGGCTCGCTCGATTCTTTTCTCATAGAGATTACCGCGACGGTTCTTAAAAAGATCGACGACGAAACCGGCAATCCGCTGGTCGAAATGATACTCGACACCGCCGGGCAAAAGGGAACGGGCAAATGGACATCTCAGGCGGCAATGGATCTCGGCATTCCGATCCCGACGATAGATTCCGCTGTTTCAATGCGGCAGATCTCCGCCCAAAAGACGCTGCGCGTCGAACTTGCACAACGTTATTTCTCCGAGGAGCCAATTAACAATTTTCAATTACCAATTGACAATCTGCACGACGCTCTTTTTGCCGGATTTCTGATCGCTTATGCACAGGGAATGTCGCTTTTACAGGCCGCTTCAGAGGAAAAAGGCTATGGCCTTGATCTCACCGAAATAGCAAAAATTTGGCGCGGGGGCTGCATCATTCGCTCCGCGATGCTCGAAGACATCAGGGCCGCGTTCGCCGTTGATCCGGCGTTGCCGAATCTGCTTCTCGATGCCAAGATCTCAGAAGCCGTCAATGATGCCCTTCCTGCGTTGCGATCAACCGTTTCCACATTTATCGCCAACGGTATTCCGGCAATGTGCTTCTCATCCGCGCTTGCCTATTTTGATGCTTTTCGCTCCGAACGCCTCCCCGCAAACCTGACCCAGGCCCAGCGAGACTTTTTCGGTGCGCATACATATCAGAGAATTGACAAAGAGGGGGTTTTTCACACTGCCGATTGGGATTGAGGAGAGTTTTGGAATCGTTGGCCGAACGGAAATTCGGACAGTTTCCGTTCGGCGAGTTTTCTTAACGTCGTATCACTTTCTAACCACGCTAATTGTTATTGCAGACGGGTATTCCTTCGAATGATGCACTGAATTCGTTGCGATAACGCTTTTTACTTCGTCATAATTATTTCCGCCGGTGTTCAAATTTCGCGTAAAACGCGGGAAATTACTGCTTGATATCTCTATCCGCAGGCGATGTCCCGGGGCGAAATAATTGCTTGTGTTCATTGGCTGGAACGTGACCTTATATACTTTGTCTTTTTCCATCCACGCGAGCGGTTTTTCGTAACCGTCGCGATAACGCATCCGCTGGATGGTCTCGTCCAAATTCCACGCGCTGCCTTGTTCATCAACGTCGATGAGTTTAACGGTAAAGTCTGTGTCCTTCGCATCCGAAGAAACATAGAGCGTGATCTCTATCGGGCCGCTCAATTCAAAACCTTCTTTCAGAACATCGGTCGAATAGACCAGGACATCGTTTCGTTCTTCCATCTTGCTTTGATCGAACGAACCCGCGCGTATCGCGTTACCCGTACAGCAGACATTGCCGCCGTAGGATGTGACCGGGTTCATCGGATCATACTTGAATGTATCGGATGCAGCGGTCGTCGGAGATCCAGGCGTCAGCTTTCCGTCGCCGTGCAGCGTATTTGCTTTGCCGTTGCTCGAAAGATAGAACTTTACCGGCTCAGCACCTTTCGGCGGCCACGATTCAGACGCCTGCCATTTGTTGCTGCCCATTGTAAAGTATTGAACCTTCGGCATCTTTAGAACGTCATTTTCTTCACCCTTCAGGAAATGGTCGAACCAGTCATAGACCATTTTATTGTAATCAAGCCGTGCGTCGCCCATGCTGCGTTCGCCGACAATGGTATCCTCCGTCGCACGCGTAAAGCTGCAATGGCCGACCGGAGCAATTATTGCGTACTGTTTATCGGCAATGTCCGGATCGGCCGTAGCTCGAACGTGATTATACGTGGCAAGATTTGGCCCTATGGAAACGTCATACCACGACATCCACCAAAAACCGGGGATGTTTACCTTCATATTGTCGTGATATAGGCCTCCTTTGTACCATGCCGGATCGTTCGGCGTGCGTTTTATCATCGCTCCGCCGGTCGGGATCGGCATCTCATCGGCGAACATTCCTTTCGGGCCGCCTGCCGCCTTGATGATGTCCATGACCGGCAGATGCTTGAGAGCTTCGGACCAATCGACGCGCGGCGACTGTTGGGCAAGGTCGAAGAGTTTTGACGCAGCGATCAGTTCTTCCTGCGTTGTCTCGGGAGGGAACATCGGCCGCACCTGGTTTTGCTGTCCGGTTATCCAGGGTATGAAAAGCATCTGCATCGCACCGCCGCGAAACCAGTTTCCCTGCTCGTAGTATTGGCCTACGCGGCCGATGCCGGCACCGAAGCCCTGCGCGATCATTGTCGTGAACGCGGGGTGTCCCATTGCGGCAACTGCCGGCTGCCATTCGGCGGTCGATGAACATCCGATGGCTCCGATCTTTTTATTTGACCACGGTTGGTTGGACATCCAGGTCAAAGCGTCTTCGCCGTCTGTCAGCGGGGCTCCGAGTATCTCGTAATTTCCCTCGGAAAAGAAATGGCCGCGTTCATTCATTAAGACGTAGGCATAGCCGCGTTTTACGGCGTCCAGAACGGTCGTCATATCACGCGGTGCGCCGAGCCTTACGTCCCAATAATTGAAATTGTACGGAGTTCGGGAAAAGATGATGGGATATTTTTTCGAATCGTCCTTTGGCCGGTAGATGTCTGCTGCCATGCGTTTCCCGTCACGCATCGGCACCATAACTTTTCGGTCAATGACGGCGACCGAACGCAGTTCATTTTCGATCGCGTGTCTTTTTGCGATCAATTCCGCATTATCTGCGGTGGCCGGACCCTGTGCGACCGCAGCAGCGGGCAGCAGCAATGCGAAAACAAAGAAGGCAAATACAAACTTTCTGAAGAAAGTCCTCATCATCAAATTCTCCTATATTGTGGACTACTGATATCTTGTGCGTTTTATAACTAAGACCACGCAAATGGGTTTCGATCGTTATTTTACACCCGTTTGGGGAAATTTGAGAGTCAGATTGCTTCCATTTTTTGGCTCAGCGTAGAATGAATGCGCAAATTGAGCGAAAAATGCCGAAATGAGGAACCGAGGGGCAGAAACCCGATAACGTTAAAGAAAATATCTTGGGTTAGAAGCGCGTGATCAATTTGTCCATGTATTTTTATTGGCAACGAGAAAAATGACGCTGAGGGAGGTTCGGGGTTCCTGGCTCTTCATGTCATCGAGTCGGCATTATATTCATATATCCCCCACGCTCCTTCGGTTTTAAGCAATTTGCTCATCAGGGCGGCGTGGACGGCGTGGCCGCTTTTTTCTGCCGTTATCTTACCGAGGACGGGCAGGCCGGCAAGGGCGACGTCGCCGATGATGTCCAATATCTTGTGGCGGACAAATTCGTCGGTGAAACGCAGCGGCGTTTCATTGAGCATACCGCTGTCGGTCAGCACAATGGCGTTGTCAAGCGAACCGCCAAGAGCCAGGTTTGCCTTGCGGAGCATATCTATCTCGTGCGTAAACCCAAACGTCCTCGCCGAGGCGATCTCGCGGCCGTAGGAACCATTGTCGGCGACGAAATGAAATGACTGTCGCTTGATGAAAGGATGGTCAAAATCGATAACGCACTCGATCTCAAAGCCGTCCGCAGGCTCGATCGACATCCTTCGTCCGTCCTGATCGTAATCCACCTTTTTCAGGACTTGCAGAAACCTTTTTGGGACATTTTGTTCAACGATGCCTGCCTTGAGGATCAGATCATAAAAATTCTCGCTCGAACCGTCGAGGATGGGTATTTCGATGTTGTCCAGTTCGATGAAACAGTTATCCACACTCGCTCCGCGCAATGCGGAAAGAAGATGTTCACAGGTGGAAAGCACCACGCCGCGACGCACAAGCGTTGTCGCATAGCTGCAATGCCCGACATACTCGACCGATGCAGGTATCTCAAAATCATCCAGATCGGTGCGGACAAAAATATATCCGGTATTTTCGGGCGCGGGCTTCAGCTTAAGATTGACATCTACACCCGTGTGCAGGCCGATACCCGAGATCTGAATTGAGTTGGCAAGCGTGGTCTGGTTCATAGCAAGTAATGACTCAAACATCTCTGCCTACAACATGTATGCCAACCAGCCAAAGCCTTAGAAATTAGTCTTATACGTTTTGGGCCAGGTCAAAAGTGATGCAGATACGTCACACACTGTTGCAGTTTTGTAACAATCATGATGGGAGTTTACTATTCTTGGCGTTGAACTTAGAATAGTTGTAGTTGTGGAAGAAGCATTTGCTGAATAGATCGGATCTTATGCCCGTAATCTCAATGTTTTATGGTGTTATCGTTCTGATGTATTATTTCGATAACAAACAACATAACCTGCCGCACGTTCATGTGAAATGCGGTGATGAAGAAGCGGTAGTTGGCATCCCGCAAGGCAATTTGATAGAAGGGTCGTTAAAAACATCTAAAAGGAAACTCCTTGAAGCATGGATAGAGATCCATCAGGATGAACTCATGGCAAATTGGGAACTGGCAGTAAACGGCCAGCCGGTATTTAAGATAGAACCGTTAAAATAATGTTATGAAAAAGGTAATTTCAGCGAAAGCCGGGGAGAATTACAACCTCGAGTTGACCTTTAATGACGGCTCGGTGAAAATTCCCTTGTCCAGATACGGCTTAGCGTCAAAAATACGCACCGAG
>CAZOXY010000064.1:0-20319 GCA_964583955.1 uncultured Chloracidobacterium sp. | reverse complement strand
CTTGCGACCGTCCGGGGGCAAGTTAACTTTCTTGCAACACGAAAAAGAGAACATTCACGGAAGCCTGACGAAATCTTTGACATTATTGAAAGTTGTTCTCCAGGCCCTTTTCTTGAGCTTTTCGCACGTTTCCCGCGCCAAAATTGGACAACTTGGGGAAATGAAGACATTGAAGAAAATCAATCAGTCGGCGTGGCTTTGCGGAAAGGCCATGTTGCCCAACACCTTCGTCTTGTCGAACCGCCAAAAGGCTATTCGGGGGTTTCGTCAACCAAATTAGCTGAAACGGCTGAAGAGACGGCAATACGTCTGGCTTCATAATTTTTCAGTAAAAAGGCCATGCAAAAAAAGACAATCAAAGATGTAGATATAGCGGGCAAGACGGTCTTTATCCGCGTTGATTTCAACGTGCCGATCAAGAACGGAGAGATCACTGACGACACGCGCATCCGTGCGGCACTGCCGACGATCAAATATGCTGTCGAACAGGGAGCAAAGGTCATTCTCGTGTCGCATCTTGGCCGTCCGCTGAAGGATAAGAAGAAGGCTGAGGAAAAAGGCTTGCCGTATGACGCTGGTAAATATACGCTTAAGCCGGTAGCTGAAAAGCTTTCTGAATATATGGGTGCAACCGTGGCATTTGAACAGAACGGAAATATAGCCTCATTGGTTTCCGCAATGAATGACGGTGAAGTTGTGATGCGTGAAAACCTCAGGCTTGACGCCGGCGAGGAAAAGAACGATCCCGACTTTGCGAAGCAGCTTGCCGAGGGCATTGACGTTTATGTAAATGACGCTTTCGGAACCGCCCATCGCGCTCATGCTTCTACTGAGGGCATAACGCATTTTGTCGATACGTGCGTCGCCGGGCTTTTGATGGAAAAGGAGCTTGAATTCCTCGGCAAGGCCCTCGAAAACCCGGACAGGCCTTTTGTCGCCATTCTCGGCGGAGCAAAGGTTTCGGACAAAATACCGGTCATCGAATCCCTGATCGAACGCAAGGTCGATAAACTGCTGATCGGCGGCGCGATGGCTTACACTTTCTTCAAGGCACAGGGCTTTACAGTAGGCAAATCGCTGGTCGAGGACGATATGATGCCGAAAGCTCTTGAGATCGAACAGCAGGCCAAAAACGCGGGTGTCGAACTTATCCTGCCGACCGACCATCAGGTCGTTGATTCTTATGACCCGATCAACTCGCGAAAGGCGATACAGATTGAATTTACCAACACCGGCCTCGTTGGACTCGACATCGGCCCCGAAACCATCGAAATATTCAAGGCTGCTCTTGAAGGAGCAAAGACCATCCTGTGGAACGGCCCGATGGGAATGTTCGAGGAAAAACCGTTTGACGAGGGAACCGTCGCCACCGCAAACGCCGTTGCCGATGCAACCGATAAAGGCGCGACATCCATCGTCGGCGGAGGCGATTCCGTAGCCGCGATAAATCAGGCCGGACTCGCCGATAAAATTTCCCACATCTCCACCGGCGGCGGCGCCACACTGGAATTCCTTGCCGGCGACGTATTGCCCGGCGTTGCGGCTCTCAATGATCGATAGATGGCTAGAATTTCATCCAATTCGGTTAATAAACGACTTCTCGAGCGCATTAAGGGTGAAGAGCGGTTATTTCTCCCTGATCATACTCGTATCCACTCGATACCGTTGATCATCGCGGGATCGGTAATTTTTATTTTCGCACTTTGGCTTTCTTATGATTTTACCTGGTCTTGGCTGAAAACCGGACTTATTAGCTGTCTATTGCTTTTCGGAGCCTTTTCGCTGGTCATAGGAGTGACCGCTCTTTTATCTAAACTTCGGAAAGAGGCAGCCCGAGGGCTTTTAATAACGCCACATATATTTGTTGTTATCGAAAAATCCTTTTTTCACTGGTATCCGCTTGTTGATCTGGTAAATATAGACTGTGCCCACAGATATAAAGGTCGCGCTTATGACCATTCAAAGATAAGCCTCCAGTTTGCGGACCGAGAATTTACAACATTCGTCTATGACATTGATGCTGCTGAAGATTCGGTCGATAAAATCGTCGAAATAAAAAACAAAGCTCTGGCAAATTCCGCTTCGAACACATCGGAGCAGGTTGTCGGCTTGATCGATGATCTTAATAAAATTGATCAGAAAACACCGATCATGCAACCACTATTGACCGTAACCGCTGTCATGGTTGTTGCGGCGTTCGGCTTAAGCTCATCTTTGCTGTTGAACGAGTATTTTGATGATTCGCTTAGCTGGCAAAAAGCAGAGGCCGCTAACAAAGCCTCAAGTTATCGCGAGTATATTGCAACTCACCCTAAAGGACGTTTTGTACCCATCTCCGAATCAAGACTTAAGACCTTTTATGATGAGGCCGAAGCGAGATACAGATCGACCATTGGCTCCGAATTCGACGAAGACGCCGTAAATGCGGTAATCGCATTATTAAAACAGGCTAAAGAGACACATCAGCATAAGGTCGCAGTCAGCTTTGAAAGAAAAGCTGAAATCCCTGCTGATCTGATCGATCAGATCAAGGAAGAGTTTGAGGTAAAGACCGTCATTCCTTTAGGAACAACATTCTCACCAGAAAGAATGTTGGAACGTGAAGTACTGCTTTTTACCCATTTACGATCTGCGTTTCAAAAGGTGTTTCAGGATGATGTTCTTGAAGTCGTAACGGAATGTCCCTCGGTATGTCCTCAATTCATCGTAAAATATGAAATATCCTTTCTGGATTCCATCTATTACGATGTTGAAGAGAAAGATATTCCGTATGAAGACCGAAATTGGTCTCCTGGAATACTGATCCAATGGGGTCTATTGTTGAAAGTAGCAGACGACTCCGAGAGCTATTTCTTTGATCTGGAATCTGCCCCTGCGGAACATATAACTTATGACTCTGCATCAGATACGTTTGACAACCACTCTCGAACCGAATTTGATAAACATAGCTTTTATAATGCTATGGTCGTCAGTGCTTTTGAAGATTTTAGTGCTCATTTAGTATTTAATCTCGGTCTGGGACCGGAGCCTCATCTTGAGGATCAAAAAATGATGGATGCAGAGAATGGGCCTTCAAAAGAAAATAAGATATTGAAATTTGAACAAAAACAATGAGAAAACCCGTAATTGCAGGAAACTGGAAGATGTACAAGCTGATCGGCGAATCAGTTGAGACGGCTGTTGCGTTAAAACCGCTGGTCGCGAATGCTAATCACTGTGATGTCATATTGGCGCCGGTGTTCACGGCTTTGAAAACGGTCGCGGATAGGCTGGAAGGCTCGAATATACGGGTTGCCGCTCAGGATTGCGCTGTGCAGAACGAATTTGGAGCTTTAACAGGCGAGGTGGCTCCCGTGATGTTAAAAGACGCCGGATGCACACACGTAATCATCGGCCATTCCGAAAGAAGACAGTTTTTTGGCGAAACCGATGAGACGGTCAATCGCAAGACCAAAGCTGCGTTGGCGGCGGGCCTGACACCGATAGTTTGCGTCGGCGAACACCTGGCGGAACGGGAAGCGGGCAATGCCGAATCGGTCGTAAAAACACAGCTTATTGATGGACTTGCAGGTTTGACAGTCGCCGATATGGAACGTATCATTATCGCTTACGAGCCTGTTTGGGCGATAGGTACGGGTAAAACCGCCACGCCGGAGCAGGCTCAAGAAATGCACCGGTTCATTCGTCAAACCATTGCGTCTGTTCATGGTTCTGACATTGCCAACAAGACAAGGATCTTATACGGCGGATCGGTCAAACCCGACAACGTAGTCGAGTTGATGTCACAGGATGACGTTGACGGAGCATTGGTCGGCGGGGCTAGTTTGGAAGCGGAAAGCTTTGCCCGCATTGTCAATTATAAATAGGCCTGAATGTCACGAGATGACGTGGGCCGAAAAAGGTGAACTAAAGAGTTGATATACGTTCTATACACTTTATTTTTTGTTGCCAGCATAATGCTTGTAGCCACCGTGCTGCTTCAGCCGGGAAAAACCGACGCCGGAGCATTGTTCACAAGCAATATCTCAAGCTCGGCTTTTGGCCCGCGCGGAACCGCGTCGATCTTGTCAAAGATCACGATAGTTTCGGCGACGGTGTTCATGGTCGCGGCTTTTTTGATCTCATTGCCTGCGCTTCAGGGCGGCACTTCGGTACTGCAATCGGTTGCTGAACCGACCGTCGAATCGACCACGGAAGCGGCGGATGCAAATGCGACAGAGCAGCCGGCCGAAGCACCTGCATCTGAAACGAATGCCAATTCTTCAGAAGCGGCCGAACCGTCAGCGGATAAACCGGCTGATAATTCCACGGAAGCACCAGCTCCGGCGAATAACTAGATCTTTTCAGTATTGCTCAGGTGGCGTAATTGGTAGCCGCGCACGTTTGAGGGGCGTGTGGAGCGATCCGTGCGGGTTCGAGTCCCGCCCTGAGCACCAAAAAAATGAAGACGGGCGATCATCGGCCCGTCTTTTTCATTTTCGCCTTGTGTTGTTACCGAATAAACATCGTCCCCGTTCCCTCATCGGTGAAAACCTCTGAGAGCAGAGCATTCCGTGTGGAACCGCTGATGACGTGTGCCGAATGCACGCCGCGTTCAAGAATCGAAACAAGGCTTTGCAGCTTTGGTATCATTCCGCCGGTCGCCTTGCCCGTTTCTATCATTTCTTCGGCTTCAGCTACGGTCAACCGGTCAAGTTTTGTCGCCTTATCATTCGGGTCAAGGTAAATGCCATTCACATCTGAAAGCAATATCAGTTTTTCGGCCTTCAGGCTGACGGCGATCTCGGCTGCGATCGTGTCGGCATTTATATTAAAGACTTTGCCCGTGTCATCTGCACCTAATGAAGAAATGATCGGCAGATAACCGCCGCCGAGCAGCAGTTCGATCAGATGCGTGTCAACACTGACAATGTCGCCGACGTGGCCGAAATCCACTGACTCGGTAACACCCGTCTCGCGGTTAAGAACGTCCTTTGGCGGACGGCGAACCGCTTTTATCACGCCGCCGTCAACTCCTGAAAGCCCAACCGCTTCGATCCCGCGTCCGCGAAGTTCCGAAAGAATTTCCGTATTTATCTTGCCGCGAAATATCATCTTCGCCAGGTCAAGCGTGTCATCGTCCGTCACGCGGCGGCCTTCGATAACGGTCTGCACAACACCAAGTTTCTGCGCCAGTTCGGTAAGCTGTTTGCCGCCGCCGTGTATCACGCAAACGCGTATGCCGACCTGATGCAGCAAGGCAAGCTCCTCCGCCAACGAGGCGAGATTTTCCTTGTCTTCAGTGACCTTGCCGGAAAATTTCACGACGAACGTATGCCCTTTGAACCGCTGAATGTAGGGAAGAGCCTCGCGAAGCAGATCGAGTGTTTCTATATCCATATTTCCTGATGAAAATCCGTCTTTTATAACATCAAATTGCGCATTAGAAATCCCTCGGCTATAGCCGGAATCAGCCTAACAGTTCATAGTTACACAGTTTACAGTTATTAGTTTTTTTTAACTGTTAACTGTTTGAAATTGAAATAGATCGCCTGATCCACGCTATTTTAAACCTGAAATTTCTCTAATGCGGAATCATGGTTAATATTGCCTTCTGAATATGCAGACGATTTTCCGCCTGATCTATCACGACCGAACGCGGAGAATCTATGACACCATCCGTTACGATGACGTTTCGCCTGACCGGGAGGCAGTGCATGAATATCGCGTCATTTGTCCTTGCCATTTTCGCCTCGTCCACTATCCATTTGTCACGATAAACGGCACGTTCGCGAATGTCCTGATTCGCATTGCCGTAATGATATTTGCTGCCCCAGCTTTTAGCATAGACCACCTCGGCATCATCAAATGCCGATCCGACATCATTGGTAAATTCCACGCTGCCGCCCGCGTCCGCCGAATGTTTTTTGATCTCCTCGATCAGTTCATCATCAAGCTCATAACCCTTTGGATGAGCGATACGCAGATCATGTCCGAACTGTGCCGCCGCCAGAGCAAAGCTGTTAGGCACGGCCATCGGCAGCGGCTTGGGGTGCCACGCCCACGTCAGCAAAACTTTTTTAGCCACAGAGGACACAGAGCTTTTATTTTTATATTTCTCTGTCTGCTCTGTCGCAAACCGCTCTTTGATCGTCATCATATCCGCCATCGCCTGACACGGATGATGCATCGCCGATTCGAGATTGATAACCGGAACGCTCGCGTATTTTGCAAAGGCATTCAATATCGGATCGGTTCTTTCGGTTTCCCAATCCTTTAGCTCAGCAAATGTCCTGACGCCTATCGCCGAAACATACCTTTCCAAAACGCGAACAAACTCGGCAAGATGCTCGGTCTTGTCGCCGTCCATAACCGCTCCCTCGCGATGCTCCAGCGTCCACGATGTGCTGCCCGGCTCAAGTATCACCGCGTTCCCGCCAAGCTCATATATCCCAACCTGCATCGAAGCACGCGTCCGCAAACTGGGGTTGAAAAAAACAAGCGCGACCGATCTTCCGGCCAGCGGTTTTGCTTCAGCGACGCCGCTCTTAAAATCCAACGCCGAAACGATCATGGCATCCAGTTCGTTCCGGCCAAGGTCTTTTGTTGTAAGAAAATTCATAGGACTTATACGTCTTATAGGACTTATAGGTCCTATAAGAGAGCAGCAAACATGTCGATCTCGCTTTTCGTGACACAAAGCGGCGGAAGCAGCCGCAGCACTTTTACATCACTTGATGTTCCCGTGATTATTTTATTTTCAAGCAGTTTTGCGTGAACATGAGAACACGATTGATCAAATTCTATTCCGAGCAGACAGCCTTTTCCGCGGATCAAAACCACTCCATCAGCGTCCGCAAGAGCATCCCGCAGATGCTGCTCAACGGCCCTTGCATTTTCGATCATTCCGTCCTGTTCTATCGCTTCCAGAGTGGCGAGAACGGCGGCCATCGCCAACATTCCTCCGCCAAATGTCGTGCCGAGATCATTTTCTTTTATATTAGACGAAACGCGGTCATTGACCAGACATGCCCCGACCGGAACGCCGCTGCCGAGCGATTTTGCAAGCGTTATGATGTCCGGTTCTGCACCGCCGGCAAGATCGCTGCCCGCAAAGAACCAGTTTCCGATACGGCCTATTCCGGTCTGCACTTCATCAAAAATGAGAACCGCGCCGTTTGCGTCACACACTTTGCGAAGCTCTCGGAAAAACTCCGGCGGAGCCTCACGGACACCGGCCATTGATTGTATCGGTTCAATTATTACGCCTGCTGTTTGATCGTCAACGAGGGCTTTTATATTTTCAATATTTCCGAACTCAGCTTCGACATGATGCGGAACATTCGGCCTGCCGATCTCGCGGTACTTGCCAAGGAATGTTGCCGAAATAGAATCCGCCGTTCGTCCGTGAAAGCCGCCGGTGAATGAAACTATTTTTTCGCGGCCGGTCGCCATGCGCGCCATCCGCATCGCGTTTTCGTTCGCCTCAGTACCGGAGTTGCAAAAAAAAGCTTTCGTCAGCGACGCCGGAGCAACAGATACGAGCTTTTCAGCCGCGCGGCCTCTGATCTCGGAATAAACAAGATTTGAATAGAACAAAAGCTTTTCCGCCTGTTCCTTTATCGCCTTCACCACATGCGGATGCGAATGTCCGGTCGCGCAAACCGCATGGCCGCCGTAAAGGTCAAGGTATTTTTCACCGTTGCTCGTCCAGACCCACGCACCTTCGCCACGCTCAACAGCGACGTTCATCTTTTTATAGGTGGCGAGTTGGAAGGTGTCTTCCAGTATTTTTGTGTCAGAAAACTGCATTGTTTGTTATAAAATTTCACGCTTGGCTATTCGATCTGGCCGCCCGCTGACGCAGACGGTTCTGACCTTTAAGGATTGCTTCCTGTGAACAACAATCCCGTTCTTTCATCCAACCCGAACATCAGGTTCATATTCTGGACAGCCTGTCCCGCCGCCCCTTTTACCAGATTATCTATTGCTGAAAAGATCACGGCATTCTTGCCGCTTGTATGAACAGCAATATCGCAAAAATTTGTGTTCTTTACCCAGTTGATGTCCGGCGAACCATCAACGAGCCTGATAAAAAAGCTGTCTGCCGTAGATGCAGATCCTGACGGATGGTAAAAATCCCTATATATCTGCATCACATCTTCACTCGACAGTTCTTCGCTCAGCTCAATATAGCAAGAGGCAAATATCCCGCGTGTGACCGGCAGGCTGTGTGTCATAAAAACCAGTTCGTTCCCGAATTCCCCGACCGAGTGCAGATGCTGTTCTATCTCCGGCACATGCTGGTGCGTAAATGGTTTGTATGCGTAAAAAGAGTTCATCCTTTGCGGATGATGTGTATTGGCAGCAGGCTTTGCACCCGAACCCGAAGAGCCTGTTTTGGCATCTACGACGACACGGCCTGAAAGCAAACCATTTTTTGCCATCGGGGCCAGTGCAAGCAGCGTCGCGGTGGCAAAACAGCCCGGATTTGCTATGTATTGAGCGTCCTTTATAGCTTCGCGATTCGTCTCCGTCAACCCGTAAACAAATTTCTCTTGTATAGTTCCTGCGTGGTCGAGCTTGTAAAATTTCTTAAAAGTTTCTGCATTGTCGATGCGAAAATCACCGGAAAGATCGATAGCCTTTACGTGAGAGGGAAGTTTCGGTATCAGATCAATCGCCTGACCGTGCGGCAGCCCGAAAAATGCCAGATCGATGTCATTCAATGTCGAAAGGTCCTCCGGTGCGCTTTCAAAACGAAGATCCGTCAGCCCATTTAGATTTTTATGAACTTCACCGACCGCCTTTCCCGCATGTTCGTTAGCCGTGACCAGCACGATCTCCGCATTTGGATGAAATAACAGGATGCGCAGCAATTCGCTGCCGCCGTAACCGGAACCGCCAAATATCGCGATCTTTATTTTCTCTTCGCTAGACATCAAATAAATCCCTCAAACCCCGGTTCACCCGCTTCTGCGCACTCTTTCCCGTCACGGCGATAAAGATCGTGTCGTCGCCGGCGATGGTCCCGACTATTCCGTTAAGATTTGCGGCGTCGATCTTTACGGCAAGTGCCGAAGCCAGTCCGGCACCGCATTTTACGACGGTCAGATTTTCTCCAGCGGTTTCAATAGAAATGTTTCCATACGGCAAACCGGCAGAAGACGGCACAGCACGAACATAACGCCCGTTGACCTTTGTTATCTCAAGTTCCTCCAGGTCACGCGAAACGCTTGCCTGTGTTGCTGTAAAGCCATGTTTTGCCAGCATTTCGACGATCTGGTCCTGACTGCCGACATTACCAGCCGAAACAATGTTGAGGACAAGCTGCTGACGTTCGTTCTTTCGCAATCGTGTATGCTCCTCCATTCAAATATGCATAATCAATGCATATTTGAATATTATACACAATAATTGAGATTGTAAAGTGAGGTAGTTATGAAGTGTCGCCGAAGGTCTCTAAAAGATCGACACGCGGATACGGAGATATTTTCTCGGATTCTGACGAAAATCATAGATCAGCTTGCTGCCTTCGCTCGACAGTTGATTTATGTTTGATGCCGTCTGATTTATGTTGTTATAGAGCGTCTCGTCCGTCACCAGTCGTCCGAGCGTGCCTTTTCCGGCCTGTGCATCGGCGAGGATATTTTCGATTCGCGTAGCGGTGGAATTAAACCGAGCCAGAGTGTCGCGGGCATTTTCGTAGAGCTGTTCATCCTTTAGGAATTTGCCCAGCGAGCCGCTGCCGCCCGCAAGATCGCCGGTTATAAGTTTCAGGTCATCGGCAATGGCGCTGACCTTTGCGGCGGTCGTGCGAAGGTCGATAATGGCCGCACGGGTTTCGTTGTAAAGAGCATCATCGGTGACGAACTTTCCGGCAGTTCCACGGCCTTCTCTAATGTCGGTTGAGATCGATTCAAGCTGGGCAACTGTCCGGTTCAGGTTGTTATAAAGCTCAGGGTTGTTTATGAACTGTCCGGCAGTGCCGTCGCCCTTATTCAGTTTGTCAATGGTCGTTTGGAGCTTGACCATCGTGAGTTTTGTCTCCGCGACCGTGGCGTCCAAATTTTGATACAGCGATTCATCGTTAACGATACGCCCCAACGTCCCGTCGCCCCTGTTTGCCTTGTTCAGTATCTCATTCGTCGGCACCGCCAGCTTGTTTATCTGCTGAAGCAGGTCGTTCCCGGTCTTGGTAAGCTGGTTTATCGAAATGGCCTCGCTGGAATCAAGAACATGATCTTCCTTTACCGGCTGGCCTTCTTCGGTTCCCGGAGAAATATTGATTATCTTGTCGTTTGCCAGAATGGATACGGCAATAAGCTGAGCGGTAGAATCCGTTCTGATCCTTTCGGAGATAGGGCGTCCGCCCAGTTCCTGATCCACGACCATTACGGCCTCGATCTTGGCGTCTCCGGCCGCTCCCGGATCCAACAACGTGACCTGACGGACCTTCCCGATGCGGACACCGGCAAGCTGCACCTCAGAACCCTCGCGCAGCCCGTCAGCGGCGGCAAATCTTGCCTTTAACCGCAGTTTCTTTTCAAAGGGGTTGAAATCACCTGTCGAGTTGAGGATCAGAAAAGCAAGCACGAGCAGCCCGAACAGGACAAAGATCCCGACCCGAAGCTGGCTGAACGTCAATTTGTTCCTGGATGTCGCCATTGTTAAAAGCCAAAGTTCATGTGCCGTGAATGAAGCGTCTTATGTACGGATCTTCGTTGCGTTGAAGCTCTTCATCCTTGCCGCTGAATATTATCTGCCCGTCGCGGATCATCATTATTTCCGTGTTTATCAAACAGAGCTTTTCACCTTCTTTTTCATAAACGACCTGGCCCTCGTCATTCACGGTTGCGTATTCCGATGACAAATACCGCAGGTTGTTCATTTCGTGCGTGACGAATATGGACGAAACATCCTGCAGATCGCGAAGCTTTATCGCAAGTTCGCATATTGTCCTGGCCGTCGGCGGATCAAGTCCCGCCGTCGGTTCATCAAAAAGCACTATCTGCGGATCACCGACCAAAGCCCTCGCAATGCCGACGCGCCGCCGCATACCGCCGGAAAGTTCGTTGGGCATTTTTTCTATCGCGTCCTCAAGATCGACGAATCGGAGCATTCGCCTTACCTCGACGTCGGTCTCGTCTTCGGGAACGCCCTGTTCAAGGAGCCTGTAAGCTACGTTATCATACACGGAAAGCGAGTCAAACAACGCTCCTTCCTGAAACACCATGCCGATCTTTTGACGAACGGACATCATATCAGGCTCTGAATGGTGCGTTATTTCCTCGCCGTCTATGAATATCTGTCCTGCGTCGGGCTTTAGCAGGCCAAGTATCATCCGAATTATTGTGGACTTTCCGCTTCCGCTTCTTCCTAGAACTATCTTTGTCTGGCCCTTTTTTACCGAAAAACTGACACCGTCAAGGATGACCTTGTCATCAAAGGCGAGATGAACATCGCGAAACTCTATCGCCGGCCGCATTCTGTCAGGGGCATCGACAGCGTCGTCAAATTCAGGAGCCGAGGCCTCGAACTCGTCGGACACCTTCTTGGTATATGTATCGGTCTCGTTTTCGTTTGACGAAAGCATTGTTTACCAGATTATATGAACTATAAACGACCGATGTCGAGAAAGTACTGCAGCATCTTTGACAGGAAAAAGTCAAAGATGATGACCCAGATCGACGAAATAACGACCGCGTTCGTCACTGAACGTCCGACGCCGACCGTTCCGCCCGATGTGCTTAACCCCTTGTGACACGCCACACTGCCGATGATAAGGCCGAAGAATATGGGTTTTATAATGCCGCCAAGCAGATCGGATGTTGAAATGCCGGTCCTGACCGAATATGTATAAACGCTTGTTTCCTGATTATACATAAGAGAGGCGACCGCTCCCCCGCCTATCAGCCCAAAGATGTCCGCCGCGACCGTCAGCAAAGGCATCATTACCACGAGGGCTATTATTCGCGGCAAAACAAGTTTACGAATCGGATCGGTCCCGAGCGCCCGCATTGCATCTATCTGCTGTGAGACGACCATCGAACCAAGTTCGGCGGCAATGGCCGAGCCTATCCGGCCGGAAACCATCAGGGCCGAAAGCACGGGGCCGAGTTCCCGGATCAGGCTGGTGGCGACCAGACGGCCTGATTCGTTCTGCATACTGTAATACTGAAATGTCTCAAATGTTTGCAAAAGCAGAACGGCACCGGTGAAGAATCCGGTCAGAAGCACGATCGGCAGGGAACCGACGCCGACATAATCCATCTGACGTATCGTGTCGGCGTAATATCTTGGTTTGCTCCAAAGACTAAGAAATGCCTGCCACAAAAGCAGGCTGACATCCTGAAGCTCGGAAAGAAATCTTAGTAAGGAATGCATCCGGCAACCAAAAGGGAAACGGTCTGTCTTGCAAGTATCACGCTTGATAAAGGTTACAACGAACCTCTGTAAACACCAAATAAAGAGGCCGACAGCATTTAAGCCATCGGCCTCTGCGGGTGGACACAAAGTGTTTGTAATGCGTGCCTACGGATGGCGAGGAGGTTCGGGCTTTCGCATTGGCTCTCTTTCCTTTCGCTGTTTGTCCATTGCTTCGCGTGCAGCGACGAACCGGCGGCGAGCTTCACGAAACTTCGTCAACTGCTCAGGCGTCAGGATGCGGCGGATCGCTATCTCCTCGGCAAAACGGATGCGCGTGACCTCTGCCTGGGTTTCCTGCACCGCCCGCAGACGCTGTTCGACAAGAGCATCGTCGATATTGTCTGCATAGATCGCCGCGTCGAGTTCTCTTACGGCGTCACGGTTGGCACGATAGGCCTGCTGTCGGGCCTCGTTCCATTCATCCTTTACGGCCTTGAATTGCTCGACCTGCTCAGGGGTCAGGCCCAACTGACGGACCACGCCGGGTTCTTTCGGCTTGTCACCGCCACCCGGACGTGAACCGGGCGGATGGCCCTGTCCGAATACAATGACCGTGGAGCCAAAAACGATGATCGTCGGCAGAATTATGCTCCTTAAATATCTGCTATTGATGAATAAATTCAAAAGATACATATCGATATACTTAAACCTCATCCAAAAGATCCGCCAGCCTCAAACCGTCGTCAGAAAGATCATCCACATCGTTCAAACGATAAGATGTTCGGGCGGGAACCGCTGTTTGCTGTGCAGATGCCCGACGCCGTGTTTTTGCGGGCCGATAAGATGTCCCGGACTGCCGCTCCGGCGACGAAGCAAAAGCAGGTTCCGAAATTCTGCCTACTGATCCGTCAGATCCGCTGTTATCAACCGTTTCGGGATTATTTATTTGCGTTCGGGGCTGCGGAGACATAGTTGCTATTTCAGACACGGCCATATCGCCTGTTTCCACCGCGACCATGTCGTTGGCGCCGTCAGGCCCCACAAAAATACTGTAACCAAGCAGAGCGGCAATGACGAGAGCGGCAAACGAACCGGCGGCGGCCATAGCCGGCCTGAACGAAAGCAGTTCGCGAAGCCCTTCCAGCCAGCCGGCCTTTTGAGCTGTCGCCTCATGACGCGGCACGTCAAAAACAGGAGTTTCCAAAGGGGCAAATTCCAGTTTTTGCCACTCATAGACCGCGTAACGCGAAGCGGATAACGCCGCGAATTCATCAATGCACGCCTGACAGTCCGCAAGATGCGTTTCAAAAAGGGGAAGCTCTCTGCCCGGCATCTCGTTATAGAGATAGGCAACGAGGTCCTCTTTTTTTATGCATTCAAATTTTTCTTCTCTGCTGTTCATCATTTTAGGCAACCTCTATCGGAAGTCCCTCCAGTTTGAGCCGAAGCTGTTTCAACGCCGTGTAAAGGCGGCTTTTTACCGTGCTGAGCGGCATATCGAGCGTGTCGGAGATCTGCTGAAATGTCATCTCCTCAAATTCCTTCATCACGATAACCTGGCGAAGATCGACAGGAAGAGAGTGTACAGCCTGTCGAACAAGATAAAGCCGTTCTCCCTGTTCGGAAATGCTTGACGGCGTAGCTCCGGCCGGAGCGACAAAAACACGTTCGGCCTCATTTGAGTCTTCATCAAGAAATTCCTCGCTTCGCGTCTTTGTCCTTCGCTTCGTCGTCAGGCATTGGTTGACCGCAATGCGATGAAGCCACGAAGAGACCTTTGCATCGCCCCGAAAATTGCCAAGGTTGCGAAAGGCGGCAATGAACGTTTCCTGGGCCGCGTCGCGTGCCTCGTCCTCGCGTCCGAGCATTCCAAAACAGAGCGCGAATATCTTGCGCTCCCAGCGGGTAACGATAACGCCGAAAGCTTCCGTATCGCCGGCATTACACATCTCCACCAGTTTTTCATCCGAAAGGTCAGCCAACATTTCTTCTCGGTGCCGTTAACACGACACGGCCTCCGTGCCGCAGCGTGTTTCCCATTGATAATAAGACGCTTATAAATGTTAAAAAGTCTAAAATTTTTTACAGCGGGGAACAAGCAAATGGCCGATCAGCGGCAAAACCGATCGGCACTCGTGAGTGGCAATATCTTGGCAGGAACCGTATAAACCGTTAGGCCTTCTGCATCTCTGGTTCGCATAAACATGCAGAATTTGATCGGATGACGTTAATAGGCTTTAGCGAAAACGACACGTCTGGGCGATTCTGCGCCGGTATAGACACATTTTCCGGCCTCTTCTATACCGACCAGCGGAATACATCTGACCGTAGCCTTTGTTTCCTCTTTGATCTTTTCCTCGGTTTCGGCAGTTCCGTCCCAGTGTGCCATCACAAAACCGCCTTTTTCGATCTGCTCCTTGAATTCATCCCACGTATCGACAACAAAGGTGTTCTCTTCGCGAAAAGCGAGCGCCTTTTGGTAAATAGCCGACTGCATCTCTTCCAAAAGGCCTTTTACGGTTTCCACAACGCCATCCACAGGAACGGATTCCTTGGTCAGCGTGTCTCTGCGTGCGATCTCTATCGTGCCGTTTTCCAGATCGCGCATACCCATTGCCAAACGCACCGGAACGCCTTTCAGTTCATACTCGGCAAATTTCCAGCCTGAACGCTGTTTGTCGTCATCGTCGAATTTTACTGAAATACCATCTGCTTTCAGTTCGGAAATTATCGGCTCGATCTTTTCGGTGATCTTCGCCAGGTCTTCCTCGGTCTTGTGGATCGGGATTATCACCACCTGAATCGGCGCCAGTTTGGGCGGCAGCACGAGGCCGTTATCGTCGGAATGCGCCATTATCAAGGCTCCCATCAGACGCGTCGAAACGCCCCACGATGTTGCCCACGCATACTCAAGCCGGTTCTCTTTATTGACAAATTTTACGTCGAACGACTTGGCGAAATTCTGGCCGAGAAAATGTGAAGTGCCGCATTGCAAGGCCTTACCGTCCTGCATCAGAGCTTCGATGCAATATGTCTCGATCGCTCCGGCAAAGCGTTCATTGGGCGATTTCACGCCCTGAACGACCGGCAAAGCCATCCAGTTCTCCGCAAAATCGGCATACACGCCAAGCATCCGCTCGGTTTCTTCAATAGCTTCTTCTTCGGTCGCATGGGCCGTATGGCCTTCCTGCCAGAGGAATTCGGCAGTTCGCAAAAAAAGCCGCGTCCGCATTTCCCAACGAACCACGTTTGCCCACTGGTTTATCAGCAGCGGCAGATCGCGCCAGGACTGTATCCAGTTCTTGTAAGTGTTCCAGATGATCGCTTCGGACGTTGGACGAATGATGAGTTCTTCCTCCAGTTTCGCGTCAGGATCGACCATCAGCCCTTTGCCGTCAGGGTTGGCTTTCAGGCGGTAATGCGTGACGACGGCGCACTCCTTTGCAAAGCCCTCGGCATGTTCCTCTTCCTTTTCAAGAAAGGATTTCGGCACAAAAAGAGGAAAATAGGCGTTTACGTGGCCCGTTGCCTTGAACATATCGTCCAACGCACGCTGCATCTTTTCCCATATCGCAAAACCATACGGCTTTATCACCATACAGCCGCGAACAGCCGAATTTTCAGCCAGATCGGCACGCTTGACGATCTCGTTGTACCATTCCGAATAATTTTCCGAACGCTTAGGAAGTGCTTTGCTCATAAAATGTTTTTAACCGCGGAGACACAAAGTCGCGGAGATGAAATAAGAATGATAAGTTAATTGTGCAAAAGACACAATTTGCCCGGATTTTTTACTTGTTATACTCCGCGTCTCCGCGTCTCTGTGGTAAATTATCCTTTTTATGACCGCATTCTCGATCGATTTTCAAGACACCAAAGTCGCCTTTGCCGATAAGACTGACGCCGAGCTGCGCGAAAAGTATCGTTTGTTCAAACTGATGAACTCTCCGCTGCTGAATTCCATCGGCACGGGAGCCGCGAAATTCGCACTTTCCATTGGCCTGCCCATTGACGGCATAATCAAACGAACCGCGTTCGAGCATTTCTGCGGCGGCGAGACAATAGAGGAATGTCAGGGTGCAATAGCCAGGCTTGGAGCTTCCGGCATCGGGACGATACTGGATTATTCCGTGGAAGGAAAAACGACCGAAGCCGAGTTTGACACGACCAAGGAAGAGATACTACGGACCATCCGACGCGCAAGCGGCGACCCGAACATACCTTTTGCCGTGTTCAAGGTCTCGGGCATCGCTCCGTTTGGCACACTTGAAAAGCTTAGTGCACGGCAGCCTCTGGATGCCAAGGGCCAGGCAAAATCCGAGAACCTTCATGACCGCGTTCGGGAAATATGCGGCCTCGCGGCGGAACTGGAACAGCCCGTCTTCATCGACGCTGAAGATTCATGGATACAAGCCGCCATTGACGATCTTGCGACCGAAATGATGGCACTTCACAACCGTGGCCGTGTGATCGTTTTCAACACTATCCAGTTATATCGAAAAGATCGGCTGAACTTCCTGCGCGAAGCCGCGCTCAAAGCCGAAAATGAAGGCTATATGCTGGGCGTAAAGCTCGTCCGCGGAGCCTACATGGAAAAGGAAAGGGAAAGGGCGGAAGAGATGGGATATGATTCCCCGATCCATATCGATAAGGCATCGACCGATGCGGATTATGATGAGGCCGTCCGCTACTGCCTGGATCATCTGGACACGACGGCATTCGTCGCAGCCACGCACAATGAAGAAAGCTGTCGGCGGCTGGCGCGGCTTATGCACGAACGATCCATTCCTCATGACCATCCTCAGGTCTTTTTCTCTCAGCTATACGGAATGAGCGACAACCTGTCCTATGTGCTGGCGGCTAATGGGTATAATGTCTCGAAGTATCTGCCGTACGGGCCGGTTCGCGACACAGTGCCGTATCTCATCCGGCGGGCTGAGGAAAACACATCAGTTGCCGGACAAATGAGCCGTGAACTGGTACTGCTCGAAACGGAACTGAAGCGAAGAAAAGCAGAACGTCAAAAAGCTTAGAAAAAACCGAATTATGTATTGTCCACGATGCGGAACTTCAGACCAAATGCCGGAGGCTTACTGCCGCGGCTGTGGTGTGTTCTTACCTGACCTGGATAATATCCCGTCAAAAAAACGTCCGCCGGAAGAGCATGTCAAGATCAATCTGGTGTTTAGCTGGATGACCGCGATATCGTGTCTTACGCTGGCTATTCTTCATTTATGCGTTTCTGGGTTTTAGGCCAGAGACACATCCGCTCATCTACATCACGGCAGGGCTATTGATCGCAATGACGGTATGGCATACGCAAACCATTTGGCGGTCTTATCAGCTTAGAGATCATTTGCGGAAAATAACACCTGACAGAAGTGTTATTGAAGGAAAAGACACCCGTGAATTAACCGCACCTCAACCCGGGAATATGGTACCGCCGACCATAACCGACCGAACTACGAAACAACTTGTAGATAAAATGAAAAACCTACCTTAGCCCAAGCAGCAGCCTCACCGAACGCTCGGAAACTGAGCGGTTCGGATCGTTTCTCCAGGCTATAAGCGGTGCTGTCTCGGCGTCAGTCAATTCAATATTACTGATCTTTGCAACCTGTGTGTTCTCAAAAGCACGTGTGGTCATGCTCAATAACGGACTGGCGACAGCCAACCGCTGAGGGTTGGCAGCCGCCGCTTCCGCTAGTTCCACATCCGGGAAAAGATCGGCATAGGCCATCACGTGCCATGCAGGATCCTGTTCATTCTCATCCACTCCCAAAAACCTTAAAAGCCCAAACCCGCTTTCAAGCTGAAAGACGAGAACATCTCCCGGAGAAAATCTGTGATCAAATGACATATTTAGGTCTCTTACAATACGCCGTGTTGCCTTAATTTGCCCCACATCCAACCTTTGGAACCATCATCGCCTTCGTCACCGGCGCCGGCAATGCCGCCATGCGATGTGTCGAAGGTTTTCTTTTTGTAATCGACATCGGCACCGGCGTCGCGGCCGCACGTGGGGAACAACTGCCTGTCCATCCAACTCTTTTTGATCGCTATCGCATGATAACAGACCTTCACACAGTTGGGGATGAAGTTAAGATCGCTGTTCGTCGAACCGTCCTGATCGACCGCGTCAAAAAGGAACATTGCGTCTATCTGCTTTCCGCTGTTTTTTATGTCATGGGCCACCTGAATGCACGCTGCGGCCCCGCGGCTCCAGCCTATCAGAAATATCGGGCCGGAATTTGCGTGGATCAGCGCTGTCGCCTTATTTGCCATTTTTCTGATATTGACCGGACTCGGCCCCCAGGATATTGCCGCCGGCCCTTCCACATAAAGCTTTGGCCTTTGTTTGGTGTCACGATAGGCGTGCCAGACGTAATATTTGTAATTGTTTTCTCCGAAGATCGTAGGTGAACTTCCTTCGAGCGCAATAAGCATTCAACTTCCCTCCATGATGTGTGAAATTTCTATATGAGATGTATTGACGAACGTTTAAACTTCTTTTTGCACTATCAGAATAACAAAATTGACGTAACCAGAAAATTAAATACTTACAATTTTATCTGTCATAGAGACTTTGGCCGTGATATGAAGTTTGTTTCGACTTTTGCTACACTTGGTTCAGAATTACTTAATTTTATAAGGGGATAATTTTCACAATGTCATCCAAAAATGCGGTTATTATCAGTGCTGCCCGAACTCCTACGGGCAAATTTCAGGGTTTATTAAAAGGTTTTTTGGCTCCCGATCTTGGAGCTATCGCCATAAAAGAAGCAATAAAGCGGGCCGGTGTCGATCAGGCAAAGATCGACGAGGTCATCATGGGCTGCGTAGTTCAGGCGGGCATCGGCCAGGCGCCTGCAAGACAGGCGGCGTTAAAAGCGGGCCTGCCGCCGGAAGTTTCCGCGCTGACGGTGAACATGGTCTGCGGTTCGGGGCTTCGTGCGGTCGCTCTTGCGGGACAGTCCGTGCGGCTTGGCGACGCTGACTTTGTTGTTGCGGGCGGAATGGAGTCAATGTCAAACATTCCTTATGCAATGCCCGGAGCCAGAGACGGTTATCGAATGGGAAATCAGACAGTAGTTGATCTTATGATCAATGACGGGCTGTGGTGTCCGTTTGAGAACTGGCACATGGGAAACACCGGTGAAGTGGTTGCCGAAAAACACCAGATCACCAGAGAAACACAGGACGAATTTGCTTTCAATTCGCATCGAAAGGCAGCGGAGGCACAAGAGTCAGGACGCTTTGCGGATGAGATCGTGCCGATCGAAATACCGCAGAAAAAAGGCGACCCGATCATTTTGGATTACGACGAACCTGTCCGCCCGGAAACCACCATCGACGCTCTTGGCAAACTGCGTCCGGCGTTCAAAAAAGACGGCGGCACCGTAACGGCCGGAAATGCTCCGGGCGTGAATGACGGAGCCTCTGCTCTGGTTGTGACATCAGAAGAAAAGGCCGCTGATATGGGTGTCGAGCCGCTCGGTCGGATCGTTTCACACGCTGTTTCAGGCATCGAACCAAGGCTGATAATGCTCGCTCCGGTCGAAGGCATTCGCCGCGCGGTCGCGAAAGCAGGTTGGTCGCTGGAAGATGTCGATCTCTTTGAATTGAACGAGGCATTTTCAGTGCAGGCCCTCGGCGTGATGAAGGAACTTGGCATCGATCCGGAAAAGGTCAATGTAAACGGCGGCGCGGTCGCTCTCGGCCATGCCATAGGAAACTCCGGCTCACGCGTATTGACCACACTGTTGTATGAGATGAAGCGCCGCGGGGCTAAGCGTGGCGTCGCGGGATTGTGCCTCGGCGGCGGTAATTCAGTTGCGATGGCTGTCGAAAGAGATTAACAGCATAACTAATAACAGTTAATAGTTGGTTAGTTTTTTGTTAAGAGTTAAAAAAACTAGGGTCTATGGTAGTTAAGCCAAAAAAGGGATAGGCTAAACTACTGAAATGAAA
>CAZOXY010000063.1:0-20535 GCA_964583955.1 uncultured Chloracidobacterium sp. | reverse complement strand
GTTTACCGACTGGCCGCCCGGCCCCGATGAGCAAAATGTGTCTATGCGAAGGTCGTTCTGATTTATCTGGATGTCAACCTCTTCGGCTTCGGGCAGAACCGCCACAGTGATCGCGGACGTGTGTATCCTGCCGCTCGCCTCAGTTTGCGGAACGCGCTGAACGCGATGAACGCCCGATTCGTAACGCAGGCTGGAATAAACATTGTCGCCCTCTATCATCGCAATGGCTTCCTTGATGCCGCCGACACCCGTGTCAGCCGCTTCCATGACTTCCATTTTCCAGCCTCGACGTTCCGCATAGCGGGCATACATTCGCAATATTTCCGCAGCAAAAAGCGTCGCTTCATCGCCGCCCGTTCCGGCCCTGATCTCAAGAATAACGTTCTTTTCGTCATGCGGATCTTTTGGCAAAAGCAGGAATTTCAGCTCTTCTTCTATGATCGGCAGCTTTTCTTCTATCTCCTCTACTTCGGCACGCGCCATCTGGCCCATTTCGTCATCGGCCCCCGCAGCATCAGCCAGTTCTTTTGCGCCGGTCAGGTCCTCACGGAGCTTTTTTACCTCGCGATATTTTTCGACTATCTCGCCAAGGTTCCGGTGCTGCTTCATCAGCTTTGCATACGCCGTCATATCGGACATGAACTCCGGCGAGGAGATCTGTTCCGTCAGTTCTTCGTAGCTTTTTTCGATCTGGGCTAATCTTTCTAACATAATTTTTACCGCCGAGACACAGAGTCGCAGAGAGTCCTATAATTGTTTTCTCAGCGTCTTTGCGTCTCTGCGGTTCATTGAACTGTTTGTGGTTCGAGTTTTAGCGATTCGTTCAGGGCTTCTATCGCGACCTCAAGCTGGTCGCCGTCGGGTTCCTGTGTGGTTATGTTCTGGAGCCAGATGCCCGGCAGGGTCATCAGCTTAAATATCGCGCTTGATTCCTTTTTGGCGGCGTAGCGGATGACCTCATACGAAAGCCCCGCGACCAGCGGCATCAGCGCGATGCGAACCGCCAGGTTCATCCACATTGCGTCAAATTTAATGACCGAAAAGAGGACTATCGCCACAAGCATCACGACCATCAGGAACGAGGTTCCGCATCGCGGATGCTGGCGTTTTTGCGGCAGGGCGTTGTTCACCGTCAGGTCCAGCCCTTTTTCCCACGTGAAAACGGTCTTGTGTTCGGCTCCGTGATATTCAAAGACGCGGCGGATGTCCTTCAGGAAAGACATCGAATAGATCATGATCACAAAAAAGATCATTCTGATAACGCCGTCAACCAGATTGAACGCCACCCATGAGTGCGGTTTGGTCTCCATTATGTAGGCTTTGGAAAGTTCCCACCAACCGGCGCTTTGTGCCAAAACCGGAGCTTCTGCCCAGCCCATCGCGATGAACCAGACGTTCGTCAGCAAAAGCGGCGCAACCACGAACAAAGCTATATTGAATGCGAGAGCGAAGATGATGGAACCGACCGCACCGGCGGATTGTTTTGCCGCACCTTTCTTTTTATCTTCGGGCATTACGACCGTGGCCGGAGCTTTTGTAAAGTTCTCATCCGTAGTGCCTTCGGCAAGAGCCATTTCAGTCTGCGGTTCGGCTGCCCTGACGGTCTCTTTTTGAGCGTTTTGATCGTCCTCGTATATTTTGGCTGAGAAATTCAAAGCTTTAACGCCCAAAGCCATCGTCTGTATCAGCGTCGCTCCGCCGCGAAGAACCGGTATGTTCAGCCACTTGTATTTATCGCTCCATTTCGGCAGTTTTTCGGCTGTCGTGACGATGCTGCCGTCAGACTTACGGCACGCGATGGCATAAGCGGACGGCGTTCGCATCATTACGCCTTCCATGACGGCCTGTCCGCCGACTATCAGGTCCCGCTCCATGGCAAAGACCGTATGCAGGAACCGCAACTTTCGCGAATATTTTCTCTGTTTCATAAGCAGGCCTCCTAAAAACAGCCAAAATGGCAATGTCCGTCCGAAAAGGAAAACGCCGACCCTTTTTTTGCCTTAGACGGTGCGAATGTTCGCACACCCATATCTAACGGCGCAAAGGCGTCGGCGTCAATTTTTACGGCTAATAACGGTCTTCTATCACTGTTGAGATGCCTGTGCTCCCCTGGCATAACGGCGGTTGAAGCGATCAACGCGTCCTGCCGTATCAACCAGTTTCTGCTTGCCCGTAAAGAACGGGTGGCATTCCGAACAAATTTCAACGTGCAGGTCCTCGCCCATCGTCGAACGGGTCTTGAATGAGGCTCCGCAGGCACACGCAACGGTTATTTCTTGGTAATTAGGATGAATTTCCGGTTTCATTTTATTAAACAGCCCTCAGGCTTTCTCCTGAATATAGAGGCAAACTCATATAATACCTGAAATATCGGTCAAGAATCAAGCATACATTGTATGTCTTTGTGTCAGACACCATGTTTTGTTGATATTTTCAATTTTTGGCAATTTTCTTGAACGCGGATCAAGCTGATTCGGCGGATCCACGCGGATTCAGAACCTAAGATCGGATTTTATCCGCTGCATCCGCCCGATTCGCGTTCTAAAAGGTCTTCGGTAAAACATTTTCTATAAAATGTCAGTGGAATCTAATTTTCTCGATGCTATCTTTTCAGCAATTTGCTCAGGTGTTGCTTTTGTATGCCGTATATTTCCATTATTTCGCGGACGGCGGTTTCGTCCTTTTTCCGGCGGGAAGCTTTGACCGCCGCTATCATATTGTTTTTCGGCGTGTGTTCCGTGGGGACAAATTCAAAGATCTTTGTCGAATAACCATTTTGTTCAAGAAGCATCGCGCGGATGCCGTCAGTTATCATCTCGGCCGTCCGTTCCAGCATAACAGGGTGTTTCAGGATGCTTTTGAGTTCGGCGGGCGCCCTCACCTGTTTTTTCAGTTCGCTGTGACAGCACGGCGCCGCCAATATGATCTCGGCGTTTTCAGAAATTCCCTTAAAAAGAGCGTCGTCGGTCGCGGTGTCACAGGCGTGTAGGGCAATAAGGATATCGACGCCTTTCGTGTCCAGGCCGGCTATCAGCCCTTCTTCAAACCTCAGCCCGGTAAAGCCGCCCGCTTTAGCGACATCATTGCACAGACGAACGGTTTCCGTCTTTGTGTCCACGCCGACCATGTCAACGTCCTTTTTCAACGTGTTGGTGAAATAATCATACGCAGCAAATGTAAGATAGCCTTTGCCTGAACCCATGTCCGCTATGCGGAGCTTCTGTTTTTCCTTCAGCCCCGATCGTTCATACAGGTCGCGAATGACCTCGACAAATTTGTTTATTTGCCGCCATTTCGACTGCTGCGGAGCCTTGACCTCGCCTTGTTCCGTCGTTATGCCGAGGGCTTTCAGATAATAGGTGTCTTTGCCGATCAGGTCGTTCTTTGCCCTGTCGTGGCTGGTCGAAGGCAGCGTTGTAAAGGTAGGCTTGCCGCGATGGAGCCGTGCAGACTTCTTGCCGATCTCCAGTTGATGATCGCTTTCCGTTGTAAACAGATGAGCGTTCCTGAAGCCCTTTGCCAAATTGTTCTTCACGATCTCAACGCCCTCATCCAAAGAATGATTTTTGACAACGTCGCGCGTCGCAAATTTGTACTGAACAAAGAACCTCGTTCCTTTTTTTGTATCTATCAGCCGTGCCAGAATGCGTTGCGGTTCGTCCGCCGAGCCTTTATAATTGGCAAGGGTCAGCTTTACAAAGGTCTGGCCGCGCAGGCTCTCTTGCAGCAGGTCAATGAATTGAGCGGTCTTGTCGTCTTTCATCAGTTTGTATTTTAACGTATTGGCGGATGTAAACAATCACCGGTGGTCTGACAATGGATAACCTAAAGAAAGAAGACTTTCTGAGGAATCTGCTCATTATATTCCGGGAGACGTTTGAAGGCTCGCCGGAAGGGCAGGGAAGCGCGTATCTTGACCGCGGCGTGGGCATCTTCAACTCGCTTGACGCGGTGTCTGCCGAAGCCGCTTCGCAAACGCTTGGCGGAGCAACCATCGCCGCTCACACCGAACACGCAAAATTTTATCTGGACAGGCTGTGCGAATTCATTAACGGCCGCACCGAACCTGTCAACTGGGAGCAGAGCTGGCTTATCGAAACCGTGAACGATGCCGAATGGGCCGCCCTTCGCGACAGCGTCCGCCGAACGTACGAATCAACGCTGAGATGCTTTGCTTCGGTGGAAGAATGGCACGACGACGCGACCGGAAACGCCATCGCCATGATAGCCCACACGGCATATCACCTTGGTTCGATCAGGCAGATTGCAAAGGCGGTTTAGCCGAATAAGATAAGACACATAGGACATATAGGTCGCATAGGTCCCTTAAGTCCTTATTCTATGATCTGAATACTTTATGAAAAACTTTTTCCATCTTGCTTTCCCTGTCCACGATCTTGACGCCGCCCGCGAGTTTTACGGCGGTATTCTGGAGTGTGAGGAAGGCCGCAGTTCCGAATGCTGGATAGATTTCAGCCTTTACGGCCACCAGATCGTCACGCATCTCGCGCCCGAATTTACACGGCAGAACGTGACGAATGGCGTTGACGCCGACGCCGTTCCGATACCGCATTTCGGCATTCTGCTCGGTATGGACGAATGGAAGGAACTTGCCGAGAAACTCAAAACAAAAGGCGTCGAATTTGTCATCGAGCCAAAAATACGCTTTGCCGGCGAGGTCGGTGAGCAGGCGACGATGTTCTTCCTCGACCCCAGCGGCAACGCCCTGGAATTCAAAGGCTTCCGTGACTTCTCAACCGTTTTTAGCAAGTAAAGTTCATTGAAAAACCGAGGAATGTTGAATGACACTTAATAAGTCTGCGGAGCAGACGGCAATAGTAATAGCTACAGGTGCCGCGAAGCAGAACCTGTAGTAAGGATGGAACCATTCGCCAAGCGTGTGAAACACGCGGCATATTGACATTTGTTTCGCCTGTTTCACAGGCTTAGCGTACTGGTCGGTCTGACTACAGGTTTCGCTCCGCTCCACCTGTAGCTACCGATATACCGTCTGCTCCGCAGACTTAATAGCCAAACTCAATGTTGACCGGTTTCTGGAAAAACTCAAATAGCTTTAGATAGACTGACACAAAGTAAATGCTGATCCAAACAAAATCCGCTCCCGTCGGCTGGCTGGCTTTTGAACTGAACGTTCTGCGTCGGCTCAAGTTCGGTTCTGTCGCCTCGCCGTTTACGCCCGAACCGCTTTTGGGCATGTATCTGAAACGGCATGACATACGTGTCATCGCGAACGATCCCTTGCAGTCCTCGTGGACGCGGGCGCTTGCCTTGATACAGAACCATTCTGAATAGCCCACCGACGCCGATGTCGAAACGATCCTTGAGGACGTTTACGTGCCGGGCTACAAACTCCGAAATCCGGCGCTCAGAACGTGGTTCAGCGAAACGGACGCGTGGTGGTTCGACAACATCCGGGCAAATCTTGACCGCCTTTCGTCGCCGCTGGCATTTGCCATCGGGGCCTCATTGGTAATGTCCGTCGGCGATTACGCCCTGTCATTCACCGAAGAAACGCGTGAGATCCGTCAGCCGCTCTCAAAAGCATTTGGGCGGTTCCGCTCCATCCTTCCCGAACCTGTCAATAACGGCGAAAGCAACAGTTGCCGGAACCAGGCCATAAAGGAATTCATCGCGGAAAGCCATTGCGATCTGATGTTCCTGCGGCTGCCTCCTTCGCGGACGACCAATCGCCTTGCGGTTTCGGACAAGTCGGTCTGGCGTGAGGAATGGCTTCGCGGCGGCAATGAATTTTGGCCGGCTTTTGAATCATCCCGCAACGGAATGCTCGGGATGGCGGTGGAAATGAAATCACAGTATCTGCGGCTGGTCGAGGAAACGCTGGACATCGCCCGCCATATAAAACAATGGGCGATAGCTCACGTCGAAACAGGACTAATCTCCACTCAGGAAATGGTCGATACCGTCTCACGCGTAAAAAACGTCAAGGCCGTTTATACAAAGGATTTTTCCGAATTGACCGGAACAAAAGGCGTGATAATCACCGCGTAAGACCGGTTTACGAAGCAGCGGTTTCTGACGCCTCTCGGCCGTCCGGTTTGAAATCCGAATCGGTATGCCTCAAGAACCAGACGACTCCTGCCAGGGCCGAAATTATTCCTGAAATGATCGTCAGCGTCATCGGCGAGATCAGAAACATCATCGCGGCGGAAACATAACTGGAAATGCCGAACATCGTCAGTTCGGCTCCGCGGTCTATCGTCGAAATGCGTCCGCGTATCTGATCGGGCAGGCTGCGTTGAAAAAGCGTTTCCTGTATCGCGTATTCGACCCCGATAAGCAGCCGCGAAAGAAAAACAAAGACCGAAAAAAGCAGAAGCGTCGGCATCAGTCCCGCCACCGAGAACAGTATTCCGTGCAGCACCAGCGTCACCCAGATAAACGTGCTGTGGCGGTTTCTCAGGTCAAGATACAGCGACGTCCTGTGAGCTATAAGCATTCCTGCTGCCAGCCCAAAGCCTGATGCCGTCCAGAGCATCGCTACGGCGCGGTCAGGATCGCGCGTTTCAAGCCCGGCGAAATACACACCGCCGCCGCGTTCAAATATTATGTTCACCGCTCCGCCGCCGACCGCCCAAATGACGTTCATCATCAGTATCGTGAGGGCAAAATGATTGCGAAAGGCGTAGTTTATCCCTTCGCGCATCTCTGTCAGAAATGAAGACCGTCTTTCTTTGTCGGCCATTCGCTTTGCGGTCTCGTCGTCTCGGGTCGCCTCTTCCGGTATCATCCATATCAGATAGGCAGAGACAAGGAACGACATCGCGTTAATGATGAACGCCGCCTGATAGCCGAATATCGACGCCGCCCAACCGCCCAGTGCCGAGCCGATCGCCATCAGCAAAAATCTGGTGGAAAAGATCAGGGCCGTTCCGGCTAAAAGCCCTTCTTTTCCGGTCAGGTTTGGCGTTGTCGCATTTTTTGCTCCTTCAAAAAAAGCGCCGAAAAGCGAAAGCATTACCGTCGCCGCATAAGCGATCCAAAGATTTTCGGGTGATGTGACCAGCAAAAAGGCAAGAGCGATGCCGACACGCGCCAGATCGGCAGCGATCATCACCGTCCGCCGCGAGAAACGGTCAACGAACGTCCCCGCAAAAGGCGAAGCAAAAGCAAACGGAAGTATGCGACAGATAAAGAACGTTCCCGCAGCCAAAGCCGACGCGTCGCTGATGGTGCGAATAAGCCCAAGCACCGCGATAAAATTGAACCACGCACCGAGTTCGGCAACCACCTGCCCGCCAAGAAGATTGCGGAAATTTCGGTTCGTCCTTATCAGTTCGGTGTAGGTCAGCGAACGCATATCAGCAAAGGATACGTCGCCGAAACAAAAAAGCCAAGTCCTTTGACCACAGGTTTATACGGGATCATGCGATAGCAAATATTTCTCTCCCCTTCTTCTTGGCGTGCTTTGCGGCTTGGCGTGAAACTGGCTTGTTCACGCAAAGACGCAATGTCCGAAAAGAAAAACAAGAAGAAGGCATGCACCATATTCCCGGCCCGTGATCCAGATTTATTATCGGCTTTAAAAAGGCGGGGGCACTCCGTTGCCGAAGTGCCTGATAATTTGATTTTTTTGTTTACAGTTTTACGTTTTATACAGGCTAGGCGGGTAAAATTTCAGCGAAGCAGAACTATGCGGAACGGGTGTCCGCGAAACTTTCTTTCGAATTGCCGCAGTGTGGTTTTCAGGACCACGGCTAATGTATCTCGGAGCTTGTCAGGACCGCCCGGCGAATGTCGATGCCGTCGCCCAACGTGCGGTCTATCTCAATGCCGTCGCCAAATCCTTCGTAGCAATATATGCGCAGGACGGATTCCGTAAAGCGGCGAAATTCTTCCTGGTCAAGATTGACCCCGACTCCGCCAAGCGACAGATGCACAACGCCGCAGCCGCGACAGTTCCATATATTCAAGGACGGTTCTGTTTGGTCAGTAGTTGTCATATCAAGCATTTGTTGTTGGTTCCTGATTCGCATGGCCGAGATACGGCCCGAACTTTTTTCGTGACATTTTCGGTCGTTCAAAGATTCAACCCGGCGGATCAGGTAACGGAATTTTCGCGTCACTTTTTCTGATCCTCTTTGTCACTTGAGATACTATATTGCAAATGAAATTCATTTGCAATAAGGGAAATACATTTTTTTGTGTTTGAGAAAGGAATTAACAAACATTTAACCCAGAATCCCTATCAGAGAACCTCAAAGTTCAAAATGTAGGTGATCCGGCTGAATGTTTTAGTTTCTAATAGTTCATAGCTGGTCAGTTTTTAGTTAACAGTTGAAAAAAAACTAATAACTGTAAACTGTGTAACTATTAACTGTTAGGCCGGTTCCGGTTTTCGCCGGGGTGGTCCGAGTGCGTAATTCGGGTTTGATTTCCAATGCGGAGAACTGACTAAAAACAAAATGAGGGAAAGCAAAAGAGGATCTCTGAAAAGTCATTTTCTGTGTCTTCGTTCTGTGGTCAAAATCCCGTAGGTCCATGAAATAACACACAGTCCACAGATATAAAACCGAAATACACAGATCAGGTCCGACTTTTCGGACATCCTCTTCCGTAAAAGATTAAGTGTGGAACCGGCTTACGATCCTTGAAAACGAGGAGCGCGTTTTTCAAAGAAAGCGGCGACGCCTTCCTTGAAATCATTGCCTTTGCCTGATTCCAATTGGCACTCTGCCTCAAGCTCAAGCTGCTGCGACAGGTCGTTTGAAGAACTGGCATTCAGCATTCGCTTGATGCGGCCGATGGCAGCGGTCGGCCCGTCGGCAAGCTTTTTCGCCAGAGCTTCGGCTTCCTGTGTGAGTTCCAGCGTCGGAACGGCGCGATTGATCATGCCTATTTCAACGGCACGCTGGGCTGAGATCGAATCGCCGGTCATCAGTATCTCGGCGGCAAGTTTTTCTCCTATCGCCCGAGGCAAAAAGAATGTTCCGCCGCAATCGGGTGTCAGGCCGATGCGGACAAAAGCCTCGCGAAATGCGGCATCGTCCGCGGCAAGGACAATGTCGCAGGCCAGGGCAAAATTGACGCCAGCTCCGGCACAGATGCCGTTTACCGCCGCGACAAACGGTATCGGCGTTTCGCGTATCAGGCGGACGATGTTGTGCAGATCTTTCAGCGGTTCGTCCAGAAACGCCTCTAGGCGTCCCTCAAGCTGTCCCATTGCCTGCATTTCCCTCAGGTCGCCGCCCGCGCAAAATGCGCGGCCCGAACCGGTCAGGATAACGGCCCTCGCATTGTCAGCGATAGCCTGGTTTATGGCAATGTTCAGGTCTTTTCCCAACTGAAGCGAGAGGGCGTTGAGAGCGTCAGGGCGGTTCATGCGGATGGTCGCGACCGTGCCGCTCAGTTCGTAGATAACTGTGTCAAGGTTCATAAGAGTTTCCGAAATATGGTTATAAGGATCGGCCGCGTTGCCCATCGGACGGCGGCGCGTTATTCGATTTTAGCAGAGACCGGGCTATCTTTGCCCGGAAATTTTTGGTGTTCCACGGTCAGTTGGCGTAGCGTGCCCGCGAACGGCTTGCCTCGTGACACTCGCGGCACAGAACGGTTCGTCCGGTCTTTGGCTGAAACGGGACCTGATCGTGTTTTCCGCAGTTGTCGCAAACTATCTCGAATCGCTTGGGGCCATCTTCACCGGCAGCAGCTTTTTTTGAGCGGCACTTCAGACACCTTTGGGGGGCCATCATGTTCCGCTGATAAAACTGCTCCTGTTCTTTTTCTGAAAAGAAAAAGACCTCTTTACATTGAACGCAGATTATTTCTACATCCGGCATGGGCAAACCTCGTAATCTAGTCGTATTTAACTGAAGATAATATCACAATTTTTTTCTGTTGCTGAATTACAGCTTAGGCCGCAAGCGTTTCGACATGGGTTCTGACCGTTTGTCCGAGCGTTTCCAGGTTGTAACCGCCTTCGAGACAAGATACAAGCCGTCCCCCGCAGGCCTCGTCTGCAAGCTGCATCACGGTCTTGGTCCACGCGGCAAAATCCCTGTCCTCCAACTGAAGCTGGCCGAGCGGATCGTCTATATGAGCATCAAACCCCGCGGAGATAAAGATAATGTCAGGCTTTACTTTTGAGAGCATTTCTTCCAACGCAGCCTCAAATGCCGAGGTCTGGTCTTTTGCTTTTGTAAATGCTTTTACGGGAACGTTGAGTGTCGAGCCGAGGCCTCTGCTGTGACCGGTTTCGCCGCGCGAACCGGTTCCCGGATACCACGGATATTGATGCATCGAAAAAAAGAAAACGCTCGGATCGGTATAAAAAATACCTTGCGTTCCGTTGCCGTGATGCACGTCCCAGTCGATAATGGCGACGCGTTCTATTTCTTTATATTTGTTTTGCGCGTGGCGTGCGGCGACCGCTACGTTATTGAACAGGCAAAAGCCCATTGCGTGTTCAGCCGTTGCATGATGCCCCGGCGGACGAACCGCAACAAATGCATTCTTTGCCTCGCCCTGCATTACGGCATCGACTGCGGCAACGGCTCCGCCGGCGGCGAACATCGCGGCATCAAACGACTGCATCGAGATCGCCGTGTCCGCGTCAAGCCTGTCCAGGCCGTTGGCAAACGCGCCTTCGACCCTTTTGAAATGTTCTTTTGTATGGGCCGCCTGGACCAAACCCTGCGATGCTTTTTCAGGCGTGATCTCTTTTAACGACGTCCACAGCTTTTCATCGCCCTGCAAAGCGTCCATTACAACGCGGTAACGCTTTGCCGTTTCGGGATGGCCGAGGCCGGTGTCGTGCTTTTCGTAGATCGGGTGATGAATTAAGGCAGTGGTCATACAAGTATCTTACCGCAGAGGCGCAAAGACGCGGAGTTTTAAATACGTTTCAGCGATTTACTTGCGTTAATTTCCTCTGCGTCTCTGTTTCTTTGCGGTGAAATTCAAATAAAAGCTGTTTCGTGCAGCAGTTTGCCGGTTGAGAACCGCTCGATCCTCAGACAGGAAACATCCAAAAAATTTGCCTTGCCATCAAGAATTATCTCAGCCAATGCTCGGCCCGTCGCGGGTGAATGCATAACGCCGTGGCCCGAAAAACCGTTTGCGAAATACAGCCCCTTAATATCGCAACCGCCGAGTATCGCATGATGATCGGGCGTGTTCTCATAAAGCCCGGCCCGGCATTTTTCACGCACGAGTTCGGTTTCGTAAAGATACGGCGCGCGGTACTTTGCTCGCTGATATACTTTTTCGATAAAAGCATCGTCGAATGATCTGTTGGTTGAACTCGGTTCATCAGGGTCTGGATAAGCGAAAAGCACGTCGTGGTTTGGAACTCTCGCGTTTTGAGTTCCGCCTTTTGGCGGCACATTTGGGGTGGTTTTGATGCTCCAGTCTTTCGCGGGGCGAAAGTGAAATCCCGTGCCGATGTCGATCACCATCGGCAAACCCGTCGGCAAAGGCTCTGCGGCTCTTGCCCAAACTATCTGCCGCCGCTGCGGTTCGACCGGCAGACCGATACCTGCTGTTGCCGCAAGTTGTTTTGCCCACGCGCCGGTGCAAAGCACGACGTTCTCACATTCGATGATACCCTTGTTCGTCTCGACCGAAACGATCTTTTCGTTTTTTGTATTGATTGCCGTGGCCTGCGTCTCAAATCGTATCTCGGCCCCATTTCTTAACGCCGATTCGGTGAATCCGTTCATTACCGCAAGAGGGTTGATAAATCCGTCATGCTTACCAAAACTGCCGCCGACGATGTCGTCGCAGTTCAGGAAAGGAACAAGCTTTTTTATCTCTGCCGCATCGATGATCTCGACATCGCAAACGCCGAGTTTACATTGGCGTGCGGAGCTTTGTTTCAGATATTCCAACTGCTCATCCGTGGTCGCAAAGAAAAGATAGCCCGCCGGATCGTATTCACAGTCGTATTCCCAATTATTAAAGAAATCGAGCGAATACAGCGACAGTTTTATATTGATCTCCGTCTCGAACTGAGAGCGGACGCCGCCCGTCGCCGCTCCGGTCGAACCGCGTCCCTGCACCGCCTCGCGTTCCAATATCAGAACATCTTTGGCACCGCGTTCGGCAAGGTGAAACGCCACACTCGCTCCGACAACCCCGCCGCCGATTATTATCGTTCCCGTTTTCTGCATTTCTACGCCGCTGGCTCCAGATAAAACTAACCCATTGAATGTGCGGAGGCAAATTTAGGTTATATTCTTTCTTTCGGTTATGAATGCTTCTTTACAACAGTCGGTTTCTGATAGAATTGGGACATGAACTTCGTTGATCTGTTATCGCTTGCGCTTCATCGGGCTGTGGCAGAAAAGATGCTGGCCGATGAAAAACGTGTGCTTAAAATAGCTCGCGATAATATTGATCGATGGCTGAGCAGCCCCGAACGTAAGGGTCAGCGTAATCTGGCTTTGTTGGAGTGGAAAGAGATCCTCGAAACCAGGTCAGCCGATGAAATAAGAAAGATCATTTCCGCGAATGATGATGAAGGTCAACGGCTTCGGTCTTCCTCGCCCTTTACGGGCATCATAACTCAAGAAGAACGTACGGAGATATACGACGCTTGTGCAAAAATCGTACCTGTTTGAGCTGATCTCCTTGGTAAGTGAAGTTATCGGTGATGAGCTTCCGATCATCGTAGGCTCACAATCCTTCTTTGCTCAAACTGATGATCCGCCGCTTTCCGTAAGGGAATCGGAAGAATGTGATTTTTTATTATTTGGCGGCAAAGCTGCTGAGAGAGACGCGATAAATAGAGAATATGGGGCATTTAGCGAGTTTGCTGTCGAAAAGAGTTTTTTTGCCGATGCTCTGGGTTTGGCTTCGGTGACGCTTCCGACCGGATGGGAAGACCGATTAAAGCCGCTTTATGACCCTGACGGGAAAATAGTCGCAAAATGTTTAGATCCTTACGACCTTGCCGTTTGCAAGATAGCTGCCGGTCGTCCAAAAGACCTTGAATTTCTTGAAGCGGCTTTGACTTCCGAGTTATTGACGGCTGAAGAATTTCTTGAAAGGTCGTTGCTTGTAAGGTCGAAACTGGAAAATGACGCTCTTAAAGATCGGTTTGAACGACTTATTGATCATCTGCAATCAAAACACATCCACTCTCGGATAGCTGATAAGATCAGGCAGTTTATCAAGGAAACATTTTAATGCACTACCACTTAATTGGAATTTGCGGGACGGCGATGGCGAGCCTTGCGGGGATGCTGCAGGCGCGGGGGCACAAGGTCACAGGTTCGGACCAGAATGTCTATCCGCCGATGTCAACACAGCTTGAGGAACTTGGCATTGAGATAATGCAGGGTTACAAGGCGGAGAATACCGACCTGCCGCGTGACGTCACCATTGTCGGCAACACGATAATGCGCGGCAACCCTGAGCTGGAAGAGGTTCTTAACCGCAAGCTCGAATACCGCTCACAGGCCGAAACGGTGCGTGAGGTGTTCATACGCGGCAGCGATGCGGTCACGAATGCCCGGGTTTCTGCAAAGCGTTCGCTGGTCGTTGCCGGAACTCACGGCAAAACAACGACCACCAGTATCGCGACATGGATCGCCGAGGTCGGCGGGCTTGACCCGACGTTCCTCGTCGGCGGAGTGGTACAAAATTTCGGCCAGAGCTTTCGCGTGACCGACAGCGATTATTTCATCATCGAGGGCGACGAATACGACACCGCATTTTTTGATAAAAAGCCGAAATTCATGTCCTATCTGCCAGAGATAGCCATCATCAACAACATCGAATTCGATCACGCCGACATCTACAAAGACCTCGACGCCATCAAATGGCAGTTCTCGCGTCTGATGAATCTTGTTCCCGGTAATGGCCGCCTGATATGCGGCATTGATTCACCGGAGGTCGTTGCCGTCCTCGACCAGATGAAAGGCAAACTGCACACGACCGTCGAAACATTCGGCCTGGGCGGCAACGCCAAATGGCAGGCACGCAACATAGATTTCGGCAGCGACAAGATGCGGTTCACCGTTTTTCACGAGGGCGAAAAATGGGGCGAATTTTCAACCGCGATGGCAGGTGAGTTCAACGTCCGCAACTGTCTGGCGGTCATTATCGCCGCCGACGCGTGGGGAATTACAAAAGAGAAAATTCAGGAAGCGCTCAACACGTTCAAATCGGTCAAACGCCGGATGGAAGTTCGCGGCGTCGAAAAAGGCGTGACCGTGATAGATGATTTCGCGCATCATCCGACCGCCGTTGACGAGACGCTGAAAGCCCTGCGGCAAAAATACAGCGAGGGCCGCCTTATCGCCGTGTTCGAGCCGCGTTCGCGCTCATCGCGTCTGTCCGTGTTCGAGGACGCATACAAAAAAGCGTTCTCACATGCTGATTCGGTCATCATCGCCGGGGTTTTCAATCCTGAGGACGCCAAAACATACGGCGAGGTGCTGGATGTCCCGAAACTCGTCGCGGATATAAACGACGGCGGCAAGCCCGCCATCACTCTGCCCGACGCCGACGCGATAATCGGACATCTCACGCCTGATCTTACCGAAGGCGATGTGGTCGCGATAATGTCCAACGGAGGCTTCGGCGGCATTCACGACAAGCTTCTAAACGCTCTTACGTAAAAGCTTACGAATTATTTTCTTGGACTCTGGAGGCTTCCTTATCTAAAAATGAAAAAAAACGGTTTTCTTGGACTTATGTTTTTAGCCCTTGCGGGCATTTCGTGCGGTCTGTTTGATGAACAAGGTGGAGGCGGTTCAAACAGTAATGCCGCCCCGACGCCTGAAAGCACGGCAACGCCTGTTAAAGAAGAGGCGGGTACATCAAATATTACCGACACCAATTATCTTTCGTTCGCATCAGGTGCTGCAATGCTAAAATTTCCGGTACCTAGCTCTATGCAATTTTCCTCACACAATATCCTTGACGGCGGCGAGGCGTTTTGGATATCCAGGGAAGGCGAGGGAACTGATCAGGAATTCGTGATCTCTCTGCCGGGAGAGACAATATTCAAAAACTTCTCCTTTATCAACGGCAATGACTATTATGGCGAAGGCTCAAATGCAAAAGATATCCTGATCGAAGTGTCGAACATATCCGCTGACTCCGGTTTCCAAAAAATATTAGAAACTTCATTACCGAGCGATATTGACCCGAATAAGCTCTTTGTCGTAGAGGCCGAACTTCCTGCCCGTTACCTTAAGCTGACGGTTAAGAACAGTATCAGCAATCCACAGCGTGTAAGTCTGGGAGAGATCAAGGGGTATGGAACCCAAAAGGTCTCTGACTCATTGAGCGGTCTGACCGGCACATACAGGGCAGTGGATCAGGATGAAACAACTCTTAAATGGACAGCTTTGACACCCGAGGAAATGAAGGTGCAAGGTTTATACAGCGACATCTATTTACGGCAGAAAGGAACTAGTCTTACGGGTTGTGAAGAACAAGGGAACTTTGACTATTTTACCGGCGGTATAGATGGTAATGTGGCACAGCTTCTCTGGCATTACGTTCCCGAAGATCCTGTTAGGAATGTCGTTACGAGTTTTGGTGAGAATGGCAAATATATGTTTGTTGTGCCTCTGAACGAAGAAGGTAATGCAGCAAGCTTCACAGCTTTTCAAAAGGTCAGTGAGACTCCGGGCAGTTGCCCGAATATCAAAGGATTCGACCAAAGCGAAGCAGGCGTTTCCAAACTTAAAGAACGCCTGGAGAAAACCGGCAGGGCTATAGTTTACGGCATTAACTTTGACTTTAACTCGGACAAACTCAGAGATGAATCCAAAACTGTACTGCAGGAGATAGTAAAAATTCTCAAAGAAAGTCCTGAATGGAAAATGGTCATCGAAGGTCATACTGACAATGTTGGTGGTGAAAATTTCAATCAGGGGCTTTCGGAAAGACGGGCTGCTTCCGTTGTCGAATTTTTGACGGCTGCCGGGATAGATGCTTCCAGGCTTTCTTCGGCCGGGTATGGTTATTCAAAGCCAGTCGCAAGCAATGATACCGAATTGGGAAGAGCAAGAAATCGTCGTGTAGAACTTCTAAAACAATAGAAGTACCTCAAACCCGAGAGTTGCCGTTCTCTTTTTTGGAGAACGGCTTCATTTATATAAAAAAACTTGCCTAAATCAGCGAAAACAGGCATACTTCTGTTGATTTGCTCTCAACAGTGTCTTGGCAGATGCGGATCGTCCGGTTAATGTGAGCGGCGCTTTTCGGTTCGGTTAGAGAGTTCGGTTAGTTGACAGGTTTGAAGCATTTGGTTTTGATGGTCGGGACGCGCCGCCGCATTTGGAGGAACCCCAAGCTATATCTTCCGGTTTACCTGCCTCTTTTGCTTCGCTTTGGATCAAATAATAAATAGAGGAAAATGAGCAGCAAACTTTACGTAGGAAATCTGTCTTTTCGCGTAACCAGCGAGGACCTTCATGAGCATTTTGCAACGGCGGGAGCGGTAGAATCCGCCAATGTGGTATTTGACCGAGAGACCGGCCGTTCGCGCGGATTTGGTTTTGTGGAAATGGCGACCGAAGACGATGCCAACAACGCCATCGCTCAGTTCAACGGAACTGATTACGATGGCCGCAACATCGTTGTGAACGAGGCTCGTCCGCGTGACGATCGCGGAGGCGGAGGCGGACGACGCGGCGGAGGCGGCGGACACTGGTAAACCTTCGCTGAAATATCATCATTTCAACAGATCGGGCGGGAAACAGGTCATTTTACCTGTTTCCCGCCCTTTTTTGTCCAAGCACATATCTGGATGCTTATTGTACGTCGATCCTGCCGTCAAAATTTGCCAGCAGAACGACCAGTTCGTCGATCAGCGAAACTCTTTCGCTTGTTGCAGGTATTCCGTTCACCAGAGCGGAAAAAACAAGTTCTTCTCCGGCCGCTGTCTTGACATAGCCTGACAGGGCAGAGACCTGGGCGATGGTTCCGGTCTTGCCGCGAACGTTCTTTTCGCCGCGCGTCCCCTTGAACCGGTTGCGGAGCGTTCCGTCAACGCCGCCGATGGTCAGGCTTTCATACCACGCCTTTGAGTATTTGCTTTCCTTTGCCATATAGGCGTAAAGGCGTGTCACCGCCGACGGCGTTACCTGATTTGCCCGCGCAAGGCCGCTGCCGTCCTGCTGGATTATCGCGTCCTCGCCGGCGCCGATCTCCTTTAGAAATTCACGCACCACGCGTTTGCCCAGGGCGTGGCTTTCCATATTTTGCATTTGCGAAGAGCCGTTCGGCGGCATGGGCATTTTTCGCCCAACTTCCTCGCCAAGCGTCCAGAGCAGCGTTTCGGTGTACATATTCTGGCTGGGCTTCATCGTGTTCGCGGCGATAACGGACAGCGGCGGCGATTCTACCCACGCCACTTCATGGTCAATGCCTCCGGGTAAAAGCGTTTTTGAATTTATCGCGTAGGCTTTGCCCGTGATGCTGACGCCTTTATCCGTCAGCCGTTGACGCAGCAGCGAGACAAAAAGCTCGGCGGGACGCGAAACCGTAACGAAGCCCTGATAACCGGCGTTCTTCACCGGCAGGTCGCCGGAGATCTCGATGATGTTGCGATCCAGCTTTTTCTCGATCCGCAATGTGCGGCGTCCGCCTTCGGCAACCGTGGTGCATGAATTTACAACACGATAAATGACATTTTGCGGTGCCAGTTCGACGCTGCAGCCGTAACCGAGCGGCCCCGGCTTTACGCTCAGGCGGACGGCGTTGTCGTTTACGGGCAGGGCGGAAACCTCGGCGCCGTAATACCATTGCAGGTCGTCCCATTCCCAGCCTGTCGGTGTCGAGCTTCCGCTGAAATACGTCTCGTCGCCGATGATGTCGCCTTCTATGCTTTTTACACCGGCGGCGGTCAGAGCGTCCGCGACGCGGTCGATGCCCTTGAGCATATCGCCGTTCTCAAACGTATATGACAGCGATATGTCGCCGCGTCCGTAAACACGCAGCGGCCCGCGAATGACGCCGTTCTCGACCGGCCCGGCGGCATAGATGCTCGTTCGGAATCGAAAATCCGGCGAAAGTTTTTCGAGCGCCGTTGCGACGGTAAAATTCTTCATGTTTGACGCCGGCATGAAGTATTTTTCCGCGTCCTGTTCAAAGATGGCCTTTCCGCTTCCCAGCGAGACGACCTTGAACCCGACGCGGGCTCGCCTGTATTCGGGACGGGCCAGAATAGTGCCGAGATCAGCGGTCAACTGATTGACAGTCCGACTAGCCGGAGCAGGTGACTGAGCCGGAACAAAGCCGTGTCCGCCAAAAGCAAAAATGACAAAAAGTATGAGCGAAAGCTGTTTGGGAAACGATATGCGTGGTTTCATCGGAACAATTCTATATCAGAACACAGCATCAGTAAAAGCCACTGAAAAAAGGCCGCAGACAGTCCGGGGAAATATGGAAAACAGGGCTTATTCCGCATTTTCGATACTGTGATATAATCTGGCGGCTAAAATTTTTACAGAGGTTTTCGGCAGAGCTTTACTTGATGTCCGTCGAATACTGCCTGACATAGCACGGGAACCCCCAGGACTGATGCAAGTATTAAAATTATTCGTTCTCTTTCTGTTCGCGTGTTTCGCGGCCGGTTTTTATGGACTTTTTCCCGATACGAATGCTCGCGCCGGAACTCTTACTGCTCCGACGGGCGTGCAGGCATCGAACGGCGATTATGCCGACAAGATAGGCATTTATTGGGACACTGTCCGCGACGCGACCGTTTACAGGGTTTACAGGAACACGGTCAACGATCCCGCGACGGCTGCCGATGTCGGCACGTCACCGCGCAATTATCTTTTTGACGCCAGCGGACAGCAGAACACTCTCTACTTTTATTGGGTCCGCGCCGAACGGCCCGGAGCCGAAGGCCCTTTGAGCGAACCTGCTCAGGGAAGAATTGCTGTGGGCCAGGTGTTTCCGGGAACATTTCCGCCGTTGGAGCCGCCGCTTGAGTCGCCCGAAAATCCCGTCACAGCCGCAAAGGCCTCGCTGGGGAAAGCTCTTTTTTGGGATGAACAGCTTTCTTCAACGCGCACAGTCGCGTGCGGAACGTGTCACCGGCCTGCCGAAGGCGGTTCCGATCCGCGAACCAATGTCGGCAGTCAGGCAACGACAAATCCCGGTTTCGATCAGATCTACGGCACTGATGACGATGTATTCGGCTCGCCGGGCGTTCCGCGAAATCATCTGGACGGCACTTATGAGGTCTCGCCGCAATTTGGATTTGCTCCGCAAGTCACCAACCGACGTGCGCTCTCATATCTGAACGCCGGTTATTCTGAGAACGGGCTGTTCTGGGACGGCAGAGCAACGGACGCCTTCCGCGATCCGCTGAGCGACATTATCCTCATTCCCGAAAGGGCAGGCCTCGAAAGCCAGATACTTGCTCCGCCTGTTTCTGATGTGGAAATGGCTCACATCGGACGCAGCTGGACGCAGATAGTTGACCGCATTTCCGGGGCAAAGCCGCTGGCAGTTGCCGTGGATGTTCCCGCTTCGCTGACAAACTGGATAGACGGACGAACGTATCCGCAGTTGTTCGAGGAGGCTTTCGGAACGCCGGAGGTGACGCCGTCACGCGTCGCAATGGCGATATCATCACACGAGCGGCAGCTTTTTTCTGATCGCACACCGCTTGACCGCCGTGCCTCGATGATCGAAGGGCTGACAGAGCAGGAACAGGAGGGAATGGACCTGTTTATCAGTATGCGGTGCAACGTATGTCACGAGGGTTCGCTGCTTACCGACGATCTTTACCACAATATCGCCGTGCGTCCGCAGAGTGAGGATCGTGGGCGCGGAGCAATAACCAATGACCCCGACGACGATGCGAAATTCAGGACGCCTTCGCTCAGAAATGTAGAACTGCGCGGGCCGTATATGCACAACGGCGCATTTGAAACACTGGAAGAGGTCATCGAATTTTACAATCGCGGCGGCGACCACGACGCGACCAACGTCGATCACACGCTGATCAGACAGCTTGGGCTTTGGCCGGAAGATGTCGAAGCTCTCGCGGCTTTTCTCAAACGTCCCTTGACCGATCTGCGTGTCCGCGACGAACTGCCTCCATTTGACCGGCCAAAGCTGTTTACGGAATCGGGCAATGTTCCGACGATCACCGGATCGGGACGCGCCGGCGGCAGCGGCATCGTTCCGCGCGCCATCGCAATAGAACCGCCGCTTGCCGGTAATCCGAGTTTTACGGTGGCCGTTGAGGATGGGCTTGGTTCGGCGGAAGCCGTTCTGGTGATCGACGAGGTTGATCCCGGTGTCGGGCTGAGCATTCCGGCGTCCGGGAGTTTTGCCAGACGGACGATCACTCTGACGGCAAGCGGACACGGTTCCGTCAGCCTGGAGATACCGAACGCTCCCGACGTGATCGGCAAGACCTTTTATGGCCGCTGGTATGTAAGGGAACCGATGGCCCGCGGGCGGTTTTCCGTCTCACAGCTTATCACTTTCACCGTTTTTGGCGATGCCGGGCCTGAGCCGCCGAGACGGCGATATGTCCATGCGGATTTTGACGGCGACGGAAAGACCGATCTG